>JBARVV010000103.1:0-126608 GCA_049646445.1 Nodosilinea sp. | reverse complement strand
GACTCCGGGGTCGCGGCTTTTGGCCCTGACCACCCCGTACCTGACGGGGCCAGATGTGCAGCAAGTTCAGGCCGCGCTGGGGCGCTGGGGGCAGCAAATTACCGCTGACGGGGTGTTTGGCCCGGCTACCAAGCAGGCAATTGAGCAGTTTCAGCGATCGCAGGGGCTGATCGCCGATGGCATTGTGGGGCCACAAACCTGGGCCTTTTTGCAGCGACAGCCAGCGCAGCAGCTGCCCTCGCCAGCCCCAGGGCCACTGCTGCGACTCACCAACCCCTTCACCACAGGCGACCCGGTGCGAACCTTGCAGCAGGCCCTGGCCCGCACCGGGATTGCGATCGCCGCTGACGGCGTGTTTGGCCCGGCCAGCGATCGCGCCGTGCGCCAGTTTCAGGCTAGCCGGGGCTTAGTCGCCGATGGCATTGTGGGGCCACAAACCTGGGCCTTTCTGCAAAATCAGTCGGCCCCCACCCCGCCCGCCCCAACGACGCCAGCGGTGATTCGAGTGCTGCGGCTGGCCAACCCCCTCACCCGAGGCGACGATGTGCGATCTGTGCAGCAGGCCCTGACTCGGGCCGGGTTTTCCCTGGTTGCCGACGGCGTGTTTGGCCCGGCCAGCGATCGCGCCGTGCGCCAGTTTCAGGCCAGCCGAGGGTTAACTGCCGACGGCATTGTCGGTAGCCAAACTCGCCGGGCGTTGGGGGTTTGATGCGATAGCTAACCTCGCCAACATACCCCGATGGTGCATTCGCTGCATCTGAGGGCTTGGGCAGACGCCGTCTGCCCCTACCTACCCATCTAAGGATTTGGGCAGACGCCGTCTGCCCCTACCCATTCCCCCCCCCTCCTCCCCATGAATCTCTTCTACCGCAACCGCCAGCTCCTGCTGCTCACCCTGGTGCTACTCGTCGTCTGGGGGCTGTCGGCCTTTCTCACCCTGCCGCGCCTAGAAGACCCGGAGATTGTGCAGCGGTTTGCCCGCGTCACCACCTTTTTGCCGGGGGCCACACCGGAGCGGGTTGAGACGCTGGTGACCGAAAAGATCGAGGATCGGCTGTTTGAGCTGGAGGAAATTGAGTCGCTGCGATCGACCTCGGGCAGCGGCATTTCGGTGATCACCGTAGAACTAAAGGACACCGTTCCCGACGTTGACCCGGTGTGGGCCAAGGTGCGCAGCAAAGTTGACGATGCCGTGCCCGAACTGCCCACGGCGGCCTCAGTACCGGAGTATGCCGACAGCTCGACTAAGGCCAGCGCCCTGATTGTGGGCCTGACCTGGCGGCGGGACGATGCGCCTAACTACGCGATTATGGGGCGGCTGGCGGCGGCGCTGGAAGATCGTCTGCGGGCGATTCCCGGTACGGAGACGGTGGACGTGTTTGGCGAACCGGATGAAGAAATTCGGGTGGATATTGCCGCTGCGGAGCTATCGCGGCTGGGGCTGACTGCCCAGGGGCTGGCCCAGCAAATTGCCGCCAGCGACGCCAAAGTTTCGGCCGGGCAGTACCGCAGCGATCGCAGCGAATTTTTGCTTGAAGTCAACAGCAGCCTTAGCTCTTTAGATCAGATTCGCGCCATTCCCCTGGCGGCGGGGAGCGCAGGCCAGGTGGCGCGGCTGGGAGATGTGGCCACCGTAACTAAAGCCATGCAGGACCCGCCGACGGATCTGGCCCTGGTAAATGGGCATGGGGCGATCGCGCTGTCGGTCAAAGTTGAATCTGCCGAACGGGTTGACCTGTGGGCCATTCAGGCTCGCCAGGTGTTAGATGAGTTTCGCCGTGAATTGCCCGATGAGCTGGGGCTTCAGGTTGTGCTCGACCAGAGCCAGTACGTGCAGCAGCGCCTAAATGGGGTGGTGGGCAACTTAGTGCTGGGATCCCTGCTGGTGATCGGTATATCGTTGCTGATTTTGGGCTGGAAGTCGGCCCTACTGGTGGGCCTGGCCCTGCCGCTGACCACGCTGACTGTCTTTGGCACCATGAAAGTACTCGGCGTGCCCCTGCACCAAATGTCGGTGACGGGCATCATCATTGCCCTGGGGCTGCTGATCGACAACGCCATTATTGTGGTGGATGAAGTGCAGGGGCGGCTGCGCCAGGGTCTGCCACCGAGTACAGCCGTGTCGCAGACGGTGCGCCACCTACTGGTGCCGCTGCTGGCCAGCACATTGACCACGGTGCTGGCCTTTATCCCCATTGCCACGTCGCCGGGCGGGGTGGGCGAATTCATTGGCACCATTGGCCTGACGGTGATTTTAGCCCTGCTAAGTTCGCTGGCCCTGTCGCTGACGGTGATTGTGTCGCTGGTGGGCCGACTGCACCACTGGAATCCACTGCCCCAGCGCTGGGGCTGGCTGCAGCACGGGTTCTCGAATGCAGCGCTGGCCAACGGCTATAAATGGACGCTGCGGGCGGTGTTTCATCGCCCCTGGCTGGGGGTTGGCCTGTCGCTAGTGCTGCCGATAATGGGGTTTGCGGTGTTTGCTACCCTACCCCAGCAGTTCTTTCCGCCCACCAACCGCAACCAGTTTCAGATTGAGTTTGAGCTACCCACCCAGGCGTCGCTCGCGGCCACCCAGGCCCAGGTGCGGCAGGCCCGAGCACTCGCCCTGACCCATCCCGACATCGACGATGTGCACTGGTTTATGGGCCGCACCGCGCCGCCCTTTTTCTACAACGTGCTGGATAACCGCCGCAACGCCCAAAACTATGCCCAGGGCATTGTGCAGCTGGCCAGCACCGATCGCATTCAAGCCACTATTCAAACCCTGCAGCGCCAGATGGATGCGGCCTTTCCCCAGGCCCAGGTACTGGTGAAGCAGCTGGAGCAGGGGCCACCCTTCGACGCGCCGATTGAGCTGCGGGTCTATGGCTCAGATATGGTCGGGCTGAGGGATTTGGGCGATCGCCTGCGGGCCGAACTGGCCCAGGTGCCCGATGTGGTGCACACCCGCGCCACCCTGACCGACGCCCTGCTCAAGCTGGCGCTGACGGTAGATGAAGCCCAGGCCCGTCGTTTAGGTCTCGACAATCAGGCGATCGCCAGTCAGCTAAATGCCGCCCTCGATGGCCAAACCGGTGGCTCGGTGCTAGACGGCAGCCGCGACATTCCGGTGCGGGTGCGGGTGCCAGAGAACCAGCAGGGCGATCTGGGGGCGATCGCATCGCTCGATATAGTCACCGCCCAGGGCGAACTGCCGCTAGATGCGATCGCAGATCTCGCCCTGGTGCCCGACATCGCCAGCATCAGCCGCCGCAACGGCCAGCGGATCAACACCGTGCAGGGCTTCATTACCGCTGGCGCGTTGCCCAGCACCGTGCTGGCCGCCTTTCAAGAGCGGCTGCAGGGGTTTGAGCTACCCCCCGGCTACCGCATCGAGTACGGTGGCGAGGCCGATGCCAGGGGTGACGCCGTGGGCAACCTGCTCTCTACGGTCGGCGTGCTGATCATTCTGATGACCGCAACCCTGGTGCTGTCGTTCAATTCCTTTGGGCTGGCGGCGCTGATTGGCTCGGTCGCCATTCTCTCGGTGGGCCTCGCCGCCCTGGCGCTGAAAGTGTTTGGCTCCATCTTTGGCTTTACCGCCATTCTCGGCACCCTGGGCCTGATTGGCCTGGCCATTAACGACTCGATTGTGGTGCTGGCCGCCCTGCGCGAACATCCCGACGCTAGGCTCGGCCATCCCCAGGCGGTCGAAGATGTGGTATTCCACGCCACCCGCCACGTAATCGCCACCACCATCACCACTATGGTTGGCTTTGTGCCGCTGCTGCTCGACCCCACCGGGTTTTGGCCGCCGCTGGCGATCGCGATCGCAGGCGGCCTCGGCGGCGCGACCCTGCTGGCGCTCTACTACATTCCCTCGGTATACCGGCTGCTGAGCCGCTGGAGCCCTGCCCCCGCGACGAAAGCTGCCGCTGAGCCTGCTTTGCCTATAGCACTGAATTAAGGCTGGTGGGCAGTGCCCACTACGGTCTCTCAACCACAACCTCAGAAATTATGTCTAACGGACAGTTACCCCAGGGGTTTGGGTTCGGATAGTTTGAAATAGCGAAGCTGGCCGACTGACGCTATGGTCAGCCGCTATGGTCAGCGCCTAAATAGATTGGTCAAATTATCGATACAATTGCTTCAACTGCTTTAGCCGCTACACTAAGTCAATTCGTGCAACCACCCTTTCCCGAAAAACTTCATTCTGATGCAGAACTGCGGACAAGTTCTGACCTGCGGCGGGTCGTTAACCGCATTCATACGACCCTTGAGCGCGATAGTTTGGTGAGACAGGTCACTACCGATCTGCAACACAAGCTTGAGGTCGATAGAGTGCTCTTGTATTATTTCTATCGCCAGTGGAAAGGGCGAGTCACCTTTGAAGTTTTGAGCGATCCAAAATTTTCTATCTTTGGCTCGACTGGGCCAGATGAATGTTTTAACGATGAGTATGCGGCGCTGTATTTTGCCGGACGGGTGCGGGCGATCGCAGATATTGAAACTGAGCCCATTGCCGACTGTCACCGCGATTTTCTGCGCGGTCTGGGGGTACGGGCAAATTTGGTGGTGCCGGTGCTAATTCCTAACGGCTTGTGGGGGCTGCTAGTGGCGCATCACTGCCAGTCGGTTCGCCCCTGGGCTAAAACCGATATTGCGGCCATGCAGCAGGGGGCCGAAACTCTGGCGATCGCTCCCTCAGTGCGAGGCAGGGCAGAGGCGTAGCACTCCACTCATCTTTGGGATTGAGCTTTGGGGACGGGCCTCTGACTTGGGCCTGGCCTGTGTAAACTCTGAGCAATTTGAGCCGTTGCGGAACATAGACGGCCCCTCCGGCTTCTACATCTAAATTAGAGAGTTAACTTGAGGGCGCAACGGCGGCTGGCCTGAGCGAGGCGCTTTGCAAAGTAGTTTGCAATCTAGTAGTTTGCAACGTAATTTAAGGGCCACTGGGGTGAACCGGCAGCGATCGCCTACAATCAGTTGGCTAATTTACCCGTTGATGTGTCGGACTTGAGAGTGGCGGAGTTTATGTACAGCAGTTATCAATACAAAAGAAAATCATCGCGTCGCCGTTTGCGGTGGGCGCTGTTTCTTCTATTGCTAATTGGCATTCCTGTTGGTATCGAGTTGCTAACCCGGTTGCTGACCCAGGCCACTGGCACCAGCGATCGCTTTACCACCAGCCAAACCTCCGATGTCATCGACGCTTATCACCTGCGGTTTGTCAGCCGAGATGGCCAACCCTACGCGGGTCTGCCCGAGGGCGGCGAGTTGAACGCAGTCCGCGACCCCCTGCTGGGCTATAGGCTGGTGGGCAATCAGCAGAGCAGTTTTTGGCAGATCAACGACAGCGGGTTTCGCGATACCGAAGCCGTGCCCGGCCCCAAACCGGCGGGAGAGATCAGAATTTTTGTGCTCGGTGGTTCGACGGCCTTTGGCCAGCTTAGCTCTAACAACCAGACCACCTTTGCCAGCAAACTAGAAACTCGCCTCAACAATCAGGTCGCCCAGCAGCGGGCCAACCCCAACCAGTTTCAGCCCAGCGCGCTGCCCTTTCGGGCCGATCAGGTGCAGGAAGCCCTGGCCCTGCCGCCGCGCATTCGAGATGGGCAATACCGAGTTGTAAATGCGGCTGTACCCGGCTACGCATCGGGCAATGAGCTAGCCACGCTGACCCAGCGGGTGGCGGCCTACAATCCAGATTTTGTGGTGGTAATGGGCGGCTACGCCGACTTGATGCTACCCAGCGCCGACCGGGGCAGCGATGTGCCGGGGCTAGAGCAATTTTTGACCGGCGATAGCCAGTCGTTAGGTGCTCAGCTGAGCCAGCAGGCGCACGACTGGTTCAATCAGCTCTACGTCGTGCAGGGCATTCAGCGCTACGGTTTGCAACGGCAGCAGGCCGCGCCGCGCCTGGCAGAGCCGCTCAATCTTTACTCGCCCACGGTTGAAGCTACTCTTAGCGATCGCCTGCCCGCAGACCAGGCCGAACTCGACCAGCGCATTGAGCGCTATGGTCGCCACGTGCGGCAGATGGTGAGCTGGGCTTCGGCCAACCAAAAGCGCTTGATTATCGGCATTGAGCCTGAAATCTCGACTCGTCAGCAAGAGGCTCTAACTCCCGAAGAAACCGAAATTTTGGCTGAGCTAGACAGTGCCTACCTAGAGCAAATGCGAACGGGGTTTGCAGGCTTAGCCACTGTCGCCAACCAGGCGAGCCAGCAATCTGCCAATGCTCAGGTCTTAAATTTCTACCCCATCTATGAAAACTTTGCCGGACAGGCTTTTCAAAGCCCAGCGGGGCTAACCGATGAAGCCTATACGCTAATCGCAGACCGGCTCTATGGGGCGATCGCCAGCCAGGTGGCTCTTCAGCCCCAGCCCTTTGGGCGTTGAAACATCGTTAGTTAGCCTTACTGGGACACGACGATTTATTTCAAACAATCCGGGCCTAGATAATTCAGATTGAATGCGTTGGTACGCAAAGATAATCACTGTAGCAACGTGGTGAGTCAGAACAATTCGTCCTGCTTTGGCTGCCCAGTCTAAAACGGACGTAAGTTGGGTTAAATGCGTGGAACCCCAGCATCCTCAAACTAAGCCTTCAGCCCTTAGGGACTGGTCAGAAAAACTTTAGGGGAGTTAGGTTACGCAGGAGCTTCACTTAATCTACAGTAGCTGGAGGGGCAGAAGTCTGGGCGCGCTGGCAGGATAACGCCTGAGTTCAGCGGCGTTTGAGGCGACGCCTGCTTTTGCGACAGCAAAAGTAGGTGGCGGGTCAAACGTCCGCTGCAACGAAATGTTAGGCGACATTGGCACTGAGGTATGCCTGAGCTTGATCCAAAAACGGCTGAAGCCTCCAATAAGCAGTTTTTGACTGTTCAATTTCAACTTCCAACTGCTTAGCAGCCTCGGTTTCGATGTGTGCCAGATTTCTTAGTTCGTATGTGCGCTTGATGTCACCCGCGAAAGCTGCGTCAACGAACCCAATGCGGACCGCACAATCAACCTTGTCCCTGAACGGAATAGAGTTGCGAGGGGTCTTAGCGTCACGGTAGACGCACGTATGAATTTCCTCATCGCCGTATTGCATCTTAGTAATTCCTGCCAACGCAGATATGGGCTTATATGCTTTGTGCGTCTGTAGCTGAATTACCTCCGGATGGGTGGCAAACTGCCCAAAAAGGAGATTCACCACCACGGCCTCGTAGATAGAGGCGTACTGCATGATCTGAAACTTAACGAAAGGATGGCGCTCATCCCCACTTACAAAAGTGGCCTCCATAAGCTTGTAAATGTATCTAGCGGAGTAGTACGCGCGGCCCAGACGAAATCGCAACTCTTCATCCTCGACAAAAGAAAACTGATCTACGTGCCACTGCAACTCGCCTGGAAGGTCTCGCACGCAGTAGTCGTGGATTAGATTTCTTGTAGCTTCGTCTAGTGGCACCTCAAATCTCCGTTTTTGTCGCCTAACTATGTATTAAGTGTCAGATCTGCTGGATAAGACCCTCCATGCCTGGCATTATCCGTTAGATTTACTGGATAATACCCGCTTCCTAGGGAATCAACCCTCAAATCTGCCAGTTAAGCCCTGCACTCAGGGATGTTATCTAGCAGATTTGAGGGTTAAGCATGGAAAATGGGGTTGTTATCCGTTAGAAGAGCTGGATAATACCCGAGTATCAGGGCTTAACCATTGTCTACCAATGCCATGATTTCAGTACTCCCACTCGATCAAGCGAGGGAAGTAAATTGCCTCAAGCATTGCCCTACAGTTGACTCAAAGCGATCGCAGCAGTGCGATCTTCTACTAAGCCCAGCGGAGCCGCCGCCTGGATGGTCATTCTGACGAAAACCCTGTTCATCGAGTAGCATCATCCATTTAAGGAACCGGGTGCCTGCGGTTGTCTGGCAAAACTAGGCAATAGGGCACCCGTTTCCCGATCAAACTAAGCGATCTGGCAAAGCAGTTTGACATTGCAGGCCCAAACATACCTCCAAAGCAAGGCAGATCAAGACTGTCGGCCCCAAGTTGCAGGGCAGCCATAAGCTTCGAGCTTGGGTATTCTAGCCTTGCCATTCATATAGAGGGGTTGCCCAAGGTGTCGTTACTTATTGTCTTGCTGGTTATTGGTGCAGTGGTTGTGGCTGGGTTATCGATGCTTGCCAGTAGTCGGGGCACAGCTAAACCATCCACCCCTGCTCAGGCGGCCTCCGACAAAGCCTCTGATACGGCTCAGACCTACGCTTACAGTTGCCAAAAATCGCTATTTACCAGGGCCGAGATCAGCTTCTACCGAGCTTTGCAAGAGGCGACGACAGAACAGTATCAAGTCCTGGGCAAAGTGCGCGTGGCCGACGTGCTCAAGCCCCAGACCGAAAACCGGGGCGACTGGCAGCGGGCGTTTAACAAAATCTCGGCTAAGCACTTTGACTTTGTGCTGTGCGATCGCGATCGCCTCAAGGTTTTAGCCGCCGTAGAGCTAGACGACAGCAGCCACCAGCGCGTCGATCGCGTCAAGCGGGACGACTTTCTCAACCAGGCCGTCAAGAGCGCCGGGCTGCCCCTAATTCGCTTTCCCGTGCAGACAGCCTACGAGCAAGAAGCCATTCAGCACCACATTGCCCAAGCGCTAGGACTACCTCAGCCCGAGCAAGCCAAGCCAGCAGGCCAGCCAAAGGCCAAGCCAAAAGCCAAGCTAGTCGAGCCTACGGCCAAACCCAAG
Source organism: Nodosilinea sp. (assembly GCA_049646445.1). GTDB lineage: Bacteria > Cyanobacteriota > Cyanobacteriia > Phormidesmidales > Phormidesmidaceae > Nodosilinea. Next base: position 117,888 of record JBARVV010000103.1, on the reverse strand, counting down.
CCAAAGCCCAAAACCAAAGTGCCCCCCACCAAACCCTAGGAGACAGTGCTACCCGCTGCGGCTCCATTCCCCCCGGTGTGCTCTATGCATTTTCTGTTAGGGTTGAAAACGGTGTCGATTATTCAACTGTGGAGTTGAATCCTCACCTATAGTATTGAACCGGCAATGATGAAGCTACTCTGCATTAGCAACGGCCACGGCGAAGACGGCATCGCGGTTCGCATTCTCAAACAGCTGCGTAAGCTACCGGGTTCGCCCAGCCTAGCGGCGTTGCCCATTGTGGGCGAAGGTCGCGCTTACGAAAAAGCGGGTATCCAAATTCAGGGGCCGACTCAGGCCATGCCCTCCGGCGGCTTCATCTATATGGATCGCCAGGAGCTGCTGCGCGACTTGCAGGGGGGGCTGGTGGGGCTCACCCTGGCTCAGCTCAAAACGGCGCGGCAGTGGGCCAAAAGCGGCGGCAAGATACTGGCGGTAGGAGATATTGTGCCGCTGGCGATCGCCTGGCAGAGCGGGGCCGAGTACAGCTTCATTGGCACCGCCAAGTCAGAGTATTACATTCGCGACGAAACTCACCGTCTGCCCGGTCGCCCGTTTTTAGAAGGCTGGTCGGGCTCGGTGTACGTGCCCTGGGAACGGTGGCTGATGGCGCGCCCTCGCTGCCAGGGAGTGTTTCTGCGCGACCAGCTGACCGCCGACACGCTGCGAAAGCTGGGGTTGCCGGCCCATTACCCCGGCAACCCGATGATGGATGAGCTAGAGACTCGCGCCGACACCCTGGCTAAGCTCACCGCCACCTTTGCCCCCGCCCCCGCCCGGCTCACCCTGGCCCTGCTGCCCGGCTCGCGCGCCCCCGAGGCTTTCGACAACTGGCAGCGCATGGTGAGCGCGATCGCATCGGTGATGGAGACATTTAGCGATCGCCAGGTGCGCCTGCTCGCCGCCCTTGCCCCCTCGCTAAACCTGGCGGCCTTTAAAGACGTATTGCTTGATGCTGGCTGGCAGCCGATCCTCGGCGAGTACCCGATGTTTCAGCGCGGTAATGGCGTGCTGGTGCTAACCACCAATGCCTTCGCTGAGTGTCTGCATCTGGCCGATGCGGCGATCGCCACCGCCGGCACCGCGACCGAACAAGCCGTGGGCCTGGGCAAACCCGTCGTCACCTTCCCTGGCCCCGGCCCCCAGTTCACCTACGCCTTTGCCGAAGCCCAGTCGCGGCTGCTGGGTCCGTCTATTCTTTTACTCGACCACCCTCAACAAGCTGGGGCTGCCCTACAAAATTGTCTGGCCGATGCCTCCCGGCTGCAGCAAATTACCGAAAATGGTCGCCGCCGCATGGGGCTGCCGGGGGCGGCGGCGGCGATCGCAAAAGCCCTCCACCAGCATTACGCCCAGCCGCCCTACTCCGACGCCAAATCTTGGGCCGCCTGATTGCGGCTGGGGTCGCCGTAGCGAAACGGCCCGGTTTGCATCCGCACTTTGGTTCGAAGATCGGCGGGCGCTTCGGCGGCTCCCCAGTGGGCTTGAATCGCCTGCATTAGCTGGTCTTGCTGCACCCGCAAGTCGGGAATATCCCAGCCTTTGTTGATAATGGCAAACCACACTGGCCCTTTTTCGGCGGTGGGCACCATGCCGGCCAGGGCGCTGACCTCGGCCAGGCTGCCGGTCTTAACCGCTGCGGTGGGGGGCAGGCGGCGATCGATCAGCGTGCCGACATCCTCCCCCGCTACTGGCATCACATCCGCCACCGAAAAGCCTTGAGCACTCAGCTCTCGCTGCATTGCTACCGTCATCGCCACCGCCACTCGGGCCGACATCTGGTTCTCGACCCCCAGGCCCGACCCGTTGGCCAGGCTGAGTTCACCCGCCGGTAGGTCTGCCGCTGCGATCGCCTTCGCCATTACCTGCCCTGGCCCGCCCGCTAGCTCGGCCACCATTTCGGCCATGGCGTTGTTGCTGTAAATATTCATCGATTTGAGAATAGCGACCAGCGGCAGCGACTGGTGCTGCACCACCCAGTCGATCGGCACATTCTCCAAATCTGCGGCTGGAACCCAGCGGGCCGTTCCATCGATTTGTAGGCTGGGCTGGGGCGTGTTGGGGGGCAGATTACCGTAGGCCTGTTGCGCTGCCCCAGTCCAGCTAGAGGCAGACATTACCTGGGTTAGAGCCGTGAGCGAATCACTTAGATCTTCCTCAAAATTCATGGTGAATGAGCCTGTTACCAGCACGTCACCCGTCACCCGCCGAATGCCCAATTCCTGCAGGCGGTTGGCCAGCACAATGCCCTCTTCCCACACAAACAGCGGGTCGCCGCTGCCCTGAATCACCAAATTGCCGTCGAGCACGCCATCGTCCCGCAGCGTGCCGTGGAGACCGACTAGGGTATCGAAATGGTGGTCGAGGGGCCAGGTCTGAAGCGCCGCCAGCGTCGTCGCCAGCTTCGTCAGCGAGGCGGCGGGCATGAGCACGGTGCCCCGGTGCTCAGCAATTACGCTCTGGCCCACCTGAATCCAAATGCCCTGGTCGGGTACAGACCAGCCCTGCCGCCGCAGCCCGGCTACATAGTCAGCCACGATCGCCTCTACCACTGGGTTGCGGGCCAGTTCGGCAATCCACGGCGACTGCCACTCAATTTGCAGGGCGGTGGGGGTGAGGCCCGAAGTGTGCAGGGGCTTGGCTTCCCCCGTACCTAGAAGGATGGAGAGCAACCCCAGGGGCAGGGTCAGTAGCGGTAGGGAAGCCACGTTCGCGAATCCTCCACGCAGTTATGGCCTGAGCAAGCGGCCAGGGTTCCCCGACTAAGATACACCAGTTGGTTGGAAGTGGGTGGGCTTTGCCGACCAGCTTTAACCCCGCATCTTCGGTTTAGAGTGTAAGGCCGAGGGCGTTGCGGACTCCCTGCGCCCTAGACTTTGTTACACCGATCTTTCTCTATGATTGTTTGCATTTCTAACCTGTTGAGCGCCGATGAGGTGGCCAGCCTTCGCGATGGCCTGGCCCAGGCGGAGTTTGTGCCGGGGGAAACGACGGCGGGCTGGCACGCCAAGCTGGTCAAGCAAAATCAGCAGGCGGCTAAACAGGAGGCCGTTGAGCCCTTGAAGGCGGTGGTGCGGCAGGCGATCGCCCGCAACGCGCTGTTTCAGGCCGTGGCCTGCCCCAGAATCGTGCATTCCCTGCTGTTTAGCCGCTACGGCGCGGGCATGAGCTACGGGCGGCACACCGACAACGCGCTGATGGGCGGAGCCAATTTCTACCGCTCTGATCTGTCGTTTACGGTGTTTTTGAGCGAGCCAGAGGCCTACGAGGGCGGCGAACTGGTGATTGAAGAAGCCGACAGCGAGCGGCCCTATAAGCTGGCGGCGGGGAGTGCGATCGTCTGGGCGTAGGGCTAACCCAAACCGTGCTGCCCTTTCTCGGGCTTTTTGCACGACGGTCGCGCCCGCACCCTAGAAGAAGCCATTCTCTGGCACGGTGGCGAGGCAGAACGGGCGAAAGAAGCATTTCGGGCCATGGCGGCAGACGATCGCGCCGCGCTGATTCGGTTTCTGCGATCGCTCTAAGCTGAGCGTTAGTGCCATTGAGGGGCCATTGAGGGGCCATTGAGGGGCCATTGAGGGGCCGTTGAGGGTGAGTCCTGTCGATTCACTCTCGACGGTGGAGACGGGGCAGCCGCCAAAAACCCTACTCTTCTATGGGGGTATCTTCTATCTCTAGGATGGCCTCTAGATTGGGCAGCAAAATATCTGCCACCTCTGGAAAATGGCGCTTCATACAGTTGTTGCAGACCCCGTGAGTGAAACCCACCTCCGAATACTGCTGAATAAACGCCTCCACGGTTGACCAATATCCCTGGTCGTCTCGGATACCCTTGCAGTACGAGCAAATGGGAATTAGGCCAGCCATTAGCTCCATCTTTTCCAGCGCCTCAGCCAGTTGCGCAGACACCCGCCGAAGCTCTAGCTGCGTCACCACCTGACGCGCTAGAGCTTCTAGCGTCTTGATCTGATAATCATTTAGGGTTTTGGGTTTGCGGTCAATTACGCACAGCGTTCCCAGCGGGTGGTTCTCGGGCGAAATCAGCGGCACTCCGGCGTAGAACCGAATGCCTGGATCACCGATAACCAGCGGATTGTCGGCAAACCGCTTATCCCCGGCAGCATCATTCACAATCATGACAGCTGGGCTCAAAATGGCGTGGGCGCAAAACGAAACATCTCGGCTAGTCTCTTGTGCCACCAGACCCACCGCAGATTTAAACCACTGGCGATCTGCGTCAACCAGACTAATTAGCGCGATCGGTACATCACAGATATAGGCAGCCAGCGACGTGATGTCGTCATAGGAATGCTCAGCAGGCGTATCTAAAATCTTGTACTGCCTGAGCGCCTCAAGCCGATCGGCCTCTTGGCTAGGTGTTTTGGCTTTCATCAGATGGCCGCAGTGCCTTACGTGATTTCTTTTCTAAAAATCATTTTAAAAAGCTCTCCAGAGAGAATGTAGCTTATAGACCAAGACTTGACAGTGCTTAATGTGTTTCTTCATCACGGCTTGGCTTCAGGTCGTGATTTGCCTGGATAGCCGGTCAGACGGCAACTTCCCCAGGGTGAAGGAATAGGGCAAAGGCTCTGAAAACGGCACGGCGAGCCAAGCTAGCTACCACGCAAGGCAGAGATCTACCCCAATTGTTTAACAAAGTGTTACATTGATAAATATGAAGTTGTATTAGAAGGGATGTCACCATGGATATTCGTCAAGAATTGCCCCTTGAACAACAGTTTGAACTTCAGGTGTTTGAGCAGCAAGTTAAATCGCTTTCTCCAGACGATGCTCGCGCTCTACTTGTGCAGCTGAAAGAATCAATGCTGTACCAGAGCACCACGTTTCGGGAAATTCTCAAAACCACCTGGGGTATTGGTCAAGGCCCAGATTTCGGGCAAGAAGCATTGGCAGAGGGATAATTTCCTAGTCTAGAAACACCAATGTTTTCAAAGCAAACTATATTCGGGGTTCCGATCGGTAATTAGCCCGGCTTTCTTCAGATAATTGAAGAGAGCCGGGCTAATGTTTAGCGATCGACTCAAGCCGTGCCCCAGCCTGAAATTAACTAAGATCGCTGCAGGGTCAGCACCTGGTCTGAGGTCATTGGCTCGGCGGTCATGGTGTAGAGCACGCCGTCGCGCACCGAAACAAGATTTAAGTAATAGTCAGCTTCTCCCGGTTTGCTCACGGCGTAGACCCTAGCCCCAGAGTCGATGGAGAGCACGTCGCCAGTCACGTTGTTGAGGGTGTAGCCTTGGGCCTCTAGCCGTTCTTTGAGATCGCTGGCGGCCCCGCGCCAGCTGCTGCTGACAGGGCTGCGCCAGCAGTCGGCCAACCCTTCGCAGGCAGCCTGGGCTCCGTCTAGGTGGGGAAAATTAGCGTAGAGGGCCGGGGGGGCAGGGTCAGCAGCGGCTGGCGGTGGGGCAAACGCGGGTTCAGGGTCGACAGCAGGGGGAGTAGACGGCGGTTCTACTGGGGCGATCGCAGGCGTTTGCGGCGTGAGCTGCGGCATAGACTGCGGCACTGCGGCAGACGGTGCCGCGACGGCAGGTGGGGCTGCTTCCGCGATCGGTGCGGGTTTGGGTTTTGGCTCTGGTTCTGGCACGGGGGCCGCCTTGGGCAACACTGTGATGGCCACATCGTCTAACACCGCAGGCTGCTCAGCGATCGCGTCTGCGGGCGGCGTTTCGGTACTGGGGTCAGGCATCGCCAGCACCAGCAGCGCCCCGTGGGCCGCAAGCGAGACGGCCACGCACAGCGGCCCCAGCCAAGCGCGCGCTTGGCGCGGCGATCGCTTGGGGAATGGCTGGCGCTGGTTGTCAGCGGGGCTGTGCGAGGCCAGTGTTGAGGGAGCTAGTCTGGGAGTCATTGTCGAAAGGTTGCGATCGCAGATGCGGTTAAGCTAACGGGACTTATTCTTCTTAGGCCATTCTACGGCTATTTTCCCATTGTCTCAAGTACCTAGCCTCAGGGCGATTGCCGCCTCTGTCGGCGATCGCCCTGGAAACTTGATATTGACACTATTCACCACAGTGTTGACTTTAATATTGGCTTTATCAAGAAAGTCTCGCAATAAGCTGTACAATGCGACTTGGCTTCTCAATGACCTGGGGAATTTCCCCGTCAACACCTGGCCTGGGGTTACCCAGCGGGCCATTGAGGTTCATTTTTGAGGTAACACCCTATGAAGCTAGGAAGACGTACATTTTTGGGGGCGGGTGCTGCCGCTACCGCCGTTGCTCTAGGCCAGTTGCGCCAGCGCCCCGCCAGCGCTCAGTTTGGCTTTGGCCGAGGTCGAGCTGTTAACCTTTACTCTTCTCGCCACTACGACACCGACGACCAAATCTACGACGGGTTTCGTGAGGCTACTGGCATTCGCGTCAACTTGGTCGAGGCCGATGCCGACCAGCTAATCGAGCGGATCAAGAGCGAAGGGCAAAACAGCCCCGCCGACATTCTCATGACCGTCGATGCCGGTCGCCTGTGGCGAGCCGAACAGGAAGGCATGTTTCAGCCAGTGAACTCGGCCACGCTGAATGCCGTCATTCCTGAAAACCTGCGCCACCCCGATGGGCTGTGGTACGGCCTGACCAAGCGGGCGCGGGTGATCATGTACAACAAAGACACCGTCGACCCCGCCGAACTCTCCACCTACGAAGATCTGGCCGATCCCAAATGGCGCGATCGCATTTTGGTGCGCAGTTCGACCAATATCTATAACCAGTCGCTAGTCGGCTCGATGATTGCTGCCCACGGGGCCGAAGAGACTGAAGAGTGGGCGCGGGGCCTGGTGGCCAACTTTGCCCGCGACCCAGAAGGCGGCGACACCGACCAGATTAAGGCCGTGGCAGCGGGGCAAGGCGATATTGCGATCGCCAACACCTACTACCTAGCCCGTCTGGCCAAGTCGGACAAAGCCGAGGACCAGGCTATTGCTGAGGCCATTGGGGTGTTCTTCCCCAATCAGGATGGTCGCGGTACCCACGTCAACATCAGCGGGGCTGGGGTGGTCAAGAGCGCCCCTAACACCGAGGCTGCGGTGCAGTTTTTAGAGTACCTAGCCAGCCCCGAGGCCCAGCGTATTTTTGCCGAGAGCAACAACGAGTACCCCGTGGTTGAAGGCGTAGAGGTTGGCTCTGTGGTGGCAGGCTTTGGCGACTTCAAAGAAGACCCGCTCAACGCCTCGGTGTTTGGCAGCAACAACCCCGAAGCCCTGCGTATTACCGATCGCGCTGGCTGGGCCTAAGGGTTCTCGCGATCGGGTGCCTCGGTGCCTTTTATAGGCTATGTCTCACTGGGCTAGAGGCACCCGATCGCTCTAGAAAACTGGCCGATTGATTTGAGTATTCAGCAGGTCTTGAATCTGCTGAATTAAGGCTTGATTTCCCACCTCTTGGGCCACGCTCATCCCGGTTTTCAGGTATTCCTGCGCTAGAGCCGTTTGCCCCAGCTGTAGCGCCACCTGGGCTGCGTTGGTCAGAGCCTCGACTTCAGCGGCCCGGTTGAACCCGACGGCCAGGGCATCGATCTGCTGCCGGTAGTAGGCAAGGGCGACGGTCAAGTTGCCGTTATCTACCGCAGCATCGCCGAGCTCTGCATAGACAAGGGCCAAAAAGGAGGCGGTTTGCTGCACTTGGTTGGGGTCGCTACCCGCCAAATAAGCCGCCAGCGCCGGTTCGAGTAGAGCAGCGGTACCCGCCAAATTCCCCTGGTTGTAGAGCAGGGCGGCTCTCTGGCGCTGTAGGGCGGCCTGCTCTACAGAAGTTTGAGCCAGCAGCACAGGCGCTACCTCGACGGCCCCCGCCGCCAAAGGGCTAGCCGCCTGAACGGGCCAGGCGGCTAAAATGACTAGCGGAAAACTGATTGCGATCGCGGCTGCACCACGGCCCATAGCAACACACTCAACCCAGGGTCTAACAACAGTCCTACGGTTCATGCTAGCTCAGCAACCGTTCCCCGTCGGGTTTGATCGACAGAGAATTTGATGCACAGCTGCCGCAGGTTTTGGCTCAACCGATGAATCTGGGTTGGGCCGGGGGCAGCGCTACAGCGCTAATCTAAACCGACTGCGCCTGGGCCGGGTGCTTGCCCTCGCAAAATTCTTCAACCATTTTGCTGTTGAAAGCAGGCAGATCGTTAGGGTTGCGGCTGGTCACTAACCCTTGATCGACAACCACCTCTTGATCAACCCAGGTTGCGCCAGCGTTGCTCAGGTCGGTCTTTAGGGAAGGCCATGAGGTTACCTTACGGCCCTTCACCACATCCGCTTCAATCAGGGTCCAGGGGCCGTGGCAAATTGAGGCAACGGGCTTGCTGGCCGCAAAAAATTCTTTGACGAACTTCACCGCCTGATCATCGGTTCTAAGCTGGTCAGGGTTTAAAGGCCCGCCCGGCAGCATCAGAGCGTCGTAGTCGCTGGCTTTGACCTGGTCAAGGGTGCAATCAACCGGTATTTTGTCGCCTTTGTCGTGGTGATTCCAGCCCTGAATGGAGTCGCCGTGGGGGGCGACGACATGCACTTGGGCACCGGCTTTCTCTAGCGCCTGCTTAGGATCGGTGAGTTCAATCTGCTCAAATCCATCGGTAGCTAAGATCGCCACCTTACGGTTTTTAAGTTCTTGAGCCATGCTAATTCTCCTTGAATATTGGGTTTAAATGTCCATTGCTCGCAGTCATAGCTTGCCTATGGTCGTGCCGCCAAAATCGTGGCTCTCACGAGCCACCGGGTGTACTAGGCGCAGCCATAGTATCCACCGCTGGTGTGAACTGAGAGATGACGCTGACCGTTTAGGGGACTGATCTCTACGCCTGTGGCTATGCCGGAGAGCTCAGCTCAGCCAAACTAGCTGGACTAGTACTCCAAGGCGGAAATACGCCCACTACTCCGGATCGCTTGGCTCCCTAGCTCCCCTGCTCCCTGGCGATTAGCAATAGTCGTCATACTTATGCCCCAGAGTACTAGTTAGTTAACCTCAGCCACGGGGGTCTAGGCCAACGCTGGCTGGTTTAAGGTCAAGAGCTATTTTCAGCTTAGGTAACCAAACTGAGATCAACGTCTAGCCCTAGGTGGAGGTTCATCCAGCCGTGGCAGCGGCCTCAACCGATATAGCAACGCTAGTTAGGAGATCTCTGACCAAGAAGATACCCCGATGTAGGGGCACAGGGTCTGCGCCCTGGGGAGGAAGCAAAATTCTTAGGTATCTTTGTTGTCAGAATTAGTCTTAGCCCGCGATCGCCTGACGCCCCCAGCTCAACATCGTGCTGGCCGAGTATTGGCTGGCCGTCCTTATTGGGAATGTCACGGAAATAAGCTCTTGCAGATCGCCGAAAGCCTTGATTTACAGTAGGGTAAGCACTGTTCGCCAGCCTTAATTTAGTGCCATTCGTCCTTAGATTAGTCTTTCTCAAGGGCGGCTCTGAGATCGATCGCGGCTCCAATGAACGCAGCATGAACAAAGGTTTGAGGAAAGTTGCCGAGCATGCTGCCGGTTTCTGGATCAGCTTCTTCGGCAAATAAGCCTAAGTCGTTGGAGTACTCTAGGGCGGCATCCATGATTGCCCTGGCCCGCTGCAACTCCTGGCGCATAATCCAGTATTGAGCGACCCAAAGGGTTCCGGCTAAGAAAATGCCTTCTTGCTGAGAGTCAAAGCTCTTCAGATGGCGACGATAGAGATAGCCGGTGGCGTAGTCTCGCTCCAATGCCTCCATGGTTGCCAGCATTTCGGGGGTATCGGCAGCGGTGTAGGCCCACACCGGAAACAGCGCGGCGGTTACGTCTACGTCTTCTCCCCCGGCAACAGCGGCGTAGGCTCCTGCTGAGGTGAGGCAGTGCTGGGCCACAAACTCTCGAATGGCTTGTTCTGCGGCCCGCCAGCGGCGAGCTTGGTCAGCATTCTCGGCCAGATCGGCAATAAATTTTAGGCCGCAAGCTACCACAACCTTACTAGAGGTGTACTGGTGTTTTTCCTGCTCTTCCCAGATGCCGTAGTCGGGCTCGTGCCAGCGATCGCTCAAGAAATCGGCAATTTCGGCCACCAGAGACCAGTGCTCGCGGGTCTCAAAGCGGCTGTAGATCAGCTTGGCGGCCAGCAGCACATTGCCGTAGGCGTCGAGCTGAAGCTGGTCTTTGGCCACATTGCCAATCATTACCGGGGCGCTATGCCGATACCCGACCAAATCCAGGCGTTCTTCTGAACGGGGCGGATCGCCATCTAGGGTAGAGAACGGCATGAGCGGCTGGTGGTCAGAATCGCGATCGTAGCCGCAGATAAAGTCTAGAAAGCGGCGCTCGTCGGTGCCATCGCTGCCCGCTCGGGTGAGGGCACTGACAATCATGCCCGCATCGCGCAGCCAGACATAGCGATAGTCGTAGTTGCGCTGGCCGCCAATTACCTCGGGCAACGAAGTGGTGGGGGCGGCAATAATGCCGCCATTGTCCTCAAAAGTGAGCAGGCGCAGGGCCCGAATAGACTCGGCGACTTGTTTTTCGTAGGGGCCGTGGTAGGTGGCGTGGGTGGAAATGCCTCGCCAGCAGTCCAGGGTTTTCTCAAGCCAGCCCTTGAGCTGAGTCTCATCGGGTTCGACCAGGGGGCGATCGATCAACATGCACCAGCCAGTTTCTCCCTGGGGAATGGTGCAGTCAATTTTTGCCCCGTTAAGGGTGAGGGGATGGGAGGCGTAGAGGTAATGCTGCCCGTCGACTTGAATGCCCTGAGCCTGGGGCTGAAGCTGGGGCGATCGCCGGGCGTAGTCGGGGGCAGGGGCCAGGGTAACGGCCAGATCGGCGGGGGCGGCTGAAAACTGGCGGCAAAGACCGTGGGGGGTGCCCTCTGCCATCGGCATCCAGTCGGTGATGACTACCTCGCCTGCGGGGGTGGCGAGGGTTGTTTCTAGAATGCCGCTGTCTTCCAGGTAGCGTCGTTGCGCGCAGGTTGCACCAGGGATTTGTAGAACCCAATCGCCGCCCCGGTCGGGGTCGAGCAGGGCGGCCAGCAGGGCCGGGTAGTCAAAGCGACCGGGACAATACCAAACGATCGCCCCGGTGTTGGTCACCAGGGCGGCGGTGCGGCGATCGCCAATCATGGCTAAATCTCGAATCGCCGGAAACCTGGAGTCACCCATTACGCTTCCTGCCCCAAAAACTGCATTAGCCTATCTATGTCTTATGGCACCAGCCTAAAGGGCTTACCTTTACTTTTTCCTCCAGCTAAAGGTATATCCCTTCAGCCGGTGACTGTCTGTTTAGGCTGTCTATCTAGTACTTAACGCGCGATCGAACTGCTAGCCAGATGCGATAACTCCCGGTCTTTTTTGAACTAGCTGTAGCTGCTCTATTTTTGCGGCTTGAGAAAAAGTTATACCGCGGACGGATTAATTTATGTGCCCCGCGACTATCAGCGCGATCGGGCTGCTCCGCTGGTCTTGATGCTGCACGGGGCTGTCCGATCTTACGTAGGTAGGCATGCCCCTGTAGGTCGATGCGGGATGGTCTTCACATCGATTAGATTATGGCCATTCCAGGCGGGGCAGATCGATGACGGCATGCTTCGGCCTCTGGCAGTCGTGCAGCGTGACCTTTTGCAGCAGGTATAGACCGTTCAACTATGAAATATCGACAGCTCGGCGACAGCGACCTAACCGTTTCAGAAATTGCTTTAGGCTCCTGGCTCACCTATGGCGGCGGGGTCGAGCGGCAGCAGGCCGAAGCCTGTGTACACAAGGCCTTTGATGTCGGCATTAACTTCATCGATACCGCCAACGTCTACGGACGCGGTGCCGCCGAATCGTTTTTGGGAGAGGTGCTGCAGGGCCTCGATCGCAGTTCCTACGTGCTGGCCACCAAGGTCTTCTTCCCCATGTCGCAGACCGATCAGGGTTTGTCGGCGGCGCAAATTTACAAGCAGCTCGACGCCTCGCTCCAGCGCCTGGGCACCGACTACATTGACCTCTACCAGTGTCACCGCTACGACAGCAACACCCCCCTAGCAGAAACCATGGCGGCCCTGACCGAGGTAGTGCAGCAGGGCAAAGTGCGCTACATCGGTTTTAGCGAGTGGAAACCGGCCCAGATTCAAGCCGCGCTAAACCTGCCAAACGTGGAAAAGTTTGTCTCTAGCCAGCCCCAGTACTCCATGCTGTGGCGGCAGCCCGAGGAAAAGGTGTTTCCCCTCTGCGCCAAAAACGGGATTGGCCAAATTGTTTGGTCGCCTCTGGCCCAGGGCGTGCTGACTGGCAAGTACAAGCCCGGTGCCGCGCCCCCCGCCAACTCTCGCGCCGCCAACGACAAAATGAACGGGTTCATGCAGGATCTCAGGAGCGATCGCGTGCTCAGCGCCGTGCAAAACCTGCAGCCTTTGGCCGACCAGCTCAACATTTCGATGGCGCAGCTGGCCCTGGCCTGGATTTTGCGCGACCCTGGGGTGAGCGCTGCGATTGTGGGGGCCAGTCGCCCCGAGCAGGTGGCCGACAACGCCGCCGCTTCGGGTGTCAAACTCGATGAACCAATGCTGCGCGAGATCGACATGGTGCTGGGGCCAGCCCTCAATCAGGTGGCGGCCTAACCAATAAATACTGAGCGGCGGCCCCTGGGCCGTTCGCTGTCGTTAAGTTTGGGGATCACAACATGCTTAAAAGCTGGATGATTGTTGGCGGCATCACCTTTTTGGTGGCCCTGGGCGGCAGCTTAATCAGACCCCGCGATGTCTCCTGGGGGCTGCGGCTCGATCGGCCCCAGTGGTTATTTTTTGAACCGGCCATTCCGGTTATTTGGACGGTGATTTTTGCCTGTGGCGCGGTCTCTGCTAACCTCGTTTGGCAAAACGAACCCGGCACCCCAAAAACCTGGCTGATGATGGGATTTTACCTGCTGGTGGAGCTAATTACCGTGGCCTACATTCCGGCCACCCTGCGGCTCAGAAGCCTCAAGGTCGGCACCGTGCTGGGCGGCATTGGGGTAATTTTGGGGATACTGCTGGCGCTGACGGTCTTACCGATTTCAGGGCTGGCGGCGCTGCTGCTGCTGCCCTACGCGATCTGGAGCCCGATTGGCACCTACACTACCGGGCAAATGGTAGAACTCAACCGCCCAGCTGAATCGGGGTAAACCAACAGGATTTGGCCTGGAAACCCATCTGAAGTCAATCTGTCAGGTTTGATCGATGGCAATGTTGATCAAACCTCGCCTGATCAAAGTCAAAGACTGATCTCCGTTGCTCAAGCTTGCGACAGCATCGTCAGTAGATAGACAACATTGCTACAGCGTCTAGGTGTCGCTCTGGGCGGGCGATCGCGCTCCTCGCGATCGCCCTATCCCCCAACGGCATGCTGCTAACTGGCGCGATCGCCGCCCAAGTCTACCCCAACGGCGGGTTTCATTTGGGCTGGGCTGCTTCATTCTAGATATAGGGCTTAAGTCCCCAATTCCCAGGCCGGGATCAAAGTTGCGTTCGTCGGCACGGGCAATGTTCAAAACTGGAGAGCCAGGTTTTTTGGTATGCGTATTTTCGTAATTGTTGGGCTATTGTGCGGTCTTTTACTGTCGGGGTGCGAGTTTTTTACCCCCGATACCAGTAGGGCGCTGTCTCAAAATCGGCAAATAGACGAAATGCACAAACAGACCGAACAACTGCAGCGCCAGGCCGATGCCCTAGAGCGTCTAGCCAGCGAAGCTGCCCCAGCCAAAGCTGCCCCTACAGTTACCCGCCAAATTCCGTAGAAGTCACGGTAGCCGTCACTCGTGCGACTAGCTGCTGAATGCGATCGTAGTGGGCACCTTTCCAGTAAATTTGGCCGCAGCTTTGGCAGCGCGCAAACTCGTCGTAGTGCAGGCGAGTGAGGGGCGGAATGCGATCGCCAATTTCGGCTTTATCAACGGCAGTTAGCTCTCCGTTGCAGCGGGGGCAGCGCTGTAGGGGAGCCACAGTCTGGTGCAAATCAAACCGATCTAGTAGTTCTTTAACCTGCTGCTCTGGCGCATGAGAACGGACGATATAGCCATGAGTCACAATGCTGCGCTTGAGTAAGCCTCGGTCTTGGGTGAGCAAAATGCGCTGCTGCTGACTTGAAATGTAGGCCAGTTCTTCATCCTCATAGTCATTGCGGTAAAGGGTATCAAACCCCAGCAGCCGCAGATAGGTGGCCAGCTTGCCCAAATGCACATCCAGCACAAATTTCGTCTGGGGCAAAGGGTCGGGGCGCACTAGCGATGGTGTATCAGTCTTGCTACCACTAAAGCGAGGATAAACGCTGATGCGATCGCCGTTTTGAGTCAGGTAGTCAAACCCAACCGATTCGCCATTGACAAGGATCAAATCGACCTCTGGATGCGGTACCCCTAGAGCTTCGATCGCATCTTTAATCGAGGCCGGTTCGTTTAGCCAGTGGGTAAACTCTACCTGCTTGCGATCGGGCGATAGAAAGTCATTGAGTTCGGCATAAAACTGAAAGAACAGTTGTTGCATTTGGTTGGCGATGTACTGCACTTAAACCATCGTAGTCACCTTGAGGGGATCGCGTCTTATCGCGGCTTGGCGGTACAGAAACGACTTAATTCAGGTAATTAATTCCTTTCCCTACCTACAGGTTTGCCGTGTTTCTTGCTCCCGACAGAGGAAACTGGGTAAATATTAATTTAAGTTACAAACAACTGGCAAAGGCACAGAACGCACAATTGAGAACGTTTTTGTCGCCTGTTGCTACCCAATTGTAGAAAAGGATTTTTTATGACCAACTACACAGCTGCAGTCAACAACCCTAACCAAGCCATCACAATTTTCCAACGCTTAGATGTAGACGAGCAGCTAGCGCTGTTGTGGTTCGTCTATGAGCAAATGGGCGACGCGATTACTCCCGCCGCCCCTGGCTCGGCCTCTCCAGATATTGCTACCGGCCTGTACGACCAGGTCAAGGCGCAAGAGCAGCAGCAGCAGCTCGATACCATGCGCGCGATCGCCCGAGGCGACCAGTCGAACCAAATCAGCCGCGAGTACGGCTCGCTGGGGTCCAATACCAAGCTGGCCTTCTGGTACTTTCTGGCCCAGGGCATGACCAGCGGCGAGATCATCCCCATGCCCGACGATTACAAACTCACCAACCAGGGTCAAGACCTGCTGGCCGCCCTCGAAACAATGGACTTTGAAGAGCAGATCACCGTCCTGCGCAACGCCGCCGACGGCATGGGCAGCGAACCCGCCAGCGGCTCTAGCGTGTAGGTAAAACACCTTCTAAAACAGCTATCCATGTTTTGGTAGTAGCGCGCCCCACCTGGGCCTGACCTCGTTGAGCCAGACCATAAAAACGACCAAGGCTCGTCAGCTAAGCTGGCGAGCCTTATTGAATTGGAGGTTGAGACACTACGCCTATGAGGCCGAGGCTTATTGCAACGGTTCATCGCGTTGAGACAGGTTCGACTTTCAGGAATTCCTAACTAGCTAGGCGGCATTAATCTGTCGGGGTTTTGGTCTTTTGCGATCGCTCTTGCGGGTGCCGCCTGCCATTTCGTATTCAGAGCTATCTTTACCATACCGGGCCGCCACGGCCATCAGCATTAGCTCAGATAGATCTCGCAGTTTTTTCTCGCCTGCCTGCACGTTATTTGCGGCATGGTCTACCTGAGATAGGGCCTCGTTGTAGGTAGCAATATCGGCTCGCACAGCCTCAATGACCAAGTTATATTCGGCCAGAGTTAGGCCGTTGCCCAGGTCTAAATTGGCCCCAAGCGATCGCAGGGCGGCAGCGCGACGCTGGGCCTTCTCTACTGGTTTTGAACTTCTTTTTGGTCTGCCCATCGGTAAAATTTCCCGTAACCGTTTACCCTTTGACTATGGCAAATGGGCTTAACCCGTGAACCCCTGAGTAATACGGAATCTGTTCAGCACAAATAAAAGAAGGTTCTGCGTATTTTTAAGTAGCAGAACGAGCTACAGGTGTTTAGATGTCAGCGGATGTTCAAAAAGTCCTATTTTCTGTAGCTTCAATCACTTTTCAAACGCCCTCTCAGCGAACTTGATCACTCACGGGGGGTATTGAGTATTCCGTTTATTCATTCAACTACAGCAAGGGGGATGGGCGGTTAGTACCCTGGCGCATCGGCCAAACCAGGGAGCGCTTCGAGTAACCTGGGCACAAAACTTGATTGCCGAACCGCGTTACTTGATTACGCAAGTTGATAGTTAAGTAACGCCTAAGCAAAACTTGATTTCGTCATAATGTTACTTATGAATGGGGTGTGATAGTTAAGTAACGTTTAAGCAAAACTTGATTTCGTTATAGCGTTACTTATGAATGGGGCTTTGTAATCAAGTAACGCCTGAGTGAAACTTGATTTCCTCCCTTTGCAAGCAGTGCTCGTTTGCGGGTTCTACCTGGAAATGCCCTCAAAGTGGCTCTGCCACTGGCTCTCAGAAGGCAAAGCCGCCAACGACCGGTTAACCGCTTCGTCCCAATGCCCAATCAACAACTCAAGCAGAGGGGTCAGTGGCTTTTTGCCGAACAAATTCTCGAAAATCATCGAGCGTAAGTTGGTCGAGATGGCGGCGCTCCTGGGTGTAGTCGCCATATCCCACACCAAGCTGCTGCAAAAATCGCAGGGTATTGGCAACCCCTAGGGAGTCGATCAGAGCCTTGTAGCCTTGTTGTCTAATTTCTGTTTGTTTCATTGGTATCTGTATCGTCTTGTAGAGTACTGATTAGCCAAGGCGATTCAGACAGCAGACATCCATGTAGATTCGATAGCTCATTTAAGATGATGCCTCAACATCTGGATCGCTTTCATCAATCCCGACATCATTAAGGATAATGCGCGAAGGTGGCAAGGTGGGCAGTGCCCACCCTACCTTTCGTTCGTTAGTCTGCTGTTGGGACGTATCGCCGGGTGTGTATCGAGATGTACTCACCTTCTCTGCCGGTGGGTATCAGCTTCGTCCACCTATCTGGGTCGGCGCAACCTTTCGCCCCGAGCTGATGAATCGTGTCTCGTACCGCTGAGTAGTCGCCCAGGGCAATTAGGCGCACTACTTCTTGCTGCCGCACGGGCAGTTTGAATTCATAAGTCATGTTGTTCACCTTTGTCGTAAAGAAAACGGGGAACTTACCTAGCACTCCGTAAAGGTGCGAAACCGATGGGCTAGATCTCTTAAAATGAGTCCAGTCATTTCGGCTTAGTCCGGTTAAGCGGAATGATTAGGGGTTTGGGAGGAGTTCCAGTCCTCTCATTCCCCGCCTAGTCTCATTCCCCGCGTTAAATATAGTACTTTATGCGATCGGTGATTTCAACCGTATGGCCCAACCACACGCAGACCAGCCGTAGGGTGGGCACTGCCCACCACCCCATCTATTCACCCACCACCAACCCCTCCCCCTCAAACTTGTCGGGTTCTGCAAAGATGGGTCTGCGGTTGAAGGTGACCAAAGTGAGAAAGGTTGCCCCGCCAGGAGTGTAGGCGCGTCGATAATTAGGCATTTGGGAGTAAAGGAAGATACTCTAAGGTAATATTCCCGATTGGTTAGTGATAGCTGGATGGGAAGGTGGGCAGTGCCCACCCTACAATTACTTGCTTGGCTATCAGAAAATATACTTGTCGCTCAATACAGAAAACCAATGACTGAAATTAATGAGAGGACAGTAAATTTGTATCCGATTGATTATCCATTCGAGACTTTAGTCTCTCGTATAACCTCTAATAATCCAAAGACCATTTTAAATCCTGAATTTCAGCGAAAATATAAATGGGACAAAGAAGGATGGGGCCGTGCCTCAAAATTTATTGAATCTTGCTTAATGAGGATTCCACTTCCTTCGTGTTATTTTGCGGAAGATGAAAACCGGAATCAACTGGTCATTGACGGTGTTCAAAGACTAACAACTATTACTAAGTTCTTCGACGATGAATTTGCATTAGAGGGGATGACTGCCTTTAAAGACTTAGAAGGGAAGAAATTTTCAGAACTTGGAGAGTATCGGGCAGAGCTTGAAACCACAACAATTCGCTGTATAGTCTTAAGGAAAGAGAATCCTAAGAAGTTGATAAGAGAGATATTTGCGCGACTCAATCAAGGTGCTGTTCAACTGAGCGATCAGGAAATTAGGCATGCAATATATCCAGGTTCTTTAGACGATTTGCTTATAGAGCTATCTAAGAACCCGATTATTGAGAATTTCGGCATAACTGAAAATAGTAATAGAGTAAGAGATAGCCGCGAACCAGATGAACAAGTATTACGATTTTTCGCTTTTTCGAACAATCTTAGTCTAAGTGGTTATAACGATGTCCTTAGAGATTTTCTAGATGACTTCATGGAGCAGAATGCAGAGGCTCCCGTAGAGCTAGTTCATGAACTTCGTGCCAAATTTGAAAGCGCATTGAACCGATGCCTAATTGTATTTGAGGATAATTTGTTTTTTGATACCACTCGTGATAGGCCAAAACAAGGAATGATTCACTACGACTTGCTGATGTCAACTGTCGGTCTTCTAGATGATGCAGTCGTTGAAAGCAAAAAAGATCAAATTAAATTAGCATATATACAACTTTGTTCAAGTGATTCGTTTAGGAGAACTTTGTCCGGAGGGCTACAGAAAAAAACTTCGATTTTAAGACGTAGAAGTTTATGGGAGCCGTTATTAAATGACGCAATCAGCTAGCAATGAGATTTATTCTAAGTATGTTACTCTTTTCCTTGCATTGAAGGAAGTGATAATTATTTCCGAAAGAAGAGTTATTGATGAAAATCCTGATGATCTGTTTATTGATAATGTCAATTTTTTCGTTAAGTCGTACTTGATTAGTATATGTAGTTATTTAGAGGCTTATCTTCAAGATGTTGCATTCAAATATTCTCAGGAAGTGAGTAATAGGATAACATGTGCGAATATCCCTCATAATTTTATTCATTGGAGAATGGGTACATCATTGAAGGATAAACAACTCAAGTATGCTGATATAGAATTGCCGGTTTCCAAGAAAGATATATCTGATAATATCTCTGCTAATCCTTATAGAACCTTAAAGTTATTTCAGTTTTTAGGTGTTGACCTTTCTAGGAAAGATGACTTTGAATTTAACAAGGATTTGATATATACCATAGTCACAAAAAGAAACAATATAATTCATCATAATGATAGAGCAGCTGATGTATCTTTTGGTGATTTAATTTCTTACATTGAGGTTATTGTTCCTTATATGAAAGCAGTAAAGGAAGCCACCTTCTGCGCCGAATTAAATTAAGCTTAATATACAAGTGGGTACCGCCCACCACCCAACCTATTCACCCACTACCAACCCCTCAAACTCAAACTCAAACCCAGCCTCCTTCCCTCCGCACTGGTATTCCCAATCTGCTCCATAAAATAATCTGCTCCATAAAACCCCTCCCTGACAAACCGCCGAGAACTCGAAAACTCCCACTGATGCGGGTACTGCATCAAACTATGTTTCATCAGGTTGTCGTGCAGGTTATTCACTTTGCAAAACGAACCCGTTTCTCAGTCACCACAACAAAATTATCAGCCACTTGATTAGGATAGCTTTCCAATAACCTTTGTAAAACCGCAACCTTATTGACAGAGCGCTCATCCTGAAGCCTCAGGAAGATTACTCCCCGATGAGGCTGCCTGTCTCGGTAAACTTTCTCTCCAAAATCTTTATCGCTGGTGATCAAAATCCAGTTTTCGTCAAAGGCTTTTTGTAAAATTATATCGTCATCTGTACCTCTAGCTTCTTCATATACAGAGAAGACCTCATGCCCCAGATTCCTCAACCACCGAGAAACGACGACTCCCGTATTCTCATCAACCAAAAAGCGCAACTAAGCAATCTCCTTCTCTAAAGGCATAAAACTTGCACTTTCTAAAGACCGTGAGGCAAACAAAAGACAGGCCAGAATATCATCCTTAACTAAACCTTCGTATTCTTCTAGAATTTCAGCTGTCGTCGCCCCATGGGCCAAAAGATTCAAAATATATTCGACCGTAAGGCGAGTCCCTCGAATAACGGGTTTACCAACCATGATTTTTGGATCGGTGGTAATTCGGCCTAAAAGCTCATTATCAGTCATCGTTGCTAGCGCTGTAGTGGATGATTGATGACCATTTTAGAGCCTTCATCCTGAATTAAATCTAGTAGGTTGGGCATTGCCAGCCCTACGGTTTGAGCATCAGTCCGCCTTACCGAGCTGGAGCGCGTAGAGATTGGCGTAAATGCCCTCCTCGTCCATCAGCTCGGTGTGGGTGCCCTGCTCAACAATCTCGCCCTGCTGAATCACCAGCACCTGGTCGGCCTGGGTGACGGTGCTGAGCCGGTGGGCAATCACAAAGCTGGTGCGGTTTCTCAGTAGAGTGGCGATCGCATCCTGCACCAGCCCCTCAGTCCTTGTATCAATGCTGCTAGTCGCCTCATCGAGCACCAAAATACGCGGGTCAATTAGCACCGCGCGGGCAATGCTCACCAGCTGCCTTTGGCCCTGGCTCAGCGGGGTGCCCCGCTCGCCCAGCCGGGTGCTGTAGCCCTGGGGCAGCGAGGTTACAAACTCGTGTACATTGGCGGCTTGGGCCGCCGCCTCAATCTCGGCTTGGGTGGCATGGGGTGCGCCAAAGGCAATATTTTCGGCCACGGTGCCGCTAAACAGCAGGTTGTCTTGCAGCACAATGCCAATCTGGCGGCGCAGACTCGCCTGGGTGACATCGCGCACATCAATGCCATCGATCTTGACCGCCCCCTCCGACACATCGTAAAACCGCATAATCAGGTTGATGATCGTGCTTTTGCCCGCCCCGGTTGGCCCCACCAGCGCAATCATCTGCCCTGGATGAGCGTAGAGATTGACGGCTTTGAGCACCCGCTGGTTGGGGGTATAGCCAAACCCCACCGCTTCAAACCGCACCTCGCCGTCAATGGCTGGCATTTCGGCTGCGTTGGGCGCATCTTGTAGAGTGGCAGGTTCATCCAGCAGCGCAAAAATGCGATCGAGCCCCGCCAGCGCCGACTGGGCCTGGGTATAAAACTGGCTGAGAATCTGAATTGGGCGAAAGAACTGCTGCACGTAGAGCAAAAACGCCGTCACCGTGCCTACGGTCATTACCCCTGTCACCGCCAGGTAGCCGCCATAGGCCAATACCCCAGCCGTAGCCAGGGTATTGAGAAAGTCTATAGAGGGCAAAAACGCCGCCGTCACCGCTACCGCCTGCACATTGGCCCGGCGATTGGCGGCATTGAGGCTGTCAAATTCTTCAATGTTGAGCTGGGTGCGGTTGAAAGCCTGGGCCTCGCGCACGCTGCCAATGTCTTCTTCCAGCTTGGCCGACAGGTCGCCGATGGTCTGCCGGGTGACGCGAAACCGGCCCCTGGCCCAGCGCGAGAAAAACCCGGTGGTAAAAATCATCAGTGGCACCACCAAGTTGCTCAGCAAGCCCAGCTGTAAGTTAATCGACAGCATGGCGATGATGATCGCCACCAGGCTAAAGGTCTGACCCAGCACCTGGGGAATGGTGAGGCCAAAGGCCTGGTTTACCGTATTTACGTCGTTGAGTAGGCGACTCATTAGGTCGCCCGCTTCGCTGCGATCGAAAAAGCTGATAGGCAGACTCTGAATTTTGTCAAAAATATCCTGCCGCAGCTGCCCCAGCAGTCGCTGCACAATCGAACCCATGCGCGAGATCTGCCCCCGAATCGCCCACACGCCGACAAAGTAAATCACCGTCAGCGCCACCAGCATGCGCAACAGCCCCGGCAGGTTGCCTGCCAAAATCAGGTTGTCGATCGCCCAGCCAATCAGCAGCGGCCCAATCGCCTGGGTCGTGGCCCCGATCGCCACTAGCAGCAGGGCCAGGGGCAGGTCGTGACGGTAGGGGGCAAAGTATTGTAAAAACCGCCTAACAGTCGAGAGTTTAGGCTTGGCTTCTGCCGAGGCCGCAAGCTGAGCAGGGGTCATTACTTAGGACTCAAGACTTCAGGACTCAAACCAATTTCCATTCCGCTTTTGAGCGATCAGCAGTGGCGAGGCTGCATAACGTCCTAAATGGTAGCGTTTTGCCTAGTGGAAAGGAACCACAGCCCAGATCGTGCTTTGCCACTAACTGCTGTCGAGACACCCTCCGTAACCTCCTCAAAGACCTGGGGTTTTCCTGCAATAAAGCACGCAAACTCTTCAATTAAGGGAACCCCGACCAGCCAGGTCGGTCGGGGCAAGACGCCGCTAAAACCTTCGATATCACCCTAGCGCCGCTGCCGACCTACAGTCCTGACGGTATGTCCGCAGAGCCTCTTTGGCAATGGCTACGAGAGAATGTGACCCACCACACCTATGACCGGCACTGGTTGTAGATGCCATTTCTCGACCCAAGACTCAGCCACACTCGGCGAAACATGGCAAAATTCGTGGAATTGCCCCTACCCCACCCCTAACCCTGAATGGAAATTGACCCCGAGCTTTTAGACCCCTCAACCCGCTACAAGCTGCTGATCGGCAGCGTTGTGCCTCGCCCGATCGCGTTTGTCTCCAGCCTATCGCCCGAGGGCGTAGTCAACCTGGCCCCCTTCTCCTACTTCAATGCTGTGGGCCACAAGCCTCTGGCGCTGATGTTTAGTGTCAGCCGCAAGCCCGACGGCAGCGACAAAGACACCCTGCGCAATGTGCGTCCACCCAGCGAGGGCGGCACCGGAGAGTATGTGATCAATTTGGCGATCGCATCCTATGCCCACCAGGTAGCCGAGTGTGCCGAGCCCTTGCCCTACGGCGAGTCGGAGTTTGACTACGTCAACCTATCAACCGCCCCCAGCCGCGTTATTCAGCCGCCTCGGGTGGCGGAGTCGCCGGTCGCCTTTGAGTGCCGCACCCTGCAAATTGTGCCAGTGGGCGAGTTTTCGATGGTGATTGGTCAGGTGGTGCACCTGTTTGTGCGCGACGACGTGCTGCTAGAGAACAACCGCATTGACGCTGACAAACTGGGGGCGATCGGGCGCATGGCCGGGTATGAGTACTGCCGCACGGGCGATCGCTTTGAGATTCCCAACGGCTTGCCCAAGCCGCCGCAGACCTAGAGGAAGGATGGATGGGTGATAGACCGGAGCAGGATTGAGGGTAATCCCAAGTCCGAGTTCAAACCCCCCGGATCCAAACAGGTATGCCGTAGGGGCAAACGGTCGTTTGCCCTTAACCAACTGGGGGTAGACAACCAATCGTTGCCTAGACGGCTATTTTGCCGCCGTCGTTGCGGGTAATCACCACCGTGGCCGAGCGGGGGCGGGCGTTGCCGCCATCGGGCCAGTGGCTGGTGAACTGACTGGGGTCGGTGGCCGAACCGCTATTTTCGCCGGGATGCTGAACGTTGACGAAAAGCACCGTACCATCGGGCGATTCGGTAATGCCGGTAATTTCGCAGTCGCGCGGCCCCACCAAGAAGCGGCTCAGCACCGCAGGGCTAGCCGCCTGGCCCATGTAGGTCTTCACCTGCTGGTCGGTATCGCCATTGATGGGTACGGCTTTACTGGTGACCAGCTTGGCTTCGCCATCGCCTACGGTACCCGGCAGGGCCGCCAGCATCATGCAGTTGGTAGCGTCGGTGTAGTAGCCATCGTCGGTCTGTAGCCACATCAGCCCGGGCACTGCCTCGCTAAACCACAATCCATCGGGGCTGGAGAAGTCATTTTCATCGCTCAGACCCGACAGGTTAACGTCGGCCTCGGCGCTGGCTTTAGCCCCAAACAGGTAGACATCCCAGTTAAAGCTAGTAGCGGCGTGGTTGCCCTCCGCCTCGCGCCAGCGAATCACGTGGCCATTGACGTTGCCCAGGCTAACTTTCTCGCCCTTGGCATCGGCGTAGTAGCGGGGGTTGGCAGCATTGAGGGGGGTCTTTACGCCGCGCCCGCTGCTGCTCGACACGTTGTTGGTCAGGGTGAGGTAGACCTCGCCCGTTACCGGGTTGACGCCGCCCCACTCGGGCCGGTCCATTTTGGTTGCGCCAGCGGCATCGGCGGCGATGCGGGCGTTGATCAGCACGTCGGCCTGGTCGGCAAAGGTATAGTCGGCGTAGTTTGCGATCGCCGGGTTATCCAGGGTTAGCGGCAGCCATTCGCCCGTGCCGTCATCGTTAAATTTGGCGGCGTACAGGGTGCCAGCATCCAGGTACTTATTCCCGGCAGCCAGGCCTGCTGTGGCATCTTGAGGATCCCACTGGGCGGCGGAGACAAACTTGTAGGTGTACTCGTTGCGGGCATCGTCGCCAGAGTAAAACACCAGCGGTTGCCCGGCTACGGCGGCAGCGGGCCAGCAGCCCTCGTGGGCAAAGCGCCCGATCGCGGTGCGCTTTTGCGGCGTGGCGCTGGTGTCGAAGGGGTCAATTTCAACTACCCAGCCAAAGGTGTTGGCGACGTTGCGAAAGTCCTGCTGGGGCCGACTGCCCGTTTTGCCAGCATCCCAGCGCTGGTAGAGATCGGTGTTGCCTGCGGCCTCGGCCCGCGACCAGTTGTAGCGACCCGAGGTTTCATTGCCGATACCGTAGCGGTTGAAGGAAGCGACTTCCTTAGCGGTGCGCACGGCATCGTCTTCGCGCCGGTTGAAATATCCGGCCCAGTTTTCTTCGCAGGTGAGGTAGGTGCCCCAGGGGGTATAGCCATTGGCGCAGTTGTTCAGGGTGCCACGGGTGCGCTCACCGCTGGGCGAAAAGGCCGTGGCCAGCATGGGGCTACGCCGGGCCGGGCCGCTAATCTGGCAGGGAGTGGCGGCGGTAACGCGGCGGTTGTAGCGAGAGTCGCGGTTGATTTGATAGGTCGATCCTTGCTTAACCACTTCTACAACGGTGACGCCGTGGGCGGCCACTTCTTTGTCGATCTCGATCGCGGGGCGGGCCTCGGTGCTCTCGGGGCCGTAGTTGGTTGGCCCGTTGGGGTGCACAAAACCCAGGTCTTCACAGACTTCGTGGTTGATGGCAAGCAGGGCGCGATCGCTGCCGCTGGCGTCCCAGCCATCGCCAGCCCGGTTCATACCAAAATAGTGCATAGCGTCGTGGTGATCGCCCGCCCGCCCTTCAAAGTCGTTGTCGGTGCCGTCGTTTTTGTAGGGGGTAACGTTGCGCTTGAGCGGGTCGCCTGTGGCCAGCAGCACGCGAGCGGTGTAGCCCTCCGGCACGGTCAGGGTGTCGGCAATGCTCTTGGTCACGGGGCTAAAGCTGAAGCGCAGGTCGGTGGCGGCTTTGGCGGTTTTCCCAGTGTGCTTAGCCGAATCGGCTGCAAACGCCAAACTCGTCCCCAGCACGGTGGCGGCAGCCAGAGACGAGCTGCCCTTCAAAAAACCCCGGCGGCCCAGGCGAGCGCGGGCCATCACCTGATCAAACGAGTCGTTGCTGGAGGTGTTATGACTGGCATCCTCAACGTTGATCACTTTTTTGAGAATAGTGCGGAAGTCTTGTTTTTTTGCCATAGCAAAGCCAGCTGGTAAGCCTTATGTGTTGTCTAGAGAATCCTATGAGGCCCAGGTAAGGAAGGCTTTAATAGCCGATTAGCGATTATTTAAGAGCCGATGAAGGGACGGCAAATAAGCCCACAGACATCGGCCGTTATGCTCCGGTGCGCCCCTGCGCCCATCCTGCTGGCAAATGCCGCCGCCAGATCTGCACGGCACTGCGCTGCTTCGGCTTGACCGCACCGCCAATCGGGGGTCAAGCCAGCCTCGCGGCGTATTACCATGCTTATTACCGCAGGCTAATAGCGTCAGCTCATTGATCAAACCCTATGATAAATCGCTTCAAAATTGGGACGCGAATCGGTGCAGGATTCGCGCTAGGGCTGACAATCCTGACTCTCCTCGGCGTTGTTGCTTACCGAACCACCACCAGCCTGATTCGCAATGCCCAGCGCGAAAAGACGTCGTACCAGGTGTTGGGGTATCTCGACGAGCTAGAGGCTGAGCTGGCCAACGCCGAAACTGGCCAACGAGGTTACCTGATTAGCGGTCAGACCCAATACCTAGAACCCTACAACCAAGCCGTAGAGGAGATCGACGCGCTCTACGAAGCGCTGGGCCAGCTAACCCTCGACGACCCGGTTGTCTCCCGTCGCCTAGGCACCCTGCGCCCGCTGATTGATGCCCGACTATCGCGGCTAGAAGAAGGCATTCAGCGCCGAAATGCCGGTGGGTTTGCGGCGGCGCAAGACTTCGTCTTAACCGACGAAGGGCGGCAGTTGATGGCTCAACTTCGAGGCCTGATTGCCGATCTAAGAACGAGTGAGGAAGCCCTGCTAGACGAGCGCGCCAATCAGGCGCAGCTGTCGGCTCAGCAGACCCTCTATACGATCGCCGTGGGGATTCCAGCCTCGTTTATTTTGCTATCGCTGGTGGGCTGGGCGCTGTCGCGCAATATTTCTGACCCCCTACGCGAGCTTTCAGACACCGCCGAACGGTTAGCCGATGGCGATTTAGCGATCGACTTACCCACCAGCACCTCCCAAGACGAAACCGGCATACTGACCCGCACCTTTAACCAAATGGTGACCAATCTGCGGCAGACCATTCGAGCCAACGAAGAACAGCGCTGGCTGAAGTCTAATCTGGCCGACCTATCGCGACAGCTGCAGGGCCAGCGCAGCCTCGAAACGCTAGCGAACCTGGTGCTAACCTACGTTGCCCCCTTGGTAGAAGCACAGCAGGGGCTGTTGTATATGCTCGATGCCGGCAGCGAGCCGCCTCGGCTGAAGCTGCTCAGCAGCTATGCCTACCAGGAGCGCAAACAGCTCGCCAACGAGTTTGCCCTGGGCGAGGGGTTAGTGGGGCAGTGCGCCCTAGAGCAGCAGCGTATTTTGCTGACCGAGGTGCCCGGTGACTACATTCGCATTCGATCGGGCCTGGGTACCGCGCCGCCGCTCAACATTGTGGTGCTGCCGATTATGTTTGAGCACCAGGTTCAAGGGGTGATCGAACTGGCATCGTTTCAGCGCTTTACCGATCTACAGCTCACCTTCCTAGAGGAGGCCAGCGGCGTGGCCGGGGTGATGATCAATGCGATCGCCGCTTACCTGCAAACCCAGCAGCTGCTAGAGCAGTCGCAGGTTTTGACTGAAGAACTGCGCCAGCAGCAGGAAGAACTGCTGCACAGCAACCAGCTGCTCGAAGAGCGCACTCAGTCGCTGCAAGAATCAGAGTACATTTTGCAGCAGCAGCAGGAAGAACTACAGCAGTCGAACGAAGAGCTACAGCAGCAGCAGGAAGAGCTGCAGCAGTCGAACGAAGAACTGCAGCAGCTCAACGAAGAAATGGAAGAAAAAGCCGAGCTGCTCGAAACTCAAAAGCAGCAGGTCGAGCGTAAAAATCAGGAGATTGAGCTGGCCCGACAGGCGCTCGAAGACCAGGCCACTCAGCTGGCCCAGTCGTCGCGCTACAAGTCAGAATTTTTGGCCAATATGTCTCACGAGCTGCGAACGCCGCTGAACAGCCTGCTAATTTTGGCCCAGATGCTCAGCACCAACAGCAACGGCAACCTGACCGAAAAGCAGGTCGAGTACAGCCGCACTATTCATGCCGCCGGAGCCGATCTGCTCGATCTGATCAACGACATTCTCGATATGGCAAAAATCGAGTCGGGCACGATGCAGGTGACGGTAGAGCCGCTCCCCTTTACGGCGATTCAGATGGAGCTGACCCGCACCTTCGAACCGCTGGCCACCAGCAAAGGGCTACAGTTTGAAATTGTGCTCGATGATGCCCTGCCGTCCAGCCTCTCCACCGACCCCAGACGGCTGCAGCAAATTCTCAAAAACCTGCTCTCCAACGCCCTTAAGTTTACCGATCGCGGCAGCGTTACCGTGTACGTTTCCCGGCTCGACGGCGATCAGGTGGCCTTTGCCGTCAGCGATACCGGCATTGGCATTGCGCCCGAAAAACAGCAGACCATCTTTGGCGCGTTTCAGCAGGCTGACGGCACCACCAGCCGCAAGTACGGTGGTACCGGCCTGGGGCTGTCGATTAGCCTGCAGCTGGCGCAGCTGCTGGGCGGTGCTCTAGAGCTGCAAAGTCAGCCCGATCGCGGCAGCACCTTTACCCTCCACCTGCCGCTGCTCTACGTGGCTCCCGCTATCACCGATGAGCCAGGGCCACCGCCAGTAGCGCGGCCAGTAGCGCGGCCAATGGCGCGGCCAGCCGCCGCCCCTGAGCCGCCTGCCGTGACGGTGATCGATCGCCTGGAGCGATCGCTGCAGCCGCTGCCCGACAACTTAGCGGATGACCGAGCCCAGCTGCAGGCCGACGGAAACGCCTCCGGCCAGGTTCTGCTGGTGATTGAGGATGACCCCAACTTTGCCCGTATTTTGCTCGATATGGCGCGGGGGCAGGGGTTTAAGGTGCTAGTTGCGCTCGAAGGCCAAAGCGGGCTAGCGATGGCCCAGCAGTTTGGGCCTAGCGCCATTACCCTCGACCTACATTTGCCCGACATGGACGGTTTAGCCGTGCTTGAGCAGCTCAAGCACGACCCCGTGACCCGCCACATTCCGGTTCACGTGCTGACGGTGAATGACCAGCAGCAGCATGAGTTTCAGATGGGGGCGATCGCGCACATTCAAAAACCCGTCTCGCCCGAAATTTTGACCCAAACCCTGATCGATATCAAGCAGTTTGTGGAACGGCGGGTGCGCTACCTGCTGGTGATCGAAGACGACCCGGTGCAGG
Source organism: Nodosilinea sp. (assembly GCA_049646445.1). Taxonomy (GTDB): domain Bacteria; phylum Cyanobacteriota; class Cyanobacteriia; order Phormidesmidales; family Phormidesmidaceae; genus Nodosilinea. The sequence goes on along the minus strand of JBARVV010000103.1, from coordinate 89,198 downwards.
CCCAGAGCATTATTGAGCTAATTGGCGGCCCGGAGGTGACCAGCACTGCTGTGCACACGGGGGCGGCGGCCCTAGCGGCCCTGCGATCGCAGCCCTGCGACTGCATCGTGCTCGATCTGGGCCTGCCCGACATGAATGGCTTTGACCTAATTGAGCAGATCAAGCAAGTCCCGGCCCTGGTGCGGCTGCCGATCATTGTCTACACCGGCAAAGATTTGACCGAGGCCGAAGCAACCCAGCTGCGCCGCCTGGCCGAGACCATCATTATCAAAGACGTGCGATCGCCCGAGCGACTGCTAGATGAAACGGCGCTGTTTTTGCACCGCGTGCAGGCCAATTTACCGCCGGGTCAGCAGCAAATGCTGGAGCGATTGCAGCACAGCGATCCGGCCCTGGCGGGCAAAAAAGTGCTGATTGTCGATGACGATGTGCGCAATGTGTTTGCCCTCACCAGCCTGCTTGAGCAGTACGACATGGACGTAGTGTTTGCCGAAAACGGTCGCGAAGGGATTCAAACCCTGGGGGCCAACCCCGATGTCGGCCTGGTGCTGATGGATATTATGATGCCGGAGCTAGACGGCTACGAAACGACGCGCCTGATTCGCCAGCAGGATCAGTTTCGATCGCTGCCGATTATTGCGCTGACGGCCAAGGCCATGCAGGGCGATCGCGAAAAGTGTATCGAGGCCGGGGCCTCAGACTACATCACCAAACCCATCGATACCGAACAACTGCTGACCCTGCTGCGCCTGTGGTTGTACACCTGATCTGGGCCTAAAATCCTCTCTTGGGGATACCGTCTAACCAACGGATTAAGCGACAATAGATCTTAAGCGTGATGGGTTTTGACCTCAACCTGTGCATGGCACTCACGCTTCAGACCAGTTGTTCGAACCAGTTGTGCGGGGTTAGTGAGTATCTTAAAACCAGACGATGTAGATATTCACTTGCTGATTGAGGGGCTATACCATCGGTATGGCTACGACTTTCGCAATTATGCTAAGGCCTCTCTCAAGCGCCGCGTTCAGAACTTTTTGAGGTCTGAAGGGCTTTCTAGCGTACCCGAACTACAGGTTGAGATGCTGCACGATCGCGCCTGTGCCGATCGCCTGCTGCTAGGCCTAACGGTCAACACCACCGCTATGTTTCGCGACCCCAGCTTTTATGTGGCCTTTCGTCAGCAGGTGGTACCCCTGTTGCGCACTTACCCTTTCTTCCGAATTTGGCACGCCGGCTGCTCTACCGGGCAAGAAGTCTATTCTATGGCCATTCTCCTGCAGGAAGAAGGGCTTTACCCCCGCTGTCGCATCTATGCTACCGACGCCAACGAAAAGGTTTTGCAAACGGCAAGACAGGGCATTTATCCGTACAAGCAAATGCAGGAGTATACCCACCTATACTTAAAGGCAGGCGGGCGACGTACCTTCTCTGAGTACTACACGGCCCACTACAATAACGTTATTTTGCGCCCTTTTTTGCGGGGAAGAATTGTCTTCGGCGAGCACAACTTGGTCACCGATGGCTCCTTTAATGAATTTAACGTAATTATCTGCCGCAACGTGCTGATTTACTTTAATCAAGCCCTGCAAAATCAGGTGCATGAGCTGTTCTATAAAAGCCTGTGTAAATTTGGCATTCTTGGCCTCGGGAAGCAAGAAACCATTCGCTTTACCAAATACGAAACGGCCTATGACGATCTAGCAAAAACTGACAAGCTTTACAGGAGGAAGAGCTAGTGGCCTACGAACTCGTTGCCATAGGCACATCCCTGGGGGGGTTGTCAGCTTTGAAAACTTTGCTAGGATCGCTCCCTACAGCGTTTCCTGCCGCTCTGGCGATCGTTCAGCACCGCCACAAGGAGTCTGATCAGAGCCTAAGTTCTTTTTTGCAAAAGTTTACGGTTTTGCCTGTGCATGAAGTCGAAGACAAAGAGCGTATCCAGCCCGGACACGTCTATTTTGCTCCCCCTGACTATCATCTACTGGTAGAATACGGATATTTTTCGCTCTCTGTAGATGAACCCGTTTGCTTTGCGCGACCGTCTATCGATGTGCTGCTAGAGTCGGCGGCAGACGTTTACAATGAGCGAGCGATTGGAGTTCTGCTAACGGGGGCCAATCACGATGGTGTGCAGGGGTTATCGTCGCTTAAGGCGAGGGGAGGGACGACTATTGTACAAACCCCAGACACCGCCGAAAGCCCAGTTTTACCGGCGGCGGCGATCGCAGCCATCAACGTCGATTGGGTTTTGCCACTCTCAGATATTGCGCCTCGTTTGATTCATCTTTGCGCAGCAGCGGGAGTATAGGTATGCAGACCAAGTCTCCAGTCAACATTTTGCTAGTTGATGATCAGCCCGAAAACCTAGTGGCGCTAGAGGCCATTTTGGGCGATTTGGGGGCAAATTTGGTCAAGTCAACCTCCGGCAAAGAGGCGCTGCGCTGCCTGCTGCAAGATGACTTTGCGGTAATTTTGCTAGATGTACAAATGCCTCAAATGGATGGTTTTGAGGTGGCGACCCTGATTCGGCAAAGGCCGCGATCGCAGGATACCCCGATCATCTTTTTGACCGCCTTTAGCAGCAGCGAACAGTTTATGTTTAAGGGCTACGCCTTGGGCGCAGTTGACTACCTAATCAAACCGATTGCGCCCAATGTTTTACTGTCGAAAGTAGCTATTTTCATCGAGCTGTTCAAGAAGACCGAGGCGCTGCGGCAAAAAACAGAAACCCTACAGCGCCAAACCTCTCAACTAGAGGCGATTAATACCGAACTCCAGACCAGCGAAGAGCGGTTTCGCCTGCTCAGCACCTGTTCTCCGGTGGGAGTATTTGTCACCGATACCGAGGGGCGCTGTATCTACACCAATCCGCGTTTTCAGGTCGTTTGCGACGGGTCTATAGAGCCTGTAGAGTCAGCTGATCAGGCAGCAGGCCAAAACGACCGCCAAAGGTTAGACCAGGGGCTAGACCCAAGTTGGCTAAACTCGGTCCATCCCGACGACCTGGGTATGGCGCAATCGACCTGGGCCACCTACCTACAAAACGGGCAAGACTATGCCCAGGAGTTTCGATTGCAGCCCAGGGGCGAGGCAGATCGCTGGGCCTCAGTTCGCTCGGCCCGGATGGTGTCGGAGCAAAAACGCTTTTTGGGCTACGTGGGCACGGTGGAAGATATCACCGAGCGCAAGCAGGCCGAAGCCGCCAGTGCCCAGGTGATTCGTGAGCAGGCGGCCCGCCAAGAAGCCGAGACCGCCAACCGCATGAAAGATGATTTCATCGCGGTGCTGTCCCACGAGCTGCGCACGCCGCTAAACTCTATTTTGGGCTGGGCAAATTTATTGCAGTCGCGCAACCTAGATTCCGAAAAAGTTGACTACGCTATCAGCACCATTGAGCGCAATGCCCTGGCTCAGAAACAGCTGATTGAAGACATTCTAGATGTCTCGCAAATTGTGCGGGGTAAGCTGCAGCTGCACCGTCTGCCCTTAGATTTAGTTGCGGTGGCCCAAGCGGCCTTAGAAACGGTGGGACCAGCGGCAACGGCCAAAGCGATCGCCCTGACCACCAATTTTCACGACTACGATCGCCTAGAGGTGGTAGGCGACACCCTGCGGCTGCAGCAGGTGGTCTGGAATTTGCTGATCAATGCGGTCAAATTTACCCCCGAGCAGGGGCAAGTCGATATTCATTTGTCGGTTGTTGCCAGTCTGCCCAAGGGCCTGCTGCCCTCCGGCCCCTGTCTTCAAGATAATGCCCCGGCTCCGGCCTACGCTTATTTGCGCATCACCGATAACGGGCAGGGCATTGACGCCGACTTTTTGCCGCACATCTTCGATCGCTTCCGCCAGGCCGACAGCAGCATCACCCGCGCCCAGGGAGGGCTGGGGCTGGGGCTGGCGATCGTTCATCACCTGGTCGAGCAGCACCAGGGGTGCGTTTGGGCCGAAAGCGAAGGGCTCAACCAGGGAGCCACGTTTACCGTTGCCCTGCCGCTGGTGAAAGCTGCCGTCCCCACCCCACCGCCGACCCCAGCGGCTGTGTCCGATCAGCCGCATCCCCCCGCCCTGGGCGGCATGCCTATTTTGATCGTCGAAGATGACGCCGACACCCGCGATTTTCTGGCCTTTCTGCTAGAGGCACAGGGGGCCGTGGTCACAACTACGGCCTCGGCGGCGGCAGGGCTGCACCTGCTTAGCTCGATGCAGCCTGCCGTTTTGCTGTGCGACATCAGCATGCCCGACATGGATGGCTACACCCTAATGCAAAAAATTAGAACCCAGCTGCCTGCTCCCCAGGCCAACATTCCAGCGATCGCGATTACGGCCCACGCTCGCCTCTCCGATCAGGCCAAAGCTCTGGAAAGCGGGTTTCAAAGCCATCTGCCCAAGCCGATCGAGGCCGAAACGCTAATTCACACGATTTTGCAGGTAACCCATTCAGGTCATGACCGCTCCAGGTCAGAGCAAGCCAGGTCAGAGCAAGCCAGGTCAGAGCAAGATTGAGACAGGGGCAGGGCGTTCAGTCAGTCAGGCGTGAACCTCGTGATCTTCTGAGGATGGCGGAGGCATGGATGCTATTCGCAGCCAGCTGAACAACCCTACAATTGACGAGAAACCGAGTTTGGCTGGCAGTCACCGCCCCTACACCCTGATCAAAGCCACCCAGTTTCTGATCCGAGGTAAAGAATTCTCTCAGCGGCCCCCATTCCGGGGGCAACTTAGTGACAATCTAAGCTGATGGGTCACCGGCCTGCGCGGCTCAGGGTGTTTCGGCAAACTCACGCTGACCACCGCCACCAAGGAGACTCACCCGATGAAACTGGCCTACTGGATGTATGCCGGCCCGGCGCATATTGGCACCCTGCGCATTGCTAGCTCGTTTAAAAACGTGCACGCAATCATGCACGCGCCATTGGGAGATGACTATTTCAACGTCATGCGATCGATGCTAGAGCGGGAGCGCGACTTTACCCCCGTTACCGCCAGCATTGTCGATCGCAATGTTTTAGCGCGCGGCTCCCAAGAAAAGGTGGTCGACAACATCGTGCGCAAAGACAAAGAAGAGCGCCCCGACCTGATTGTGCTTACCCCCACCTGCACCTCCAGCATTCTGCAAGAGGACTTGGCTAACTTTGTGCAGCGGGCCAGCCTCGACGCTCACGGCGATGTCATGCTGGCCGATGTCAACCACTACCGCGTCAACGAGCTACAGGCCGCCGATCGCACCCTGCAGCAAATTGTCCAGTTTTACACCAAAAAAGCCCGCAAGCTGGGCACCCTGCCGGAGGGCAAAACCGAGAAGCCCTCGGTGAATATTATTGGCCTGACCACCCTGGGCTTTCACAATAACCACGACTGCCGCGAGCTGCGCACTCTAATGGCCCAGCTCGGCATCGAGGTGAATCTGGTCATGCCCGAGGGCGCGCTGGTTACCCAAATTAAAGACATGAGCCGGGCCTGGTTTAACCTGGTGCCCTATCGCGAAGTGGGGCCGCTGACGGCAGAATACCTAAAAGATGAGCTGGGCATGCCCTACGTCGACATCACCCCGATGGGTATTGTCGAAACGGCCCGCTGCATTCGCGCCATTCAGGCGGTGCTGAATGACCAGGGGGCCGACGTTAACTACGACGAGTTCATCGACGAGCAGACCCGGTTTGTGTCTCAGGCGGCCTGGTTCTCGCGATCGATCGACTGCCAGAACCTGACCGGCAAAAAGGCGGTTGTGTTTGGCGACAGCACCCATGCCGCCGCCATGACCAAAATTCTGGCGCGGGAAATGGGCATTCACGTGGTGCTGGCGGGCACCTACTGTAAGTGCGACGACGACTGGTTCACCGCTGAGGTGGGCGAGTACTGCGACGAAATCTTGGTCAGTGAGGATAATGGCGAAATCGGCGATCGCATCGCCCAGCTTGAGCCCGCCGCTATCTTCGGCACCCAAATGGAGCGCCACGTGGGCAAGCGGCTCGACATTCCCTGCGGCGTGATTGCCGCCCCCATTCACATTCAAAACTTCCCGGTGGGCTACCGCCCATTTATGGGCTACGAAGGGGCCAACCAGATTGTCGATCTGGTGTACAACTCCTTCACCCTGGGCATGGAAGACCACCTGCTGGAGTTCTTTGGCGGTCACGACACCAAAGAGGTGCTGACCAAAACCATGAGCGCCGACGCCTCTGGTCTCGACTGGAGCACCGACGGCCTAGCCGAGCTGCAAAAGATTCCCGGCTTTGTGCGCGGTAAGGTAAAGCGAAACACCGAGAAGTTTGCCCAGGCCCAGGGTATCAGCAGCATCACCGCCGAGGTGCTGTACGCCGCCAAGGAGGCCGTAGGAGCATAAAAAATCAGCATTGTAGGGGCGCAGCATACTGCGCCCCTACAATGCTGACACCAAGCTAGCTGCCCTGGCAGCCCACCCAGGTGCCCAGGTCTTCATAAACAAAGGGAGAACCCGTCTCGCAGAGCACCGCAATAGCGCTCTGGGGGCCGGGGATAGTCACCTGAGAGACTGTACCGCCCACGGGGCTAGGTACGTCAGACAGTTCAGGCTCGGTGAGGGAAGACTCAAGCCCTACGCTGTCACCGGGGGTAGGCACTTGGCAGCCAACCCAGTCCATGCCCGTGTCGCTGTAGGCAAAAGGCACAAACCCCTCCTGATCGCAGGTCACCAGTACCCCACTCTCGGGGCCGGACAGTCTGAGCTGCTTCACGGTGCCGCCAACCGGGCTTTCGACATCGCCAAAAAAGACATCAACAGTAGCCCCAGGCCCTTCGGTGGTAGGAACTCCGGTCTCGGGAGCATTGGGGTCAAGCACTTCAACTGGGGTAGTGCAGCCCACGGCACCGACTAGGCAGAGCGTTGCGGCAACGCCCAGGCGACCCCAGGCAGCCGCAGACACTTGAACACAGGGGAGACGAAAAAAAGCCATAGCAAAACTACCTATTGAAAGAATATTTTTCGGCATTGTGCATTATAAGCACGCTTGCGATGGGCTGATTAAGTTGCTGAAATCACATTTTTGAACAATTCAGCGTATTTTAGTGCAAAAGGCCTCGCCAGTTCTGGCAGCCTGCCCCAGGCTCTGCCGCCCGCACGCTAAGCTCAGCTCGCTCATGCCTGACAGTTGATCTTCCTGCGATCGCAAAGATTCACCAGCAGCGGCAGTGCCCCTCGCTAGGGCGACCTATGATAGCAATACTGCCGTTCGCCCAGTACCTAGCTATGTCTCAGGCCGACTTTACGCCTCCCCCGCCCCCCAAAAGCGGCAGTACCGTTAAGTGGGTGGCGGCGGGCTGTGGCGGCTGCCTGGGGCTAACGGTGCTGGCTGGGTTAGCCCTGGCGTTTTTCATCAATCGCACCCTGCGGTTTGCGGTTGGCCCCGACCAAAGCCCTGGCGAAACCGAAGAGCTGTTTACCTACGCCATCCCCGGCGAGAGCCAGAGCATTTTTAACATGGGGATGTTTGGTCTACAGATAATTCAAGTCGCCAGTACCGACTCACCGCCGTCGGTACTGCTAACGATGGGGCAGCTGCCCAGCTACCTCCAGGGCCGCGAGGCACAGCAAACTTTTGCCGAGCAGTTTCAGGACAGCGTTTCAACCCAGGGCAATTACCAGCTCGGTGAGCAGCGGTTAGAAGACCGCACCCTCTGTGGCCAACCCGTGTCGGTGGTAATGCAGTCGGGTAGCTTTATAGACGGCAATACAACCTACGAAGCCGCTAGCCTGCTGACGTTTGTGGAGTACAACAACGACGATCGCTTTGTCTGGGTGCTGGCCCATGGCGATACGCCCCAGGCTACTGCCGATCAAGTGTTTGCCACCATCGACTGCCGCTAGGGCGATCCCTCAAGGGGACGCTTCGCGATCGCCGAGCACCTTGCCCCCTCACTTAATCTGGGTGACCCGCCAGCTCAGCTTCAGGTTAAGCCAGAAATTCCAGAAGGTGACGATCGCGATCGCCACCAAATTCGCCAGGTAGGCCCAGCGCTGGCCAAATACCAGGTTGTAGACCACATTCAGCACCAGCACATTCAGCACCAGCCCCGCCAGGCAGACCAGGTTGAACTTAAGAAAGCGCTTCAGCCGGGCCGACCAGCCCTTTTGCAGCATGCTGATATCGGCAAAGGTCCAGGCGTCGTTCCAAATAAAGTTGTTGATAATCGCGAATTCGGCGGCCACAATTTTGCTGCGAGTCAGGGGCAGGCCCAGGGTGCTGTGCAGCAGATAGAGAATCAGCATATCCACCACCACCCCGCTCAGCCCCACCAGGCCAAAGCGCACAAACCGCTGCATTGGGAAGCGCTGGTGCAGCCGCGACAGCCGCCCGCCCAGCCGCAGCCGCAGCAGATGGTGAATGTAGTCAACGTACTGTCGCCAGGTAACCTTGCTAGCCCCCTCCTGGCGTTCTTGAAACACGTAGCCCACCTCAGCAATGGTGTCAATATCGCCGCGCCCCAGCACCTCCAGCAAAATTTTGTAGCCTTTGGGGTTGAGCAGTGGGCCTGCGATCGCCTCTCGCCGCACCATAAAGTAGCCGCTCATGGGGTCGCTCACCCGCCCCACCACCTGGGGCAGCAGCAGCAGGCCCACGGTTTGCGCCCCCCGCGACAGCACCCGCCGGGTTAGGCTCCACTCGCTAACGCCACCGCCCTCCACATGGCGGCTGCCCACCGCCAAATCAGCTCCCTGCTGTATGGCCTCTAACAGCCCGACCAGCACCTCGGGAGGATGCTGCAAATCAGCATCGATCACGCCTAAGATTTGCCCTCGGGCAATCTGCCACCCGCGAATTACCGCCGAAGACAGCCCCCGCTCCTCCTGCCGCCGCAGCACTCGCACCTGGGGGTAGGTCGCCTGCAATTCCAGGGCCGTATTCCAGGTGCAGTCGGGGCTGTTATCATCGACCACAATCAGCTCGTAGTCGTTGGGCAGCACGTCGTCGAGCAGAGCCGTTAAACGCGCCACCAGGGTCGCGATGTTTTGCCCCTCGTTGTAAGTCGGTATCGTCAGAGATAGCGTCAGCGCTTGGAGCGCCGGGCTATGGTCTATAGCGCTAGGGGTAGCCGCCGCTGCCGCCAAAGGTAAAATCTGCAATGGCCCGCTAGGGCAAGACTCAAGCTTTTGCAACTGGGATGGAGGAATTAAGGCCACGACGCAACACACCAACTCTTGCGGTAGCCTAAAGCCCAAAACGCACGCAAATCTAGCGCCGATGCCTAAAGCCAACCGAAGTTTTACACGAGCAACCATCCTACAGCAGCCAATCCCCCACCGTAAATGATGGCGTGCCCAGGCAAAAAGCGATCCAGAAAGCTGCCGCAATTTCTAATCTTGTGCTAGCGATCGGGCGCAGTTAGCACCTGTCACCACATTCGAACCGCTTAACCCCAATTCCACAAAGGCCAAACCACAGGGGCGAGTGGCATTTGCCCTGCCGAATCAAGGAATAACTCACCCCGTCGAATGTATCTGAGGGAAGAGAGGGGCCGTCATTTAGTTGCGTACTATACAGAGATCCTTTAAGGAACTGATATGCAACGCCTAATCACCCGCTCTAGAAAATGGTTTAGTGACTGTCTGCGCGCGATCGCCCTGGTTAGCTCAGTCGGCGTTATGAGCGGGCTCATGCTGGTCAGTCAGCCTGCCTACGCCGCTACAGCCCAAGGTGCTTCTGCCCCAACCGTAGATAAGACCATGACCGCAGAACCCCGAGATCAGGCCTACGACGAGGCCATAGAGGTAATTAATAACCCCGAAGGAGTACAAAAGACTTACGAGGAAAACCTCAAGCAGTACCGTCAGGAAAATCCTGACCAGGGTGGTGTCGTCGAAGGCGCTAAAGAACTGGTCGAGAAAATTACGCCCAACCGTCGATAAGGGAATTGCTCATGGTCTTGTGGCATAGGCATATTGCCTGTCCTGACTGAACAGCCGAGACGGCTACACCACAAGACCCACCAAAATTCTGGCTGATCCGCTGCAAAATCTGCCAGCTGTTACAAGCGATGGCTCAGCCCCACAGCATCACTAATATTAGGCAGCTGGTGCTCCTCTAGTTTGGCCAGCAGCCCTTCCAGTACTCGCCGCACCATCCAGGGGCCTTCGTAGATCCAGCCAGTGTAAACCTGAAGTAGGGTGGCCCCGGCGACAATTTTTTCCCAGGCGTCAGCGGCGGTAAAAATACCCCCCACACCCACAATGGGCAGGTTGCCCCCCGTGCGCTGGTAGATGTAGTGAATCACCTCGGTCGATCGCTGACGTAGAGGGGCACCGCTAATGCCGCCCGCTTCCTCTGCGACCCGGTTGCCGGTTTGCAGCAAGGTTTGGGTTTTGAGCCGCTCTTTGGCAATCGTAGTGTTGGTGGCAATTATGCCCGCCAGTCCATAGGCTTGGGCCAGTTCAACGACAGCGTCAATGTCGGGCCAGGCCAGGTCGGGGGCAATTTTGACCAGCAGCGGTTTACTAGCGCTATTTTCCGCCTGCAAGGCGGCCAGAATTGGGCCTAACTGGTCGGCAGCTTGTAGTGACCTCAGCCCTGGCGTATTGGGCGACGACACGTTCACCACAAAGTAGTCGCCGTAGGGGTAGAGCCGCTGAAAGCTCACCCGATAGTCTTCAGCAGCATCGGCTAGTTCAGTTACTTTCGATTTGCCCAAATTAATACCAGTTGGAATACCGGGGCGATTCGCAAAGCGTTTGGGAACCGACTCGGAACGAGTGTCCGTTTCGGAATCGCTGGCCCAGTGGGCAGCCAGGCGATCGGCCAGGGCCGCAGATCCCTGATTGTTAAAGCCCATTCGGTTCAGCACCGCCTCATCCTGTACCAGGCGAAACAGGCGAGGCTGGGGATTGCCCGGCTGAGGATAGCGAGTGACCGTACCCAGTTCCGCAAAGCCAAAGCCCAGCAGGGGCCAGGCGGCAGCCGCCGTCCCATCTTTGTCGAAGCCCGCCGCCAAACCAAGAGGATTCGTAAAGCTCAGGCCCCAGCAGGTTTGGGCCAAACGCGGGTCGTTTAGACAAAACTGCTGCCGCAGCCACGGTTGGGTGCGGGCCGCTACAGGATGCCGGCCCGGCTGCCCCAGCCAGGTCAGCAGATCCATCGTGCGGTGGTGCAGAAATTCTGGGTCGAGCGTAACGCCATGAAACAAAAGCGGGCGCACAAGCTGGCGATAAGGATCTTTCACAGACTGTAGTAGTGAATGCAAACGGCAGGCGGGGTAAACTGATAATCAGGCTAAAGGCACGGTCTGGCTGCCAGCGGCCTTTGCAACGATGGAGCACGCCAGATGAGCACAACGATTAGCGGGCTTGGGGAGGGAGGTGCAGCGTTCGACTGCCGCCCTACCCCATTAAAGCAGCCCTGGGGCTAGCTTAAAGCCGCTTGGCAGATCTGGGTGGAGTCTACAGCAATCAACCCGCCCTCTGTCCACTCGGCTTGCTCTTAGCAATCCGAGTGGACAGAGGGCGGAGCGATGAGCGCCCCGAGCGATCTCTATCCCTGCAACCGAAGCGAGTGTTGACGCCAATGGCGCAATCCCAACCCCACGATTCTTCCTTCGACCGGCACGAGCATCAAATCATGGCTCTGTCGCGCATTCTCAAGGCGCTGCGGGGGACAATAACGGCAGAGGAGGCCGTGACCCTAGCCCTTGACCACGTGCATCAGGAGTTTGCCTTTGAAGTGGCCTGGGTTGGCCTTTACGACCGAGTCAACCACCGTCTGGTGGCTAAGGGCTGCCATATTCCCCGCCAAATGCGCTCCATTCGTACCATGATCAACCTCACCCCTGGGGATGTGATGGAGCAGGTGGTGGTCCAGCAGCGGCCTCTGATTGTGGCCGACCTGCAAAACGAAATTCGAGCCGGAGAGTGGGGCACGATCGCCAAGCAGCTAGCCCTGCAAAGCGCCATTATTTTCCCAATTAAGCGTCAGGAAGTTTGCTTTGGCCTGCTGGTGCTGGCCGACCCCGAATGGGGTAAAAGTGCCTCTTTGGGGGAGCGCTCTTACCTGGCCATTGTGATGGGCGAACTGGCCGAGGCGCTGCACCAGTTTGAGTCTGAGCAGCAGCGCCTGCAGACCAAGCGCCTAGAGCAACCCCTACTGTCTTTAATTGGTCGCCTGGGCAGCCTACCTGATATTGACAGCCAGCTCACAGAAATCGTGCGCGAAACCCAGCGGTTTATTACACCCCAGCGCACCCGAATTTTTTGGTTTGAGCCCAAGGGCAACTATTTTTGGCAGCGCACGCCGGGTTCGGCGGCTCGACCCGCTCTTCCAGAGGACGATCGATCGCTGCACATTGCCGTCGATGAGGTGCGCGGCCTTTACCAGGCGCTGGGCAACCAGCAGCTGGTGGTAGTGGGCGAAAGCCGGGGTGCGCTCAAAACCATCGTTTCCGATCGCCTGATGCAGCAGCTCCGGGCCCAATCGCTGATGATTGCCCCAATTAGCCGCCAGGGCGATCTGATGGGGTTTGTGTCGGTAGAGGGCACCGTACCGCGCATTTGGGAAGAGTCTGAAAAGCAGTTTCTGATCGGTGCGGCCCAGCTGCTCAGCGTGGCCTTGCCCGCTGCCGTCGCCAAAGAAACCGGACGCCAAACCGAGCTCGATCAGCACCTCACCACCGGCGTAATCCAGGGTATCTACAGCGATGTTGACTGGCAGCAAACCCTACAAACCTGCTTCACTGTACTGCAAGATCGGCTGGACATTCAGCAGTTTTTTGTGCTGTTATTCAACCCCGATCGCAATGGTTATGACCTCTGCTTTCAAAGCCAGGCCAGCCGCCCCCGTGGGGTACCCATGCTGTGGCCCTGCCTCGACGATGTCGATTGGCAAATGCTAGAGCGCAGCCCGTCGGCCATCAGTATCGACAATCTCACCCACGAGCTCAAGCTGATGGCCTGGCGACCTCACCTGCTAGAGTTGGGTGCCCAGGCGGTGCTGGTGGGCAATGTCGCCCCCGGCAACGCCCCCGAGGGCATGGTGCTGATCTGCGACAGCATCAGCCGCCAGTGGACCACCACCGAGCAATCGCTGTTTGAGGGGGTGGCTCGCCAGATCGGCGTCATTTTGCACCAGTGGCAGCTGCAGCGCCAGCTCGATCAGCAGCAGCATATTTACGAGTCAATTCAGTGGGGCCTACAGGCGCTTCACCAGGGACTAAACCCTGACCAGCTAGAGCAAATTACCCTGCAGCAGGTCATGCAGCTGCTGCACGGATCGGCGGTGCTGCAGGTAAGCTGGCCACCGGGTAGCGCTACGGCCACCGTGACGCAGATGGTCAGCCAAGATACCAGCATCAGTGTCGATACCCATTACCGGATTCCAGTGGGTTCTGATGCCCTAATTAACTGGGCGCTGCAAACCGACGGCATACTTCCCCTCTGCGTCGATGAGCTGCCGACCGAAACCAGAGCCTGGTTTAAAACGGCGGCAGGCAGTCGCCTCCTGATTACAGCCCTGAGAACGGCTCCATCCCATGCGGTAGCAGGCATAGCTGTAGCGGTATCGCCGCCCCACCGTCAGTGGGCCAACCACCACTTCACCATCTTTAAGCTGCTGACCAGCCAGCTCGCCTGGTCGCAGCGACACCTAGCTATGACCACCATGCTTACCCAGCAGCGCCAGGAGCTCGAAAACCTGAATTGGTACAAGCACCACCGCCTAGAAGACCTCTATCGCATGCTGGGCAAGCTAGCCCAAGATTTGGATCACCTTCAGGCCAAAGACACCGCGATCGCAGGTGAGCTACAGATGCTCCACGGCCAGATTACCGCCGTCATGGAAAACTCTGAGGCAGTGCTGGTGGGCGAGCGCTGGCAGCTCCACCGCGAGCATCAGACCATGCCGCTCATTAGCCTGCTCAACCGCCTGGTCGATCGAGTCAACCCCATTCTAGAAGCCCGTCAGCTCTGGTCTAAGGTGCACAACGAGAGCAACGTGGTGCTGGGGGGCGACATGCTCAAGCTTGAGCTGATTCTCTACGAGATTATGGCGGCTGCCTGCAATCGATCCCCTGTGGGAGGACGCATTGACCTCTGGTGCCGGGTGCTCAACCTAGACTGGGTAGAGCTTTCGGTCACCGACGATGGGCAGTGTTCGCCCCGACTGCTGGAAGAACTCAGCCTCAGCCAGCCGCTAGACGTGCTGGCTCCCTCAGCCCTAGACAGCCCACCGGGGCTGCACCTGGCTATTTGCAAACTGCTGATCGACCAGCTCGGGGGTGAAATCAGCTTCTCTACCCTGGACGATGGCCGTACCCACAGCCGGGTTTTGCTGCCCCTGGCCGCCTATCCTGAGCAGCACAAAGCCAAACCGCTAGTCAGCTCGGCCCCTCCCGCAGAAGCCAGCTATCCTAGTCCTACCTAGCGGGCTCATTCAGCTGTTCATTGAAAACTTTGATTGCGAGGCTAGGATGTCCTAACCTCGCAATCTATTAATCAATCTATAAATCAGGAGGTCATACAGGCCGTTTGCTTAGCCTCAGTTCTTCGCTGCTGCGCCGCTCACGGGAGTAATCGCCACCCGAGCCGCAGGGCTTTGTAGCATGGGCGTTTGGGTAACGGCATTGTTGGCGATCGTAAACAGCGGGTTCGAGAGAATGCCCGCCAGCGAGGTGGCCACCACCGCCAAAATCAGGCTCACCTGCATGGGGCGCAGGCCAGGCAAATCCCAGCGAATGGCGGGGTAGTTCTTAACAGCATCAGACATTTCCTGAGGCTCTTTGACTACCATCATCTTGATGACGCGGATGTAGTAGTAAATCGAGATCACGCTGGTGACCAGGCCCACTAGCACCAGCCCGTAGGCTCCGGCTTGCCAACCGGCCCAGAAGATGTAGATTTTGCCAAAGAACCCGGCCATGGGCGGAATGCCCCCCAGCGATAGCAGGCAAATACTCAGGCCCAGGGTGATTAGCGGGTCTTTTTGGTAGAGTCCAGCGTACTCGCTGATTTGGTCGGTGCCCGTGCGCAGGGAGAATAAAATCACGCAGGTAAAGCCGCCCAGGTTCATAAACAGGTAGATGAACAGGTAGAAGAGCATGCTGGCGTAGCCCGCATCGGTGCCAACTACCAGGCCAATCATCAAAAATCCGGCTTGGCCAATGGAAGAGTAGGCCAGCAGGCGCTTCATGCTGGTTTGGGCCAGGGCGACCACGTTGCCCAGCACCATGCTGAGAATAGCCAGGGCGGTGAAGACAAAGTGCCACTGTTCTGACACCAGCGGGAAGGCGGTGACCAGCAGGCGAATGGCCAGGGCAAAGCCAGCAGTCTTGGAGCCCACAGACAAGAACGCAACTACAGGCGTCGGCGAACCCTCATAGACGTCGGGAGTCCACTGGTGGAAGGGCACGGCAGCGATTTTAAAGGCGATGCCCGCAATCACAAACACTAGGGCCACCACCAGGCCAATCGGAGCATCGGTGCCGTCGCTGACCATGCTGGTGGCGATCGCAGCTAGCCGAGTCTCACCCCCCGACAAGCCGTACAGCAGCGACGACCCATACAGAAAAATAGCTGAGCTAGCGGCCCCAATCAGCAGGTACTTGAGCGCCGCCTCGTTGGAGCGGGGATCGCGCTTCATGTAGCCGGTCAGCAGGTACGACGAAATACTCAGGGTCTCTAGGGAGACAAAAATCATCACTAGCTCGCTGGCCCCTGAGAGAAACATGCCCCCCAGGGTAGCGGTGAGTAAAATGACCAGAAACTCGGCCAGAGAAGTGCCCGACTGCTCGACGTAGCGAATCGACATCGGCACGGTGACCACCGCCGACAAAACGATAATGCCGCGAAACACGATGCTCAGATCGTCGGCGTTGAAGGCTCCTAAGAACCCAACCGGGTTGACCATAGACCACTGCAAAACCAGGGCGGCGGTGGCACCAAGCCCTCCCGCGATCGCCGCGTAGGGTGTCCAGGCCGAAGATGAACGGCCTTGAATCAGGTCGCCCACCAAAATCACTAAAATCGTGGCCAACAGAACGGCCTCCGGCCAGATAGTGCCAGCGTTGAGCTGCGCCCCGAGGTTGACGAGATCCATGGGTATCTTTTCTCTTCTCTGCGAGATTACTACTAACCGTACCAGTTCAATTGGGTAGTGACCAGAGGCGATCGCTCAATGGTTGCGATTGCGGTTGCGATTGCGGTTGCGATTGCGGTTGCAATTACCCTGGCCTGGCCAGATGGTAGCGCGATCGCAGCGGCCCGGCCAGATCCTTATTCTTCAGCGGTTGGATCCTTCCAGTTAATTTGGCGAGATAGTAATTTTGATTTTGGCGAGGTCATTGGGTCGGGGCTGGACGATAGTTAGCGGAATGTTCTATTTATTTAGCGTATAGCCCTCTATAGCCAGGTTCCAATGGTTAAGTTTTCATAGCCAAAGGCACCAGCAGTTTGGTAGGTGTGCAGTACAGTGTTGATCAACTGCCCCTGAATACCTGCGGACTCTTGCAAACTCTATAGGTTCGATTCGATTAAAACCCTACTAGAGTAATCTCGTAGGCTAAAAAATCCTCATCGAGCCTGATCGCGATTGCTAACGATTACCACCGAAGCGCCAGCATCCCTATGTCAACCCTTGTCATTGTCGAGTCTCCTACCAAGGCCAAAACGATTCGCAACTACCTGCCGTCAGGGTATCGGGTTGAGGCGTCTATGGGGCACGTGCGCGATCTGCCGCGATCGGCCAGCGAAATTCCCGCTAACGTCAAGGGCGAGAAATGGGCTCAGCTTGGGGTGAACCCAGGGGATAACTTTGCGCCGCTGTACATCGTGCCCAGCGACAAGAAAAAGGTGGTCAAAATTCTCAAAGACGCCCTTAAAGACGCCGACGAACTACTGCTGGCCACTGACGAAGACCGCGAAGGCGAAAGCATTAGCTGGCACCTGCTCCAGGTGCTCAACCCTAAGGTGCCTACCCGGCGCATGGTGTTCCACGAAATTACCCAGGAGGCGATTCAAGCCTCCCTCAACAACTGCCGCGACATCGACAGCCAGCTGGTGCATGCCCAGGAGACCCGCCGCATTTTAGACCGCCTGGTAGGCTACACGCTGTCGCCCCTGCTCTGGAAGAAAATTGCCGGCGGGCTGTCGGCGGGCCGGGTACAGTCGGTAGCCGTCAAGGTGGTGGTCAAACGCGAGCAAGAACGCCGCGCCTTCCGCAAAGGCTCCTACTGGGATCTAAAGACCAGTCTGCTCAAGGATAAGAACGCCTTTGAGGCCAAGCTTTACTCCCTAGGCGGTACCCGCCTGGCCAACGGCAGCGACTTCGATGAAGCCACTGGCCGCGTTACCGCCGGGCGCGAGGTGGTGCTGCTCGACGAAGCCCAGGCGCAGGAGCTACAAGTTCGCTTACAGGCCGGGGTGTGGACCGTCAGCAACCTAGAAGAACGCCCCAATACCCGCAAGCCTTCGCCCCCTTTCACCACCTCTACCCTACAGCAGGAGGCCAACCGCAAGCTGCGGCTGTCGGCCCGCGACACCATGCGGGTGGCCCAAAATCTCTATGAGCAGGGCTACATCACCTACATGCGTACCGACTCGGTACACCTGTCTGAGCAGGCGATTACTGCGGCTCGGGCCTGTGTGACCACCAAGTACGGCACCGATTACCTCAGCCCCAAGCCCCGCCAGTACGCCACCAAATCTAAGGGTGCCCAGGAGGCCCACGAGGCAATTCGTCCCGCTGGCAGCACCTTTAGAACCCCCAAAGAAACCGGGCTGACGGGGCGCGAAGCCTCTCTCTATGACCTGATCTGGAAGCGTACCGTCGCCAGCCAGATGGCTGAGGCCCGCCAAACCAACATCACCGCCTCCATTGAGGTGGGAAATGCCCTCTTTCGCGCCACCGGCAAGCGGATTGACTTTCCCGGCTTCTTTCGGGCCTATGTGGAAGGCTCTGACGACCCCGATGCCGCGATCGAAGGCCAGGAAGTGCTGCTGCCCGCCCTGGCTATGGGCGATGCCTTGAACTGCACCGACCTAGAGGCGATCGGCCACGAAACCCAACCGCCTGCCCGCTACACCGAGGCTACCCTGGTCAAGACCTTAGAGAGCGAGGGCATTGGCCGCCCCAGTACCTATGCCACCGTCATCGGCACCATCATCGATCGCGGCTACGTGCGTCTGGTCAACAACAGCCTGATCCCCACCTTTACAGCTTTTGCCGTCACTGAACTGCTGGAGCAAAATTTTCCCGACCTGGTGGATGTCCACTTTACCGCTCGCATGGAGCAGACCCTCGACGATATCTCTACTGGCGAGGTCGAATGGCTGCCCTATCTGAAGGCGTTTTACTCCGGGGATCAGGGTTTAGAAACCCTAGTTCGCGATCGCGAAACCCAGATCGATCCCACCGCCGCCCGCACGGTACTGCTCGACGATTTGGAAGCCAAAATTCGGATTGGTCGCTACGGCCCCTACGTCGAAATTGGCACCGGTGAAGGGTCGGTTAAGGCCTCGATACCGGCAGATGTTCCCCCTGCTGACCTGGATGGGGATCAAATTGAGCGCATCATTAAGCAAAAAATTGAAGGCCCCGACAAGATCGGCCTGCACCCAGACACTGGGGAGCCGATCTTTTTGCGGATTGGCCCCTATGGCCCCTATGTGCAGCTGGGTGAACCCACCGACGACAACCCCAAGCCCAAAATGGCTTCTCTACCAAAGGGCACTCAGCCTGAGGCTGTGACCCTGGAGATGGCCGTGGGGCTGTTGCGGCTGCCCCGCAAGCTGGGTCAGCATCCCGACACTGGTGCGTCGATTAAGGCAGGCCAAGGCCGTTTTGGCCCCTATATCGTCCATGACCAGGGCAAGGAGGGCCGCGACTACCGATCGCTGAAGGGCGACGACGATGTGCTCACCGTTACCCTAGAACGTGCCCTAGAACTGCTGGCCCAGCCCAAGGCCGGGCGTGGGCGCAAAAAAGTTGATCCACTCAAAGAACTGGGTGCCCACCCCGATGACGAAGAACCAGTAGCAGTATTCAACGGCCCCTATGGCCTCTACGTCAAACACGGCAAGGTTAACGCCTCGGTGCCCGAAGGCACCGACCTCGATGCTATCTCCCTGGAGGAGGCCCTGAGCTGGATCAACGCCAAGGCATCGACTAAAAAGGGCAAAGGCGGCAAGGGCAAATCTACGGCATCGCGCACGACAAAAACGGCAGCGGCTAGCAAGACCAGCGGCACTAAGAAAACGACCAAGACCGCAGCTAAATCTACTGGCACCAAAAAGGCGGCTAAATCGACCAAGGCCACCAGCGGGCGATCGACCACTAAGAAGAAGTCTACGACTAAAAAAGCCAGCGATCCCTCCCCTGAAGCCGACACCTAAACGACTCCAACACCTAAAAAGGGGATGCTTGCAATCAGCATCCCCTTTTTAGGTGTTAAGGGCTTTAGTGCCAGTGAATTTGAGTGCTAGCGAAACCAGCGCTAATACACAACGCCTCGGTAGCGACGCACGGTGGTACCATCGGCCAATTTTTCATCGAGGACTGGCTTCGGCAGGGCGCTCGATTTAACCGCTGGCGGCGGTGGCGAAAAAGATTCCTTAGCAGCTTTGCGAGCTTTGCCATTGCTCAGGGCTTTGAGCCCGGAAGTAACCCAGTCAATATCGTTGAGGGGATCTGGAGAGGGCGGCTCGGAGGGGCTGACGGGTTCCTCTACTGGGGATTTAGCACTGGCTAGGGTCAGTCCAGGTAGTCTACTTTTGCCCTTAGCGGGGTCTGAGCGCATGACTGGGGCTACTGATTGGGTTGCACTCAGCTGACGGCGAATGTTGAGCAGAACCGTTAGCAGCGCTTTTTCGTTGAGGAAGGGGTAGTCGAGGCTGGTGAGAATACACTTGATATTCTCGGTGGCGCTGCTCATCAGGGTATCGCGATCAAAACCGCTGAGAAAATCGGTTGCCCCTTGCTGCTTGGCCCAGCGCCGTTCGGTATCGGAAACGTGAAGCTGGCGGCAGCGAGTTAGAAAGATCTGCATCTTGGGAAATGCGGCACGGCACCAGCGGCAAAATTCGTAGGGATTAAGCTCTGCCGCTTCAGCATCCAGCACAATCACATCGGGCAGGGTTAACCCGGCACTGGCAATCTGACTTATGCAGTCAGCTAGGTCACCCTTGGCCGGCTCTAGGATAACGGCTAGTCTTTGCGACTTGAGCAGCGCCTGCCACATCAGCCCCTGTAAACGGTTAGATTGAACGACAAAAGACAGCTTCTGTGGTACTTCCACGATATGTAAAGTCCCCTAAATGTGCATTCGAAATAGTCGGTATCAAGTTTTGGCTGCAGTGTCTGCTAGCTCAAGACTACTGGTCAACTCAAACCAAGGCATCAAAAACCATATGAGATTACTGCATTAGTCTCAAACCACGCTTAGCTGGGGCAAACTAGCTAGGACTTGAATTCTAAAGCATTCTGCTGGGGCGCTTGGGCAACACTTTGTCGGTTGCAGCCCCAAGAAAGGAGTTCAGGCAGCGTAATCAGGAACCTATGCAGATAAATGTAAGTGCGATTTGTCTTCTAAAACAGATAAGCGCGCTACATAAATGAAAAATTATACGGAATAGCGCTCAAGTCAGCCACAAATCACGGCTGTTTTGCTAAGCAGCTCAGGTCGGGTCGATGCTCCTTGGAGTAGCCGTGGGTGATCTCGATACAGCCCACCTCAGGAGTCTCGATGTCGTACTCCCCATAAACGCTCAAACTACTACTGTCGTAGTGGTAACAGCAGCTCGCGAGGGTAAAGTACGATACGCATCCATGGCGATTCGACTGTACAGGGCACTGGGGCCGTAGTCCCAGACCTTATCCAGCAGGCGACCTAGGTAGTCATCGTTCGAATGCTCCGGCGCAATCCCTTCCCCCAGGAGGTGCTCGGTCGCTTTGCCGTTAAAGAACCATTCGTACTGATATAACGGCGCACTGACAAAGCCCAAGCCATTCAAAACCATCGCTTTCAGCCCTTGCCCTGGACTCACCTTCTGCTGCGGATGGGTGCCAAGACACTCATTCACCCGCGTCTCTAGCCCCATCTGATCTATGAATCCCAGCGATGATGCCGAGGTGGTCTAGGTCTTGAACGTCCATGGGTAGTTTGTTGGTTCAAAAATCAGTACCGATATAACGTAACCGCTGGATGGCTGGTGCCCGTCCACCGCGCCTGGGGCACCGCCAGCGGCGGATTCTCGCCCCTTACCGACGAGCCTGCTGACTTCGATCGCTTCGCCAACCAGCTCGCACAGACCCACGAGCTGGCCCCCTGGGAGCCCTACTACCCCTACCAGCTGGCTACCACTGGGCGAGTTTGCGCTGCAAGGCCCAAGGCAGCCTGCGCTGGTGGCGCGGCGATCTGGCCGCTGCCGCTGAAGACTGGCAAACCTCAGGCAGCGACCTTCAGCAAGGTATGCTGGCCCTGGCTTCAGGCCAAAGTGTCGATGTCTCCTCCTGGGCTGAGACCCCGGCTAAGTACGCCATTTTGGCCTGGCAGACCTCGCCCAGCGCCAGGAACTGCTGCAACGGGCATGGGTGACCCAGCCCGACGATATTGACAACCTAGCCCAGGCGCTGCCTCCGCCCCAGGTGATCGATCAGCTAACGGCCAGCATGGCAAACGCCACTAGCTTTACCGACTGACTACAGCGCACCGCCCCCAGTTGGCAGCCCCGCAGCGAACGCCTGGGGTTTGAGATACTGAGCCGCCACATCAATGGCCCCAACCCGTCAGACTTTTTCCCTCGGGTTGAAAATATTCCCGTTGTGCAGTTCTTTGAGCCGCTGTTTCCGTCGCCAATATTTTATCCGGCGCTGGACAATGCTCTTGAGACTAGCCAAAGGGAGTTACTAAACAAATTTGTTCAAATTTATTCAAATAGAGTAACTTAACTATAGAAGCCCTTCGGCTTTGACCTCTAATGAATTAAAAGTTGTGGTTAAGCTATCATCATAAGTAGATAGACTGGATCAAATTGCTTATTATTCAAAAACGGCCACATTCTTCATTAGCCACAGTAGAGTAGATTAATGCTAACTCGACTTAGAGTTTCAGGCTTCAAAAATCTAGTAGATGTGGATATCCGTTTTGGTCCATTCACCTGCATTGCAGGAACTAACGGTGTGGGCAAGTCCAATCTATTTGATGCAATTCGCTTCCTAAGCTCTTTGGCTGAGCGTCCTCTAATCGAAGCTGCTCTCTCAGTGCGCGATGAAGAAGGAAAGAGTGGAGATATAAGAAGTTTATTTCACCGAGTTGGGAATAAATATGCTGATGAAATGTTTTTTGAAGCAGAAATGATTGTTCCGCTGGAAGCTGAAGATGAACTAGGACAAACAGCAAAAGCAAGCATTACTTTTCTTCGATATACTCTTAAGTTAGTCTATCGTTCAGAGGATAGTATTAGATCTTTTGGATCTTTGGAAATTATTGAAGAAAAATTAGAGCATATTAATCGTGGTGAAGCCAGCACTAATTTGAGGTTTCCTCATAGAGCAAGCACTTGGCGAAAATCTGCACTTATAGGGCGTCGAACTTCCCCATTTATATCAACAGCAGAAAAAGATGGTAGTCGTTTTATTAAGCTTCATCAAGATGGAAGCGGTGGCAATCCGCTTTTTCGTCAGGCATCTAAACTTCCGAGGACGGTCCTATCCGCAACTAATGCAGCCGAAAATCCGACGGCATTAGTTGCTAAACAAGAAATGCGATCGTGGCGCTTACTACAACTTGAACCAACTGCTTTACGTCAGCCTGATGCATTTACTGCCCCTACGACCTTGGAATCGAATGGGTTACATCTTGCTGCGACTTTGTATTATTTAGCGCGTCACAACAGACGCGAATATAGTAGTTTAGCGAGTGAAGCCTCTGATCAGGTCTATGCCCAAGTTGCAAATCGACTATCTGAATTAATCAGTGATATTGATCGAGTATGGGTAGATCGAGACGATCGGCGTGAATTGCTTACGTTAATGGTTGCGAGTCGAGATGGGACAGTCCATCCTGCACGAGCGCTTTCTGATGGAACCATGCGTTTCTTGGCTCTTGCTGTTCTAGAGTTAGACCTAAATGCTGAGGGAGTGATTTGTTTAGAAGAACCAGAAAATGGAATTCATCCTGAGCGAATTCCCAAGATTCTTCAACTTCTTCAGGATATAGCTACTGATACAGATGAAGAAGTCGGAGATGATAACCCCTTAAGGCAGGTGATTATTAACACACATTCGCCATCAGTTGTTCAGCAAGTTCCTGAAGGCAGTCTTGTTATTGCAGAACTCAAAGAATCTGTATCAGATGGAAAGCGCTTCAGTCATGTGAATTTTGGGTGTCTGCCTGGGACTTGGCGGCACACAAAATCTCAAGAGTCTGAGAAGGTAAATATTGTACCTTTAGGTAAACTTCTGTCTTATTTGAATCCTGTTGTCCCCGCAGAGCGAGTCGGAATCAATTCAAAAGAAGTGAAAAGAGTCGTTGACAGAAAAGATGTGACCCCTCTTATACCAGGCTTTGCAGAGCAATGCCCGTGAACGAGATCAGATATACTTTACTTTCCGAAGGAACTTCTGATAAAGCTTTGATTCCAATCCTAGATTGGCTTCTTGTGCAGCATTTACCTGGATATGCTGTTCAATCGGAATGGGCAGATTTAGCTAGGCTTCCGAAACCACCAAAAACGTTGCCAGAACGCATTAAAAAAAGTATTGAATTATATCCCTGCGATTTGATTTTTGTTCATCGAGATGCAGATAGTCAAGGCGTCGAAAAAAGAGCCGCTGAGATATCCTCTGCTTTAAAGGTAATAGAAGATTTTCCAACGCAAACTAGCCTGATTGGCGTGATTCCGATTCGGATGACAGAAGCATGGCTCTTTATTAGTGAGGATGCTATTCGTATGGCTGCTGAGAATCCTAGAGGTTCACAAACACTTCAACTTCCAACGCTTGGGACTGTTGAGCAACATCCGGATCCAAAATCTTTACTGAATGATCTTTTGCGTCAAGCGAGTGGTGCTTCTGGCAGGAGGTTAAAAAAGCTCAATTCGCGTTTGACATCAAAGGTGCAGCGGATACCAGAGATTGTTCAAGATTTTTCATCTTTGAGAAATCTTCAAGCTTTCCGATTCTTAGAATCTGATGTTGTTAGCTTTATAGAGTCAAAGTTGCTTCAAGGATAATCTGCGAGGGGAATATCGCGTTGTTTGTCCCGCAGACTATCCTGGTAGCTGCATTTCGCTCAAGCAATTATTAGGTGTCGTCGTGGGCGTAGCGGTGGTAGAGGAAGTCAAGGGCTTCGTTACGTAGTTCGTAGAAGCGCGGATCTTCCATAATGCGGGCGCGATCGCGCGGTCGAGCAAAGGGCACCCGCATAATTTCGCCAATTTTAGCGGCGGGGCCGTTGGTCATCATCACGACGCGATCGCTCAAGAACAGCGCCTCGTCGATGTCGTGGGTGATCATCAGCACCGTGATCTGGTGGTCTTGCCAGATTTTCAGCAGCTCTTCTTGGAGTTCTTCCCGCGTAATCGGGTCGAGAGCGCCGAAGGGTTCATCTAAAATCAGCACCTTGGGGCGCAGGGCCAGGGCGCGGGCAATGCAGACCCGCTGCTTCATGCCGCCCGAGAGGGCGCTGGGCTTTTTGGTGGCCACATCGGCCAGCCCCACCATCTCCAAGTGCTCCATAACGATGTGCTTTTTCGCCGCCTCGGGCTTGTTGGGGAAAACCGAGTTCACGCCCAGATAAATATTCTCGTAGGCGGTCAGCCAGGGCAGCAGGGAGTAGTTTTGAAACACCACCATGCGGTCTGGCCCAGGCTCACTGATGGTCTGGGTCTGCAGGCGCACCTCGCCTTCGGTGGGCTGGCGAAACCCGGCCACCATGTCGAGCAGGGTCGACTTGCCGCAGCCGGAGTGGCCGATGACGCAGACAAATTCACCTTCGCTGACCCCCAAATTAATGCCGTCGAGCACGACAAAATCGCCCGTGGCAGTGGGGTACACCTTCGAGAGGTTGTCGATTACCAGAAAGGGTTCCTGGGTTTGAAGGGGGTTCGTGGATTGGGTGGGAGTGTTTAGCACTTGCATGGTCGTGGGTGAATGAATGAGGGGTGCGATCGGGTAGGTGGGCGGGTAGGGTGTGTTGTGGCGCTAGCCCAACGTACCGCTGGAGTCAGGTTTGGTGCGTCACGCCGGGCAATGACGCACCCTACGAAGACTGATGGTTACAGGACACTCACGGCATCCATGGGCACTTCTTCAATGCGCAGGTCGCGCTTGATGGCGAACTGATCCAGATACTTCAGCGGATCGTCGGGGTCAAACTCAATGCCGTCAAAGAGGTGGCTGGGGCGGCGATCGCGGCCAATATCTAACAGCCCCAGCTCGCGGGCGGCCTGGCCAAAGATGTCGGCCCGCTTCACCCGCTCGGCCACTTCTAACCAGTTGCGGGGAAAGGGGGTAATGCCCCAGCGAGCCATCTGGGTCATCATCCACACTGCCTCTGACACGTCGGGGCAGTTGGCCTTGCCCGTGAAGAACTGAATGTAGTTGAGCACCGGCTCGGGCTCGCTGCCGTCGCCCCGATTGTAGGGATCTACAAAGCCCTGCCGAATCAGGGTTTCGTCGGCTCCAATGTACTCGGGTTGGGCCAGCAGCGCGGCAATTTCTTCACGGTTGCGGCGATCGTCGCAGTACTCGCAGGCTTCCAGTAGAGCCTTAACCAGCGCCACATGGGTTTTGGGGTACTGGTTGGCCCAGGCCTCGGTGACACCCAGCACTTTTTCAATGTGGCCCGGCCAGATGTCGTTGTCGGTTGCCATTACCACGCCCAGCCCTTCGCTGACAGCGCGAGCATTCCAGGGTTCGCCGACGCAGTAGCCGTCGATGGTGCCCGCTTTCAGGGTCGAGACCATCTGGGCCGGCGGAATTACCGTGACGCTAACATCGCGATCGGGGTCGATGTCGCCAGAGGCCAGCCAGTAGCGCAGCAGCAGATTGTGCATGGAGGTGGGGTGTACCGCCGCCAGGGTGTGCACCTGGTCGGGGCGGCGATTAATCGCCGCTTTAAAGTCGGCTAGCGATCGCACGCCCTGATCAAACAGACGCTTACTAAAGGTGATGGCGTTGCCGTTGCGGCTCAGGGTGAGGGCGCTGACCATGGGCATGGGCTTCTGGTTGCCATAGCCGAGGGTAATGCCCAGGGGCATGCCAGCGACCATCATGGCGGCGTCGAGGCGTTTGCTGGTGACGCCGTCGGCGATCGCATTCCAGCTCGGCTCCCGGTTGAGGGTGACATGGCTAAGGCCATGGGCCTCAAACAGGCCCTTTTCTTTAGCGACGACCAGAGGGGCGCAATCGACCAGGGGAATAAAGCCCAGCTCTAGATTCACCTTCTCCAAACCGTTGGCGGCCATCGCCACCACGGGCTTGGCCTTGTGCAGCTTGGCCCGCTTCTGCTGGTTGAGGAAGTAGACGATCTCGTTGCGCAGGCTGTAGTAGTTGGGGTGCTTGACTACCTCCATCCGCTCGCGAGGCCGGGGGAAGGGCACATCGACAATTTGGCCAATGTGGGCCTCGGGGCCGTTGGTCATCAGCACGATGCGATCGCTCAGCAGCAGCGCCTCATCGACATCGTGAGTAACCATCACGCAGGTGACTTCGTTCTCCTGGCAAATTTGCATCAGCTGCTCTTGCAGCCCGCCGCGAGTCAGAGCATCCAGCGCGCCAAAGGGCTCGTCGAGCAGCAGCAGCTTGGGGCGAATCGCCAGGGCGCGGGCGATCGCCACCCGCTGTTTCATGCCGCCGGAGATTTGGCCGGGGCGCTTGTGGGCCGCCTTTTGCAGCCCCACCATCTCAATGTGGTGGTCGATCATGCGATCGCGCACCGGCTGAGGATGCTTTTTCATCACCCGATCTACGGCCAGGGCAATGTTTTCGCGCACCGTCAGCCAGGGCAGCAGCGAATAGTTTTGAAACACCACCATGCGATCGGGGCCGGGTTCGGTTACCTGCCGCCCTTCCAGCACAATACCGCCTGCGCTGGGCTGGTCTAGGCCCGAAAGAATGTTGAGCAGGGTTGATTTGCCGCAGCCCGAGTGGCCAACCAGCGACACAAATTCTCCCTTGTGAACTTGCAGGTCGATGTTTTTGAGGGCAATGTATTCGCCTCCGGTAGGTAGCTTGAAGACGCGATCGACGTGGTCAACTTCTACAAATACAGCCATGGTGCAACAGAGATAGAGTGCAGGCGAACAGGGGATTTTGGATTGGCAATTTTGGTTTTCGGAACCGTAGAGTGCATCCGCATAGCGATGCACAGCTAAAGCATGGTTGCCGACCAAATTTCGACGGTTAGATCGGGTAGGGTGGGCAATGCCCACCACAAACCTCAGACAGAATCACAGATTTAGGCCAGCGCACCTACCCCAAAAAAGGTGAAAAAATCTGCTTTTCGGCGGTGCGGGGAAATGGTGGGCGGTGCCCACCCTACTGCTTTTGCTCTTCGGGCAGCACCAGGGTGCTTACAAACACAATTAGGCGATCGAGTAGCAGGCCTACAATGCCCACATAGACGATCGCGATAATGATGTCGCTAATCCGAGAGCTGTTCCAGGCATCCCAAATAAAGAAGCCGATGCCCACGCCGCCAATCAGCATTTCTGCCGCTACGATCGCCAGCCACGAGAGGCCAATGCCAATTCTCAGGCCGGTAAAAATGTAGGGCACCGTAGCCGGAAACAAAATTTTAAAAAAGTACTGAGACTTGGAGAGTTGGAGCACCCGCGCCACGTTGTTGTAGTCCTGCGGGATCTGCCGCACCCCTTCGGTGGTGTTAATAATAATTGGCCAAATCGCCGTAATAAAAATTACGAAAATAGCGGAGGGGGTGGCTTGCTGAAACGCCGCCAGCGAAATTGGCAGCCAGGCCAGAGGCGGCACCGTGCGCAAAATTTGAAATAGCGGATCTAACGCGCTGTACATCAACGAACTGGTGCCCACCAAAATGCCCAGACCAATACCGACAATGGCGGCCAGGGTAAAGCCCAGGGCAACTCGTTGCAGACTGGTGAAAACCTGCCAAAACAGGCCTTTATCGGTGCCGCCGTAGTTAAAGAAGGGGTTGACGATCAACTCCCAAGTGTCAGATACGGTGCGTACTGGGGTGGGCAGGTTGGCATCTGGCCCCATGGTCAACACCTGCCAAATAGCCAGAAAAATTAGGATGGCGACCAGGGGCG
Source organism: Nodosilinea sp. (assembly GCA_049646445.1). Lineage (GTDB taxonomy): Bacteria > Cyanobacteriota > Cyanobacteriia > Phormidesmidales > Phormidesmidaceae > Nodosilinea. Next base: position 60,958 of record JBARVV010000103.1, on the reverse strand, counting down.
GAATCAGCCCCTTGAGCCAGTTCACGGCCTGACCGCTGAGATGTTGCAGGTTAAAGCGCGATCGCGCCGGACGAATATCGAGAGGAGCTGTCATCGGGGTTGCATCTCCAGGGTTGAGAACAGAGGATGAAGGAAGGTTTGATAAGCAAAGACTGGTTCAGGCCCCTCTCCTAGTTGGAGAGGGGCCAGGAATGAGCGGTCTATACGCGCTTGATCGCCAGGCCATCCAGGTAGGCTTTGGGATTTTCAGGGTCGAAGGTGGTGCCGTCGAAGAAGGTTTCAACGCCGCGAGAAGTGCTCTTGGGAATCATCGCCTCCTGACCCAGGGCGGTTGCTGCCTCGCGCCACAGATCTTCGCGGTTGACCGCATCGACCATGGCCTGAGTATCGGTATCGGCAGGCAGGTAGCCCCAGCGAATGTTCTCGGTTAAGAACCACAGATCGTGGCTCTTGTAGGGGTACGAGGCATTGTCGTTCCAGTACTTCTGCATCAGGTCGGGCAGCTCTTCAACCTGACCCACGCCAAAGTCGTACTTGCCCTGGGAGCGATCGATAATGTCTTCAAAAGGCACGTTAAACCAGGCCCGCTCCGCCAGAATTTGGCACATTTCTTCTTTGTTCTCGGGCTGGCTGCACCACATCTGGCCTTCCATGGTGCCCATCAGCAGCGCCTTGGCCGCCTTCGGATTGGCATCGACCCAGTCAGCCCGCATGCCAAAGGCTTTTTCGGGGTGGTCTTTCCACAGCTGGCCGGTGGTCAGCGCGTTGTAGCCCAGGTCCTGGTTCACCATCTGTAGGGGCCAGGGCTCGCCTACGCAGAAGGCATCCATATTGCCCACTTTAACGTTGGCCACCATCTGGGGCGGGGGCACTACGATGGTCGAAACATCCTGGTCGGGGTCGATGCCGCCTGCGGCCATCCAGTAGCGAATCCACAGGTCGTGGGTGCCACCGGGGAAGGTCATGGCGGCCTTCAGTTCTTTGCCCTCTGCTTTGCGCTTGGCAAAGGCTTCTTTAAGGGGCGTACTGTCAACGCCTACCTTCAGATCGGTGTAGTCGTTAGACAGACAAATGCCCTGACCGTTGACGTTGAGGCGGGCCAGAATGTACATCGGCACCTTGTTGCCGTCGGTCACAATGCCTTCAGAAATCAGGTAGGGCATGGGGGTGAGAATGTGTGCCCCATCGATGCCGCCGCCGCCTGAGCCCAGCACCAGGTTGTCGCGGGTGGTGCCCCAGGAGGCCTGCTTTTCGACCGATACATCGGTCATGCCGTACTTATCGTAGAACCCCTTGACCTTGGCGATAATCAGCGGAGCCGAGTCGGTCAGGGCGATGAACCCCAGCTTGGCGGTAGTGGTTTCGGGGGCATCGTCGGGGTCAAGCGCTACTTCCGTCGACTCTGAGGCCTGGTTGGACCCGCCCTGGCTACAGGCATGGAGCAGCACGGTACCCACGGCGGCGGTGCCAGCGGTGGTCAAAAATCTACGGCGATTGAGGCGAGTCATGTTGCATTCACTCCAGGGTTATGCAAAGTGGTAAAGACAGAAAGTGATCAGATATCGGCTGATCGCCGTTGGGCTAATTTCTGCGCTAATTCCACAGAAGGCTTGTAACTCACCTAAGTCTTTGTTCTGCTCAGGCAACATTTCAGCTTTCTATAAAACTAGACATTGCCAGCAAAATGTGGCAATGTCGGCAGAACAAATGGGATATAGACGATTATTCGAGCAGACTTGGGCTTAAGAGAGGTCTTAGAGCAGCACCGTTCTTAGGTCAGTACTGAACCAAGAAGCAGATTCTTAAGAGGGTCAAACCATTCGACGAAGTGAAGTTTGAATTTTACAAAACCATAGCTCCGCAATTTTTACTTGATTTTGCTGACCAAATGCCGGATCAAAACCAGCATTTCTGCGCTTTTGCATTACGGCATTTGAGGTTAAGTTATTCAAACTCTGCAACGGATTTTGTATTTTTGGTTACGCTTTGCGATAAACCATCCTTTTATCGCATGAACAATATGTAAAATTTGCATAATCTTCCGGATAGTCCGCGATCGCAGCACCTGAGTACCCTGATCGCAACCCTGCCAAAACCCTGGCGATGGGAGCGATCGCGGCGTTGCGATTAGCTGAGATCAGCACATAGGGATAATGGCGAGTCTCTTGAGCCTGGCTAAGCGGCGGTCTGGATACCCCTTTCAGGACAATGTTCGCACCAGCCTTGAGGCCGATCCGTCAATGCTGGCGGTCGTTGCGATCGGCTTCAGCAGGTTTCGCGGCTGCAAAAGAGGCCGGGTTCCTTTGCGAATGCCAGTGCTGATGGCACTCCCCGCAGGAACCCGGCCTCTAAACCAAAGGCTTGCCGCAGTGCGCGACTGGCTTGGGTCTACAAAAACTTTTTGGCCATCCCAATTAGCCCCGCCATCTGGCCCAGGTCAACCTCACCGGAGAGCACCTTTTGCAGCAGCCCGCCGCCTTTGGCATTTGATCCTTTAACCAAAAACTGGGCGATCAGCGGGGTTACGCTTTTGACCATGGCTGGGTCTGCCCCGACTCGCTGGGCGATCGCGCTAATTTGGTCTGAGGCGAGCAGCTGCTCTACTGCGCCGGTCGCCGCTACCGATTGCAGCACCCCCATCAGCACCCCCGGATTGCCCTGGCCCTTGGCCTGAAGCACACCCTGCAGGTTATTGGCAATGCCGCCAATTTTGTCGTTTTCCACCGGGGCAGTGTTGAGACTGCCCAAAATTGACCCCATCAGACCGCCGCTGGCTTCGGTATCCTGGCTGGCGATCGCCTGGTTGACCATACCCATCAAATCCATCTCGTTACCCTCTATAGCCTGTCTCGAATAGGCTAAGCCCTTTCACCCTGGGCAGCAAGGCCAAGGATCATAGAAGTGGCAAAGCGTTAAGCCTGTACCGGGCCGCTGACTATGACGAGCCAAACTTGATGTGGGGCTAAGGCCCGTGGTGGCCTCGGCGCTGGGGTAAGAGAGCTGCCAGTAGTAGCGATCGGCCTTGTCGGTCAAAAAATCTTGCAGCAGGGCGCGGGCGGCGGCAGTGCTAGCGGGGGGCAAAGGGCTTTTCGTGGGCCTGGTGGCCCAAGGTCTCTAACTCGGGCAGAGGGTCGCTGGCCAGATCGGGGGGCACCGGCACCTGGGCCGGGGTGGGCACCAGCGGCTGGCCCATCTCGCGGTGCCAAGTTTCGCGGTACTCGGGATAGGGCACCAGGTCGGCCACGCTGGCGGCGGGTTCAAACCAGCGAATTTTCATGTTCTGCTGGGCCAGGGCCTGGTTGAGGCGGGCATCGCGCACCCGGCCATAGATGCGCTCGACATCGGTGTGGGCGTAGATGCCATCGGCCCCGCTTTCTTTCACCAGCTCGGGCGGCACCTGCACCGGATCGCCCGATCGCAGAATCAACCGTCCGCCCAGCCCTCTTAGATCGGTATCGAGGGCGTGCAGTGCCGCCAGCAAAAAAGCCACCCGCGCCGACCCAGTTTCGGGATGGTGGAGTAGGGCGCGATCGAAGACAAACACAGGCACCACCAGGCCCCGCCGAGCCGCCCGCAGCAGCGGCTCGTGGTCAGATACCCGCAGATCGCGGCGAAACCAGACAAGGGTTGTGTTCATGGCGGTTTAGGCAGGGCGATCGCGCTCTGGTCAGCTTTGGGATTGCTGCGGGGTTAAGGAGGCGATCGCGCTATTCAAACCGTAACAAAAAAACTAGGCCGTCTTGTGCGTCGAATAGTATTTACGTACTATACTTGTGCTCAGAAATTACTCCTGCTCTCTGCGCCGCCACCGTTTTGGTGGTATGCACCAACAGACAGTCTTTCCCCTAGCCTGCAGGCGCTGCTGCTGCTAGTTTTTGCGGCCCAGACCGCTGACGGGCAGGATTGCTTGAATGAGGGAAATTTGGCTGGCTCAGGTTCAGGTCTTTGAGCCTGGCTGGCCCCCCCGGCAGAGTTGGGATCATGCTCAGGCTCCCTTCCCCAAAAGTAGACAACAAAGGTCAACGCCATGGTTCAACCTCGCTCCTCTAACTATCCGGTTTCGTCGCACTATCGGCCTCGACAGCCGTCACCAGGGCAGCCCCAGGAGGCTGCGCCTAGGCTGTCACCCCAGTCTTCATCCCGGTCGCCGCAGGCCAGATCTGCACCTCAGGCAGGTCCTCGTCCTTACCCACCTGCTGCCCCGACCAAGGGCAGAGCGCTCTATGGCGAGTCTACACCTCGTCCGCAGTCTCGCCAGGTGCTGGTGGCAGGCGGGTCGGTACTGGCACTAGCGGCACTGTTGATTTCTCCCAATCTCAACCAAGATCAGGCTCCAGAAACCGATGCCTTTACCTGCATTCGCCAAGAGCAGCCCAAGGCGCTGGTGTCTCGCGACCAGGTCAAAAAGCTTTTGGATACTGACCTACAGGCCGCTAAGTCAACCGTGCAAGAATTTCTCAACGCGCCCTACTGCGTGCTGTCGCCGGGTAAAACCGAGGCGGGCCTACCAGCCGAACGTGAGGCCTACCCCCTGGAGTTTGATCCCCAGACCTGGCTGGTAGTGCTCTACGACGGCGATCGCTACGTTGGCTACGACTTTAGATTTCGCTAAGGGCTGTCATGCTGGTCATCACATTGGTCAATCCCTGAAAATGAGCGGTTTTTAGGCCCTAGCCTGTGTACTGGGGCGGGCGCGGCAAAGCCGATTCCTCAGGCCTCTAGCCCAGAATTGATCACCCGCCCTGGGCGCTGATGCTAGGCATATCCTGGCGCGGGTTTTCGGCGCGTAGTTCTTCTCCGAAGTTCTTCTCCGAAGTTCTTCTCCGAAGTTCTTTGCTAAAGTGGCAGGGCAAATTCGCTTAGTCCCTAGGGGTGTCGCCAAAGTGGTGCAAAACAAGCCGCTGCTGAAGAAACCTCCGCTGCCGCTAATGGTGGCAGCGGGGCTGCTGTTTATTGGCGGCGGTATTCTCAGTTTTTGGGTCGCCGCCCGCCGGGGCCAGCTAGCTAAAACCCTGCCCGCTGGAGCCAATGCCATTCCGGCTGACGTGCTGATGGTGGTCGCCCTCTCCAGCGATGAGGCCCAGTGGCGGCGGCTGCGCCAGTTTGGCACCGAGTCTACCCAGGCTCAGTTTGATCAGCTTTTGGTGGAGTGGCGCGATCGCCTGCTGGCCGACCAAAACCTCAACTTTGCCCGCGATATTCAGCCCTGGGTTGGCCCTGAAATTACCCTGGCGGTGCTGCCCGATGCTTCGCCCCCCAACGACCTGCCGCCCTCGCTGCCGGCCCCCGAGCTAGCCCTCAGCTCCAACGTGGTGGTAGTAGTGCCCATCGCCGATGCCAACCGCGCCCAAAACGACCTGGGCGATCGCCTGGGCCAGGCCGAGCAGGCTGAAGAGGCCCCCTACCGAGGCGTGACCCTGCAACAGCTGGAGAGCCAGGCCGAAGCACCCCTCTACGCCGCCGTACTGAGCGCCGAGACAGTGGTGCTCAGCCCCCAGCTTCCCCTGCTCAAACGAGCGATCGACGCCTATCGAGGCGGTGAGTCATTAGTCGATCGCCCTGGGGTGGGCAAAGCCTTTGAGCAAATCACCGAAACCCGGCCTTTGGCCCGCTTCTACGTCGATGTGCCCGCCCTGGCCGAGACCGTAGCCGAGGCCGCCGAGCCGCCCATTGCCCCCAGTCGCCTGCGGGCCTTTCAGGCTCCTCGGGGGTTGGTGGGGGTCGTGTCGGTTAAAAATCGCGGTGTGGCCCTACAGGGGGTGAGCTGGTTAGAGCCGGGGGCTCAGACGTTTGCCACTGGCAATCAGGCCGACCAAATGCCCCAGCGGCTGCCGACAGATACGCTGCTGGCCATTTCCGGGGGAGACTTTCAGCAATTTTGGGAAGATTTTCAGGCCGGGGAGCAGTTTTCGGCGCTATTACCACTACAGGCCGACGAGGTGGCCCTGGGGCTACAGTCTGCCACCGGCCTGAGCCTGGAGGAAAACCTGCTGCCCTGGATGGCTGGGGAGTTTGCCGTGGGCGTGCTGTCGCCCCCGCCCGGTTCTGGCGATGACCCGCCGCTGCCCAACCCGGCCCTGGTGCTGATGGTCAAAGCCAGCGATCGCGAGGCCGCTACAGCCACCTTCGAGCAGCTCGATGCCGTGATGGAAAGCCGCTACCGCTTTGCGGTCGATACGGTCGATATGGGCGGCGTGCCCGTCACCCGCTGGACGGCCCCCTTCGACTCGCTGGTGATGGCCCACGGCTGGCTGGAGGGCGATATTGCTTTCTTCACCGTGGGCCAGGGGGTGGCCGATCTGGTAGCTCCCTCACCGGGCCGTCGCCTGGCTGAAAACAACTTCTTTCAGGCCACCACAGGAGAAGCACCGCGCCCCAACAACGGCCATTTCTTTGCCAACCTGGAGGCCCTCAGCGCGGCAGAAAACAACCTGCTGCTGCCGCCACTACCCCAGCAGGGGTTGCTGGGGTCTGAGGCGATTGAGGCGATTGGGGTAACGGCAACGGTGCTCAGCGATCGCCAGGTGCGCTACGACATGACGGCTATTCTCAAGCGGGGCGATCGCCCCGGCGACTTGCCCTCAACCAACGCTGCCCCCGCCCCAGAAGAAACCCCTGAGCCTGAAGCGACCCCCGGCCCCGAAGCAGCCCCCGCCCCCGAAGCCGCTCCTCCTGCCGCCAGCGAGTAGAGCGAATAGTTCAGCGTTGTGCCCGATCGCGTTTGGGTAGACCTATCGCCACAGAAATTCAAACCGCAAAAGTCGGTAGGATAGGACAAGACCCACGCTTCCCTAAACCCTTTTCCTAAGACTTATGGATTTGATTGCGCTCCAGGGCTGGCTCGACAATGCATCCTTTGCGGTGCTGTTCATCGCGATGTTGCTCTACTGGTGCGGTGTGGCCTTTCCTAAAGCAACGCTGCTGCCGTCGCTGGGCACCGGGGCGATCGCCGTAGGCAACCTCACCATCGCCGCCCTGCTAGCCTCTCGCTGGATCGAGGGAGGCTACTTTCCCATGAGTAACCTCTACGAGTCGCTGTTTGCCCTGGCCTGGGGCATCACCGCCATGCATCTGGTGGCCGAGCGCATGAGCCGCAGTTCGCTGGTGGGGGCCGTTACTGCGCCCATCGCCATGGCGATTAGCGCCTTTGCCACCCTGTCGCTGCCCGGCACCATGCAGGGTTCAGAGCCGCTGGTGCCCGCCCTCAAGTCCAACTGGTTGATGATGCACGTCAGCGTAATGCTGCTCAGCTACGCGGCGCTGCTGGTAGGGGCACTGCTGGCGATCGCCTTTCTGCTAGTAACTCGGGGCCAGGCCGTTGAGCTAAAGGGTAGCTCCGTGGGAACCGGCGGCTTTCGCAACGTCAAGCTCTATCGGGCCGAGGCAGAAGCCGCCGCAGACCTGCCCCAGGCCCTATCGGTCTCTGCTGGCGGTACCGCCTTACTCGAAAAGTCGCCTGCGCCTACTGCTATCAAACTCTCACCCCAGCGGCTCACCCTGGCCGACACCCTCGACAACATCAGCTACCGCATGATTGGCCTGGGCTTTCCGCTGCTGACCATCGGCATCATCGCCGGGGCGGTCTGGGCCAACGAAGCCTGGGGCTCCTACTGGAGCTGGGACCCCAAAGAAACCTGGGCGCTGATTACCTGGCTGGTGTTTGCAGCCTACCTGCACGCCCGCATTACTAAGGGCTGGCAGGGCCGTCGCCCGGCTATTCTGGCCGCCGCCGGGTTTGTGGTGGTGTGGGTGTGCTATCTGGGGGTGAATATTCTCGGCAAAGGGCTGCACAGCTACGGCTGGTTCTTCTAGGCCATGTTTCCATTGACACCCGTCGCGTGCACCCGCCACCGATATCTCCGTGCTGGGCTGCGATCGATCCTGGCCCTGGGGCTGGGGCTTGTACTAGCTCTGGGCTGGAGCAGCCTGGCCGTGGCTCAAATTTCCAACCCCTTCAACCCAGGCAACAATATTCTGCCCCCCGCTGGTGTAGAGCGCATTGGCCTGATTGAGGTCACCTCGGTTTCTCTAGACGGCACTTCCCTGTTTGACATTGCCTCGCCAGTGGTGTTTAACCGTAACGAAGCTGGTGCTGAGGTGCCCGTAGAGGTTCGCGCCCGGCAAATTGAGACTAACTTAAACCAGGTCGTCAACCGAGCCTTAGATCTGCTCTACGCCGATCAGAGCATTGATAGCGCATCCCTCAACGTCACCATTGAAACCATTCAGGGCCAGCCAGTCCTCTTTGCGGTGGGCGCTGGCCTAGCCGAACCCAGGGTATTGCTCACAATTACCGATACCGATGCCCAATACAACGGCGTATCGCAAACAGACCTGGCCGAGCGCTGGCAAGAGGTGCTGCGCGAGGCCCTCCGCCAGGCGATAAACGGTCGTCTACCCGAGGCTCGTCAGCGACAAATTCGCAAAACCCTCTGGATTTTGCTGGCTGGCATCTTGCTTACCCTGCTGCTAACGGGCATTTGGCAGGTGTTGGGCTGGCGCAAAAACTACCTAGAGAGCAAGCAAACCAGCCAAGCAGGCCTGTCCGTCCCCCCCGACGACGAGTTTCCGGCGCAGCAGTTGCATTACCTATTTCGCTACCAGATCACCCTCGAACAGCGGCTTCAGCTAGTTGCCTTTCTACGCTGGCTGATGTTTTGGGGCGTCGCCTTTGTGTGGATTGCCGGTATTGCCAGCGGGCTCTACATTTTTCCCCAAACCCGGAGCTATGCCTTCGGACTGTTCTCAATTCCGGTGCTGCTGCTGCTGACCTGGTTTTTTACCGGCCTGATCAATCGTCTAGCTAATCTGGCCATTGAGCGGGTGGCCCAGGCCTGGAGCAGAAATGAGCTGGGCGATCTCGACGATATTCAGCGCAAGTCAATGCGTCTGTCCACCATTACGGGAGCACTCAAGGGCCTCAAGACGGCTGTCATCTATGCCCTGGCTACCCTGCTGGTGCTGCAAACTTTAAGAATCGCTCCGGCTTCTCTGTTGGCCTTTGGGGCGGTGTCTGCCCTGGCTATTTCCTTTGCGGCCCAAAGCCTAGTCAAAGACGTGGTCAACGGCTTTTTGATCTTGCTGGAAGACCAGTACGCCATTGGCGATCTGGTCACCACCGGCACCACCACCGGCATTGTTGAAAATCTCAACCTGCGGATTACCCAAATTCGTGGCGAAGACGGTCGCCTGGTCACCATGCCCAACAGCCTGATTGCCCAGGTCGAAAACCTCAGCCGCAGCTGGTCACGAGCCAACATCAAAATTGACGTAGCCTACGGCACTAACGTCGATGAGGCCCTATGGGTGGTGCACGAAACGGCCAACGCCATGGCCAGCGACCCCGAGTGGAGCTATGCCATTCTCAACCCGGTCGAAATGCTGGGAATAGACGCTATGACCCACGCGGGCCTCACCATTTTGATCTGGATTCGCACCCGGCCCCTGAAGCAGTTTTTGGTTGCCCGCGAGTTTCGCCGTCGGCTGCGAATCGCCTTTGACAAAGCAGGTATCGCCATTGGGGTGCCCCAGCAGGCGTTCACAGGGCTGGTCGACGGGTCAGATCACGCCGATAATGGTCACGAAAACGATGGCGCTGCCCATTCCTCAGCAAAAAGTGGGGCTGTCGAACCCCGCTAGCGGTAGGTATGGTTTTACAAAAGTTGCGGGGCAGGTATGACCGGGACGCGATCGCACGCCTGATCTACTCTGTTACCCGGCTCTAGCCTACTTCAGCTTTTGCTTAATAAAGGCCAGCATCTTGCCGAGCTGCCCCTTGAGCATCGCTACCTCGCCCTGAAGCTGTTTCACCTGGGCCTGGAGCGCCTGGAATTCGGCAGCGCTGACATCGCCGCCTCCGGTGGCTGCAGGTGCGGCTGTAGCGGCGGGTGCGACGGTGCGGCGCGGCTTACGGGCCTTGACCATCGCTGCTTTGATCGCTTCGATCAGTTCTTTTTGCTCGAAGGGCTTTTGAATGAACTCAAAGTACTCAAAAGGCTCAGTCATCTTTTCGGTGACTTCTTCTTTGCGGCCCGACATTAGCACCAGGGGAATGTGCTGCAAATCTGGGTTGGCCTGAATTTCTTGGAACACTTCCCAGCCGCTCATGCGGGGCAGCAAAAAGTCGAGCATGATCAGGTTGGGGCGCTGGCTGCGAATAGCATCCATGCCCTCGACGCCGTCTTGGGCCTCCACGACTTCAAAGTTGCCCTTGGGCAGCATATCGCGCACCCGCATGCGGATGACCCGGCTATCGTCAATGACCAGAATCTTATGATTTGTCACGATTGACTCCTCTTGCGGTGTCGAAGGGCTTGGTAGACGTGAAATCAGTATAGTTCAGGTTTTTAGAAAGTCCGTGCCAGAAATGAGAATCTGTTTCGGCCTGGGTTTTCTCAGCGGATTGCCCAACTGACCTGCGCTAAGGCTAGTTACAGCGTTCCCCCAATCACGCCTTTAACCAACAGCACTTTTCTAGAGTGGTGCCGCCCCAGCGAGCCAGCCCAATTGCCCGCTCCACCCGGGGAGTAGGCTACTCCTGGGTGGTAGAGGTCGGCTGAGTGGTAGAGGTCGGCTCTAGCATCGGCTCTAGCAAAAGATGGGCAGCCTGCTTGACTTGGTTGCAGGGGTGGAAGCTAGACTCTAGGGCCGCTAGGCGCACGATGCACTGGTGCGGAAACAGCTCGGCAGGCAGGTCAAGCCCGGCCTGATAGCAATTGTGAACGATGTAGCGCTGGGCAATGCCGCGATCGCCCAAGGTTTGATTCAGCCGTTTGGCCTCAGCCAAAATGGCCGACTGGTTTTGCACCACGCCAATAAATTCGGTGTACTGGGGGTCTTTGAGCTTTTCCTGGGCGGCCAGCACCCGCTTGCGCAGGGTGCGCAGACGACCCATAAACTCGACCTTACCCACCACGTCTTTGTACTTAATCCACAGCTTAAAGATCCAGCCCAGCCAGTCGCCTAGGGCGGTGGGCATCTCCAGAAACCTGAGCAGGTGGCCGGTGGGGGCGGTATCGAGCACAATCAGCTGTTGCTCGTTGCGCTCCAGCAGATCCATGACCGTAATCAGCGAGAGCATTTCGTCGATGCCGGGCAGGGCCTGGGCGACAACCTGCCGCCAGGCATCGGGGCCGTAGGCGAGCTGGATGCCGTCCGCTATGTCGCCGTCGCCCGCCATCATGTCGGCCAAATCCCACAGGTAGTCGGTGCGAAACTGGTCGAGCATCACCTCGGCGCTAACTTCTTGAGCCTCCAGGTTGGGTCGCAGCCGGGTAGGTTCGTGCCCAAGGGGCTGGCCAAAGGCATCGCCTAGAGAATGGGCCGGATCGATCGACATCACCCGCAGGTTAGCTTCAGGATGGCGATCGGCCAACCCCAGGCTGAGGGCTGCCGATACGGTGGTTTTGCCCACGCCGCCTTTGCCGCCCACCACAATCAGCCGTCGCCCCGCCGTCACCAGGTCTTCGATACCCGGTGGAATTGGTGTGGGCCACTGGTGGACAAGAGCCGTGTCGTCAGCCGTGACTTCCGCCAGGGTAGTTGGATCGAGCGGGTTGACCTGGAGCATCAGCCCGTCGAGGGCGGCGGCACCGACCGGCTCGCTGGGTTGGGCAGGCACCCACAGCACCGGCTGCCCCTCGGCGTTGGCCGCTGGCCGGTCTTTGACTATCGCCGCAAACTGGGCCAGCACCCGGCGGTGGTTTTCTAGCCAGTGGCCCTCGCGCTGCAGCACCCGGTTGATGACCAGGCCGCCGAGGGGAATGCCCAGGCGGTCTAATGCCGTGATAAAGCGATCGCTCTCGGCCCAGCTCATCGGCTCGGGAATGCCCACCACCCAGCAGGCGGCGCGATCGCGGTCTTGAATTAGCGCCCGGCCCTGCTCCAGATCGTGGCGCATGTCGACAATGAAAGCATCGGCCTCGTCGGGAGTGTAGCGACCGGCCAGGGTTTCGGTCAGGGTGCGGTGCTTTTGCTGAAACTGACCCAGAGCCCCTAGCAGCGTGTCGAGAAAATCCATCAGGGCAAACAGGCTGAGGGTGTGACCGCTGGGGGCCATGTCAACAACGACGCGATCGGCCTCGCGATCGCGCAAAATCCGCTGAATCTCCAGCAGCGCCATCAGCTCGTCGAGGCCGGGCCAGCCCATATCCCACACAGGGCCCAGGTCGTCGCCCTCGACAAAGCTGCCTCGCTCGACCAGTAGCTCTAGCACGGTGCCGTAGTCGGCCCGAAACTGCTCTAGCAGCGCCGCCGCATCCAGAGCGCGTACCTGCAGGTTGGGCAAGTCGGGCAGGGGAGTGGGGGTATTGTCGACCGCGATTAGCAGCACATCCCCCAGGGAGTGAGCCGGGTCGGTAGAGAGCAGCAGCACAGTTTCGCTGGGGTAGCGCTGGGCTAGCTGCCGGGCAAACCCGCAGGAAAGCGTGGTTTTACCCACGCCGCCCTTGCCGCTAAGCATAAACAGTTGATGAGGTGATGATGTCAGCACAGTTAACCTTGGGCAATGCTGACCCTAGGGTGCCCGTTGTTCCACCGAACGTCAGCCCGACTACGAAACTTAACCGCCCGGAGTATTGGTTCCGGTTCCCTACCGAACCGGATTCTCAGGCCCGCGCCCTCGGTAGGTGTCAACAAAGGTGGCGGCGGCCTCGGGCTCAAATTCTGGCAAGATGAGCTTTTTGGTCCAGGCGGTGAGCACCACCTCTTCGCCCAGCCCCGGTCTGGGTACCACAACCAGGCCATCCCAAAGGCCCGGAAACTCTGCGGCCCATGCGGTGAGGGTATCTATGGCAGCCTCACCAGGCTGGTCAATGTAGACCACGATGTTGCCGTGCTCAATGGAATGCACTAGCTCCTCCAGCCGTTGTTCCTGGCTGTAGACTCCTGGCAGCACTGGGTTGGGGTCATGGGGGCCAGAGGTGGGAAAGTCGCTGTCGTAGTTGACCGCCTGACCAGGGGAAACGTGGGCTTGTCCCTGGTCAGGAAAGGTTTGGATCGCCGCCATCGCCGCCTCACCCACGGTGGTATTTGGCTCAAAGGCGATTGACTGAGGGCGGTTGCGGTACCACAGCCCACCCAGCAGAGCGACCATCAGGGCCGCAATACCCAAGGGGCCAAAAATGACTGAAAGCGCCTTAGCGTTGGCGGAGGTGCGGCGACGTTTAGAGCGTTTAGATTGTTCAGGTTGCGTCATAGCCTCAGTTCAGAAATATCGGCAGAAAAATCCAGCAGAAAAATCACGGACGTTCCGTTGATCTAGTCTAGCGACGGCGTTAGGCTCTAGGGGCAGCCTGATCAACGCATTCGAAGACACGCATCCTGGAGCAATGCTGGGGCAGGGGGCACGACCAAAAAAAGCCTTGACCTTTTAGCTGGCTAGAGAGTTTAGACTAAACGTGTCTCTACCTGTACCTGAGGATTCGCTATGGCTGTTGCAACTCAGCTCAAAATCGGCGATGTGGCCAAGCAAACTGGCGTGGCAGTAGGGGCGCTGCGCTACTACGAAAGCCTGGGGCTGCTCAGCTCTGAGCGCGGCGACAACGGCTATCGCTACTATTCACCTGAGGCCGTACACCAGGTGCAGTTTATTAAAAAAGCCCAGTCCTTAGGCTTTTCTCTCGAAGATGTCGGAGATGTGCTGAACGTACATCAGCGGGGCGACGTGCCCTGCGAGTTTGTGCAGTCGCTGCTGCAAAACAAGATTCAGCAGCTAGACACCCAAATTCGGCAGATGACGGCGTTTAAGGCTGACCTGGAACAGTACCGCGATCGCTGGGCCGAGTCGCACCCTCGCCCGCAGCCAGGTGACATTTGCCCGCTGATCGAAACGGTGTCGCTGTGACGGCTTGGCCTGAATCTGGATCACAGCCGCGATCGCAACGCACGATCGCAACCTATGGCTGGGACCCGTGAGCTAGAATGAGAAACTGGATCAATCCTTATGTAGTTCTAGGGATGCGATCGCCTCTTTAACGCTCATAGCTAACGCTCATCAGCGATTTCAACGCAGCACTAGGCACAGCATTTTAGCCATGGAAAGAATTGTAGTCGGGCTCTCCGGCGGCGTGGACAGTTCGGTAGCGGCGGCCACCCTGCACCAGCAGGGCTACGACGTGGTGGGCCTCACCCTGTGGCTAATGAAGGGCAAGGGCCAGTGCTGCTCTGAGGGCATGGTTGATGCGGCCAAGCTCTGCGAAGACCTGGGCATTCCTTACCACGTGGTCGATAGCCGCGAGGTGTTCGAGCGCGAGATCATCAACTACTTAGTCGAAGGCTACGGCAGCGGTATCACGCCGCTGCCCTGCTCTCAGTGCAACCGAGCGGTGAAGTTTGGGCCAATGCTGCAGTACGCCAAAGAAGAGCTAGGGTGCGATCGCATTGCCACCGGCCACTACGCCCGCATTACTCAAAATTCTGCAACGGGCCGCTACGAGCTGCTTCGTGCCGTTGACCCGGCCAAAGATCAGTCCTATTTTCTCTATGACCTAACGCAAGACCTGCTGGCCGCCTGCGATTTTCCGCTGGGCCATCAAACTAAAACTGAAACTCGCCGTATGGCTACCGAGTTGGGCCTGCACACCGCCGCCAAGCCCGACAGCCAAGACCTGTGTTTAATTGAGCACCACGGCTCGATGCAGACCTTTTTGGACAAATATCTGGCCCCCAAGCCCGGTGACATTGTCGATACCGAGGGCCGCATTCTCGGTCAGCACAATGGCATTCACCACTACACCATTGGCCAGCGCAAGGGCCTGGGCATTGCCGCGCCCAACCCGCTCTACGTGGTGGGCTTTGATATGGCCCGCAACCATGTGATTGTGGCCGATCGCAGCGATGCCCACTGGCCCGACTGCACCGTGCAGCGGGTGAACTGGGTTGCGATCGCCGCGCCCCAGGAGCCAATGAAGGTGTCGGTACAGATCCGCTACCGCAGCGAGGCGGTGGGGGCAACGCTGGTGCCCCTAGCCGCTGAAACCGGAAGGGGCGATCGGGTAAAAATTGTGTTCGACGAGCCGCAGTTTGGCGTTACCCCCGGCCAGGCTGCGGTCTGGTACGACGGCGATCGGGTACTGGGCGGCGGCCTAATCGAGGCGGCAACAGCTCCCTTAGAGTTTGCCCCCGAAGCTGAGGCCAGTGTTCTAAGCCACTAAGCCCGCCATTGAGTCCAATAGCGATACTCATAAATGAGGTTATAGGTAATGGCAATCCAACACCCCCGCTATAGCAAGCAGGAGTTTGCTCGACGTGGAAATGAACTTTACGACGATCAGGTGCGTTCCTACGTTGAGGATGGCAACCATGGCAGGGTTGTAGCTATCGACATCGAAACAGGAGCTTTTGAGGTTGCTGATACGCCTATTGCCGCGACAGATCAGCTTTATGAACGTTGCCCTGATGCTCAACCCTGGGTCATCCGGATTGGACACCAGGCAGTGTATCGGTTCGGATCTCGAAGTCTGAAGAAATCGGTATGATGCAAGGCCTTGTGAATCAAAGCTGTGAAGCTGTGGTTCGAGTTGCAGTGGGTCACGCTGATTTGCCAAAGCAAATGGTCGAAGCGGTCGTTGATACGGGCTTTACAGGTTTCTTATCGCTGCCATCATCAACTATTGCAGCGCTTAGTCTGCCCTGGCGCTTTCGCGACGTTGGCACCCTGGGCGATGGCAGCGAAGTTATTTTTGATATGTACAAAGCGAGCGTAATCTGGGACGGGAAAGTTCAGATTATTGATGTGGCAGCTTCCGAGGCAGATCCGCTGGTTGGCATGAGTTTGCTATACGGTTTCAAGCTTCAGATAGATGTCGTCGAGGGTGGCACTGTTCAGATTGAAGCGCTGTAGATAAAGATTTTTTTGAGCCGTCAACTTAGTCAAAACATAATCCATGGCAGACATCCTCAAAGACCAGCAGCATCCACAATATAAGACCGATCGTCAGGTGGTGAGCCAGCTTTTGGCGGGCGAAGCCAATGACTATAACTTGGTCGAACTAGCGCGGCTGATGACTCGCTACGATGGGTTTCCCGGTGCCCGCGACATTCAGACTGATTTGAAAAAAACGCTCAACCGCTGGCAGCTCACCGAGGCCGAGTTGTTTGAAAAAACCCGCGCTATTCACCAGCAGGGCGATGTCTATAAGGGGTTAAACCGAGGCCGCGAAGACTGGAGCTAGGGCTATACTAGCCAGCTATGAGTAGATCTACACCCAATCGAGGGGCCGTGGCAGCAGGCCACGCCCTCACCGCCGAGGCTGGTGCCGAGATGCTGCGCCAGGGCGGCAATGCCTTTGATGCGGCGATCGCAGCCGCCTTTACCGCCTGCGTGGTCGAATCGTCGTTGACCTCGCTGGCGGGGGGCGGCTTTTTGCTGGCCCACACGGCGGCGGGCGAAAACCGGCTGTTCGACTTTTTTTGCCAAACGCCGCGATCAAAAGACACTGGCCGATCGCCCGACTTTTACCCCATCCACGCCAACTTTGGCGACACCGTGCAGGAGTTTCACATTGGCCTGGGGTCAATGGCGGTGCCAGGGGCGATCGCGGGGCTGCTGCAGGTTCACCAAAAGCTGGGGCGTTTGCCTCTAGCGCAGGTGGTGGCCCCGGCCCAGCACTGGGCTATTCAGGGGTTTGAGGTCGATGCCTTCCGGACCTATAGCTTTGAGATCCTAGCGCCTATTCTCACCGCCACCGCTGCCGCCAGGGCGATCTATGCACCCCAGGGCACCTTACTGAGCCGGGGCGATCGCCTCTATCTGCCCGAATTTACTGCTTTTCTCACAGATCTGGTGCGCCACGGAGCCGACTGGTTTTACCAGGGCGATCTGGCTCATGCGATCGCCCAAGATTGTCAGGCCCAGGGCGGCTACCTGAGCCTGGAGGATCTGCAAGCCTATCGGGTAATCGAGCGCGAACCCCTGAACGTGACCTACGGCGGTGACACGATTTTGACTAACCCGCCCCCCAGCTCTGGCGGCACGCTGATTGCCTTTGCGCTGCACCTACTGGGGCAGGTATCAGCCACCTGCACCACCCACAGCAGCCCCCGCCACGTGGCGGTTTTGCGGGAAGTTATGGGTCTGACCAACCTGGCCCGTCAGCAGGGCTACGACGACCACCTCTACCGCCCCGATATCGCCGAGGAGTTTCTCAGCCCGGCCCACTTAGCCCCCTATCTAGATCAGCTCCAGGTAGCCCTCAATCAGGGCGGGAACAAATGGGGCAGCACGACGCACATCAGCGCGATCGACGGCGAGGGCAACGCCGCCAGCCTCACCACCTCCAACGGCGAAGGCTCGGCCTACATCATCCCCGGCACCGGCATCATGATGAACAACATGCTGGGCGAAGAAGACCTCAGCCCCCAGGGGTTTCACCAGTGGCCGCTCAATCAGCGCATGTCGTCGATGATGGCCCCTACCATCGTGATCAAAGACGGCCAACCCCGTGTCGTACTGGGTTCGGGCGGGTCTAACCGCATTCGTACCGCCATTTTGCAGGTGATATCCAACGTGCTCGACTTTGGCATGGATATTGAAACCGCCGTGAATGCGCCCCGCCTGCACTGGGAGCGGGGGGCGCTGCACCTGGAACCCGGCTACAACCGACAGAAGATTGAATCCTTGGGCATTCCCTGCGACGACGATTGCACCTGGTGGCAGAATCACAACATGTTTTTTGGCGGCGTCCATGCGGTTGCGGTTGGCCCAGATGGCGCTCTATCGGGGGTGGGCGACGGGCGGCGGGGTGGGGCGTGTGTGGTAGTGGATGGGTAGGTGAGTGGGTGAATAAGTGGGTAGATGATTGCTGGTATCTCGGCCTTCTTTTCTGGGGTGGTTCACAATGGAGATAGTCTTTTTATTCTCCGCAACCTATGGCCTCTACGGCACCGCCTAAAGCGCAACCCTCGGCAGCACCTACGGCCCTATGGGCTGCTGCGATCGCTCAGCCCGCTACAGAATTTGCCGCTACCCCGCTATCGGTAATAGAAGGACAACTACCCGCCGACCTGCGCGGCACTCTCTACCGCAACGGCCCGGCTCGCCTGGAGCGAGGGGGTGTTCAGTTTGGCCACTGGTTTGATGGCGATGGGGCGGTGCTGCGGGTGCAGTTTGACGGGGCTACTGCAGTGGCCAACTATCGCTACGTGCGCTCTGCCGGGTTTGTTGACGAAGAAGTGGCTGAGCAGTGTCTGTATCGAGGCTATGGCACTCTGCCGCCCGTTTCCATTTGGCAGCGCTGGCAGACTCAAATGAAGAATGCCGCCAATACTTCGGTGCTGGCCCTGCCCGACCGCCTGCTGGCTCTGTGGGAAGGCGGCCTGCCCCACCGTTTAAACCTCGAAACCCTAGAAACGCTGGGCCTAGATGATCTAGACGAGCTTAAGGCCAGCGATACGTTTACGGCTCACCCCAAGCGCCACCCCCGCACGGGCAAAGTCTTTAGCTTTGGCACCATACCGGGAGGCAATGCCACCCTCAAGATCTATCGCCTCAGCGCTGCTGGAGCCGTGGAGAAAACCGGTACCATTCCTCTCAGCGGCATTCCGCTAATTCACGATTTTGTGCTGGCCGATCGCTACCTGGTGTTTTGCGTGTCGCCCGTGCGCCTCAGTCCACTGCCGGCTCTGTTTGGACTCAGCAGCTTTAGCGATGCGCTACAGTGGCAGCCTCAGCAGGGCACCCAAATTATTGTGGTGGATGCCGACAGCCTGGAGGCGATCGCTTTGGAGGCCGCCGACCCCTGGTATCAATGGCACTTTGGCCACAGCTACCTCGATTTTGACGGCTCGGTTGTGTTCGACGTGGTGCGCTACCCTGACTTTGCCACCAACCAGTACCTCAAAGAAGTTGCCTCAGGCCATATGGCCACCCCCGCTGAGGCTCAGCTCTGGCAGTACCGCATCGACCCCAAAACCGCCAGAATTCTCGATCAGCAGTGTTTGATTGACCGGCACTGCGAGTTCCCGATCGCGATCGGTCAGGACGAAACGGCTGTCAGTTACCTGAATGTGCACCGCAACGACTCGGTGCCGGTGAGCGAGCTGTTTGGGGCGATCGCCCGCTTCGATCCCAAAACTGGCCTCACCGTTGCCGATGCTGGCGCGGGCTGCTACCCCTCAGAGCCAATTCCGGTGGACAATGCCGCCAAACCTCAGCAGCCCTGGGTGCTCACCGTGGTCTACAACGGCCACCACCACCGCAGCGAGGTGTGGGTGTACGAGGGGCACGACCTGGAGAAGGGGCCAGTCTGTCGCCTGGAGCTGCCCAGCGTTGTGCCCCCTAGCTTCCATGGCACCTGGGTGGATGGGTAGGTGAGTAGATGGGTGAGGTCAGGAGCTGGGAACCCAGGTGCGTAGAACACGCCCTGGAATGTGCTTACCCAGCCAGGGCGTGTTGGCAGATAAAGAACGCAGGGTCGCTGAGCTAACTGTCCAGCGTTCTGCTGGATCAAAAAGAATCATCTCGGCGGGCTGCTGGGGCTGAATGGTGGGCGGGGTTTGACCCCAGCAAACAGCAGGGTTCGTGCTCAGCGCCTGAATCAACATCAGGGGCGACCAGTCGCCCTTGACCACAAAGGTATCCCACAAAATCCCCAGGGCCAGCTCCAGGCCGATCGCTCCCGGTGGCGCAGAAGGAAAGCCGACAGTTTTGTCTTCGTAAGTGTGTGGGGTATGGTCGATCGCGATCGCATCCACCACCCCAGTCTTCACCCCCTCAATCAGCGCTGCCTGGTCTTCAGGATTGCCCAACGGCGGCGACAGCCGCAGGTTAGGGTCGTAGCCACCCAAATCTTTGGCGCTAAACAGCAGGTGCATCCAGGTGGTGCTGGCGGTAATGGGTAACCCACGCTCCTTCGCCTGCTGCACTAGTTCCACCCCCCGCGCCGTCGAAAGCCGCATCAGGTGAACGGAGGTACCGACCTCGGCCACGTATTCCAGTAAGGCCGCCAGGGCAGCGGTCTCAGAGCTGGCCGGGTCGCCCATCAGGCCGTAGATGAGTGAAAAAGGGCCTTCGCGAGCTACGCCGCTGTCTCGGAGGGTGCGATCGCAGCTATACAGCGCCACTGGCTTGCCCAGGGGCTGCAGGTACTGCAACAACCGCTGGGTTAGTAGTGGATTCTGAATCGCTCGACCATCGGCAAAACCTACGATTTGGGCCTCGGCCAGTTCTGCCAGCTCGCTCATGTGCTGGCCCTGAACGCCCTGGGTCAGGGCACCCCAAAGATGAAGGTGAGGCAGGGAGGGATTCGGTTGGGCAATAGCCTGCCGCCGCCCCATAAGTTTCTCCACCATCGCCGGATGGTCGATCGCAGGCTCTGTATTGGGCAAAATGCCTAGCCGGGTAAAGCCTCCGGCCTGACCTGCCGCCAGCAGCGATTCCAGGGTTTCCCGCGATTCGTGCCCCGGCTCTCCCGAGTGGCTGTAGAGATCGACCAGGCCCGGCAGCAGAATTTTTCCCTGCCCTGTGATCATCTCGGCACTGGCAGGGATGACGGTAAGGGAAGGTACGATCGCCTCTACAACCCCGTCCTGCACCAGCACATCGACCACCTGGTCAGCTTGCGTTACCGCATCCAGCATCCGCACCTGCTGAATCAGCTGAGCCCCGGTCACAGCGCCCCCGCTGCGGTTTTATCGAGCACGCTGCCCGACAGGTGAATGGTGATATTGGCCGTCACCAGCACCGGGGCGCTGTCGATGCCGTTGGGGTAGTCGATCACGCTTACCGCACCATTGCCCTGCTTAAAGTGCCAAAACGACTCCGGCCCTAGGCCCAATACGTGGCAGAGCAGCGCTTTGTTCACTGCGTCGTGGGCAACAACGAGAACGGTTTGGATCTCGTCGCCGCCGCTGTGGGCGGTCACAATTTCTTTCCAGGCCGCGATCGATCGCAGCCACACCTGCTCCAGGTTTTCGCCCTTCGGCATTTGCACGGTTTCCGGCGCATTCTGCCACTGCTCCAGCATCCCCGGATACCCGCTGTCGATCTCAGACTCAAACAACCCTTCCCATTCGCCGTGGCTGATTTCTCGCAGCTCGTTGACCGAGTGCAGCGTCAGGTCGGGGTGGTGCCGCAGAATGATTTCCGCTGTTTCTTTAGGCCGGGCCATAAAGCTGGTGTAGGCCGCATCAATCGCCACAGGTTTGAGAAACTCCGCCGCCTTCTCCCCCTGGGCGCGGCCATTGTCGTTCAGCGGCACATCGATCTGGCCCTGAAAACGGCCCTGGCGGTTCCACTCCGTTTCGCCGTGGCGCACCAGCAGCATTCGCGGACCTCGGTGCCCTCGCCGCATGTCGGGCAGCGGCGCGCCCATGTGGCTGGTCAGGTTCATGGCCTCCACCTGCACCGGGCTGCCCCAGCCGCCAGCAAAATTGAGCACGCTGATGTTGCAGTTGGCCTGGTTGAGGCTGTTAAAGCGCTCTGGCCCCAGCCCAATGGCGGTGCTAACCAGCGCCCGGTTGATGGCGCTGTGGGCAACAATTAGGATGGTTTGGCCCTGGTGCGCCGCCAGCAGTTCCTGCCACAACCGGGCGGCCTGCTGATACAGCTCGCGAATAGGGTAAAAGTCTGCCGTGGAGCCATCGGGCTGGGGCACAGCCATAACAAAATTGGCCGGGTCAGTGCGCCACTGGTCAAAGATTTCGGGATGCTGGGCCTCGGCCTCGGCAAAGGGTACCCCCTCCCACAGGGGCAGGCTGACTTCCTTGAGGTTGTCGCTAAAGCTGGGTGCGGCTAGGCCAGAGGTCGCCTTTTGCAGCTCGGCGGTAATGATTTCCGCCGTTTTGCGGGCGCGCTTGAAGGGGCTGGCCCACACTGCATCAAAGGGAATGCCGACCAGCGCCTGCCCCACCTGCAATGCCTGGGCTTCGCCGCCGGGGGTCAGTTCTGACTCGTCGCAGTGGCCTTGAATGCGCTTTTGCTGGTTGTAAGTGCTCTGCCCGTGGCGAACGATAATTACGCGGGTTTTCAGGGGTCTGTCCTCTCAGTTGCTCAACCAACGTCAGATTTTACCCTGTTGGGGAGACCCGCCGCAGCTTTGCAGCGTACCTACTCCCCGAGAAACTGCTCCTTTTTCTTGAACGTTGCACCTGCCTTACAGGTCAAGATTGCTTAAGAGCATCGAGCTTATCAAGAAGCTTTAAGCCTATCTGAGGATTTCCTGCCGCAGCCATAGCCTTAAATCGAGTATATGTATCAAATTCTACGAGAGCAATAGTAGACAGCTCCTCTATGAGCTTATTAACGCTGATGCCTCTACTTTGAGCCAGCTCTTTCAGTCGTTCGTGCTTATCGTCGGGTAAACGAATCGTTAAAGTAGCCATAAATTTTACCGGTTAAGAATATCTGCTGGGGTGAGAATTTGCAGGTTGGGAAAAAGCAGCTCAGCGTTTTGAAAGTCTCGGATATTTTGGGTAGCAATGACGCTGGCATTACCCGCTACAGCTAGCTCAATTAAATGGTTATCAGCCTCATCTCTGAGATTAGGTCGCCAAGTGTAATAAATAAACGTCCACTTACATACCCCCATAAACGCTTGCAGCAAGGCACCTATTTCTGGCTTAGTGAGGCGGCATTGAGCAAGAATGTGCTCTCGCTCTATTACAGCCTCATATTCAGCGAACAAGGCATTACCCATTAGAGGTTGATAGTCTCCCAAGAGACAACGTCGAATCAACGCTCGGTTGGGGCCGGTTGGCCCAATGAGAGCACCCACGAAAACGCTGGTATCGACAACTATTCTGTCTGCCATGACGCCATGATAGTCTATGTGCTATCAATTCCTCCTGAACTGCGATGGAGGCTTTTAGCTCAAAGCCGCTGGGCTAGGGCGATCGCCAGCGGACTGAGCAGCAGCGCCGGTAAAAATGAGGCCACCCGCACCTGACCAATTTCCAACAAATTGAGGCCAATACCTAAAATCATCAGCCCGCCCGTGCCAGTAATCAGCAAAACGTGGGGGCTGGTAGTCGGGTCTGGAATGATCGCCCCGGAGACGCTGGCCAACAGCGACAGCCCTCCCTGCACCACCAGCACGCTCAGGGCCGAAAAGCCAACGCCAATGCCGTAGGTGCCGGTTAGAGCGATCGCAGCCAGCCCGTCCATTGTTGCCTTGAGCGTGAGCAGGGTATTGTCGCCAGACAGGCCGTTGTTGAGGCTGCCCACAATCGCCATAGGGCCAATGCAAAACAGCAGGCTAGCCGCCACGAACCCCTCGGTAAAGCGCCCGCCGCCCCGCACCCTGGCCTTGAGCCAGTCGCCCAGCACCGATAGCCGCTTCTCGATTTGCCACCATTCGCCCAGCAGCCCACCCGCTGCCAGCACCAGCAGCGCCAGAATTATGCCGTCGATGGGGCCAGCGTCGATGGCTGCCAGGCTGCCTGCCATATTTACACCAATCACCAGGGTCATCAACCCCACGGCCTGGGTAATAATCTGCTGCATCGACTTGGGTAGGCGGCTGCGCAGCATCAGCCCCAAGGTCGTGCCTAGCAAAACGGTGGCTACGTTGATCCAGGTGCCGCTGGTTGTCACCCACAGGTTGAGCATAGAAAGTCCTTAAGGGGTGTGATAGAGGTTTTGACGGAGGTCAGACATGGCTGGCATAACGTTGCTGCTAGTGAGGTGACGCGTTATTCTCCAGACAGAACTATTGCCAGTTTATGGCCAGAGGAGAGTGCTATGGCGGTGCCAGTCAGCCTAATTCGCGCCCAGTCTTACCAGCGGGATGATTTGGCGCGATCGCTCACCCAGGTACTAGATCCGCTAGGGGGCATGGCGGCCTTTGTGAAGTCAGGCGATCGCGTGCTACTCAAGCCCAACCTGCTGACCGGCTCCCGCCCCACCAAAGAATGCACCACCCGGCCCGAGCTGGTTTATGCCGTGGCCCAGCAGGTGAAAGCCGCTGGCGGCAAACCTTTTTTGGGCGACAGCCCCGCCTTTGGCAGCGCCTATGGGGTGGCCAAGGCCAACGGCCTACTGCCGTTGGCCCAGGAACTAGAACTACCCATCGTGGAGCTGCACGGCCACCGCTACCCCACCGATAACCCCGACTTCGACCACCTGCGCCTTTCTAAAGAAGCCATGGAGGCCGATGTAGTGATCAACCTGCCCAAGGTCAAGTCTCACGTGCAGCTCACCCTAACAATGGGGGTAAAGAATCTGTTTGGCTGCGTACCCGGCAAAATGAAGGCCTGGTGGCACATGGAAGCGGGTAAAGACGTGCAGCGCTTTGGCACCATGCTGGTTGAGACTGCCCGTCTGATCGACCCCGAACTAACTATTGTCGATGGCATTGTCGGCCACGAGGGCAATGGCCCCAGCGGTGGCGAACCCAGAGATTTGGGGGTGCTGGGCGCTTCTGGCAACGTGTTTGCCCTAGACCGCTCTATGGTAGCGGTGCTCGGGGTCGACCCGCTGATGGTGCCCACGGTAACTCAGTCAATACGGTTAAAGGCCTGCCCCGACTGGGAATCGATCACTTTTCCGCTGTTCACCCCAGACGAGCTGCGAGTGGCCGACTGGCAGCTACCCGTCGAACTCATGCCGATCGACTTTGGCATGCCTCGGGTGGTGAAGTCGACTTTCAAGCACCTCTACATTCGCTTTATCAAAGAACCTATGACCGCCTACGCTGGGCGGATCTAGCGGCTCATGGTTAATATACCGTAGATTCGCGGCATTTTTGTAGGGGCATTGCATGCAATGCCCCTACACCACCTGGTTCTCCGGTTTACCTATTCGGCAGGATCTAATCGACCCAAGCGGCTGGCACCGGTGGTGGTCGGTCGCCCCTGGCTGGCCAGAATGGTTTGCTCTAGCACCTCAGCGGCGCGGAGGTACTGAGTATCGGCCTCGGTACCGAGCAGGGCGGTGTTGCTAAACAGCTCCCGGCGCTGGCTATCGCTCAAGCCGACCTCTACATCGGGGGTAATGCCACGGCTGCTGATGTCGGTGCCGTTGGGGGTGTAGTAGTGGGCCACGGTAACGGTGAGGCCAGAGCCATCGGTGAGACCGTGCAGCGACTGCACCAGGGCTTTGCCGTAGGTGGTGTTGCCCACGACGGTGGCCCGGTTGTTGTCCCGCAGGGCTCCAGTCAAAATTTCGCTGGAGCTGGCCGATCGCCCGTCTACCAGCACCGTCAGCGGCAGGTCGGTCAAGGCCGTGCGGTTCGCCGAAAGCGCCTCGTCGTTGCCGCTGCGATCGAGGGTGCGCACAATGGGGCCATGCTGCAGCCACATGCGACCAATATCAATGCTGGCCAGCAGCAGCCCGCCGGGGTTGCCGCGCAGGTCGAGCACAAACCCTTCGACCCCGGCCTCAGTCAGTCTGCGAATGGCATCGGCCATCTGCGGGGCAGCATTAGCGTTGAATTCAATCAGGCGAATGTAGCCAATCGAGCGACCGCCCACCGTTTTTTGCGCGTATTCAACGGTGGGCAAATCCATGCGGGCGCGGGTCAAAATAACGGTGCGAGGTCCGCCGCCGTTGCGAGAAATGGTCAGAGTTACCTGGGAGCCCTCGTTGCCCCGCAGCTGTTGCAGCACGCCCTCGGCGGTAAGGCGCTCGGTGCTTTGGCCATCGACCAGCAAAATGCGATCGCCCGTTCCAACCCCCGACTGCTCTGCCGGAGAGCCAGGGGCCACGCTGGTAACCACCACCGCCCCGGTTTGACTATTGCGCTCTAGCCGCACTCCAATACCTGAAATCTCCCCTGAGGTTTGGTCGGTAAGGTCGGCGTACTCGGTCGGTGATAAAAACCGAGTATAGGGGTCGTTGAGCCGCCGCAGCGCCGATCGCAGCGCACCATAAGCGGCATCTTGAGAGGTGTACTCGCGCCCTAGCAAATCTTGACGTACGGCCTGCCAGTCAACCTGGTTAAAGCTGTTGTCGACGTATTCCCGATTGATAATCTGCCAGGCTTCGTCAATGACAACCTTAGGACTATCTTCATACTCTGTCAGCGTAGTAGCGGCGAGGGCAACCTCACTCGCTACAGCGGCCAATGCCAGGGGCACTAGGGCCAGTGCGGAGGGACGCACAAACGATAAAAGCCTGGGGAAGTGGGAAGTGGACATCGTAGTAATACCAGCCTGGGCAGGGGAGGAAGACGAGCCAAGGGCCACACATGTCTGACCAATCTTGACCATATTGTGACCGATGGTCTATGGGTTTGGGCAGACGCAGAGACTACTTTTGGTGATTTTAGGCTTTTCTTTAACTCGGCTGGGTAATGAGGGCCAATTTTCAAACTGGCCCCCGTTGTTTTTAGTCCAGTACTGCCCGATCAAGCCCACAGCCTCACCCAATCATTCCTGCATCCGTAGCTCCACCTATCCACGCTGCCCCAGGCGTCACGGACCTAGGGTAAAGGCTGCCCGTGACCTTACCCTAGGCCCGGTTAGTGGCGTTAATTTCGTCCAGAATGGTCTGTGCTCCCTCGGCCCGCAGGTGCTGGGCGAGCTGAGTTCCTAGCGCCTCTGCCGTCGCCACTGGCCCCTGCACAGTGTTCTTAATCACCCGCTGACCGTCGAGACTGGCTACCAGCCCGGTCAGAATCAGGGTGTCACCCTCCAGCGTTGTGTTGACGCCGATGGGTACCTGGCACCCCCCTTCTAGCTCACGCAGAAAGGCGCGTTCGGCCAGGCATCGGGCGGTGGTAGGTGCATCGGAGAGCACGCTCAGCAGCTTGAGAATTTCGGCGTCACCAGTGCGGCACTCAATCCCCAAAGCCCCCTGCCCCACGGCATGGAGAGAGATATCGGCAGACAAAGTTTCGTGGATGCGATCGCCCATATCCATGCGCTGTAGGCCCGCCACCGCCAGAATGATACCGTCATAGCCACCCTCGTCGAGCTTGCGCAGGCGGGTGTTGAGGTTGCCGCGAATGTCTTTGAAGGTGAGGTGGGGGTAGTGGTGGCGCAACTGGGCCAGCCGCCGCAGCGACGAGGTGCCAATTACCGCGCCCTTAGGCAGGGTGGCCAGGGTTTTGTCTTTATTTTTTTCGTGTACGACCAGGGCATCGGCGGGGTCTTCGCGCTTGGAGATGCAGCCCAGCATTAGCCCCTCGGGCAGGCGGGTGGGCAAGTCTTTGAGTGAGTGCACGGCAAAGTCGCTGTCGCCCCGCAGCATGGTGTCTTCGAGTTCCTGGGTAAACAGGCCCTTGTCGCCAATTTTAGAAAGCGACACGTCGAGCACCTTGTCGCCCTGGGTTTCCATGGTGACAATTTCGAAGGCGAGATCGGGGAAATGCCGCTGGAGTTCATCCCGCACCCAGTGGGTTTGAATCAGCGCCAGCTGGCTCTTGCGAGACACGATGCGAACGGTACGCTGAGCGGTCGAAACAGTCGGGGATGCGGTGGAGTGCATAGTCTGAAACGAGGCTTGCAAAGGTTTAGTAACGGCTCTAGAGCAGATCTAGATTGGACGGGTTAACCGCCGTCGAATCTCCAGGTTACAGGATGGCGGCTACTGCTATGGTGGGTCTTCAGGAGATGTTAAGGGGTTGTCACATTAGGGCACGGGCGGCGTTTATGATAGATGGGCAGCTTGGGAAAGATCGTTGCCCCGTCAGTTTTTTGACCACCGATTTTGGTTTAGTGAGGGGATGCTACATCGCATCCCACAGCGCTTAATGGGCCTGCTGGCGCTAGCGATCGCACTCACCCTCGGCACCGCGCCTCGGGCTGTGGGCCAGGCCCTGCCGCCAGCGGTTCGCTTTCCTTTTTTAGCCGACCCGCTGCAAGACGACCCCCTCGACCCGCTGCTGCCCCGGCCCATCGTGTCGCGCCCCCTCAGCCCGCTGGAGCTGTACGCTCTAGAGCAAGAGCTAGATCGGCTGGCGCTGGAGGCCGAGGCCCTGGCCGAGGCAGGAGAGCTGGAGCAGGCCCGCAATATTTGGCGGCGAGAGATTCGCCTGCGCCGTCTGCTGGGGGTTGAGCCCGAGCTGGGGGCTATCGATCGGGTGGGGCAGTGGCTACGCGATCGCGAAGCTACCCAAGATCTGCAGCTATACGCCGTACGACTCGACGAAATTCGGACCGACCTAGTGCTGCCCGAAGACCGCGAGCTGCTGGAAAGCATGGCCGATACCTACGTTGTGCTGGGCGCGATCGATGCCGCCGCCAAAGTTCGCCGCGACCTGGCCGATGCTGCTCTGCTCACTAATGATGAAGCTGACTACCGCCGCCAGCTCGAAATTCTGGCTGCCCTACGGGCCGAGTGGTTCTACTTCCCAGAGGCTGCTGGGGCCTACGGTGAACTGGTGGCGCTGAACCAGGTTGAGCTCAACCCTGACGACGAACTGCGCTACCTAACCCTGCAGGCCGAAAATCTAGAGCAGGCTCAGGAACTGGCTGGCGCGATCGCTCTCCAGCAGCGCCTGCTGACCCTCTACCAGAGCGACGAAAGCCTGTGGCCGCAAATTGCCCCCCTGCAGCACCGAGTTGCTCAAAACTACTATGCCCTGGGCGATCTCGATACCGCCTCGCGCCAGTTCCAGGTTGCCTACACCAACGCTATTGACCAGGGGCAGCTTGAGGTCGCGGCCAATGCGATCGATGACCTGGCCGACATCTACAAGAGTTTGGGCCGATGGGCCGATGTCGGCTATCTCTACGAGCAGCTGTTAGTGGTCGCCCAGCAATCCCACAGCGCCTTTACGATGATGGCGGCCTACGAACAGCTGGGCCAAGTGCACGAGCAATTGGGGGCCACTCCGTCGGCTCTAGCCGCCTACCGTGAGGGGCTGGTGCTGGCGCGGGTGCTGGGCACTCGCCAAGCCTACTTTGAAGCTCAAATTATCCGTTTAACCGAGGAGGTCACCTGATGGTGATTGAATGGCTGACCTTTGCGGTCGACCCCGACAACCGAGAAACCTTTATTCGCCTGGACAATGATATTTGGACGGCGGCCCTGAGCCAGTATCCCGGCTTTATTTCAAAGGAAGTGTGGATCTCGCCCGATCTGCACGATCAGGTGGTGTGTATGGTGCGTTGGCAAACTCGTGAGCAGTGGAAGTCAATTCCCCAGGATGAGCTAGACGCCGTTGAGCACCGATTTGACGAGGCGGTTGAGTTTGATTACCGCATGATCGATGCCCGCGAGTACCAGGTGCGGCGGTATCCCTCGCCCCAGCTTTGAACATTTGGGGCGATCGCCTCAAATGCTGCTACCCAGATTCCGCTCTAAACCGTTATCTTGTCAGAATTGAAACTGAGAGACTGGCTGTAACAGCGAATTGATCCATCCCTATGCTTGACCCTATTCAGGCGTTTGCGCACTGCGTTCGCAAAGAGCTGCTGCCAGAGCTGCATCTCGAAAGCATCGATTCTCACAATCCTGTGGTGGTTCATCGGGTGCCGCCGCCCTGGCGCTGTCTGGGGGCGGGCAACTACGCCGCTGTGTTTATGCACCCCGACTATCTCGAACAGGTGGTGAAGGTGTATGCCCCAGGTCGGCCCGGTATCGAAGACGAGGCTGACGTTTACCGGCGGCTGGCAGACCATCCGGCGTTTTCGCGGTGCTACGTCAGCGAAGCGCCGTTTTTAGTGCTCAAGCGCCTGCACGGGGTGACGTTGTACGACTCTCTCCACCGGGGCATGGCCATTCCGCCCCAGGTGATTCGCGACATTGATGCCGCCCTTGACTATGTGCGCAGTCGAGGCATGTTTCCCCACGATGTGCATGGCCGCAACGTGATGCAGTACGAAGGGCGCGGCCTGGTCGTGGATGTCTCCGATTTTTTAAATACCCAGCCCTGCCGAGCCTGGCAGGATGTGAAGCGCGCCTACTGGTGGATTTATCGGCCCTTTTTTCTGCCCCTGGGCCTGCCGATACCCTATGCGTTGCTAGATTGGGTGCGGGCTGGGTACCGGCTGTTTCGCCGTCTGTTAGGCGGTGGGCTGCGCTAGCATACGGCCATTGCTGTTGACTATATTACGCTGCCCCGCTGCCATGCTGTCGTGCCCCCGCTGTCAGGCTCCTCTCGAACCCACTGCGCTTCAGTGCCCTCGCTGTGGGCTGACGCTCAAGGCCCATGGGCATCCGGGCATACCGCTGCACCGCACCGAGGGCGACGAGTCGCTGTGCGCCACCTGCCTCTACGATGCCGACGACACCTGCAACTTTCCCCAACGGCCCCACGCCGAAACCTGTACCCTCTATCGATCAATAAATGCCGCTCAGGATCTAGCGTTGCCGGCCCTTTCGCCAGGGCAGCAGATTGGTATCTGGCTACGCAATCATCGGGGGCTGGTGGGGATAGTGGGGCTACTACTGTTGAGTCTGGCGCTAGTACTGGTGCGGTAGGGAAAGATCCCAGGGTTCTAGTGGGAGGCAGTAATTTCCACTAACCACCCAAAGACCCTGGGATCTCTTAGCGCTAGGACACGGGCTCTAGGGCGAAAAAGTCTGAGAAGATTTTCTCGCTAACGGTGTTGAGGCGAGTTTGCAGGTTTTCGAGAAACTCGTGCAGCCCCTGTTGGGTAATTTCTTCAATGGTGAGGTAGTCGAGTTCGGAGCGCAGGCGACCCAGGGCGCGATCGCTGTTGGTGCGCCAGGTGCCCGCTGGGGTGCCCGAAATACAGTGCAGCGATCGCTCGGCCTCCAGCAGGCAAAACTGAATCGATCGCGGAAACTCCCGATTCAGAATCAAAAACCCGGTCACGCCTTTGGGGGTAATCCGGTACTGGCACTTGCGGTACATCTCGTAGGCGCTGGCCGACTTCAGCAGGGCAATCCACTGCAAGTCATCGAGGGGGGAACCGACATCGGTGACCGAGGGGAGCAAAATGTAGTATTTCACGTCGAGAATGCGGGCGGTTTTGTCGGCCCGCTCCAGCAGCCGCCCCAGCTGGCCAAAGTGCCAGCCCTCGGTGTGAGCCATGGTGGCCTCCATCACCCCGGCAAACAGGTGGCTGGCCATTTTGACTTCGGGGAAAAAGCGGTGTAGCTCCGACAGCAGCCCCACATCTGCCGCCTCGTTCACCATTAGGTAAAACGAATTCACCTGCTCCCACATTTCTGAAGAAATAATTTCCCGCACCGATCGCGCGTTTTCCCGCGCCGACTTTAAGCAGGAAATGATGGAGTTTGGGTACTCGCGATCGAAGGTCAAAAACCGCAGGATGTTCTCAGCGGTCGCTTCGCCGTAGCGGGCCTGAAACATGGCCTGATCTCCCGTGGTTCTCACCAGCGGCTCCCACTGCTGCTCCATGCCAGGGGGGGCATCCAGCAGCAGGTTCAGGTTGACATCTACAAAGCGGGCGACGTTTTCGGCCCGCTCGACGTAGCGGTTGAGCCAGTAAATAGAGTCGGCGACGCGGCTGAGCATGGGCTTGAAGGCGTAGGGGGGCAGGAACGGGGTAGTGAGGAAGATGAGGAAATAGGGCTGCGAGATGAGACGCCGAGAGGAGGGAATGGGGGCGATTTACTGAAGTTGACTCGGCAACTGGGCGTTAGGGTCAACCGATTTCACGACCCAGGTGTCTTTGCTGCCGCCGCCCTGGGATGAGTTGACCACCAGCGAGCCGCGCTTGAGGGCAACGCGGGTGAGGCCACCGGGGTTGACGTAGATATCTTGCCCATAGAGGATGTAGGGTCTCAGATCGACATGGCAGCCCTCGAAGGTATCGCCAATTAGGGTGGGTACTCGCGAGAGGCAGAGGGTGGGCTGGGCAATGTAGCCCCGAGGGTCGGCGCGAATGCGATCGCCAAATTCAGCCCTCTCATCCTCGCTAGCGTGGGGGCCGACCAGCATACCATAGCCGCCGGAGGCATTCGTGGCTTTCACCACTAGCTGATCCAAATTGTCGAGCACGTGGGCCTGCTGGGTGGCGTCTTCGCACAGGTAGGTGGGCACGTTGGGGATAATCTGGTCTTCGTCGAGGTAGTAGCGAATCATCTGGGGCACGTAGGCGTAGATCAGCTTGTCGTCGGCCACACCAGTGCCCAGGGCGTTGGCCAGAGCTACTCGACCCGCTCGATACACCTCCATTAGCCCCGGCACCCCCAGCAGCGAGTCGGGCCGAAAAGCCTGGGGATCGATAAAGTCGTCATCAATGCGGCGGTACATCACATCCACCCGTTCCAGACCCTTGGTGGTACGCATCTTTAGGTAGCCATCTGAGACCACCAGGTCGCGGCCCTCCACCAGTTCAGCCCCCATCTGCTGAGCCAAAAACGAGTGTTCAAAGTAGGCCGAGTTGTACATGCCGGGGGTCAGTACTGCCACGCGAGGGTTAATCAACGTGTCGGGCACTAAATTTAGCAGGGTTTCAAGCAGCTGACTGGCGTAGTCATCCACCGCCGCAATATCCATTGCGGCAAACAGGTGGGGGAAGGTATTCTTCATCACTCGCCGGTTTTCGAGCACGTAGGAAACCCCCGAGGGACAGCGCATGTTGTCTTCCAGCACGTACCAGGTGCCGTCTTTGTCGCGCACTAAGTCGGTGCCGGTGATGTGACACCAGATGTTGTTGGGCGGATTGAGGCCCATGCAGGGCTTCAAAAAGCCCGGTGCCGACTCCACTACGTGGCGCGGAATCACGCCATCGTTAAGAATTTTTTGATCGTTATAAACGTCGTGAATAAAGCAGTTAATCGCGTAAATGCGCTGCTTGAGTCCTTTTTCAATCCATTCCCACTCGTGGCCCGGCACAATGCGTGGAATCACGTCAAAGGGAAAAATGCGCTCGGTGCCCTGGTTGTCGCTGTAGACGTTGAAGGTGACCCCCAGCTTAAACAGGGTGTTTTGCACCGCCCGCTGCCGCTGCTGTAGCTCGTCTAGCGACATGGCGTTGACCCGTCGCACCAGCAGTTCGGCTTCGGGGCGAGGCTGGCCCTGGCCTAGGAATAGTTCATCAAAAAAATCGCCGGGGTCGTAGGCGTCAAATAGCACCAGGGATCTCCCAAAAACTAGAGCTTAAGTCATCAAACGTACGGCTAAGGTGCCATAAGCTTGATCATTACCGGGGAGAGGCGGCCTAAAGCTGTAGTTTACGATACAAATCTGGGGTGCTTCCCCGCTCAGATATTGCTCTTTGGCACGATAGCGACTGGGGTTTGCGCTGCCAGTGCCGGGGAACACCAGCGTGCCGGGAGTGATTAGCAACGGCATGGATGTCGTGGAGATAATGGGCCAGTCGGTGCGGCGATCGCTAGCGCTGGTATGAGGCTGACCAGTGTGAGGTAGAAGGTATCGGGTTCAGGGTTGCAAGCCAGCCTTGAACCCGATACCTCAAACTTGTCTACCTAGCTACTTCAAAGGCCGGACCCAGCCCGGCAACAATTTCCGAGGAGGAAAGTTTGCCGTCGTGGTCAAGGTCGAGGGCGTCGAAGGCGGCGTCGGTACCCAGCCATTCTTCTCGGGTAATAAAGCCGTCGCCATCGAGATCGTAGGCTTTGAACAGGTCAAATTGGTCATCGACTTTGGAGGCCGCGCCTTCGCTCTGGGTGAGCTGGGTCAGCCGGCTGGCAAGCAGATTTTCCAGAGTTTCGAGCGCCTTGCTGAAGCCCTTAATGCCTTCGTCGAGCTTTTCTGTGGCCATGCGATCGCTCTCATGCATCGAGCGAAAGGTGGCTTCATCTATCGTTATCTTCTCAAGGTCTAGGGTCTCAGCCTTGGCCGGGTCGAGCTTGCGGGGCAAGTCACCCTCGGTGCTATCGAGCTGAGCCAGTAGCTTAGGGGAAATGGTCAGCAAATCGCAGCCTGCTAGCTCGGTGATTTCGCCCAGGTTGCGGAAGCTGGCCCCCATCACCTCGGTGTTGTAGCCAAACTTTTTGTAGTAATTGTAAATCTCGGTGACCGACACCACGCCGGGGTCTTCGGGGGCGGGGTACTCTTCGCGGCCAGTGTCTTTTTTGTACCAGTCAAGAATGCGGCCCACAAAGGGAGAGATCAGGGTAGTACCCGCCTCGGCACAGGCGATCGCCTGATGAATGCCAAACAGCAGCGTTAGATTGCAGTGAATGCCCTCTTTTTCAAGAATTTCGGCGGCCTTAATGCCCTCCCAGGTGGAGGCAATTTTAATCAGCACCCGCTCTGGGGTAATGCCCAGCTTGTCATACTGCGCGATGATGTCGCGGGCGGTAGTGACCGTAGCCTCGGTGTCATAGCTGAGTCGGGCATCGACTTCGGTAGAGACGCGACCGGGGATAATGCCGAGAATTTTGTGGCCAAAGGCTACCGCCAGGTTTTTAAAGGCTAGGTTGGCAATGTCTTTGTCGGAGGCCCCCGCCCCCGCATCGGCCTTGGCCTTGAGCAGGGTGTCATCGACAATGGCTTGGTACTGAGGCATCTGTGCCGCCGCCGTGATCAGTGAAGGGTTGGTGGTGGCATCGCGGGGCGTAAATTGCTCAATAGCTTGAATGTCTCCGGTATCGGCGACAACGACCGTCATTTGCCGGATCTGCTCTAAGAGGCTGGCCATAAATTTCTCCTGGAAATCGAGGGAGCAAGGGGACTTCATTCTGTTGCTCACATTGTAAACAGGGAATCTGAGGGCATCATTAACCCTTAACTAAAGCTATCAGGCCATTACGAAACATTGCAGGCTCCTAAGCGAGTCCCAATTCATAACGGTTTCTTAAGGGTGTCAGGTTCTGTAGGCAACCCTGCACCGGGCACCGAATACCGGAGGTCTGAAACCTGACACCCGATTTTTAGAGTCTAAATCAATCCAACGAGTGCCCCAGATGGACTAAAGCTTGGCATGATGGGGAGGACTTAATCGCACCCGCCTACCGCCCTATGCTGACCTCTGTTTGGCAACAGCTCACTCTGTCGACTTTGGCCCTAGAGCAATGGCGCGAAGCCAGTGTTTTGCACCAGCTGCTGACTCCGCTGCGACGGTGGCGGCAGGGCAGCTGGCTCCTGCGCTGGGGCGACTGGATTGGGCTAGCCATTGTGGTGGTGCTGTTTGCCCTGGCCCCCTACGTTTCGACCACCCTAATTGGGGTACTGCTGCTGGCGGCGGCGGCCCTGTGGGCTTTGCTGACCCTAACCGATGAGGCGGGAGCGGGTCTGTCGCCCGTACATCTCGGAGTGGCCGTCTACTGGGGAATTATGGTGCTGGCTACGGCCCTGTCACCGGTTCGGGGGGCGGCTCTGACGGGATTGATTAAACTCTCGCTCAACATTCTGCTGTTTTTGCTGGTGGCGCGGGTGGCGCGACGGCCCAGGGCCAGGGGATTGCTGATCTTGGCCTATATTTTGACGACGCTGCCAGTGGCGGTGTACGGGCTGCGGCAGTACTTTTTTGGGGCGACGGCCCTGGCGACCTGGGTCGATGCCAACTCGGCGGTGGCCGATGTGACGCGGGTGTACAGCTTCTTGGGCAACCCCAACCTGCTGGCGGGCTATCTGATTCCAGGGATCATGATGAGCATGGTTGCGGTATTTGCCTGGCCTCGCTGGGTGCCCAAGGGGCTAGCGCTGCTAGCCGCTCTAATCAATACTTTGTGCCTGATTTTGACCCTCAGCCGGGGCGGTTGGATCGGCTTTTTGCTGGCCGGTTTTGTGCTGATGATTCTTGTCGTGCAGTATTGGAGTATTTGGTTTTCGCCCTTCTGGAAGCGCTGGGCGCTGCCGGTACTGATGGGAGGTGCTGCTGCGGTAGTTGTACTCGGAGTGATTTCAGTCGATTCGCTGCGGGCGCGGGTGCTGAGCATCTTTGTGGGGCGGGCCGACAGCAGCAACAACTTCCGCATGAATGTGTGGGCAGGGGTAATAGATATGATTCGTGCCCGCCCCATTCTGGGCATTGGCCCCGGCAATGATGCGTTTAACAGCGTGTATCCGCTGTTTCAGAGGCCTCGCTACACGGCCTTGAGCGCCTACTCGGTGTTTTTAGAGGTGCTGGTAGAGGGCGGCCTGGTGGGGCTGCTGGCGTTTTTGTGGCTGCTGCTGCTGATCTTTAACCAGGGCTGGGTGCAGCTCCAGCGGCTGCGAGAATCCCAGGATGCCCAGGGCTACTGGCTGATCGGGGCGATCGCATCGATTACCGGCATTTTGGGCCAGGGCATTGCCGACACGGTGATGTATCGGCCTCAAATTAGCACGCTGTGGTGGATGTCGATCGCGATCGTGGCTAGCTATTATCCAGCTTTGAGCAAGCGTTCCTTTAAGGTGCGGCAGGAGTATTAGCAGCAGATTTAGATGTCTCGCTAAGCTCAAACTCAGATTTTGATAAAGTCAGTCGTCGTAGCCGTAGGTACCGTCCCAGGTGGCGTGGGGCATGAGCTTGACTTTGCCCTTGAAGGGTAGGGTTTGGCCAGTGACTAGGGTACCGCCGTTGAGGGCGAGGTGGGCCTTGAGGCGTTTTTGGGCTTCGGCAATAGAGCCTACCCGCAGATTGAGAATATAGAGGTAGGGTGACGGACTTTGATCGAGGTCGGTGGCGCTTTCCCAGATGCGCAGCCGAATGCCATCGATGTCGTTAATAATTTTATAGAACAGTAGATGATCAACAACCGGGGCATAGTGACTAAAACTAGCGGAAAGCGGAGTGTGCATGTCCCAAACACCAAAAGCAAACGACCGAACAGATAATCTATGCCATCAGCACCTCCCTTAAGATTACCCAGGCGAGTGAGTAAAATCTAAGGGGCCTTCATAATTTCCTTACAGTCACGCTAGGAATATCTGGCCGATAAAGGGCGGGAGAGCACCACAAAACGATCGGGGATCAGGGACAAGCCTTAGTTTTAACAGAGCAGTATCCCAGCGTCAGAAACGGCTCTTAATGTAAGCTATCGATCGCCGTACTTGTCTCTAGTATCTAGCAAAGCCCAATTCTCTTTGTCATTTTTTGGGTAAATCCCGTAAAAATGCTTAAAAATTTATATTCCCTAGAGATTAGACAAAGCTGCCCGACGCTCCATTTCTGCCCGCAGAGCTTTCATCGTATCGACTAGGCTAGATTCAAACATGCTGTAAAACATTGATTTGAAAGGGCCGACATCGGCTTCAGCTTTCACCTGCTGAGACAGCAGGCACAGCAGGTCAGAGCCCAAAGACGGCGGGGCGGCATCAATGCGCCAGTGGCCGTACATATACTCAAGGTTGCCTTCTAGCAGGCGAAAGCTAATCTGCTGCCCGTCTAGCTCCAGGTTTTCGGTCAGCACTTTAGATTCCATCGTGGTAAGCAAAATGCGCCGCCTGTCAACCTGTTCGACAACGGTGCGATCGCCCTCTGTCTCAACCACCCGGCTTTTGACCACCGTAGGCAAGAACGTTTCAAAGCTGTTGTAATCGGTCAGTACAGCCCAGGCGGCAGCATGAGAGACCGTGGTGGCAATCATGAGGCCATACTGACCCTGGCCCCCCTTGACCACGACACCGCGTTTGGCCAGGGTTGCCCAATCAGCATCGGTTAATTTGGCCAGATAGGCCTCAGCCGACTGAACCTGACGGGATAAACGCGACATAATACCAGAGAACCAGACTTCAATTACTGTAGCGCAACCCGCCGTGGCAGCTACAGTATCCTCGGTTGTATTTACAGCGTGCCCGCCATTGCCATGCCCAGTTTTGATGCAGTTTTAGCCGCCTACCAGGGGCTACCTACCCGAGTGCACAGCCTGATGTTGAGCACCGTCAATGGTGAGGGCGCGCCCCACGCCAGCTATGCCCCCTATGTTATTGACGAAAAACATCGGCTTTATATTTTCACCAGCGGCCTGTCGGCCCACACCCAAAACCTGCAAAATACAGGCCTGGCCGGCGTTCTACTGATTGAAGACGAGGCTGAGGCCGCCCAGGTGTTTGCTCGCCAGCGCATTTCCTACGACTGTCAGGCTCAGCTGCTGCCCCGGAGTACGTCAGATTGGGAAGCCATCGCCGATCGCTTTGAGCAGCGCTTTGGTGACATTATTGACATGCTGCGATCGCTAGAGGATTTCCAGATTTTTCGCCTTAGCCCCCAGGGCGGGCGGTTTGTGATGGGGTTTGGGGCGGCCTACGCCGTTGATGCTCAAAACCTGAGTCAGCTGGTTGGCCCACCCCAAACCGGGGCAGAAGACTCGCCTACTTAACCGTTCACCAAAATGGCAATGCCCACCAGGGCTACTATCGCCCCGGCTACCGCCCGCAAACTGACGCGATCGCCCAGGGCTGCCGCCAGCGGCAGCACAAACAGCGGGCTGGTGGAGGTCAACGCCTGGGCTACCCCTGTCGCCGCATACTTGAGGGCGATTTGCTGGAGGTAAATGGCCAGGTAGGTGCCCAGTACCGCCGCCAGGGCCACCCCGGCCAGGAGTCGGGGCGATCGCAGGGGCCGCAGCGCCCCAGCTACCGGCCCCTGCGATCGCAAAATGCCCAGAATAATCACACAGCCCCCTGCCAACCGCAGCAGTGAACTCCACAGGGGATCGACCGCCGTATCGGCCAGCACCGACCGCGACATCACCGCCCCTGTGGCCTGCCCCAGAGCAGCCAGCACGCCGTAGACCACGCCCTGATAGTCAGCCCTACCGGGGATAGTTTCGCCTGGCACTCGCTCGGCAATCACCCATACCACCCCTGCCAAGGTGAGAGCGATCCCCAGCCAGGCCCGGACGCTCAGCGCCTCCTGCAAAAATGCCAGAGCCATCAGGGCGGCGATCGGCGGGGCCAGAGTTTCGAGCAGCAGCGCTCGCCGAGGGCCAAGCCGATTGATGGCGGCAAAGTAAGCCGTATCGCCCAGGCCGATGCCAATCACGCCGCTAAGGCCCAGCCAGGCGATCGCCTGCCGGTCTAAGCCAGCGGTGCTCTGCCCCACCAGCAGCAGGGTAAGGGCCAGCAGCACCAGGGCAATTGTCCCCTTGGCCAGGTTGAGTACCAGGGGCGACAGCGCCTTGCCCAACCGGCCAAACATGACCGTGGCCGCCGCCCACAGACAGGCCGCCATCAGGGCCGCTAGTTCACCGCGCATAGGCTCTTGGGTCGGCGTTTACCGGTATTCTGCAAAACTCACCTGTAAAACTCAAGTATTTTCACCATAGCGGAATGCAACAGAATCTTTACATTTCTGCTCTAGGACTGTGCTGATCGGCGGCTCGATCGCCGTAGAGAGAGTCAAGACAGTCTGACTAATCTTAGGAATTTTGAGCTATGCGTGTCTGGGCTCTAGCATCTTGCAGTGGATTACTGGCTTTGGCGGCCTGTAGCGCCGAACAGCCCAACTCTCCAGACCTGGGCACAGCCCCCCCCAATATCGATGACGGAGCTCAGCTCGACGCGCAGCCGGGTCTCAGAGCAACCGCCTCTAGCCCCATGGCCCGCCCCGAGCTACAGCCCCGTCAGCGAGGGGGCGACCAGGCTCGCTTTAGCCCCCGATCGCCGCAGTCTACACCCCAGGCCAGTCGGACTAGCAACGCTGGGCAAACGCTGCCCCAGGCCGCTCAGCTGCGCGAACGATTGCAGCGCCTGCGGTCCCAGCACGGGTCGAGGCTGTCGCCCAGCACCCCTATAGCCACGGCCTCGCTGCCTGCCGCCCTAACCACCACGCCCCCACGTCCGGTGCCTCAAGCAGCGGCAGATCAATCCCCCGAACCGCTGCCCGGCGAAGCAAGGGTCGGAAACCGGCCCAGTCTTGAGCCTTCGCTGCGGCCTGCGGTGGTGACGGCTTTGCCAACCCCACCCCGCCCCAATGTTGCCGCTCCAGAACTGGGGCTGCCGTTGACCGCTAGCACAGGCATCGACCTAGGGCCGGTTGCGTCTAGCCAGACCACCAGCTACCCCACTGCTTCTGCGCGGCATCAGGGCTACAGCACGCGATCGCAGCAGCCAGCCCCCGTTATTGCCGCCGCCTCAACCGAGTTATCAGCGGGGCCAACGGCCAGGCTGCATGGCGCTACGCCAGTCTGGCCATCGGGCGCAACCGTAGCTACGGCTCAGCCTTCGCCGCCCGCAACAACGGTGCGGCCCGAAGTAGTCTTCCCAGCACCCGCCCAGGCTGAAACGGCGGCCCCTGAATCAGCCCCTCTAGCCACCGACGTTGAAGAGGTTCGTTTGGCCCCAGCCGCCGCTGAGCCCAATCCAGCTACGACCCACCAATCGAGTGCCACTATTGCGATCGCGCCACAGCCGCTGGAGGCCCTAGCCCTGGCTCCGACACCCCGCACTCATCAGAGCCAGGGCACAGGCGCTCGACCCGAAACCACGGTAGCCGCTTGGGACCAATCTCCGACCGTCGCCCCCCCCGAAAGCCTGCCCTTCAATCAGGAAACGCCTCGACTCCGACCATCACGCCCCGCTGCCGCCAGTTCAGCCGCTCCTGATCTAACGGCAACAAATGCACCGCAAGGGGCTGCATCCCAGCAGCAGCAAGTGGCTCAGGCTTTAGAACCCGAGTTGGCAGACCAGATCCCAGCGGCTCCAGTTTCAGTAGCTCAAAACCCAGCGGCTCAAGCACCCGGTTCGTCATTTTCGGCTCATCAAGGCCAGACTCAGCTAGAGTCTTTGAGCCTTATTCCCCAGCCCGAAGCCAGCCCTAAAGACCTGCCCGCCACCACCTGTCTCCAGACGAGCGGGCGGCCTCTCACCTCATCTGCCGAGTCTGGGTCTGATCCCCAGTTTTCGAACCAACAGCCCACCGTAGCTACGGCTATTCGCCTCAGCCCATCTGAGGCCGCGCTAGCGTCGGGCAGAAGGTTGAGTAAATCTGAACTGGCTACCTGTCTAGAGGAGAGCAGACCGATCGCTGAGCCTGCCGCTGCCGATGGCGATCGCCCAGCACTGACCTCGGACTAAAACCAGGGTTCGAGGCGTTTCTTTATGCCCCTTGCCCCTCAGGAGCGATCGCGCTCAATAACGCCCATCAGTCAGGGCGAACTAAGGGTTAATCTGAGCTGGAGATCAGCAAACAATGAGTTGGCCAGTCTAGATTCATGAGCCAACTTTATGCACCAACTTCGTGCGCCAGACATTTTAGCCCAGCTATGGTTTAGCGAGTAAACCAGCGATCTAGCTGGCCAATCCTTAGAATGAAGCCGAGCCGACGTTACAGTTAGGCAGCCATGCTAGGGGTTAGACGGGCCACATTATGCGACTTCACTGTGAAATTCGGGGAACCGGCTTTCCCATTCTGTGCCTGCATGGGCATCCCGGATCGGCCCAGTCGATGTCGGTATTTACCGAAAGCCTGAGCGATCGCTATCAAACCCTAGCCCCTGATCTGCGGGGCTACGGCCACAGCCGGACGCGATCGCCCTTTCAGCTCGAAGATAGCCTCACCGACCTGGTGGAATTGCTTGATGCCCAGGGCATCAAGCGCTGCCTAATGCTCGGCTGGTCTTTAGGGGGTATTTTGGCGATTGAGCTGGCCCTGCTCCACCCCGATCGCGTCGCCGGACTGATTTTAATTGCAACGGCGGCCCGGCCAGTAGGCGCTCATCCACCTGTCACCTGGCTAGAATTAGTTAATACTGGGCTGGCTTCGGTGCTCAATCTACTAGCGCCAGGAAATCCCTGGGTGATGCGGGAACTGGGGGAGCGATCGCTGTACAAGTATCTGCTGCGGCAGCATACCCCCCAGGCATACCACCGCCTGGCCAAAGAAGGATTTTGGGCCTACCTCGGCACCTCACCCCAGGCCAACCGTGCCCTCAACCAGGCCCTGGCCCGCCGCTACAACCGGTTGCCCGACCTGGGGGCGATCGCGGTGCCCTGCCTGGTGCTCTGCGGGGCTGAAGACTGTCATATTACAGCCCAGGCTAGCCTGGAAACCGCCGCCCACCTGCCTATAGCTGAAAGCCATTGCTACCCCAATACCGCCCACCTGTTGCCCTGGGAAATTCCAGCGCAGATGCTGCACGACATTCACCAATGGCTAGCGGCGCAGGAACAGGCTTTAGGCCTAAAACGCCAGGCCTAAAGCGCTAAATGCATCTGATCTAGGGTCGGCCACTAAACGCTGGGGTCGAAAACCCGCCTACGGGGGTATCCCATTCGTCGGTAATAGTTAGCTGCTCAGGGCGGCTACACAACTGCACGACCGTTTGAATGTTGTGTGCCCCTTCTTGCTCAAGATCTTCGATATAGCCGCCCTTGGCTGCTTGAGCCTCAGACTCGCTGTCGAAGGGGCCAAAGTAGTAGGTGCAGGCGGGTTGGTTAGTTTTAATCTCCACCCACCAGGCTTTGCTCTTGCCTAAAATAAGCGCTAGAAGACGCCCTAAAAGATTTTTCATAGATCCTGCCTATCTGCCGAGTTCTAAAGACTTTTATGGAGCGATCACGGTTGCAAACCATCCTGAGGCAGCGATGTCCCATGTTTCGTTATACTGCTTTGCTTTTGATTTTGCAAAGAGGAAATTTGTAGCTGCGCCATCCACTGATGACGATAGATCTCATACAGAGCCATGCCTGTAGCCACCGATGCATTTAGGCTAGGAACTGTTCCCCGTAGCGGAATTGAAACTAGCGTATCGCAACTTTGCTGCACGGTGAGGCTGAGACCACTACCCTCGGCTCCCACCACAATGACCGTAGGGCGATCGAAGGTGGTTCGATGTACCGGCTGGCTAGCCTCTGAAGACAGCCCGTAAATCCAAAATCCTTTCTCTTTGAGGGTGTCGAGGGCGCGTTTGAGGTTGACTACTCGCGCCACGGGCAGGTGCTCTAGGGCACCTGCGGCTACTTTGGCCACCGTGGAAGTTACGCCCGCCGCCCGCCGCTGGGGGATCACCATCCCCTGGGCACCCAGGGCTTCAGCGGTGCGAATAATCGCCCCCAAATTGTGGGGATCGGTAATGCTGTCAGCCGCGATAATGACCGGCACCTTGGCGGCTCCCAGGGCAGTTTCGATCATGTCATCGAGGTCGTGGTAGGCGTGAGCAGCGGCTTGGGCGGCAATCCCCTGGTGGTTAGCTCCGGCAGTAATTTGATTGAGCCGTTTGGTGTCCACCTCATCGATAACGGCACCGCTGGCCTTGGCTTCATCAATTAGCGACAAAAATCGGGGATCGTAGCGAATGCGATCGTTGACCCACACCCGGTTAAGGGGACGCTGAGCCTGCAGCGCTGCCTCAACGGCGTGACGACCATAGATTAGATCGGTCTCGTCTTGTCTGTCGTCGCCTTCGCCCAGTTCTTGGCTGCTAGCTCCCAGCTGACGGGGATCAGCGGTGGAGCGCCGGAACGAATCATTGCCCTGGTAGCGGGGCTTACCCTCGCCGTAGCGCGGCTTATCGCTCTGATAACGGGGCTTATCGCCCTGAGGACGAGGCTTGTCGCCCTGGTAGCGAGGCTTATCATCTCCGCGCGGCTTGCCGCTATCGTAGCGGGGCTTACT
Organism: Nodosilinea sp.; assembly: GCA_049646445.1. GTDB lineage: Bacteria > Cyanobacteriota > Cyanobacteriia > Phormidesmidales > Phormidesmidaceae > Nodosilinea. The sequence continues at coordinate 17,692 of JBARVV010000103.1, read as the reverse complement.
GTCCCCATAGCGGGGTTTGTCGTCTTTATAGCGAGGCTTATCATCGCCATAGCGGGGTTTGGCCCCGGCGTAGCGGAGCTTGCTGTCGCTATGGCGAGGTTTATCAGCCTGGTTGCGGGGCTTTTCGTCATTATAGCGGGGTTTGGCCCCGGCGGGGCGGGGCTTGTCGTCGCTGTAGCGAGGTTTGTCGCCCTGGTAGCGGGACTTGCTGTCGCTATGGCGGGGCTTGTCGTCACCGTAGCGCTGTTTGCCTTCGCCATAGCGAGGCTTCCCTCCTCGATAGCCTTCAGACTGCTGGCGAGGCTTCGCCCCAGCGGGACGGTTGGGGTTGCGAGAGGGCTTTGGGGACGACATGGCCACACCTGATACGGGTTAGAAACCAAAAATTGAGCAGAAAATCTAGGCTAGCACGCCTTATCCCTAACCTTAGCGATCAGTTTTTTATCACCCCAGCTTTGCTCCGGGGGAACCATCAATGAAATTTTCCGGGGAATTTTTTGGGGAATCATCCGTACGCTTGGGAATCAGGCTAGAAACATCATCTTGGCGAAGCTTTTGAGACCTGAACGCCAGCCGTCTGGTATCTGCAACCAGTCAGCCAAGCATAACCAGACCAAGTCGGCTCACTGCCGATCGCCTCCGGCAGTATTTGGGCCAGGTTTGAAGAAATTTAAATTCTCAGCATCTGGTGACACATCGACCACATCCCCAGAATAATCCTTCACAATGGAAAATAACATGCCCATACCGGAGTGATGCCAATGCCTCACCCATCAAACGGTACGAAGCTCAATTGTCCGGTTCATCTGGTGCTGTCGTACATTGGTAGCAAATGGGCCATTCTCATTTTGCAAGAGCTGTTTCAAGGCAGTCGCCGCACTAACGAGTTTTTGTCGGCTCTGCCCGGTATTAGCACCAAGACTCTCACCGCCCGCCTGCGAGAGCTAGAAAGCTATGGCCTAGTAAAGCGCACCGTTTTTCCAGAGGTGCCCCCTCGGGTTGAATATTCGCTCACCGCTAAGGGGCGGGAGGTGCAGCCCATTATGACTGCCCTTAACCAGGTGGGGCAGCACTGGCTGGTGCACAGCCCTGGCGATTCGCAAAGCAATCCCCAGGAGAATCGCCCGGCTACGCTCTACGGCCCTCGAAGTCGTTAGCTAATCGTTGCTCCAGATTTCGTGGGGGATCAAGTCGCCAATGCGATCGCGCAAACCATAGTCATTTTCCTCTAGCTCAGCCTCAATGAAGGGCCACTCCCGCGCGGCAATATAGCCGCACAGAGCACAAATGGGTTGGCATCGATCTAGGGTGCCGCAGTCTACTAATTGCTTGGCCTCGTCGCGAATGGCATCAATGGTGTAGTGTCGGCCAAGCGGTGATTTTATTGCTGTCGTTGTCATAGATGTAACCCTCCAGTAGTGGATAGCAATGAGAATATTTACTTACCATCCATATACATAGTGCAACCCCAATTTTTGCGATCAAAGCAGTTGATGTGTATCCTTACCTTTATTTACTAAGCGCAATACTGTAGCCTGGCGCACCGTTTTAAGCGCGTTCCAGAGGTGCAAAAACCTGATGAGCACCGAGGAAAATTCGCTCCTTGCCCCCAGTTGCCTGTCATTATCAGCTTGTTTGGCGACTACTTATTTGACGACTACAGGGGTCTGGCAAACACCTGGGCCCAGTAGAGCCGTCCACCCCCGGTAGCAGACCCAACACCCAGTTCGGTAAAGGCAGGGTTGAGTATATTCTGGCGGTGGCCAGGACTATTCATCCAGGCGCTCATGACGGCGGCGGCGGTGGGCTGCCCCATGGCAACATTTTCACCAATGGTTGACCATTGATATTGGGTGGCGTCAATGCGCGATCGCATCGTCGATCCGTCAGAGCCAGTGTGGCTCATGCGACGGCTGGTCGCCATATCCTGGGCGTGGCGCTGGGCCGCTGCGGTGAGTTTGTCGTTGATCACCAGGGGCGGCGCATTCACCCGCTGGCGTTCAGTATTGACTAGGCGTAGCAGATCTTGAGCGATCGCGATATCGGCCTGCGCTACAGTGACAGTCGGCGGCTGGGCTGTAGCCGCAGGCATCCCTAACCCCGGCAACAGCCCAGCCAAAACCGCTGCTAGCAGAACAGCGCTGATGGGTTTGGGACGTAGCATTTGTTTCCATAGCTGCATGGCTATCTCCTAGGTGAACTGTGTCGCTGCCGCAGCCTGGCGCTGCCCTCACCTTTGACGGCAGCGCCAGGCTGCCGGTTCCACCGTCGTGGTTCTCCCAGCAGCAGCCCCTAGAGTATTCCCCAAATGGTGCTTAGTTTTTAGCGGGGGTGCAGAGCCATGAGCTGGCGAACTGCTTCAGCATGGTACGAACTGCGGGTCAGCGGCGACGACACCACCTGCAAAAATCCCTTTGCCTCGCCCGCCACCCGCCAGGCGTCAAACTGGGCCGGGGTGACAAACTCCGCCACCGGCAAATGCTTTGGCCCCGGCGACAGGTACTGGCCCAGGGTCACAATGTCGCAGTCTACGGCCCGCAGGTCGTCCATCACCTGCTGCACTTCGGCATCGGTTTCGCCCAGCCCCATCATCAGGCCAGATTTGGTGTATACCCAGGGGGCCAGCTCCCGGCTGCGGCGCAGCAGTTCTAGAGACCGGCCATAGTCGCCCTGGGGCCGCACTCGCCGATAGAGTCGGGGCACGGTCTCGGTGTTGTGGTTCAGCACGTGGGGGCGCGACGCCAAGATAGTCTCCAGCGCCTGCCAGTTACCGCACAGATCTGGAATCAACACTTCAATGGTGGTGTCGGAGGTCGTTCGTTTGACCGCCTCAATGCAGGAAACAAACTGGCTGGCCCCGCCATCGGCCAAGTCGTCGCGGTTGACCGACGTAATCACCACGTGGTTGAGCCGCATGCGCCGCACCGACTCAGCCAGGCGCAGTGGTTCGGTCGGGTCGAGGGCCTGGGGCTTTTTTTCAAAGTCAATATCGCAGTAGGGGCAGGCGCGAGTACAGGCTGGCCCCATGATCAAAAATGTGGCCGTGCCTGCCTTAAAGCACTCGCCAATATTGGGGCACGATGCCTCTTCGCAGACGGTGTTTAGGCCCAGGTCTTGCAGAATTGCCTTGACTTCCCCCACTCGTTCCCACTGGGGAGCTTTTACCCGTAACCAATCTGGTTTTACCGCCACAGTCTCAAACCCCGACACTATGTCTGCGACTCAATCATATCAACCCTCGCCTCACTTGCCCGTCCGCACCGCGCTAGAAACAGCCTAGAACCTGGGGATAGCAGTATGCTGAAGTTGGGTAAGAACCAATCAAAACGAGCTATGGACGCGCCAGCTCCCCTAAATCGCTGTCTGATGGTGCTGTGCTACGGCGCTGCCGGGCTGCTGACTGCCGCCACCTGGCAAGACCAGGTCAACTCACGCTGGCAGTTTGAGGCTCCCTTTGAGCGCACTCGACTGGTTCGGTTGGCCCCGGTCATTACCCAAGCGCCCGAAACCCTAATCACCGCCAACACCAGCGTGGTAATTAGTCTGAGTCGGCGGCGGCTTACGCTCTACCAAAACGACGACGTGCGCGACGAGTTTCCCGTTGCCATTGGCCAAGATGACTGGCAAACCCCCGTGGGCGACTTTGCCGTCCGCGACATGCGCACCAACCCCGTGTGGCAGCACCCAATTACCAAAGAAGCGGTTGGCCCCGGTCCTAGCAATCCTCTGGGCTCACGCTGGATTGGCTTCACGTTGCAGGGTCAGTATCATATTGGTGTCCATGGCACCAACCAAGAAACGCTAGTTGGCGAGGCTGTTTCCCATGGCTGCGTGCGTATGCTTGAGAAAGATATTCACACGCTCTACAACCACCTTAAAATAGGCACCCCGATTAAGGTAGTGCCGTAACTTAAGCGACTTCTAGAAAGTAGTTTCCCCAATGGTGGACAGTGCCCACCCGACAGCGGCTATAGTCGCTGGATTAAAGTTAGTGTCTTCTTTTCTAGAAATCTCCTTAGTGCCAGTGAGTTTACGGTGCTAAACCTGCAAAGCGACAGGGAGCTCGCTGCCTAAAGCAGTCGGATCAAAGTGATGCCAGGGTTTGCCATCGAGGGCCATTTGCTCGATCAGGCTGGCTAGGCGCAGGGCTTTGAGAGCCTGTTCGCCGCCTACGGAGGGCTTTTCGCCGCCGCGCACGCAGTTGATAAAGTGCTCTAGCTCAGCGTGGAGAGGTTCAATATTGCTGGTATAGACTTTCTCGATTAAGCCATCCTGACGATAGAGTACCTGGCCGTAGTCGGTAGAGCAGTCGGCGGTGGTCTGCCGGTGAATCAAAATCTCGTTATTGAGAAAATCGGCGTCGGTGAGGGAGTTTTTGCAGTGGGCCGTAATACTACGAATTTTGCGATGGGTGACCTTGCTGGAGGTCAGCGTGGCCACAATGCCGTTACTAAAGCCCAGGGTGGCGGTAACGTAGTCTAAATAGCCAGAGTTAGAGGCCCGGCTGCCGCTGGCGGTGAGGGTGGCGACCGTTGAGCCCGCCAGCTCAAGCAGCAGGTCAATGTCGTGGATCATCAGGTCGAGTACCACCGACACATCATTAGCCCGCTGCGAGTAGGGGCTCATGCGGCGGGCTTCAAGGGCCAGCAGTTCTTCGGTCTTGAGAACTTTATGGAGTTCTTGAAAAGCGGGGTTAAACCGCTCAATGTGACCTACCTGCAAAATGCAGTTGGTCGCCGCTGCCGCATTGACCAGCGACTCTGCCTCGGCAATGCTGGCAGCGATCGGCTTTTCAATTAAAATGTGCACTCCGGCTTGCAAACAGGCCATACCCACGGCGTGGTGAAGTCGGGTAGGCACTGCTACGCATACCGCATCGACATGCTTGAGCAGCTCTTGGTAGTCTTCAAAAAACCGAATTCGGTATTTGCCAGCGGTGTCTAGCCCCCGCTCTACGTTGACATCAGACACTCCGACTAGCTCGACGTCTTTAAACCGGCTGAGAACGCGAGTGTGGTGCTGGCCCATGTTGCCCACGCCAATAACGCCGACACGAATAGGATCTGATAGGTTTCGAGATTGGTGCATGTCTAAGGCAGATGACAACATGGGGTTTTGCACGCCTGTCCTTCCTAGGGAGACAAAGATACGCCGACAGCTAATTAGCTAATACGTTGCGAACGTCAGAGCGACTGGAGAACTAAGACGGCCAGGTAAAATTACTCAGATAGTATCACAATGCTTCACACTGTAAAGAATAGCGACATTTCTGGGCAGAGAAGCATGGATTTACGGCCAGATTCGCAATCTGGCACAGATCTATACTCGTTATTTCAAAGTTTTGTCTGCTCTGTAATGCTAACGATGCTTGCTCGGGCCGTCGAGCTACCTGTGGCAGTTGAGTAGCTGTCTAAACGGCTGGATCCTGACGCGATCGCAATCGTCTTATCCCTTTTATCTCTTTTATATAGGGGGTGTTTTATGGTTTACGCTCGGAGGACGTTGCAGGACATAAACGCTCAGTCGAAGTCGGTGGAGGCACTACGACTGGAGGCATCTGACTCATGCCCTGGCAGCAGTGAATCGAGTGATCGCACCAAAATATCTTTGAGCCGGGGGCCATCGGTTGATAGAACCACCCACTCATAGTCGGCAAACACCAGGCGATCGCCCGTGTGGGGAATTTTTTGCATTTGATAGATCAAAAATCCGCCTAGAGTCTGGTAGTCGTCGGCATAGGGCAGAGCTAGGTTGAGCAGTTCATTGACCTCTTCGAGGTCGGTGTGAGCCTTAATGCGGTACGACTGATCGGCGAGCAGCTGCACCAGTTGTTCATGGTCATCAGGCTCGTAAATATCGCCAATAATTTCGGTGGTTAAGTCATGGAGGGTGAGCAGTCCAGCCGTACCGCCAAATTCATCGACCACGATGACCAGTTCCTGGCCCGTTCGCTGCATGGTAGCTAGCAGTTCGTGCAGCGGGGTGTGCTCGGGCACAAAGCGAGCGGGTTTGACCCAGGCCTGTAGAGGCGTATCCGCATTGATATGCTGGCGAGCTAGAGGCTGCAAAAACTGCTTCAGCTCGACCATGCCATGAATGTCGTCGAGGGAGTCACCCATGACCGGATAGCGGGAGTGCTCGGTGGTGGCCACCACCTCAATTAGCTCTCCAAAGGTAGCGGCCAGAGGAATGGCGTGGATTTGAGTACGGGGCACCATAATCTCTTCAGCGGTCACGTCGCGAAACTCAAACACATTGTTGAGCAGCTCGCGCTCTTCGGCCTCCAGTCCTGGGGTTTCGGCGGTAGTGCGAATGATCAGCTGGAGTTCTTCGGGAGTGAGGCGGCTGTAGCTGACCTGGTCGCTGTAGCGAATGTTGGCCAGCCGCAGCAGCAGCCGAGTCGACTGATTCAAAATCCAAATAAAAGGATTAAACAGGCGGGCAATGGTCAGGCTGGGGGGGCCGAGGAACCGAGCCACCTGCTCGGGGTAGAGCATTGCTACCGATTTAGGGCACAGCTCTCCCAGCACAATTTGCAGGTAGGCGACGAGAAAAAACGCGATCGGAATCGCCAAGGCGTGGGCCAGGGCCTCGCTTTGAGCCTCGCTTAGGGGAGTTTGGGTAATCCAAAAGGCCAGGATGACGGCCATGGTGCCTTCGCCTACCCACCCCAGAGCCAGACTCGATAGGGTGATGCCCAGCTGGGTGGTGGAGAGCAGGCGATCGAGGCTGCGCTGGAGCTGCTGCACCGTCTTGGCCTGCACATCGCCCTCGGAGACCAGCTGGCTAATGCGCGATCGCCGTACCGATACCATCGAAAACTCTGCCGCCACAAAAAAGGCGTTGATGCCAATCAGCATCAACACGGCCAGTAGCCGCGATGCGATCGCGGCGGGAGGCAGCTGTTCAGGAATAACGACGGTTAATACATAGAGTAAAGTGCCCATGCTCCAGTGCCTAAAAGCTACTGGCCGCCGCTAGTACGAGCTTTTACCTGCTGCAAAACCTCAGCTTCGTTGACTAAAATCACATCGCCATGACTTACCGACCCAGCCTCACGAGCTACGGGAGAACCACTCGTAGGCCGAGTTTCTGGCTGGCGCACACCAGTCAGCGCCTGTCGCCCCAGGGTAAACCCCCAAGACGCGCTGACCACCCCCGAACCAATCATCAGCGAGAGCAAAATTAACGTAAACGCTACGGCAGGGTTCATGGTAGGGGCAAAAATAGATAACCGAGCAATGGAAAGACTTTAGACAGCCTAGGCCTAACCTAGGCCTAAACATTACCCCAATTATAAAGTTTAAGCCTCAAACAAAATTTAAGATTATGGTTTAGACCTGCGCTTACAATAGAAGTGCTTTACCGTTTAGGTAGCATCCCAGGGTTGGCCGAGCGGATTAGGCAGCGAACTCATAATTCGCCCCAGGCAGGTTCAATTCCTGCACCCTGGATTTTTCACCACTTGACCCAATTTGGTGTCTAGGCTAAGGTCATTTTTCCAAAAAAGTCTTGTCCTGGGCAAACGCCTGTTTGCCCAGGACAGGAGGCTTGTTAAAGATAACTAGAACGATTCAAAGATAAATTCGGACCCGACGTAGGGCACGCTGCTGGTGGGCATAGTCAGCAGGCTGCTGGTGTAGGGGTTGGCCAAATCTGGCACCCGGATGGTGGGGTCGCTGGTGTTTTGCAGCAGCATAATGTCTTGCACAGCGGCGGCGGTAGCGTCGGCATCCCACTCGAGTTCTCGCTCAGGGAAGCCGAGGCCAACAATGCGTTTGGCCTGGCGGGTAATGCCCCGATTGCGGAAGTAGTCGCCGGAGTAGGTGGTCGTCAGGCTGTCCACAGCTTCAGGAATTGTTTCGGGTGCGGTATCTTGGGCGTGCCCGGCTGGGGTGATGACCGCTGCAGCCAGCACTGCCAGCGCCAAACCAGAAATATGATTTAATTGAATGCCCATGGCCAAGCCTCCTCAACTCAATAAGTTAGTGCGGGGAATAGGGTACGATTCTGGCCTTTTTGCCCATGCTCTGAAGCTGGCCTAGGGTCAAAAACTCCCTAGTTTACACAAAACCATGCCGAACCGATCGCCCGTGCATGTCCTTTATAGCGCGATCGCAGAAAACTGGAGCATTTTTAAGGAATTAACCGCCCATGGACGAGCTACTGCTGAAAATCTCAGCCTCTGATCTGCTTGGTCTAGAAACCGCTGCCCTGCGATCGCCCCTGCTCGACTTATTTTGCCAGGGAGCCTACCAGGAAGGTGACTTTGTGCTCACCTCGGGCCAGCGCAGCACCTACTACATCAACGGCAAGCTGGTTACCCTGCACCCCCAGGGGGCGCTGATGGTCGGTCGGCTGCTGCTCGATTTAGTCTCTCCCGAGACAGCAGCCGTGGCGGGGCTAACCCTGGGGGCCGACCCGCTGGTCACCGCCGTCAGCCTGGTGGGCGTCTATGGCGATCGCACCCTGTTTCCGCTGATTATTCGTAAAGAGGCCAAAGGACACGGCACCCGCGCCTACATTGAGGGCATTACCCTACCCCCAGGCAGTGCTGTAACGGTGCTCGAAGATGTGGTCACCACTGGCCAGTCGGCCCTCAAAGCCGTCGATCGCCTTCAGGCAGCCGGGTACCAGGTCAACCAAATTTTGGCCCTAGTCGATCGCCAGCAGGGTGGGGCAGAGCTTTACCAGAGCCAAAATCTACCCTTTAAGGCTCTGTTCACCATTCAAGATATCCAGGCCCACTGGGCTACGCTCAACCCCGCTTAATGGCAGCCCGTTCCCGTCCCGACATCGGTTTTGTGCCCACCCCCGCCGATGCCGCCGCCGCCATGCTCAAGCTGGCCGAGCTATCCGCTGCCGATGTGGTCTACGACTTAGGCTGCGGCGACGGTCGGCTGCTAATCCAGGCGGCCCTCGACTATGGCGTGCAGGGGGTCGGTATCGACGTTGACCCAGCGCTTTTGGAACAGGCTCGCGCCGATGCCCGCAAGGCTGGGGTCGACCACCGCCTCACGTTTACCCAGGGCAACCTGTTTGAGGCCGACCTGCACAACGCCACGGTGGTGCTGATCTACCTGCTGCCCCACCTGAATCTGCGGCTGCGATCGCGCCTGCAAACCCAGCTGCGATCGGGTAGCCGAATTGTTTCACATATGTTTGACATGGGCGACTGGCCACCGCAGCTCATCCTGCGCCTAGAGCCGTCAGAGGAAGATTCTGTGCTCTATCTGTGGCAGATTTCCTGAGCATTGCCTAGCCAACAGCCCCCGGCGAAGAACCGGAGGCTGTTGTCTTTTGGTATGGAAGCAAGCCGCTTAAGCTACCGCTGGCTTGCGAGCTACCCAGTACTTACTCATGAAGTGGATCTGATTGCTGACCTCTTCAAAGCCTGCATCAGTCATCCGCAGATTGAGGTCATCGGTAGTGTAGTGACGGTAGTAGGGCTCATGGAACATCGCCGGGAAGTTCTCCATCGCCGCCTCAAACTCAGGCGAGTCAATTCGCTGAATCGAGTCGCACAGCACCACAGTACCGCCGGGCTTTACGACCCGATACATCTCGTTAATCACGTTCTGCCGGGCCGTTGCCGGTAGCTCGTGGAATAAGAACACGCTCACAATCCCGTCAAAGTAGTTGTCTACAAAGGGCAGGTTCTCGCCATTAGCCTGAACTAGCTGTGGCAGCATACCGGGCTTAGCGGTCAAATTTTCATTCGCCTTGCGCAGGTAGGTCGGTGACAGGTCCACCCCATAAAGAGAGGCCTTGGGCAGAGCCTCGCGCACCATGCTCAGAGTGCGCCCGGTACCGCAGGCAACATCTAGTACCTTGGCCGCTTCGCTCACACCGGCTGCCGCTAAGCCCTGCTTGAGGGGGGCTAGGATGCGACGCCGCATCGGGTCGGCGGTGCCATTGAAGAGGATTTCTACCTGCAGGTCGTACAGGTTAGCCGACAGATCGCTCAGGTAGCCGTTGGTCTGGTGGTGAAAGTTTTGCAGGTAGTACTGGGGATACCCTTTGGTGTCAACGTCGTCTGTAAAGGTGTGGTAGTCGCGATTGTTGAGCCGATCCCAGATATTGGGCAGGTCTAGGCACACCAGCGGGTAAAACCGAAAGAAATCATCCCAGGGGTTATCGAACAGCAGTTCCTTGGCATAAACGCCCGCCTCGGCATCCTGCCAATCGCGCTCAAGTAAAGCATTCATGCGCTGCTGAAGCAGCTGTAGGGATTTGATATCTAAGGGCGTGGTCTGAACGTGTTTGGGCGGATTAACCGCCTGCATAACCTGGGTGCTAACAGTCTTGTGGGCCAGCCCAAAATAGCTTTTGCCCTGTTGGAAGGCTTGGTAAGCCAGTTTCGTGATGGTGTCAGGCATACGACCAGCAGATGAATTAATTGTTGAGCAAGAAATATTCAATCGATGTAAACGATTGTAACGAAAAATCTGAAAGCATGGGGTCTGTCATAGGAGCAGAATCCCCGCCTCTATAGGGTGAAATGGCGTCTTGACGTTGGTGAGTCAGAGACTATATCGGCAGGCGGACCAGAGGTGCTCTGCCTCTCTAAAGGCGGGCGCTCTGGATCTGCTGCAAAAACCCATCAATATCGCTGAGCAGCGCGGCTTGCGAAAGGCTAGTTTGGTTGCCAGAGGCCAGCCATTTAATCTGCACCGTGCCCTGGGCCGCTTCGTCGTCGCCCACAATCAGGCAGGCAGCAGCACCGCTGCGATCGGCTCGCTTAAACTGCTTGCCAAAGGCCGAGCCGCTGAGGTCAAGCTCTACGGCCAGACCCCGATGACGTAATTTTTGGGCTAGCTGTAGGGCGTTGGCCTCAGCTTGCTCGCCCCGCGACACCAGGTAGAGGTCAGGAGCCGCAGTTGTCGCCTGCTGCAGGGTTTCGAGCAGCAGGGTGAGGCGCTCTAGGCCGACTGCCCAGCCCACGGCAGGCGTGGCTGGGCCGCCTAGTTCTTCTACCAGACCGTCGTAGCGACCGCCGCCGCACACCGTCGCCTGAGCCCCCAAATCCTGCGACTGAATTTCAAAGGCCGTGTGGGTGTAGTAGTCGAGCCCCCGCACCAGGCGCGGGTTGAGTTCGAAGGCGATGCCGAGGCCAGTGAGCTGAGCCAGCACCTGGTCAAAGTGGCGCTTTGAGTCCGGCCCGAGATAGTCCACAATGCTGGGCGCATTGGCGGTAATCGCCTGGGTTTTTTCGTCTTTGCTGTCGAGAATGCGGAGAGGATTGCGGCTGAGCCGATCGCGCGAATCTGCATCTAAATCGGCGGCGTAGGGGCTGAGGTAGCTGACCAGGGCTTCGCGGTAGCGGGTGCGATCGCTCCTGTCGCCCACCGAGTTGAGATAAAAGGTTAAATCCTTTAGCCCCAATGCCTGCAAGATATCGGTGGCCAGGGCAATCACCTCCACATCGGCACGGGGGTCGGCGCTGCCCAGCACCTCAACCCCGAGCTGGTGAAACTGGCGCTGACGACCTTTTTGGGGACGCTCGTAGCGAAACATGGGGCCGGTGTACCAGAGCCGCTGCACGCCGCCCTGGGCATAGAGGCTGTGCTGAACGTAGGCCCGCACCACCCCAGCGGTGCCCTCAGGGCGCAGGGTACAGCTGCGATCGCCCTTATCTTTAAAGCTATACATCTCTTTACCCACCACATCGGTGGCCTCACCAATGCCCCGCTCAAACAGCGCCGTGGCTTCAAAGGTGGGGGTGCGAATTTCGCGGTAGGCCGCCCGGCCTAAAATCTCTCGGGCCGTCGCCTCAACCCGCTGCCAGGTGTGAATGTCGGCCACCTTGAGGTCTTGACCCACAAACTGCGCCTTTGGCACAATATCTTCGGTTCCAGGCAGAGATTGAATCGGCTCCATAGCTGAACAGGCACTCTCAGTGGGCAGTACAGAATCCCCATCATAGCCTGTGTTGCCCCTGGGGCCGGGTGCCCTAGGCCTCCTGGCTCTCGGTCTTGACCTCGGGCAGCATGCAGCAGTTGACTTCGTCGATACAGACCTTACCCGACTGCAATGCCCAGCGAAACAGCGCCACCCGATTGCCCGTCGCCGTCTTTGTCAAGATATTGCTGATGTGGTTGTCGACGGTGCGCTTGCTAATCTCTAGCTTTTCAGAAATTTCCTGGTTGGTTAGCCCCGATGCCACTAGCTCTACGATCTGTAGCTCCCGGTCAGAAAGGCTTCCCTGACCGGGTACTGGAGACATCTCATCGCTTGCCATGGCGGTCTGTTCCCTCTGTCAGTGTGTATTTATGCTTATATCTTCTAACACTATAGGCGATCTGGTTTCGGGTAGGCTTCTAGAACGCGTTCGAGGCGATGGTGCGATGGGTTTTAGGTGGATGACTGCCGCTATTACTGGGTATTTGGTGCCGCTAACCAGGGCAAGCCGTCGGCTAAAGCGCTGGAGCACTGGCTGGATTGGGATTAGCCTGATCGCGCTTTTGCTGCTAGGTTTCGGCGTTCCGACTACTGCCGCCCCGGTGGTAGCCGGAGCCGACGATCCTGCTCCGTTAGTGACTCCCGCCGCTCCCGATGCCAACGACATTCCTTCCGAGACTGTCAGTCGCTTTGTCAAGGCCTACATTGATGTCGTCAAGCTGATTGAGTCGCGGGAGCTCAACCTGCAGCGAGCCGAAACCGATACCGAGTCACACCAAATGCAGCAGGAGATTCAGGCGGCTGCCCTAGCGTTAATCCAGGCCAACGGGTTAACCCTGTCTGCCTACTGGGAACTGCTGGGGCTCGCCAATAGCGACCCAGAATTTCGCGATCGCGTCCTGGCCCAAATCGACGAAGCGAATCTCTAGAAGCGTCAACCTGGGACATCAACCTAAGGCTGAACAAATTCTGAAGGTCGCTTAAAGTTCTCTACTGGCACATTGACCAAAGCCTGCTGCATAAAGTCTTTCCATACCGGCGCGGCATAGGTACCACCTGTGGTTCCCGCTCGCATTGGCGCATAGTTGTCATTGCCAATCCACACCGCCGTCGAGAGCTGGGGCACATAGCCCACAAACCAAACGTCCCGCTGGGAGTCAGTAGTACCCGTTTTACCGGCGGCGGGTCGCCCGATCTGAGCGGCTCTACCCGTACCTCGGGCAATTACCCCCTGCAGCACATCGGTTAGCGACGCCGCTGCCCAGGGGTCGAGCACCAGTTGGGGCTGAGGAATGTTGTCGAGCAGCACGTTACCGCTGCTGTCGCTCACCTGCGCAATAAAGGTCGGCTCAGAGTACCAACCATTGCTGGCGAAGGTGGCATAGGCTCCGGCCATTTCCATCGGGGTCAGGTCTACCGATCCCAAGGGGAGCGAAGTGACGGGCTGCATCGGGCTGTTAATACCCAGGGTGCGACACAGTTCAATAATTTGGTTGACCCCAACCGCCTGACCCAACTTTACAGCCGGCACGTTGCGCGACATTTCTAGGGCGGTGCGAATGGGGATATTGCCCATAAAACTGCCGTCGTAGTTTTTGGGGCTGTAGTAGCGATAGCCGTCGGGGTAGCTAACAGGGGTATCGGCAACGGAGCTAGCCGGGGTATAGCGGCCCGTCGCGAAGGCCGTGTAGTACACAAACGGCTTAAAGGCCGACCCCGGCTGTCGGTAGGCCTGAATGGCTCGGTTGAACTGACTTTGCTGGTAGTCAACCCCGCCCACCATAGCCTTGACAAAGTGGGTGCGGGGGTCGATGGCCACCAGCGCCATTTGATCAGCAATGTGGCTAATTCGGGCGTTGTGCCGCTGCACCGTGGCTTCGGCCATTTGCTGCATGCCCAGGTCGACGGTGGTCTGCACTCGCATACCGCCTTTCACCACTGCCTCGTTGCCAAAGCGCTGCTTGAGCTCCTGCACCGCCGCCTCAGTCACGTAGGGAGAAATGCTGCTGCGAAACGATTTCACCTCACCCACAAGCAGGGGCGCATTGCGAGCGGCCACCTCTTCCTCAGGCGTAATCCAGCCCAGCTGACGCATGCGGTTGAGTACAATTGCCTGGCGTTCCTTCGTGGCCTGGTAGTTTTGGAAGGGGCTGTAGCTCTCTGGAGCCTGAATCAACCCCGCTACCATCGCCGCTTCGGGCAGGGTCAAATCTCTAGCCGATTTGTTGAAGTAGCTTTGGGATGCTGTTTCCGCGCCGTAGTTGTTGTGCCCCCAGTACACCTGGTTGAGGTACATCTCCAAAATTTCGTCTTTGCTGAAGATTTGCTCCAGGCGTAGAGCTAGAACCGCCTCGGCCACTTTGCGACTAACGGCTCGCTCGGGAGTCAAAAATAGGTTCTTCACCAGCTGCATGGTAATGGTGGAACCGCCCTCTACCGCAGACCCAGCGGCAGCGTTGGCCAGCACAGCTCGGCCTACACTACTGGGGTTGATGCCGTTGTGAGAGTAAAAATAGCTGTCTTCAATCGCCAACACGGCCCGCTTTAGGTGGGGAGATGTGTCGTCGAGATCGACGACTTCGCGGTTGGCCTCATCGTGGAGGCTATGGAGCAGGGTGCCATTGATGTCGTAAATGTAGCTAGTCTCGCTGGGTACATAGTTGCGCAGCACCCGCACATCGGGCAGGTTGCGAAAGCTAATGGCTAGGCCCACCAGCCCGCCGGCCATCACAGAGCTGGCAATCATGGTGGTGCCCAATAGCGCCGCTGCGGCTACCTGGCCCACGTCTTGTACATACTTCAGTACGTTGGGCGCTCGGCGCAGGGGCTGAGGCTGAGATCTACTTTTGTGGCGAATGGTGTTGGATGACACGTTGGCTCTTAAGGGCTACTAAAAGACGACGAGGCTAGGTAACGATAGAGGCTGAAAGCTGCTTTTAGCAGGGCTGCTTTTTAACGAGTAGATGCGCGTTGGGAGGTGACAGTTAGGCCATTATAATGACCCTCTAGGCAAGTGAACCTGTCCCTAGTGTTTACAGTCTAATCAAAGGTGCTAATTCAGGTTGTCATGCGGCGGCGATGCTTAGAGATAGGGTGAGAGCGCGATCGCGAGCACGCTTATCCTAGCCTCGCAGATGATGGTAAGCAGACGCTAGGGGCCAGTTTGGCCCAAATCTATACCATTTAGCCCCGCTTGCCTAGGCTCTGTCACGGCTGCCTTAGTTGACTATCTGCCCTACCTATCCCTTAACTGCGTTCTTACCTCACCATGCCCCAGGCCAATTCCAGCGATCGCCCGGCTCAGTTTGAGCGCATTTACCGAGGCATTAGCGAGGTCTTTCCCGACCAGCCCGACTCCAGCGACCCTGAGCAAAACCTAGTGCAGCGGCTGCTGAAGGGCGATCGCCCGCTGCGGGTCAAGCTAGGTATTGACCCCACCGGGGCCGAAATTCATCTGGGCCACAGCATCCCAGTACGCAAGCTGCGCGCTTTTCAGGATGCCGGTCACACCGCCGTGCTGATCATTGGCGACTTCACCGCCCGCATTGGCGACCCCACCGGCAAGTCAGAGGTGCGCCGCCAGCTCACCGAGGCCGACGTCAAGGCCAATGCCGAAACCTACCTGGAACAGGTGCGCCCCATCCTCGATTTTGATACGCCTGGAAGACTGGAGGTGCGCTACAACTCTGAGTGGCTGGCTGGCCTCGATCTGGGCAAAATTCTGGAGCTGCTCAGCACCATGACCGTGGGCCAAATGCTGGCTAAAGAGGGCTTCTCTGAGCGCTACGGCAAAGGCGATCCGGTCTTTTTGCATGAGTTTCTCTACCCCCTGATGCAGGGCTACGACTCGGTGGCGGTGCAGTCGGACGTGGAGCTGGGCGGCACCGACCAAAAATTCAATATTGCCGTCGGTCGTGACCTGCAGCGACATTTTGGCCTTAGGCCTCAGTTTGGCCTGCTGCTGCCCCTGCTGCTGGGCACCGACGGCAGCCAAAAAATGTCAAAGTCGCTCGGCAACTACGTGGGGCTACAGGAAGACCCGCTCAGCATGTATTCCAAGCTTGAAAAAGTGCCCGACGCCTTGATTGGCGACTACGTTGAGCTGCTGACCCCCTTCGATCTCAGTACGCTGCCCGAAAATCCGCGCGATCGCCAGAAATTGCTGGCCCTAGAGGTTACTCGCCAGTTCCACGGCGAAGCAGCAGCCCAGCAGGCCCAGCAGGCCGCCATCAGCCTGGTGCAGGGCATCGGCGAGCCAGCGGCAGGCGTACCCGAATTTTCCCTGGCTGGGGTCAATTTCCCGGCCAGGCTGTTTTACCTGGTGGGAGCCACTAGCCTGTGCGCCAGCAGCAGCGAGGCCCGTCGCCAAATCCAGGGAGGGGCCGTCAAGCTCGATGGCGAAAAGGTGACCGACCCCAACCAGGAATTTGCCAGCGCCGATGCGTTAGCGGGCAAAGTGGTGCAGGTGGGCAAGAAAAAATTTGCCCGACTGGTTCTCTAAACAAGAACTTGAACTAAGAACTTGTAGGCCCTAGCGGGTAGGCTGCATCAGCAGATGACGCAGCTTGTCGCGCTCGGTGACAGAGAGGGTAGACGCAAATTTTTCTAACTCCTGTGGTTCCATCGTGCTGAGCACCTGGTGCAAAGCATCGAGCCCTGGGGTCGTCGCCGAGGCCGTACCGGGCGCATTGGGTTCAGGCAGGCTGCAGCTACCGCCATCGCAGTTGAGGTGCAGGTCGTGCCAAATCATGGTGGGTAGCATCCAGCCCCGTCGCCCGTGCAGCTCATGGAGCAGTACTTCGGTTTCCCAAAAAGTCCTGGGTGAAGGGTAGCTTACCTCGGCCCAGGCGTGGGGTACCGTAAAGCAGCCAAAATGCCGCAAATAGTCTTCAGAAGCGAGTAGGGCGGTAATCATAGCTTTTACTCCCTGACGCATCAAAATGTCGCAGTAGCGGCGCATTTCTGTCTGGTCACTAGGAGCGCGGCCAATAAAGTGCTTAAAGCACAGCTCAATAAATTTAGGATTTGAGGAGTTGTAGTAAAACTCGTTGAGATATACCTCAGAGTGGCCCAGTTCTCGCAGGAACCGCTTAACGCCAATTTTGTTCTTTAGAAATTCTGCCTCGATTTTAGCCAGTTGTTTGCGCTCAAACCCATAGGGCTGTCGTTCTAGTACCTGAGCATAAATCTGGTATAGAGCCGCCTGGCGCTCTTCCCCCGGCGACTGCCGGCTCACCGTGATTTCTCTAACCGAAAACTCGTCTGTAGACGTCATGACAAACCTTCCTGCAAGCGAAAATATCAACCAGCCTGTGGCCTATGCTCAGATTGCCCAGGGGCGAATTTCGGTCGACGGTTTTGACGTTTTTCTTAACTAATTGAAATCGACCATACCGTCACAGCAGCATGGCCGATTTGGATGGAACGCTGATTGCGGAAACTACCGAAGCCAAGGCAATAGACCTCTAATGGTCGAATGGCACTGAATTAAGGCTGGTGGGCAGTGCCCACCCTACGGTAGATAAAGGCTTCTGGCGATCTACGAAGGTTGATTTCAGCTTAATTCAGTGCCATTCCTCTAATGGTCGCCTTCAAGCTGGGTCTGTAGATGGTCAGGCCCAGCCCAAAGCGATGTTACCTATACCGACATCGCCGCCCCATCGGTGTAGATACTGTGTTGTCCGGAGGCTGTCAAGGGACAGCCATGGCCGGTTTCTGAGGTTTCAGCTTTTCGGGATCGTAGAGTTGACCTGAGGACAACACCCCGTAGACGATGCGAATGAGCTTGTGC
>JBARVV010000102.1:0-6864 GCA_049646445.1 Nodosilinea sp. | reverse complement strand
ATCTATCAAGCCTACGCGGCGCGGTTCCAAATCGAATTCATCTTCCGCGATGCTCGCCAATTCTCAGGCTTAGCCGACTGCCAAGCCCGCTCTCCCGAAGCCCTCGATTCCCATGTCAACGCTAGTTGGATGGCCCTCAATGTGGCCAAAGCCGCCCTGCAATCGACTCAAGCTAAGGGTGAACCCGCTGAACCGCTCAGTTTCTCTATTGCCTCGTTCAAACGGCAGGCCCTCAATGCCCATCTTCTGGACCTATTTACAGCCACGTTTGCTCTGGAGCCGACTTTAATTAAATCCCATCCCAACTACCAGACGCTCCTGAACTACGGGGTTATAACCGATTGGACTAGGACCACAGCCTCCTAAATCTGTCCGGAGTGTTGACATTGCATACCCTAAGCAGAGGTTTGTCTGACTGTCATTGAAGATCTGCTTGATTACATTGGCTCGACTTCCGGCATCGAGCCAGTTCACGTGGTGCAAGTTCTACCCCCTCAACCGCTTCTGCATTGTCTCCAGCTTCCTTAAATCCGCCGCCCGCTTCCGCCGCTGGTAGCGCTCCTTCGCCGCCCCATTCACCGCCTGCATCGCCTTGGGGTGCTCCACCAAATAAAGGTACGCCGCCTCAAACCACACCTCCTTGGTGATCTTTTCATCCATGCAGAGGTGGCGCAGGGCTTTATCGATCTCTTCCTCTAACCGCGTCGTCGTCCGCACTAGCTGCGGTAACTCCGCCTCATCATCTTGGCTAACAGACATACTGACGTCAACACCCGTAGACTCGCTAGAGTCACTATATCCCGACCCATTGTCCCCCACTGGCACCTGTTGAGGAGACTTCACAGGTAACGCTGCCCCCAACCCATCGGCACGGGGCGGCACGCTCGGGCGCTGCCGCTGCATCAACCGTTCCAGCGCATCCTCAGCCATTCTCTTGCCCCTGCTCTAACGCCTCAATCACCCTGTGCAGCGGAAATTCCAGCTCCGCGTACCCAATCTCCGACAGCCGCTGCCCCTGCCGAATCGCCTGCTTGTAGCGCTCACTCTCCACAATTGACGGCAGCACCGGAATTGCCCCTGCCACCTGCTGCATCGCGGCGATCGCCTCTCGGCTATCCGTCGCTTGCGATCGGCCAAACCACTTATCGCGAAACGGCAGCACCCCCAGCACCTGGCCCTTAAACGCCCGTATGCGTCCCATTTCCTCCAGCAGTTCTAGGCTGCGCAGTAGTGAATTTACCCCCTTGGTTGAGGCCTCCGCTGGAATCAGTACCCAGTCCGAGGCTCCCACTACCGACAGGCAAATCTGGGTACGCTGGGGCGGCGAGTCGATAATGCAAACGTCAAACAGCTCCCCCACGGCCTCCAGGGAATGGTGCAAAGCCAACGCCCCCATCCCGATGGTGGCCAAGTATTCCTGGGCCTTGTGCAGCCCCTCATCGGCTGGGATCAAAAACAGATTGGCCGCTGCCAGCGGATAGATGCCATCGGCTGTTTCCACCTGGCCCTTCAGCACCTCCAGCAGGGTGGGTTCATTTGCCTGAACGTCATGGCCTAGATAAAAGGTCAGATTCGCCTGCGGATCGGCATCCACCATCAGCACCTTCTGACCCTGGTTTGCCAGGAGCCGCCCCAGCAGCAGCGAAACCGACGTTTTCCCTTGCCCCCCAGAGAGCGACAAACAACTCACTGTCTTCATGGATGTGTTTCACTTCCCATACAACACTTAGCCTCTGCCCATCTCGACATGCCTTGACCCACCAGCGTTCTGGCCGCCTTATAAGCTCGCGAAAAAGAGACGTCAAGACGTACTGACGTCAATAGATTTACTATTGTGTCTGTAAATCAGTTGTTATGCCATTTGGTCAGTCGAAGCTTGGCGGTTAAGTTGAAAATACCTGGGCAAATGGGAACCGATGAACATGGCAAAACGTCGCTTTTAAAAGTTTTTTATAGATCAATTTCGATTGCAACTATAGAGTTCTTGCGTGCGGCTAATTGTGTTGATAATTGACAGCAAATTCTTCGATTGATGGAGGCTATGCATAGCCTCAGTATAAAAAGCATCTCCACTTTCAAGAATCCACATAGATTGCTCAATAGCTTGATTAAAATCACGCAAGATTACAGAATCAGGCACGATATTGGCTGTCCTGTATAGGCTTTAGGCGTAGATTCAAGCTTAAACAGCTCAAATCCACAATTTAGTTTCTCATTTACTCACCGCTGAAAAATATTGCTATATTGATCAAATCTTCACGCAATTCGAGTCGAACACTTCACTCATTGGTGAGCACGCGAGTCATGCCATCTGACTGATTTCAGGAGACTTCAAAAATCAGTCAGACTCAATTCATTTGAGCCATGAAAACTCTCTACATTTTCCCGTTGATGGAACGACTGTTAGGCCGGATGAATCCTCTTCCAGACCTGCCGCTACTGGTCGTAGCGATCCTCTGCCTGGGTCTAGATATCCTCATCCACGGCCCCGCCTTATTGGTAGTGCTGGCCATGGCAGGCATCACCAGCCTGACCTGGAGTCGGGATATAACGTCCTCCCGTTCCTTGTTTAGGCGGGCATCTAAAACCCATAGTTTCAGGCGAAAGGCTGCGCGGCTTCTGGGTCTAGGGCTGCTCTGGCTGATCACCCTACTGGCCTATCCTGCCCAAGCCCAGTTCTTCGGCGGAGCTGAAACCTGGATGACCACCAACTTTGGCACCGCTCGGGCGACGCCATTCCCCTGGTCTTCAACGTGCTGCGGGGCCTGTTTCTGCTCTACGTCGGCATCTCTCTCGTGCGGGTGATCAACAGCGCCCGCAACGACGAAGATTGGCAAACTATTGCCCGCACACCGCTAATTATCATCATTGCCGTCACCGCTGGCGATGTGCTGACAACGCTGATCACCGGTTAGTTGTCGCTAGGCGGCCATTCAGATCAAGGGTGCAGCTCTACACCGTTCTTTCAGCATTGCTGGGCTGCTTATGGCATCTAAATTTCGTCCCGTTAACTCCATCCTGGGGGCGCAACCCCGGTTAGGCCCCATTCCGGCAGACCAGATCATTCCCTGGTTCTGCATCACCGGGGCGTCTTACCTCGTGGGTCGAGGGTTCAGCCTCAGCTGGATTTCGATTGGATTCATTGCCGCCTGGGGCATGTCTACCTGGTGGATTCTCACCGGAGGGCAGAGCTGGAAGTTCACTGCAAAATTTGTGCCGACTCCCACCTGGAGTCGCGGCTATGCCCGATATCTAAGGTTTACCCACGATGAAACAGACCATCGGCAAACACCGACTCAAGCTCGGCAACCAATTCGTCAGCACATTGACGCCCTTTGAAGATGCGCTTAACCTCGCCGCCATGGTGCGGATCGAGCTGCGGGGGCGACAGGTTGGAGCCTATGTTCTCACGAAGGGCAAAAACCGGGAGCACCTCTGCTTTGTGTTTGGCTTCGACTGCCGGGGCATCCACAACACATTGACCGATGAACAGGTGGAGATTGTCTTTGACCAGCTGGAATCGGGGCTGAAGGATTTACCCAATGGCGAGCGGTTGACGATTCATCTGGGGTCGTTTTCGGCAGACTGCGATCGTCAACATTCTCTAGCCCAACTCACCCAAACCGCCCCCAATCAGGCTCTCAAGTTCCTGCTCACCGCTGAACGGGCTCGGGTTCAACAGCTCACTCAACAAGGCCTGCGTAAACCCAAGTTTCTCCGGCTGTATGTCACCTACACCGTCCAAACGGGCTCCGAAGGAGCCCAAGACATTATCGAGAAGGTAATCAGCAGGGGCGAAACCCTGTGGAAGTCGTTCACGGGTGAGCTACGCCAAGCTAAAAACCAGCGATTACAAACGGTGATCACGAAGGCCTTTACCGATGGCTTTTTGCTCTGGGAGCAGGTGCTCTCAACCAAGATGGGCCTCTCGGTCAAACCTCTGGGTGAATCAGATTTGTGGGCGCGGCTGTGGAACCGTTTTAACGCCAGTGACCCTATCGATATTCCCCAGTTGATCATCCTGGATGGAGAAGGCCTGCACGAGCAGGTCAACTCGGACATTCACAGCACCACGCTGCTAACGCGGGCGGGGGTACCCACCGCTGGGAAAACCTGGGTCAAGGTCAAAGGGCGGTATGCGGCCCCGCTGACGTTCCTTGAAAAGCCCGGTGGTTGGGCCAGTGAAGCAGCTCAGCTGCGCTACCTGTGGGAGATCCTCTCCCGTGAGACGGTGGCCGATACCGAAATCTTTTGCCAGCTGACTCGGGCCAACGAAACCCTGGTGAAAACCACCGTGCAGCGGATGCTGAAGCAGTCAAACCTGACGGCTACGTTAGCTGAAGACAGCCACTCGGTGGATGTGGCCGCTGAGCTGAAGATGAAGCGCTCGATTGAGGCCCAGGAAGAACTGTTTGAGGGTGCCCTACCGATTCACACCGCCGTGGTGTTTTTGGTGCATCGCCCGAATCTAGAGCAGCTGGATGAAGCCTGCCGCTATATCCAGAGTTGCTTTCGCCGCCCGGCCTGGGTGGAACGCGAGCAAGACTATGCCTGGAAGGTGTGGCTTCAGACGCTGCCCATTGTGTGGGAAGCACTGATGGCAAGCCCCTTTGGGCGGCGGCAGCTCTATCTCACGGGCGAAGCGCCAGGGCTGATGCCGCTGGTAGTGACTCAGCCCTGCGACAGAAGCGGCTTTGAGCTGATTGCTGAAGAAGGGGGTCAGCCGATCCACCTGGATCTATTTAACCAGCACCAAAACCTGGGCCTGTTCGCCACCACCCGAGCTGGGAAGTCTGTCCTGGTCTCCGGCATCCTCACCCAGGCGCTGGCCCACCGATTTCCGGTGGTGGCCCTCGATTTCCCCAAACCCGATGGCTCCTCGACCTTCACCGACTACACCCAGCTGGTGGGTGGGGCCTACTTCGACATCTCCCGCGAGTCCAACAACCTGTTCGAGCTACCGGATCTCCGTCACTTGCCGGGTGATGAGCGTAAAGAACGCCTCGACGACTTTCAGTCGTTTCTGGAGTCAGCCCTGCTGACCATGATTGTGGGCTCAGGGGCCAATAGCTCGGTGATGACCCAAACCATTCGCTCAATTCTGGTACTGGCCCTCAACGCCTTCTTTGCCGATGCCCCAATTCAGCGACGCTACCTGGAGGCTATGGAGGGGCGCTTAGGCTCAGCGGCCTGGTCGCAAATGCCCACTCTAGCTGACTTCCTCGACTTCTGCACGCCCGAAAAACTGGATCTGAACCAGGTGAGCGGCAATATCGCGAAGGCTCTGGACATGATCGATCTACGGCTCAGGTTTTGGCTCTCCAGCCGAGTCGGGCGGTCGATCTCGGCCCCCTCTAGCTTCCCCACCGATGCCCAGCTGCTGGTCTTTGCCCTGCGGAATCTATCTAACGAAGAAGATGCCGCTGTGCTGGCCCTCTCGGCCTACGCCGCTGCTCTACGGCGAGCACTGGAAGCTCCGGCCTCCATCTTCTTCATCGATGAAGCCCCAATCCTGTTTGAATTTGACGAAATTGGAGCCCTAATTGGCAGGCTTTGCGCCAATGGAGCCAAGGCCGGGATTCGGGTGATCATCTCCGCCCAAGATCCTGACACGGTGCATAAATCGCCCGCCAGCGCCAAGATCTTCCAGAACCTGACCACTCGTTTGATTGGTCGCATTCAGCCTATGGCAGTGGATAGCTTTGAGCGCATTCTCAAGTATCCCAAGACCGTCATCAGCCGCAACGCTAGCGAGAGCTTCTTTCCTAAACGGGAGGGGATCTACAGCCAGTGGCTGCTGGACAACAACGGCCTCTATACCTACTGCCGTTACTATCCCGCCTTCGTCCAGCTCGCTGCCGTAGCCAATAACCCCGATGAGCAGACGACTCGGGACTTGGTGCTGCGCCATGCCCCCGATACCTTCACCGGCCTGGCGGAATTTGCCCGACTGCTGGTGCTCTCGATTCAGTCGGGTGAACCCCTCTCAGTGATCACCGAGCGCTGGTTTGCCGAGCGCAATCCCCATCCTGAAGTTCCTCTATCTTCCTTCAACTCCCTACCTACTGGAGGTCATTCATGAACCCTCGTCTTCGCGTTGCCCTCATTCCCATCTTGGCCACCACCCTGCTGGTGGCACCGATCAAGCCTGCCGCCGCCTCGCAGGTGGATACCACCTTCCCCGACATCTTCGGCATCCTCCGCCAGGCCTTTGAGACCAGCAAAACTTATGTCGAACAGACCATCGCCAGTCTGCTTACCCCTCTCCCCGGAGATCTAGATGGTGTGATCCAAAACGCCCTAGGGGATCTGGGCCTGGTTGACCCCAATCGGGTACGTTCTGAAATCTCGACGGAACTGGCGACCATCCTGGAGGGCGATTTGGCCCAGTCCGACAGCATCTATGCAGGCCTTGAAACCGCCAATGAAGTTGACCGGCAGCTCACCCGCGCCCAGGTCGATGCGGTGCTGGGCCAGAGCGGGCAAGCCGCCACCCGCGACAAAATCACCTGGATTGAGGACACCATCGGCCAGGTGCAGCAGCACGCCGACTCGGCCCAGACCGCTGTGTCCACCCAGGCGGCGATTAAGCAGATGGCGCAGCAAAATGCCCGTCAGTCAGAAATTCTCGGGGCGGTGCAGTCAGAACTGCTGCAATCTCGCCAGGATGCTCAGTTGACCAACCTAAACCTGGCCAACATGTCGCAAAACCTGGATCAGGAGGCCCGTGCCCGTCGCCTTAACGGGTGACAAGGGCAGTCAACAACATACGGTACCAGGGTTTGAGACAATGGAGGGGCAAAAAAAAAGGGAGCTTCAGTGCAACTCCCCCTCATCAATATGTTTCCTGCATTCTACCAAACC
>JBARVV010000101.1:0-54562 GCA_049646445.1 Nodosilinea sp. | reverse complement strand
TGCTGCCCGCCCTCATGCGCAAGTTTCACGAGGCTAAGGTCAACGGCGACCCCACCGTCACCGTGTGGGGCACCGGCACCCCCCTGCGCGAATTTTTGTATGTCGATGACCTGGCCGATGCCCTGGTGTTTTTGATGAACACCTACAGCGATATTGACTTTGTCAATGTAGGCACTGGGCAAGAAGTGTCAATCAAAGAGCTGGCCCTGACCATGAAAGCCGTGGTGGGCTATGAAGGCAAGCTGGTGTTCGACACCGCTAAGCCCGACGGCACCCCCCGTAAGCTGCTGGATGTATCGCGGATCAACGCAGCCGGGTGGCAGGCCAAGACCGACCTCAAGACCGGCATTGAGCACACCTACGCCTGGTTTTTGCAGAGCTACGACTCTCTGCGCGGGCGCGAAGAGGCCTAGGCCCAAGGGTTGAATAACGTAGGATGGCCGTCTCTGCCGTCCATGGTCAGGCAAAATACCTAGCCGACAAAACGTGGATTCAATAAAATCCTTATTCTTTAGGCCTTGAACTCTGAAGCAAAGGGGGATTTAGTCATCCCCCTTTGCTTCAGTAGCTTTGATTCGTCATAAATTTGTCATAGCTCAATACTTGTGGATAAGCGAAGATATAGCCCTCAGACAGGGTTGCACTTACCGCTGCGAATCAGCCCGACGCGGCGAGCGATCGCCTCGTCTTGGGTGGCGTAGGGACCCCAGATGGGGCGCTGATCCTGAAGCCGCTCTCGGCTAACGCTCTCGGCGGTGAGCACTTGACAACTGCCGTCTTCTCCCTGAACCACATACCAACCCTCGTTTCTTTCTGGCATTATCACTCCCACAACCACTCGTATCGCTAACCTATTAAACTCGGTTTTGCTCCAAATGAGTGGCGAGGTTAGTAGCAAGAGCGATTGTTGTCGTTCGCCCTGGTGTGACCTTGGCCTTTGCGCATGGCTCCAATCATTGTAGAAACCACCACGCAGCGATGCGTAGTTTTTGGCCCCGACATGGCCACAGTAACCGTGCCTAGTCGGCCTTTAATATTGCCGTGCATGTCAAACTTGACGTAGTAAATGCCGCCAGATGCAACCAAAGTATTGTCAATATCAGCCAAGACAACACCCTCTATCAGGGGCTGCCAGGCGGTAACTTGAGTGGCCGAAGTCGCATCGGCATGGTTGGCCCACTCAATTTGACCATTGCGATCGCGAATGCTAAAGCGGCGATCGTGACGCTGCTGCATGGCATCTGCCTGGGTGACGCGCAGCGCTTGGTACACCATGTCGCGGGCCGTATTGATTTTGCGCTGCTGCCAAAACCCAAAGAAAGAGGGAGCTGCGATCGCCATCATCAGCCCTATAATCACCACCACAATTAATCCTTCAATCAGCGTAAATCCAGCCGATTGAGTCTGCTTATAAGACGGTTTGCGCGATCGCGGCCTCAGTTGAATCATAGTTAGATGCAAGAACCCATTGGGGTCAAGATGCCCGCCCGCTAGGCGGCATAGCCAATCGCCAACCCAACATCGGCCATTGTGCCGAGAAATGTCTAGAAAAGATGACACGTAGCTTTAATGGCCGCAAAGTCGGTAAGCTGACTAAGAGTGTTCCGGCTAAATACTTGTCTAATGCGTCGGTAAGACCGGTGTCTTTTGCTAAGTTTGGCATCTGTGGTGCGGACACTTTTTAGATGGAATACTCAAAGGTGTTGCAATGGCTCTTTAACGGTTTAGCGCCTGCCCAAAAGGCATCACCAGAAGGCGTTACCGGCCTAGGTTAGCCGTGCCCTCATCAGGTATCTGCGTTAGTCATCTGTGAATACCACCATTTCAACTGACTAATTGACTAAAAGGAGACTTTGCCCATGGATGTTAGAGCCGCTGTTGCCCTTGGCCCAGGCCAGCCCCTCACTGTCGAAACCGTTCAGCTCGAAGGCCCCCGTGAGGGCGAAGTGCTGGTCGAAATCAAAGCCACCGGCATTTGCCACACGGATGCCTATACCCTCTCCGGCAAAGACCCAGAGGGCCTGTTTCCGGCTGTACTGGGCCACGAGGGGGCCGGGGTAGTGGCCGAGGTTGGCCCCGGCGTTACCAGCCTCAAACCTGGCGATCACGTGATTCCGCTGTATGTGCCCGAGTGCCGCCAGTGCGAGTACTGCCTCAGCTTTAAGACCAACCTCTGTCAGGCCATTCGCCTCACCCAGGGGCGCGGCCTCATGCCCGACGGCACCAGTCGGTTTTCTCTGGGTGGCGAGCCGCTGTTCCACTACATGGGCACCTCCACCTTTGCCAACTACACCGTGGTGCCCGAGATTGCCCTGGCCAAAATTCGCTCCGATGCTCCTTTTGAGAAGGTCTGCTACATCGGCTGCGGTGTGACCACGGGCATTGGCGCGGTGATCAACACCGCCAAAGTTGAGCCAGGGGCAAATGTTGTCGTGTTTGGCCTCGGCGGCATTGGCCTCAACGTGATCCAGGGCTGCCGTATGGTGGGTGCCAACAAAATTATCGGCGTAGACATTAACCCTGGCAAAAAAGAGCTGGCCGAAAAATTTGGCATGACTCACTTCGTCAACCCCAAGGACATTGAAGGCGACCTGGTGCCCTACCTAGTCGAGCTAACCGGCGGCGGAGCCGACTACAGCTTTGAATGCATCGGCAACGTCGACCTGATGCGCCAGGCGCTGGAGTGCTGCCACAAGGGCTGGGGGGTGAGCGTAATTGTCGGCGTGGCGGCGGCGGGCAAAGAAATTAGCACTCGCCCCTTTCAGCTCGTCACTGGGCGAGAGTGGAAGGGCACCGCCTTTGGGGGAGCCAGGGGCCGCACCGATGTGCCCAAAATTGTGGACTGGTACATGGACGGCAAGATCAACATCGACGACCTGATCACCCACGTCATGCCCCTCGACGAAATCAACACCGCCTTCGACCTCATGCACAGGGGTGAGAGCATTCGCAGCGTGGTAACTTTTTAAGCCATCCTAAGCTGCTTCTGGGACAGCCGGGACGGCTATCCCACAAACCGGACATCTGCTTCTCTCTTGTGGGATAGGCATCCTGATTGTCCTAACTAGGGTGGACAGCCGGGACGGCTATCCCATCAATCCTCTACTCTCTACTTCCCACCCCTATGCCTCTTACTCTTCACAACCAGCACGCCTGCTTTGGCGGCACCGTGGGCTACTACAGCCACCCCTCGACAGCCTGCCACTGCGACATGCGGTTTGCGGTGTTTGTGCCGCCCCAGGCTCAGGCTGGCCCGGTGCCGGTGCTGTTTTACCTGTCGGGTCTGACCTGCACCGAAGACAATTTCACTAGCAAGGCTGGGGCGCAGCGCTACGCTGCCGAGCACGGGCTGATGCTGGTGGCCCCCGACACTAGCCCGCGCGGTGAAGACGTTCCTGATCAGGCTAACGCCTGGGACTTTGGTACTGGGGCCGGGTTCTATGTGGATGCGACGCAGGCACCCTGGAGCACCCACTACAACATGTACAGCTATGTGGTGCAGGAACTGCCGGATCTGATTGCGGCGGAGTTTGCGGTGCAGCGCGATCGCATGGGCATTTTCGGTCACTCCATGGGCGGACATGGCGCATTGATCTGCGGGCTGCGCAATCCAGACCTGTTCAAATCGATCTCGGCTTTTGCCCCGATCGCGGCCCCCTCCCAGTGCCCCTGGGGGCAAAAGGCGTTTTCGGGCTATCTGGGTACAGATACCGCCGCCTGGAAACCCTACGATGCCACCGAGCTAGTGAAGAACTGTGCCCAGCCCGAACGCACTATTTTGATCGACCAGGGCAGCGCCGATCCGTTTTTGGCCCAAAACCAGCTGCTGCCCGAGGTATTTGAGGCGGCCTGCAAAGAAGCCGGGCAACCCCTAGTTTTGCGCATACAGCCAGGGTACGATCACGGCTACTTTTTTATGGCTTCTTTTATGGCCGACCACCTGCGCCACCATGCCGATGTGCTGACAAAAGGCTAGGCTAGGGAAAACGGTTCAGGCCGACATTTTGCGTAATCAGGAGACCCGTATGGTGAGATATTGTGCTGCTGCTCTACTAGTCATGCTGGCATGGCTGATGCCCGGCTCGGCCTGGGCTAGCCCCGCTGCTCCGCTGCTGGCCCAGGAGCCTAGCGTTGAGATGGTTGACGCCACCCCAGCCGCGATCAGCGATCGCGACATTCCCACCTTTGCCAAAGCCTACCAAGAAGTGCAGATCCTGCGTATGCAGGCCGAACAGGAGATGGCCCAGGCGGTTGAAGACGAAGGGCTGAGCATTGATCGCTTTAATGCGATCGCAGAAACCCAGCTGACTGGCGCTGCCGAAAGCCCCGAGGACATTGCCAAGGTAGCCAAAAAGGCCAAGATTTCGAAACAAGAAACCAAGCAGTTTGACGCCGCCGTAGACCGCATTATCGCCATTCGTCAAAGTACCGAAGCCGAAATGGAAAAAGCCATTGAAGCCGATGGGTTTTCGGTCGATAGCTTCAACAGCATGCTGGAGCAGTCCGCCGACGACACTGACCTACAGCGCAAAATCAGCGACGAGATTGTGAAGCAAACCCTGGCGGCATCAGACTCGGCTTCCCAGGCTGAATAAGAAACTCTTCAGGCACTGCTGACAGATCTGCTCAAAGCCGAGGTCTAACCCCAGTTCCAAAACAGGCCGTCTCGCAGGGGCAAACGGCATTTGCCCCGTCCACTCAGGGATAATCCAGTCGGATTCGGGATTAGGAGTAGTTATCTCAGGTTTTATGAGGTTATGTAAACCGCACCCTGAGCCTCAAGATTATGACGTCACAATGGCCTCAAATACTAGCTTGCGCTCACCTCTAGAGGGCTATGATTATGGTGCCTTTCTTTAAAGCCGCCCCCGAAGTCGATACCGAAACGAAGATTTTGCAAGCGGCCCTGAAGCTGTTTGCCAAGCGGGGGTACGGAGCCACCACCACTCGCGAACTGGCCCAGGTGGCGGGGGTAGCCGAGGGCACTCTATTTCGCCACTTTGAGAACAAGAAAGCCATTTTGGTCGCGGTTGCCAGCCAGGGCTGGGTCGAAATTCTCACCGACCTGCTGACCGAGCTGAGTGAAATGGGCAGCTACAAGGCGATCGGCCAGGTGATGCAGCGGCGCATGCTCAATCTGCAAAAAAATTCGGCCCTAATGCGGGTGTGCTTCATGGAGGCCCAGTTTCACCCCGAACTGCGCGAGCAGATTCAAACCGAAGTGATCGGCAAAATGATCGACGTGGCCGAGGCCTTTTTTCAAACCGCGATGGATCGCGGCGTCTATCGCCCCATGAATGCCCGCATGGTGGCGCGAGTGTTTTTGGGTATGTTCACCGTCGCGGGATTTAGCCAAGACACCCTGGGCGACGAAGCCGCCTCGCCCCAGTCAATGAAAGACCTGGCCGAGTGTTTGACCGATATTTTCCTAAATGGAGTGTTGGCCTAGGAAATTTTGGATTTTAGATTTACGATTTTGGATTGGCTAACTCTGGCTAAAATCGCAAGTCGCAAAAAACTGTATCCCATTCGCTGGGCAGGGTACACAGCGAAAAGACCCGCGACAAAGTACCTCAATGCGTCTTTGCCGCCTCACGTCTTTGCCGCCTCACTACAGATTCACAAACTTCTCCAGGGCAGCGACCATGGCAGGGGGCCAGCGGCGCACGGTACTGACCCAGTCAAGGTCTTTGTAGCGGCGATCGAGGCCCATGACCGCAACCCAGTTGCTCTCGGCTTCGCCACTCATACCCTGGCCCCAGAGGGCAGCGGTGAGAGCGGCGCGGGCGTCGGCAAAGCTGGGGTAGCGGCGGGTGAGGCTGCGAAACTGGCGAATGGCTTCGTCGGCGTTGCCCAACTGGTATTCGGCCAGGGCGGCATTGACGCGGGCGAAGGCAAATTTGGGGTCAAGATCGGCGGCTTTTTGGTAGTCGGCCAGAGCAGTTTCCCAGTGACCGAGGCCGGCCTGGGCATTGCCCCGGTTGTTGTAGGCCGCAGCATCGCCAGGGTTGAGGGCGAGCACCTGGCTGTAGTCGGCGATCGCATCTTCCCACCGCCCCAGCCCTTCTAAGGCGGCCCCCCGGTTGAGGTAGGGGTCGGGTTGATTGGGGGCCAGAGCCACCGCCTGGTTGTAGTCTTTTAGCGCTTCGGCCAGCTTGTTTTGGCTCACCCGCACGTTGCCCCGGTTGCTCCATAGGGCGGCCTCGTTGGGTAGATAGTCGAGAAGCTGGCTCCAGTAGGACTCAGCTTCGACAAACTGACCTGCTTGGGACGCAGTAAACGCTTTTTGGCGCAGGTCAGAGATTTTCTGCACAGCCTGGGGCGATAGGTCTATGGTGGCAGACTGTGCGGTGGCAGACTGTGCCCAGGTAGGCCAGCTCCAGCCCGTCAGGCAAATTAGGCAGATCAGGGCTATTGCTAGAGGCCGAAAAATCAGGTTGATCACGATATTAAATGAGCTACAAGATTTAAGTTTGATGCTGGCGATCGCAAAATCTTGGCCCAGGCAGCCATAGAGAACCCAGCTAGTGATGGTTTCTTGAGCCTAGCGGTACGCTAAAGCCCCACCCGAGAGGGGGTAAGCTGCGGCGGCGGGGCGCTGGGCTCTCCTTCTAGCAGTACCGTGCGAACTAGCCGCGCCAGGGCGCGCTGGGCCAGCCCCGTCACCACCTGCTGCCCCATTGCCTGCGTCTCGGGCTTAAACAGCAGGTTGGGAATGCGGGTTGCTACCTGAGCGGCATCGAAACCGGGGGTATCTCTCAAGATTTCTAAAATGCGGCGCAGATGGTCGAGGTCGCTGGGGCCAGCGGGAACCACCACCGTCGGTTCTTTCTTTAGGCCCAGGCGGCGCTGTACGGCGGTGGTGAAGTTTTGAACGGTGCTTTGGCCAAAGTTATCGAGCCCATTGACGAGTTCACTAACGATGCGATCGCGCAAAAACGAACCCCGTTCCGAAAACAAAAATTCCAGGGTTTGGTCGACCAGCCGGTCCATGTCGTACTCATCGCTGGCGCTGGCGTTGCGCAGCAGGTTCTCTAGCCGGTTCCAGCGAAAGCTGCCGTCTTTAAACAGCAGATCTTGCAGCGAGGCCCGTAGCTCGGGCGAGGAATCGGTGAGCAGTCGCTTGGCCACGTAGGGGTAGGCTTTGCTCAGCACCTTAAACTCGGGGTCGACGTTGATGGCGATGCCCTCTAGCGTCACCAGCGATCGGATAATTAGCGCGTAATAGGCGGGCACCCGAAACGGGTACTCGTACATGAGCGCCGAAAATTCGTCGGTGATGCTCTTGAAGTTCAGCTCGGCGACGCTGGCTCCCAGGGCATTGCTAAACACATTGGCCAGGGCCGGAATAATCGGGGTGAGGTCGGTGTCGGGGGTGAGAAACTCCAGCTTGACGTAGTCGTGGGCCAGTCCTTCAAAGTCGCGGTTGACCATGTGCACCACCGCCTCAATCAGGCCGTAGCGCTGGTAGGGCTTGACCTCGCTCATCATGCCAAAGTCTAGGTAGGCGAGCTTACCGTCGGCCATTGCCAGCAGGTTGCCGGGGTGGGGGTCAGCGTGGAAGAAGCCGTGTTCGAGCAGCTGCCGCAGCGAGCACTGCACCCCGACGTCGATCAGGTGGCTGGCATCAATGCCGAGGCGATCGAGTTTGTCGATGTTGGTTAGCTTGGTGCCTTCAATCCACTCCATGGTCAGCACCCGGCGGGCGGTGTACTGGGGGTAGATGTGAGGCACGTAGATATCGGGAATGTGGCTGTAGAGCTTGGCAAAGCGCTGGGCATTTTGGCCCTCGTGAGTGTAGTCCATCTCCTCGAAGATGCGCTCGCCAAACTCGTCTAAAATCGCCACCAGGTCACTGCGAATTTGGCTAACCCGGTTGGTGGCAAAGCGAGCCAGCCCGCGCAAAATGTGCAGGTCGAGAGCTATACGCTGGGCCAAGCCGGGGCGCTGCACCTTAATGGCAACGTCTTCGCCGCTGTGCAGTTTGCCCTTGTAGACCTGCCCCAGGGAAGCGGCGGCGATGGGGTTGACTGAAAGCTCGGCGTAGACCTGGCTGGGGGGCGCACCCAGTTCTTCTTCAATAAAGCGGTAGGCAATTTCGTTGGGAAAGGGGGGAATTTGATCCTGAAGGGTGGTTAGCTCTTCGAGAAAAATCGGCGGCACCAGGTCGGGCCGGGTGGAGAGAGCCTGACCAATTTTGATGTAGGCGGGGCCGAGGTTGGTCAGCATTTCTCTGAGCTGAACCGCTCGCAGGGCCTCCTTTTGGGCGCTGCGACCGGCGCGGCGATCGAGCCAGAGTTTGACAAAAAAGCTAATGATCGGCAGAAAAATACCGACGAACCGAGCCCAAACCCTGAGCGGACGGCGGCGGTAGTGGGCCGCGATCGCCTCGGGGTCGTAGCCAAACTCTTCGAAGGGATCTTGAGCCTTGGTGGCCAGGGTGCGGGGGGCAGCGGGTGCCGTCACCGGGTCTGGCACTGGCACTGGCGGGGCCTCGGTCATCACTTCCCCAGATACGGTAATGGCCTCGGCGTCAATGATATCGATGGAGCCACCGAAGGGCTGAGCCGAATTTTGGGTGGTATCTAAAGCCATAGCACGCTCAGAGAGAGGATTGAGAACCGAGGGATTGAGGATTAGGAAAGCTGAGGCGATCGCCTAAACCATCCCGTAAACTATTGTAACGGTTTAGTCTCCGAATCCCGTGGTGAACTCCCTACTTCCCCCGATCGGCTTCTGCCAGTTGAGAGAGCGGGCAGATTCACGCCCGCAGGGTGAGCACTGCCCACCTTTCACCCACGCGATCGCAACCCAAACCTATCGAGCGAGCACCACTCACCGTCTGCCTTCTATCGTTGCTGGATATTTGAGGGGGGGTTGGTGGTGGGTGAATGAGTGGGGTGGTGGGCATTGCCCACCCTACGTTTGGAAGCGATCGCTAGATAGATTAAACTCTGCCCAAAGACCTGACTCCTGATTGAGTCGGGTTTTGCAACGGGTGATAGGAGCAGGTCAATGCCCTCTCGGCTCTATTTGGATGTCTGTTGCTTCAATCGGCCTTTTGATGATTGGTCGCAATCTCGAATACGCCTGGAAGCGGATGATCGTCTGATCCGCAGGGCAATAGCTCGGAAGGAAGGTCTAGGCGTTTGTGTGACTAACCCAGTGACGTGGTTTATGGAAGTAACCAATAGGTAGGAGATTGCAATGACGCTGGCAGAGATTAATCAATTAGCCTTCAAGACGTTGATGGATAATTTGGGCTATGTGAATGCGGTTCGTTTCTTTAAGCAGTTTGAAACAGGCAGCGGCGATTACTCTCAAGACCGTCATCAGTGGTTGGATGATTTGAGCCTTGATGAAATCTGGTCAGATATTCAGCAGCGACAAGCGGATTGAGGGTGCCAAACCCCAGGCGGGAAGCTCGATATCGTGAGTGGTGCATTGTGGCCCATAGCCTGTGGGGCTTTGCGCGGATTTGTGGGTCGGGAATGCACCCTACGGGCGGAGCGAATTGCTCAAAAGCAGAATGGGCGGTGGCTTCGTTTTTCTCTAGTCAGGTGGTGGACTTTGGGTAACTAAGGTTATGGTTGAGCCAATCTCATCCTGCCTGCGAGTATGCCGACCATTACGCTTTGCGAACAGCGACAGCTGGCCCCCAACCAGTTCCAGGCGACTCTTCAGTTTGAGGGCGGCGGTAGCTACCCCGTCACTATTACCAATCCCTTTAACGATCAGCAGGAAGCAGGGCTGGAGTGGTATTTCGAAGGGTGGCTGCGGCGACCCTTTTTAGATACGGTGACGGCAGCTCAGGTCAGAGACAGCATCCCGACCTATGGGAAAACCCTGTTCGACCAGGTGTTTGCCGATCGCAACGCCTATGCGGCCTACACCAACCTGCGCCCCCAACTCGGCACCGTTGAATTTGTGATCGAGAGCGCGTCGTCCGAGTTTCAGGCGCTGCACTGGGAAGCGCTAAAAGACCCCGATTTGCCCCGTCCGCTGTCGCTGGACTGCACCATGGTGCGCCGCCCTCAGCAAAGCATTGCAGTAGCCGCCACCCCTAACCCGTCGCCTACCATTAACCTGCTAGTAGTCACCGCCCGCCCTGGTGAAGAAAAGGACGTCAACTACCGCACCATCTCCCGTCCGCTAATTGAAGCGATTCAGCAGGCCAGGGTGCCGATTAATGTGGAGCTGCTGCGCCCCGGCACCTATAAAGCCCTCGAAAACCACCTCCAAGCCAAAGGGGCAGGCTATTATCACATCGTCCACTTCGATGCCCACGGCGGATTAGCCACCTTTGAGCAGATCACCAACGAGCAGCAAGAGTCTGACGCGATTTTGTTTAGAAACCGCTATGGGCGTAGCGATATTGAGCCCTACGCAGGCGTCAAAGCGTTTTTGTTTTTAGAAGGGGAGACTGCTGGGCAGTCTGACCCGGTGGAAGCGCAAGAGCTGGCTCACTTGCTGACGAACCAGGGAATTCCGGTCTGTATTCTCAACGCTTGCCAGTCGGCCAAGCAGGTGCGTTCCGTAGGGGCGAATGGCCATTCGCCCAATGCAGAGGATGCGGAGGAATCCCCCCCTGCCCCCCTTAATAAGGGGGGTGCCGAAGGCGGGGGGATCCAAAATCCTGAAACCAGCCTGGGCAGTCGCTTGATGACTGCTGGCATGCAGATGGTCGTCGCCATGGGCTACTCCGTCAGCGTGACGGCGGCGACGATTTTGATGGAAAAGCTCTACGCCGAATTGTTTAGGCAAAAGCCCCTGGCCGAGGCGATTCGTCTGGGGCGGCGAGAGCTGCACAATCGCAAGACCCGCAAGGGCTGGTTCAACATGACGGTGGAGCTAGAAGACTGGCTGCTGCCCGTGGTCTACGGCAGCTCAGCCGTGCAGTTTGACCTACAGCCGATGTCGCCCCAGACCGAAGAAGCCTACCTGGAAAGCCTCGCCAGCCGCTACCGATTCCCTCAGCCAACCTATGGGTTTGTGGGACGCGATTTAGAAATTCTCAAGATTGAAAAGCTGCTGCTGCGGCACAACGTGCTGCTGCTGCGGGGCATGGGCGGCACCGGCAAAACCACCCTGCTGAACTACCTGCGGGAATGGTGGCAGACGACGCAGTTTGCCAAAGACGTGTTCTACTTTGGCTACGACGAAACGGCCTACACCCTAGAGCAGATTCTCCATGAGATAGGCAAGCGGGTGTACGACCGCTTTGAGCAGGCCAACTTTCAGGCGATGAGCCCAGCTGCCCAGGCGATGAAGCTGGCGACCCTGCTCAACGGTGAACCCTACGTGCTGATGCTCGACAACCTGGAGTCGGTAACGGGGCAAGAGCTGGCGATTCAAAATACTCTACCGGAGGTAGAACAGGCTAAGCTGCGAGACTTTTTGCAAAAGCTGTCGGGGGGCAAAACTAGGGTAGTGCTTGGCTCTCGCAGTGGGGAAGACTGGCTAGCGGCAGTGTACCGCGACAATCGCTATGCCCTACAGGGGCTAGACCCGCAATCGCGAACGGAACTAGCGGAGAAAATTTTAGAGAAGCATGTTGGCAGTAACCCACGCATTGAGCAACTGCGGCAAGATGCCGACTTTGGGCGGCTAATGAAGCTGCTGGCGGGCTACCCGCTGGCGATGGAGGTGGTGCTGGCCAACCTGGGACGGCAGAGCCCTACCGAGATTTTGACGGCGCTGGATGCGGCGGATGTGAACCTGGACAGCGGCAGTGAGGATAAGACCCAAAGCATTTTGAAATGCGTGGAATATTCCCACAGTAGCTTGTCGCCGCAAGCGCAGAAGCTGCTGCTGTGTTTGGCCCCGTTTAAGGGGTTTATCGACCGGACAGATTTGGCGAACTATGGCAAGCAGCTTGCTCAGTTAGAGCCATTTCAGGACTATCCGTTTGAGCAGTTTGACGAGGCGGTGCAGGAGGCCATTAACTGGGGCTTGCTGTCTCCTATGAGCGAGGAGATGACTCGACTGCTCACCATTCAACCTGTCTTCCCCTACTTTTTGAAAACCAAGCTAGCAGAACTGGACGAAGTGACCCGCAATGCTTTGGATACTGGATTCAAGAACCACTATCAGAGTCTCGCGGGACAGTATCGACAGCTCATGCAGTCTAAAAACCCTCAAGAACGGCAGCTTGGGCTTTTCTTCACTCGTCTAGAGTATGAAAATATTTATTATTCTTTAGGAATTTTCCTTAAAAGACGAGAAAGTCCTAACCTCTTTCATTGCTTGGGTGTATATCTAAATTTGAATAGTGATTCTCAGGGTGAACTTCAGCTTCTTGAATTTGTGTGTGACGAGTTAGAAAAGTATTCAGCTGCTTCCATTTCTCAAGAAATTTCCGAAAATATTGTGCGGGCATTTGGACAACGAGCAAACCTCTATAAGGATTCTCGTCAGTACTTAAAGGCAGAACAGCAATACAAAAAGGTTATTGAATTTGTTGAAAATAATGTTGGTGCAGACCAGCAAGTAAGTCAATTTCTAATTGCGGGCACGTACCACCAGATGGGCATCGTGGCGCAGGAGCAGCGGCAGTTTGAGCAGGCCCAGCAGTACTACCAACAGGCCTTAGACCTCCAAATCGAGTTTGGCGATCGCTATGCGCAGGCCAGCACGTACCACAATATGGGCAGAGTGGCACAGGAGCAGCGGCAGTTTGAGCAGGCCCAGCAGTACTACCAACAGGCCTTAGACCTCTACATCGAGTTTGGCGATCGCTATGAGCAGGCCAGCACGCTTTCGCAGATTGGCTTGTTGGCTGAAGACCTTGAAAATCTAGCTGAAGCCGGTAACTACCATTTGCAAGATCTCCAAATCTGTGTCGAGTTTAATGACCAGAACCGAGCTGCATTCACCTTGAAGAATTTGCAGCGCGTTTATCAAGCCACCCAAAACGAGGCCCTTCTCACCGAAGCGGCCCAAATCCTCAACACCACCCCCGACGAACTC
This sequence comes from Nodosilinea sp., assembly GCA_049646445.1. Classification (GTDB taxonomy): domain Bacteria; phylum Cyanobacteriota; class Cyanobacteriia; order Phormidesmidales; family Phormidesmidaceae; genus Nodosilinea. The sequence continues at coordinate 41,593 of JBARVV010000101.1, read as the reverse complement.
CGGCAAATATTTGAGTCTTCCAACGAGTCTGACGAATAGCTGCTGACGTAAGCCCCATGATCTCAAACATCCTGTTTGGGCGGTTCTGTATATTTGCAAAAAATATCCAGCCCCACCTTGGCGACATACAGCACAATCAACGCCGCCAGCGACGGACTAATCACAAACGGCAGTGCCACCTGCTCCACCAGGTAAATAATCGCCCCCGTCAGCAGCGTCGCCTGCTGGGGCTTCTCCACATAGGCCCGAATCCGCCCTCGAAAGCCCTCATCACTGCACAACTCCTGCCGCAGCACATCCCGCGTTACCGCCCACAGCGACGGCTTACCAAACTCCGCAGGCGCACCATAGCTTTCTACCAGCATGTCTTCCAGAGCCGCCTCTAGCTGGCCGTTGTGTTGCATCAGGCTGTTAGCAGCGGGCTGGGCCGGTGCGTAGGTTTGCAGTTGGGCCTGTACCTGGCTCAGTTCAGCAGAGGTGAGTTCCATAGGGCGTCAAGAGGAAGAGTCTTCGCCGAGTATACGCTGACATTTAGCCAGAGGCCGGGCACCAGCCACCTTTCTAGGCATCACCACTTGCTTGCTCTCATTCTGCTCATCACATCTAGGCCTAAAGTCGTTTCATATTGCCCCACCATTCAACTAGGCTGGGGTTTTATGAAGTGAACGGGCAAACGTTAAGACTTGCTGCTGTCTATCTTCTGGTAGCTTTTGTAAAACAGCGGCAATGCGCTCAGGTAAAGGCACCCAAGCTTTTGTAGCGTTTTGCCAAACCACAACAAACTGCTCAGGATTAAGGGCTAGCATGGCCTGGGTTTCGCCACGAGAGTTAGAAAACTCCACCTCATAGGCACGGTCATCATAAATTTCGAGGATGGTGCCCTGATCGCCAGCCTGTAGCTCAGCTTCAGGCAGATCAACCAAAAGCTCGACAACATCTAATAATTCAGGCTGCGTCATCTGCGCCTCCGAATGTATACGGTAACCAGCCGAGCGATGTCTTCACCAGGTTTCACCATCCATCCTGTACGTACCGTTTCCTGCTGACCTGGCCTTAATCCTATTATGGATAGATCGACTTGATAGCGGCATCCATGCTGGTCCTCACCGCCTGGGACAGCTTCGGCATCCAGAGCGCTGGCCTCAATTTGCGCCAAGAGCGGTTGAAAGGTGTCTTTGGTAAAACCAAGGTGCTGACGAAACATCAGAGCTTTATTTGCACCTTTCAAACTCTCTGGATTGAGAGCATAGTCTGTCAATTTTCGAGAATCAATCGCGAGGCGACTGGCAACATCCCTGAGCTTCACGGGTTCTAATTTTGGTAGGGTATGGATTCAGTAAAGGCAGAGACATCGTACCGCCTTCAAGATTCTTGCCCCTTTTCAGCGGCGTATCCACAGGACTTCCCATTAAAATACGTGGGTACTGGAACATCGCCCCTATGCTAACCGCCCTGCACATCGAGAACTTTGCCCTGATCGACCAGCTCGATCTGCGGCTTGAGGCCGGGCTAAATGTGCTGACGGGCGAAACCGGAGCGGGCAAGTCCATCATTCTCGACGCCATTGATGCCGTTCTGGGGGGCAAGGCCAACCAGCGGCTGGTGCGATCGGGCAGCCCAAAAGCCCTGGTCGAAGCCACCTTTGACGTGCCCAAAGAGGTTCACACCTGGCTAGCAGAACAGGAACTTCCCCCGTCTGAGGGTGCTCTAGTGCTGCGACGCGAGCTGACATTGGGCAAAACCCTCCGCAGTCGCTCATTCTTGAACGGTAGCCCCGCTACCCGGCCCCAGCTCGAAGGGCTGCGCCAAAAGCTGGTCGAAATCACCGCCCAGGGGCAAACCGTGCTGCTCGGTTCTGGCGATCGCCAGCGGGAGTGGCTCGACGGCTTTGGCGGTGCTCCCCTAGTCGCCCAACGCCAGCGGGTAGCGAAAGCCTACGAGACCGCCACCCAGGCCAAAAAGCGCCTAGAAACCCGCCGCAAGGCCGACCAGCAGCGCCGCGACCAGCTTGAGCTGCTGAAAATGCACCGCCAAGACCTAGAGCAGGCCCAGCTCGACGATCCCCAGGAGATCAACAACCTCGCCCAGGAGCACGATCGCCTCAACCACAGCGTCGATTTACAGCAAAACAGCTACGCAGCCTACCAAATTCTTTACGAGAGCGAGGCGGGGAATAGCGCCTGCGCCGACCTGCTGGGCAAAGCTGAGGGAATTTTGATCGACATGGAGCGCTACGACCCGGCGATTAGCTCGATTTTGGGCATGGTTAGCGAAGCCCTCACCCAGGTCGAAGAGGCGGGGCGAGCGATCAACGCCTACGGGGCCAGCGTGGAGGCCGACCCCCAGCGGCTCGAAGAGGTAGAGGAGCGCATGCGCCAGCTCAAGGGGCTGTGCCGTCGCTTTAGCCGCACCCTGCCCGAACTGGTGGCCTACCGCGACGAAGTGGTGCGATCGCTGGCCGAACTCTCCGGCGAAGGTCAGTCAATCGAGGCCTTAGAAGCCGAGGTTGAAAAGACCAGAACCGCCCTAGAGAAAGCCTGCGCCCAGCTGACCAGTCTGCGCCAGGGCGTGGCCCAGCAGCTCGAAACTCGCCTGGTGAGCGAACTCAAACCCCTGGCCATGGACCGGGTGCAGTTTGAGGTCGAACTCAAGCCGATTACCCCCACCGCCACCGGGGCCGACGGCATTCGGTTTTTGTTTAGCCCCAACCCTGGCGAACCCCTGCAACCCTTGGCCGAAACGGCCTCAGGTGGCGAGATGAGCCGCTTTTTGCTGGCGCTGAAGGCCTGCTTTTCGCAGGTGGACCCGGTGGGCACGCTGGTGTTCGACGAAATTGATGTGGGGGTATCGGGGCGGGTGGCCCAGGCGATCGCCGAAAAGCTCTACCAGCTCGGTCGCCAGCACCAGGTGCTGTGTGTGACTCACCAGCCCATGGTGGCGGCCCTAGCCGATGCCCACTTTCGGGTCGGCAAGCACGTGGTCGAGGCAGCTGTTGCGAAGGGGGCAAAATCTGGCGATGGCGAAGCCGAGCGCACGGTGGTGCGGGTGCTGCCGCTGTCGCTCAGCGATCGCCGCGAAGAGCTGGCCCAGCTGGCCGGGGGCGAGTCACACCAGCAATCCCTCTCCTTTGCCGAGTCGCTGCTGTCCCAGGCCGACAGCATTCGAGCCAAGCTGTGAGGCTAAAGGGGATAGCATTCAAACAGGGTTTGGTATCATCCATCTGAAGCCGTCTCAATCCCTCGCGTACTAGACGTTAGGCCCGCATTTATGGATTTTTTCGTTGCCGTCGAGCCCATGTTAGAAGACCCTTCCATTGAGGCCCACCTGCGCCAGTTTTGCCTGGTGCTGTCGGTGTCGTTGGGGGTGGCCACCCTGTCGCGGGTGTTTAGCGTGCTGCGCAACATTCCCTACACCCTGCTGCTGCTGCTGGTAGGCCTAGGCCTGGCCGTGCTGGATGTGCGATTGATCAACCTGTCGCCCCAGCTAATTTTGTTTATCTTTTTGCCGCCGCTGCTGTTTGAGGCGGCCTGGAACCTGAACTGGAAAAGCCTAAAGCAGTACTCGGTGCCGGTGGTGCTGTACGCGATCGTGGGCGTAGTGATCTGCGTCGGCAGCCTGGTGTGGGGCTTGCAGGCCTTTGCCGGAGCCTCCCTGGCCACGGCTCTGCTGGTGGGGGCCAGCCTGTCGGCCACCGACCCAGTCTCGGTGGTAGCCCTGTTTCGCGAACTGGGCGTCGACAAAAAGCTCACCACGGTAATGGAGGGCGAGAGCCTTTTCAACGACGGCGTGGCGGTTGTGGCCTTTAACCTGCTGCTGGGCATTGCCCTAGGCCTAGAGCAGTTCGATGTGTCAGTGACGGTGGCCCGGTTTTTGGTGTTTGCCGGGGTGGGCATCAGCATTGGCGGGCTGATTGGCTTTGGCCTGTCGTTTTTGACTCAGCGGTTTGACATTCCCCTGGTGGAGCAGTCGCTAACCTTGGTGTCGGCCTACGGCACCTACTTGGTCGCTGAAGAACTAGGCGGCTCGGGGGTGATTGCGGTGGTGACCGCAGGCATGATTTTGGGCAATTTTGGCTCGCGCATCGGCATGAATCCGCGCACCCGGCTGGTGGTGTCTGAGTTTTGGGAATTTTTGTCGTTTTTTATTAACTCCATCGTATTTTTGCTGATTGGCGACCAGGTGCGCTTCGACGGGCTGATCGATGAGCTCGATAAGATTTTGATCGCGATCGCCCTCATGCTGACCGCCCGAGCCGTCAGCGTCTTTGGCTTGGGCTACCTTAGCAATGCCGTAACCGGCCCCAACATGGACTTGCCCCTTAAGGGCCAAATCGTGCTCTGGTGGGGCGGCCTGCGCGGGTCAGTGTCGGTGGCCCTGGCCCTGAGCGTGCCCACCGTGCTGGGCGATCGCCAGGAGATTATCGCCATTGTGTTTGGGGTGATGCTGTTTACCCTGCTGGTGCAGGGCCTCACCACCAAACCACTGCTGGAGTATTTGGGCCTGCTGGGCGATCAGCCCCTGCGGGTGGAGTACAGCCAAATGACCGCCCACCGGGTTGCCCTCACCCGCGTCATGCAGCGCCTAGACGAGATGAAGGTAAACGAAGAATTTGACCCTGAGTTTGTGGGTTACCAGATGGCCCTGGTGCAGGGGCAGCTAGAGGAAGTGAAAGAGAAACTGACCAGGCTAGAGCAGCAAAACGACAGCATTCGCGAGTACGCCTCCGAGCAGATGCGGGAAGAACTGCTGGCGATCGAGTCGGATACCTACGCCGAGTTTATTCGCGCCGGGCAGCTCAAAGATACCCTAACGCCGCTGCTAGAAGGGGTGCTGCCCGATCGCATTGGGGAAGTGCACTAGACCTTATTCAAGCTCATAGGATAGATAGCGGTTCAGGGTTTACGGTCTGCGGTCTGCCGTAAACCCTGAACTCCTTTCACCCTGAGCTATCCGCATCCTGATGCCAGATCTGCTCTTGCAGAGCTTCATTCTCCAGTTTCAGGGCCACTATCTGCTGCTTGAGACCGTCGCGCTCGGTGGCAATGGCCTGGCAGCGATACTTGAGGCTGGTCTGTTGATGAAACTGTTGTCCCAGTTCGGCACTGAGTTCGGCAATTTTTTGCTGCTGGGCAGCAATAATGGCCTTCAGCGCCACAGGATCGTCGCTATCGGGCGGGGTTTGGGAGTCGGGGGGCAGGGCCAGCGGGGCCTCAGTGTCGATTAGCCCGCCCGTGCTCGCGCCGTTGATGTAGGCCTGCATACGGGCCAGAGTGACCTGGTGGCGGGTGAGGGTGTTGTCGAGGTGCTGAATGTGCTGCTGTGCCGCCTGCAGCTTGCTGCTCAGGCTAACCGTCAGCGATCGCGCAATCATCACCTCAGCATTTAAATCGAGGTCGTGAATGGGCAATCGGCCCATAGACAGACTCTGGTAATAGTTCTTCAGCCGCACCAGGTAGTCTTGCACCTCGGCCTGACCCTGGTGAATGCGCACCCGCAGTCGCTCTAGCTCTAGCTGCTGGTTAACGACTAGATCCTTAACGCCCGCCACAAGCTGTTCGAGCACCTGTGACTGCCACTGATCTTTCGCATCTAGCTGCTGCTTCAGGTTGACAATAATTTTTTGCTGAACGTTGGAATACTCTTCAGTTTGAGCCAGATGAGCCTGGAGCATCTCGTGGTTGGCCACCTGCTCCTGCATGGTTTCTAGAGATTCTTTGGCCTGATCAAGGGCCCGCTGCAGCAAACAAACGCGTTGAACCAGCTTAAAGTCCAGCGAGTTTTCCTGGAACATGGGCGAAACCAGTGAAAAGGAACTCGGAGCAAGGTGAGGAAGCTAATGTGACGAAACGAGAAGGGTAAACATTTAGAAACTCGGTGCGCTTTCCTGGTTAGGCCAAAACCTACCAGGCTCTGGCTGGAGGCGACTGTAGGGGGTACTACTTAGGGCCAAACCTATACTGAAACTTTACATGGCAGCTGTGACTAAATCGATAGGGTCAGCGGCTCGATTTTAGCCCCCTAAAACCCTGGGATCAGCCACCACAAGCTCAGCCCCAGCAGCCCCGTGCAGGCGTGCTGAATCCAGCGCTGGGGGCCAGATTGGCGACAAATTTTGGCTGTTAGCCACACCGCCAGCGCCATGCCCAATAGCAGCGTACCCCCCTGCAAGAAGGCTACCACTGCCGGGTGGGCCACCCAAACCGGCAGTGCCCCTGAGGCCCCAAAGGTGGCTAAAGACACCGGCAAAATACGCCCACCCTCGCCCAGACCCAGGCGCAGATAATGGGCTAAATTAGCCGCCCACACCAGGGGCAAATAGCCGTAGGCCATCTTCACCACCAGGCGGCGGGGCAGTCCCTGGGTTTTACGCCAAATCCACTGCCCGCCTTCTACGGTTAGCACCAGTAGAGCAGGCAGCGCTAGGGCCCCTACCGATACCAAACTGTGGCCCACGACCGTATCTGTTGGCAGCTGGATGCCTAAGCGGAGCTGGAGTTCGGGTAGGCGGTGCAGGTAGACCGCCCCTAGCAGCAAAAACATCAGCGCTACTTCGGCGGCACGGGGCCGATGGGTCGTCCACAGCTCTATGCCGGGGGGGCGCAGGTTTAGCTCCACCGAACGGTGGGGGCAGGCCTTCAGGCAGGTCATGCACAGCACGCAGTCGCGGTTATCTTCAAGCTGGGCTGGGTGCGAGTACAGGGGGCAGCCGTTGGTTTCCTGGCCTTCGCCTTTCTCGGGGCCACCCTTGTAGCACTGGTAGGTGGTGCACTCGGCGGAACAGGTGCCCTGCTGCGCCCGCAGCTCGGTCATGGAAAGTTTGGCGAACAGGCCGTTCATGCCGCCGATGGGGCACAGGTAGCGGCACCAAAACCGGCGCTCAAACAGGGCTGAAAAAATCATCGCCCCGGCGGTAATTAGCAGCAGCAGACAGGCGGAAAGGTAGGCGGTATCTTCTAAGTGCCACACCTCTTCCCAAATTAAAATTAGGGCAAAGAGGGCAAACATAAACCAGCCGCCCCAGCGATCGGCGGCCTGGCGGGGCCAGCGTTTGAGCCTGCCTGGGAACAGCCGCTCAGAAATCCACTGGGTGACTTCGCCGTAGATCATAAACGGGCACACGGAGCACCACAGCCGCCCCACAAACGGAAAACTGAGCAGCACCAGGGGCCACCACCAGGCCCAAAATACCGTTAGCGCTACGTTGTTTTCGCGCTGCTGGGGACCAAACCAAAGCACCGCAATCACGACGGCAAACAGCCCCAGGGTAATGCCGTAGTTGATGCGATCGGGCCACCAGGGGCTGCGCAAAAATCGCCGCAGGTTGGGGTAGCGGTTCAGCAAGTTGAGCCGCATCTGGCGTTTTTTGCTCTGGGCAGGCCAGATAATTTCTTCGGTAATCAGCCCGCCGCCCGCTAGCTGGGCCGCCGCCCGCTCGACCAGGTTTTCTAGCTCGCGCAGGTTGTTGGGGAAATCGTAGGACTGCAGGCGACGAATCGCTTCAGGCGTTACCGTAATGCGCCCGGTGCCCCGGCGGCGGCAGATTAGCGACAGGTAGTAGTTGACCCAGTCTTCGAGATCGGCTTTGCGTACTCGCAGCGGCGGTACCTTGATGGTGTCGTCTACCGCCCCGCCAAGGACGGGCAGCCCCTGCTCGGAGAGCAAGATAATTCGGGCCTCGGCGGTGACCAGCGGAGCGGTTTCACCATTGCGGCCCACGGGCCGATACTGCCCGGTTTTGAGCAGCTGAGCCACGGGTTCGACCAGATCGGCATCGAGCTCGTTGGGGTTGTTGAGCACCAGGGTGCCCTCTCCCAGCGCTCCCAGCAGGCCCAGTCTGCCGCCCGATCGGCCAAACAGATCGGCCCCGCTGGCCTGCAGCTGGCCGCAGTCGACCTTGATGATCGGCTGCCGTCGCTGGGTAGAGCCAAAGTGAACTAGGGCGGCGAGGTTGTCTTTCTCTAGCCCCGGCTCGCCATAGATCAGCACCGACCGGCGGTGACCGGCGGCTTCGCGAATTTCGGCCCGCAGGCGATCGCCGTACCGACTGCGGCCTATTACCCCCCGCCGAGCCTTGGCGACCAAATACGGGCGCAGCACCCCCTGGCGCTCCTGCTCTAGATCAAACTGAAACGACAGCCGCTTGACCGCATCTACCAGCTGCCGGGTAAAGGTCTGCAAAATGCCGGGGTATTGATCGACTAGAGCCTGGAACTGGGTGCGATCGGCAAACCAAAGCGTGCTGTCGGTGAGAGTGCGAACGGTTTGCTCGACGGGCTGATCTAGCAGCAGCGCCTCTAGGTTAATTACCGCGCCGGGTAAAAAGCTGACGCCGCCCAGCTCCGCCTCAGTTTCGAGGTTGCCCTGCCAAACGATATAGATCCCGTCGGGGTCTTGCCCAGCTTCTACCACCCGTTCGCCTGCCGCCAGGGTGACAGACTCTAGACAACGGGCCAGAGACTCCAGGGTGATGGTCGGCAGCAGGGTGAGAGGGGTGCGCTCCTGCAAAAAGATGACCCGGTCAGATACAGTCATGGCAGTTCACCCACGCTCTACACGATGTAGCCCCATGATGATGGTAAATGACCTCTGGGTACCGCTGGCATTACTCAGCTTAATCATTGCGGCGGCGATCGCCTTTAGCCGAGTGAAGTAAGCCCAAGTTATCCCGATTCAGCAGGGCAAACGGCGTTTGCCCCGACAGGATGACCCTTTTTGAGCCAGGCCTAGATTTCGGCGACGGCGCGCTCGATCAGTCGGCGGGCCAGGGTTTGGGTGCCGGTGTGCTCGTAGTACTTCACCGACATATCTAGAAACGCGCCCAGGTAGTCGAGCTTGCTCTTAGAGCCTTCGATAAAGCCGCCCAGGTTGTCAATCAGACCACTCTGGGTGATGTTCTGCTCGCTGACGAAGCGATCCATCCAGCCCTTGGTCGACTCAAAGCTCTCGGTCATAAAGGAGAGCTTGGCCTTGTCGCTGCCGCCGGGAATTTCGGCTTTGACGCCCTTGAAGGTTTGGTTGTTGTCGAGATCGCCTGGCCCCATGCTCTTGATGGCACTGAGCGCCTTAGTCGAAAAGTCGGCCCCCAGAGGAATGATGCCGTCGAAGCTGACCAGGGCAGCCATCCGCACCAGCGACTCGCTGCTGTAGTCGCCCAGGGCGGCGAGAAAGTCGCCTAGGCTATCGCCGGGGATACCGCTAATTTTGCAGAAGGCCACCACTTCGGCTACCAGCTTGACCACCAGGTCAATGGTTTGAGCCTTTTCGGGCTTGGGCGACAGGTTTTTGAGAAAGCCCAGAAAGGTATCCTGGCCAATTCGGTTGGCCAGTGCCGCCGCCCCCAGCAGTCCCGAGGCGGAGTCGACGGTTTCGTAGAGCCAGAGGGCGCTCTGGTAGCCCTGTTTTTTGTCGTTGAAGAGGGCGATCGCGCGTTCGCCAATCGCCTGCACTATGGCCTCATCGGTTTCGCCGGTCACGGTTTTGATCGTGTTGTCAAAGCCCACCAGGTTGTTCCACTGGCCGGGTACAAACGTATCGAGGGTTTTGAGCGCCCGCACGGTCAGGCCCCCGGTGGGGAGCTTGTCCACAATTTCGTAGATTTTCTTGCTCACAATTTACTCCTTAATTTCTGCCTTGGTTCTGCGGTTGATGTGATCGCTATTGGTCTACTGACGCGCTAAGGATTCTCTGTGAGGGCGAACAACCGTAAAGCCTATGGCTTGGCTACGCCTACGCCCCTACCCCAAAATTTCACTTTAATAAATCCACATTCCTACGAGGCAGGCTGCAGGCTGGGAGCAGAACGCGGTAGCTGCACCCGTGGCAGTTTAAAGCCATCCTTAGGCCGTGGGCTGGGCTGGGTCGGGGTAGCTGGTGGAGCGGCGGTGGGTGCTTCGGGCAGCGCCGCTGTGGGTTTAGTCACGGGTTTAATTGCCCCTTTCAGCTGGGCTAAACCCTTGAGGTCAAACTTCTGTAGCCAGGCCACCCGGTCTTCTTTGGTGAAGGAAGGGTCGCGAGAAAGTACTTTGACCTGGTAGCGATCATTGACCAGTACCCCGGTGGCAGTCGTGCCCTGGTCTACCGTCGGAAAGCCGCTGACGGTCTCGGTGGCAGTGCTATACTTCTCGGCTGAGCCAGGAACGCTGGTGGTATCGCTGATGGTGAGCATAGCCACGGCCTTGCCGTCCTGCTCCAGCTTGTACTCGGCGAAGCCTTTCTTCTCCTGGTAGGGAATCACTTTATAGTCGCCCTGCTCGTCGGGGAAAAAGGCGTTGAAGGTACCGCCCTTTTCGGCTTTTTTATCGACTGCCGCTGGGGAACCAAAGCCAGTGGTATCTTTCTGCACCTGGTCGTATTTAGAAGGGGCCGACGCACAGGCGGTAACCAGCAGCACCAGGCACACCATCAGGGGCGCTAGTCGCCGCAGCCAGCGGGTAAAACTCATGACATTCTCCTTGACAGGCAATTTTGTAGGCAAACTATGGGGCGGGCCGAGGGGATTCCCTCAATTCAGCTTGAGACAGTATTCTCGACCATGACACAGAAACATAAAGCTTCTGTAAGTAAACATTATCTTTCACAAAAAAAGTAACAGGCAAAAAGGGCTTAGGGCGACTTCTGGAAAACAGTTTCCCCACTGTAGGGCAGTGCCCACCCTACAGTGGCTCTAGTCGCTGGATTAAAGTTGGTATCTTCTTTCCTAGAAATCTCCTAGAGCTTCAGGTTCAGGGGCTGCACCCAGCTTGGCCCCTAGACCTCACAGCCAGGCTAAAGGGCCAAGGCCGCTTTGAATTTCGCCAGGGCGGCAGCTTCGGCAGCGCTGACCTTGTTGCTGCCGGTACCAAACAAACCCTCACCAGCGGCGGCGGCTACGGCAGCCCCACAGTCGTAGATAAACTGTTTGTATTCGGCGACCTCGACATCGCTGGCTTTGCCTGCCACGACCGCCAAGGCTGCGTTGATATCGGCGATCGCATGGTCGATCATGACCCCAGACTTGACGTCTTCGGGCTTAATGTCGGGCTTGTCGAGCTTGAGGTCGCGACTCTTGAGGGCGGCCTCTGAAAAAGCCGCCTGAATGACAGAATTGGTGGGATACTTTGCGGCTGCCCCGGCAATTTGCTTCGACATCGCGGCCGCCTCGATGGCCGTAGACACAATGCCCATATCGACCATGGCTACCGACAGCCCGGTCATCATCGGCGCTTTGACCAGGGTTTGCAGCTCTGTGGGGGTGTAGTTGCTCATGGCTTACCTCCGAAGGGACAAAAGAGTGGGCTGAGCCAGCGTTATCGCCACGATACCATTTGCGATCGCAAGTCAAGTCTCCCTAAGGGGGGCTTGCTTATAGGGCTAATCACCGGTAGTGTCTATGTGACTTTTGGGTAAGGTCTACCCCTATCAACCCTAAGCCCGAGGATCTTGAATGACTCAGTCTAGCGGCCCGCCGCCTAGTCCTGACCCAAACAGGCCCCAGCGTCGGATTTTGTCGACCCTGCTCAAGGTGGGCGCGGGGCTAGGGGGGGTAGCCATAGTGGGCGGCGCGGCTGTTTTGGTCTGGGGCGATGACCTAATTGACAGTCGCCTGATTCCCTGGGTCGAAACAGCCCTGGAAGAAAGTCTCGATCGCCCCTTTGAGCTGGGCAATTTTGAACGGCTGACCTGGAATGGGGTGCGCCTGGGGCCATCGACACTGCCTCCCACCGATGCGGTAGCGACCAGGGCCACAGCAGAGGCGGTAGAGGTAACCTTTAGCTGGCCCGACCTGCTGTTTAGCCGCAGCCTGCGCTACAGCCTAACGTTTATTGAACCGGATATTGAGCTGGTGCAGGCAGCCGATGGTCGCTGGGTTGACCTTACCCTGCCCGACCCAGAAGAAGACAAGACCAGCGGCCCGATTGAGCTAGAGCTGGTAGAGGTACAGGCACTAGATGGCCAGGCCTCTATCTTTAGAGATTTGCCCCGCGATCAGGCGGTGGTCGAAGCTGAGGCGATTTTAATTGCCGACCTAAACGCCAGCGCCGAGTTTATCAGTCCCGCTGAGCAAGACCTGCAGGAAGTTTTGTTTGAGGCCAGTGGGCGCATTGGCGACGGCGAGTTTGCGCTGGATGGGGCATGGCAGCTAGCCGAGGGGGCCTACAACATTGCCCTGCAGTCTACCGATTTGCCCACCGCCGGGTTTAACCTGTTTTTGCCGCCATCGGTCGGGATAGTCGGCGGCACGCTGGACAGCAATCTGACGGTAGAGCTGCGATCGCAGTCCGAGAGTTTTCTCACCGAGGCCCGAGGCACCGCCCGGCTGCGCGATGGCGAGGTGCTGGTGGCCCAGCTGCCTACCCCCATTACTGACATTGACACCACCCTGCGGTTGCGGGGCGAGCAGGTGGTCGTAGACAGCGCCCAGCTGCAGCTCGGTGAGATTCCCCTAACCGCAGCCGGTACGGTCGATCTGGAGGCGGGCTATGACCTGGCTGTGGATATCCCGGAGGTGGCGATCGCCACCGTGACCGACGTGCTAGAGGTCGATCTCCCCATCCAAGCGGCTGGGGAATTTGGTTTTAACGGCACCCTAACTGGCGATATCGACCAGCCCCGCCTGGCCGGACAGCTGCAAAACCAGGGTCTGGTGCAGATCGACGAAGTAACCCTCGAAACTCTGACCGCCAACTTTGTCGCTACGCAAGAACAAATCAATCTGCAAACGCTGCGGGTGGTGCCAGTCGAGGGAGGCTTTGTTACCGGGGCGGGCCAGGTCGATTTGACCGCCGAGGGCAGCCCGGCCTTTGAGTTTGACCTGCAGGCCGACCTGCCGGGGGACGCTCTGGCGGCAAACTACGGTGTGTCGCTACCCAACCAGGCCAGCCTAGGCTCGGTCCTGGCTGAGGGAGCAATCCAGGGCACCCTTGAAAACCCTCTGGCAACGCTCCAGTTTCGGCTGCCCGAGGCTACCTACCCCGGCAGCGGCGAGCTGACCTACCGAGACAACACCCTGGTGGTCGACAATGCCCAGTTTCAGGTCGAGCAGGGCACCCTCAACGCCGCCGCCACCGTTCTGCTCGAGCAGGGCACCTGGACCGCCCAGATCGATACCACCGATCTGCCGGTAAATCGGTTTACCGACCGGGTGCAGGGGCTACTAACTGCTGACCTGACCGCCGCTGGCAACCTGGATAATTTATCGTTGCAGGCTCTGCAGGCCAGCGGCACCGCCCAGATTGCCGATGCTCAGCTCACCGTGGCCCCCGGTGCCCCCTCTCTTCTGGAACCGGGAGACTGGACGACCGCCTTTCGCTGGGTAGGGAACGGTATTCAGGTCGAGGAGTTTTTGGCCCCTGGGGTGGTGGCCAGCGGGTTTGTAGCCACCAGTCTGGGAGCGGCCACCCCAATTGGCCCCGTCGATCTAGATGTGCAGGTGAATCGCTACCGGCTCAGCCGCGTGGCTCAGCTTGTGCCGGAGAACGTTCGCGATCGCCTCAACCCAACCGGGGTGGTTAGCTTCGCCGGTCAGGTCACTGGTCCTCTGCGTGACCTGCGCCTAGTGGGCAACGCCCTGGTCAACGACCTAGCCCTCGATACCGTTGCCTTTGAGTCGCAGCTGGCGGGGCCGGTGGATATCTCCCTGGCTGAGGGCGGCACGATTGCGCTGCGGGGCCGGGGCGATCGCATTCTCGCCACCCTAGATCAAAATCTGCTGCCCGGCCAGTTTGATATTCGCCTGGGCGATGCCGTTGCGGTAGGCCAGGTGGTCAACCAGCAGCTCACCGCCACCGTCGAAAATGTGCCCATCGATGCCTTTGGCGTGGCTCCTGTCGCCAATCTCGGCCCCCTGGGCGGCACCCTCGACGGCACCATTACCGCCGACCTGAGCGATTTAGATAACCTCACCCTGGCGGGCACCGCCAGCATTCTTGACCCGACCCTCGATACCCTGGTGGCCGAGAGCTTAGACGCCGAGTTTACCTATGCCGATGGCCGCCTTGAGCTGGCCAATGCCGCCCTGGTCTTTGACGACAGCCGCTACCGCGTGACCGGATGGCTTGACGATCTAGGCACCCCCACCCCCCAGTACTACGCTCAAGTCGACATCGTGTCGGGCAACTTCCAGGATCTACTGGCCACCCTCAATTGGGAAACCTTTGCCGATATTGGCCTGCCCCGTGAGGCCGCGACCGGGTTTGGGGCCGAGGTGCTCGACCTGAATGATGTCGGGCTACCTCCGGCTCCCTTTTTAGAGCAGCTAGAGGCCTTTGCCCTGTTCCTGGCCCGCTACGAACGGCAAGTCGACGATACTGAGCTAGCCCTGCCCGCCCTGGCCGACCTGCGGGGCAGCTTCAGCGGCAGCGTTACCCTCCAGGGCGACGGCTTTTCTGCCGACGCCATTGCGGCCCAGGCCGATATTGAGGGCCAAAACTGGAGCTGGGGTAACCTGCTGACCTGCGACCCAGCAGCGGCAGTGGAGTCGAGTGCAGCCGTCGAATCGATTGAGTTTGGCGCACCCCTCGACGCGGCTGGCGCTGGGCCGGGCGACCTGTGCAACCGCTTTACCCTAGCGGCCAGCTACGACCAGGGCAGCTTCGACATCGCCCCGCTGCTGTTTGAGTCCGACGACACTCGGATTAGCTTTGTGGGCGACGGCAGCGTCGACAATCTCAGCGGCCAGCTTGAGATGAGCGGGGTGCCGGTAGAACTGGCGCAGCTGTTTGTCGATATTCCGGTGGAGGCCGACGGTGACCTAGCGCTGGTAGCTACGCTCGATGGCCGCCTAGAGAACCCGACCGTGATGGGTGACCTGGCGATCGCCAATCCCAGCCTAAACGAGCAACCGCTGGAGTCGGTGGCCCTCGACTTTACCTACGACAACGCCCGCCTCCGCTTTGATGGGGCCGCCGTAGTCGCCGCCCCCGCCGAGGTCACCCTACAGGGAGACATTCCCTACGCCCTACCGTTTATGGCTGTCCAGCCCGACAGCGAGCAAATTAGCGTGCTGGTGAGTTTAGAAAATGAGGGATTAGAACTGCTGAACCTGGTCACCGACGAACGGCTGGGCTGGCAGGGGGGGCAGGGCCGCGTGCAGCTGCAAATCGGCGGCACCCTGGCGGCCCCGGCGGTGGTGGGGCAGGCCGAATTTGAAAACGGCACGCTGGTCAGTACGGCGCTATCGCAGCCGGTGACTGACCTAACCGGCAGGGTCAGGTTTAACCTCGATCAGGTGCTAGTCGAGCAGCTGCGGGCTTACTACGGCGGCGGCGAAATTGTGGTCACGGGGCGGCTGCCCGTTGGGGAGGCGACTACGGCACTAGCGGCGGCCAGTGCCTCGGCAGCGGCAAAGCAAGTGCCTGTCGCCACCGAAGGGTTGGCCGTTGCCATCAACCAGGTAGATGCCGACTATGAAGGCTTTGTCGAAGCTCAGCTGGACGGCAGCGTCTTGGTGAACGGATCTTTACTTAACCCAGTTGTTACTGGCACCGTGCGGGTAGGAGATGGCGTGGTTAGAGCCAATGATCTGCTAGGACAGCTGGGGTCACCGGCTGCCGATCTGGAGGTACCAGAAGACGGCGCGGCGGATCCGCCGACAGCAGAGCCTCGGCCCGAGTATGTGGAGGAGTATCGCGCTGAAATTGACGGGTTTGACCGGCCAGAGGTTGACCAGACTGTTCTCGATGGCCCCCTGAGCCGGGTGAGGCTAAGTGCCCTGAACATTGTCTTGAGTAATGATCTCGCAATCGTGGGCCAGCCTTTCTACTACATCACCGCTGCGGGGAGTGTCGAGGTCAATGGTACGCTCACAGACCTGCGGCCCAGCGGTGTGCTAACCCTCGACAGCGGCTGGATTAATCTTTTCTCCACCCAGTTTCGCCTGATGCGGAATGTCCAAAATACCGCCACGTTTTTCCCCGAAGACGGGCTTGACCCGTTTTTAGATGTGCGAATGCGGGCCAGGGTGCAGGATGCCGACGTGGTTCAAATTACTAACGCCACCCCTTTCAACAGCGCTGAAATCACGGCTCCTTCAGGCATTACCACCTTTGGGGAAGTGGAATTTGTCTCGGTCTTTGCCAATGCCTATGGCTACGTCAGCGACCTGCAAGATAGCGAATCTCCAGGCCAGGCAGGCGAGCTGCTGACACTGAGCAGCCGCCCCTCCCGCAGCCAGGAAGATCTGCTCGCGCTGCTGGGCAGTAGCGTGGTAACGAATATCTATGGGGCATCGCTGACCCAGTTTGCGGGCTTTGTGGGAGCCGGAACGCTCGCAACTTTTGGCGATCGCATTGCCGATACCGTTGGCCTGCGATCGTTCAGCATCTTCCCCACCACCGATACCGCCACCGACAGCACAGTTGGTATTGGCATTGGGGTAGAGGCAGCCTTTGACCTGGGTAAAAACGCCAGCGTTGACGTGCTGGAAATTCTTAATAACGGCACCCCGCCCCAGGTTGGTGTGTCCTACCGCCTGACTAACCAAATTCGAGCCCGAGGCACTACCAACCTTGATGGAGACAACATTATTTCAGTTGAGTATGAGTCGCGGTTCTAGGCCCGCGATTGGCCCATAGTTCAAACTTCGCCGTCTGAAACCCGAACAACCTTCACACCTAGCCGATCGCTCTCCACTTACCTTAAAAGGTAAAATAACCCCGTCCCAGCATGAAGCCGCCTCTAAAGTTTGTGTGAAATTAAGTCGCCATTGCTTTTTATCAACGCGCATCCCCTGGACTGTTGACTAGGATGCACCCATCAGGATTTGACCACTCCTGTGAACCTGCAGTGGACCTGTTCTATGAATTCTGCATCTTTGCTGACCACAACCGCCGTGTCGGTTTTGCTGAGCCTGAGTAGCTGTAGCGCCGAATTAGCCTCCCAGGAAGATTCCCAGGCCAGTCTAAGCGTACCTACTCCCTCACCTAGCCCAGCTAGCTCAGTAAACTGGGCTGGTTCCCTCACTGCTACCGATTGGTTAGATCAGTGGGGCGCACAGGATGACAAGTCTTGGGGTTTAGACAGCAATATTGTCGTCATGGATGATCCCGATCGCCGCTTTGAAAAAATCATGCGGGTGGCTTATCCGGCTGGTTCCGCCAGTCCCTCTGTATCCCGCGAGTCGGGGGTAGCGATCGGGGGGGCTCAGTTTTACGCAGACCTGCCCATTCCCGATCAAGATCAGCTAACGCTGAGCTATTTTGTCCGCTTTTCCGAAGATTTTGATTTTGTCAAAGGCGGCAAACTCCCTGGCCTCTATGGCGGAACCGGGGCCAGCGGCGGTAATGTTCCAGACGGCACAGACGGGTTTTCGACCCGAATCATGTGGCGGCGGGAGGGGGATGGCGAAATGTATGCCTATTTGCCGACCAGCGAGGGATATGGCGACTCCATTGGTCGAGGCTCCTGGCGATTTCAGCCAGGCGTGTGGCACCACCTGAAGCAGACGATTAGCCTGAATGATCCTCAGGCAGCTAACGGGCGGATTCAGGTTTGGGTCGACGGCAAGCCGGTGATCGACCAGTCTGGGTTAGTCTTTCGCTCCACCACCGATTTAAAGATTGACGGCCTCTTTTTCTCCACTTTTTTTGGCGGCGGCGATCCGTCTTGGGCAACGCCCCAAGATGTCTACGCTGATTTTGCAGAGTTTACCGTTACGGCTGACTAGCCGCCCGTGGCTAGCTCAGGCGATACCGACTTATAGCCATCGTTCTAGAAAAACACGCATACTGCCCTAACCGATCTGGCGATCGCGATCAAAAGCCCTAACTATCCATAGGGGAATGTCGCTGAAATAAGCTCTTGCAGATCGCCGAAAGTCTTGATTTACCACAGGGTTGGCACTGCCCACCCGCCTCAATTCAGTGCCATTCGCCCTTAGATGCTTTATGCGCCTGTATAATTGCCTGTCTTGTTCGACTGAGTCAAACCATGCGCCCTCAGATCTATACCTTTAGGTAGGTGACGCGGGCAACCTCTTGTCTAGACAAAATGATTTGTATTTCAGCAAATTTAAGTCTCTAGACTGTTGATGCCACTGCGTTTTTTGCGCCTGTAAGTCGGGCTACCTTCCTGCAAATCCATGCCTTTGGATAGTTGAAGTTAAACTAATTAAGCTATTGGCAGCGAAGAAGGCTTTCGACATCGTTTTTTAATCGGTCTACAGCGTTTCCCACTATAGTGAGGTACAAATGAAGATCTGAAATTGCTATATAGCAGGTACTTCAGGGCTTTTGCTGTACCTCATCAGCCTGAAAAGGGCTGTATCCGGTTGAAGAACTGTCACATAAACGCCACATCCAAATATTCAGGTAATATCCAGTTTTAGTCAGCGAATGCTAACTTTATTCGTTCCTCAAAATTGGGATAGGGCAGCAAAGTTTACATGAACATAGAGTTAAGCTGTCGTGGAAAATACGTAGATAGTTTTATTGTGAAACTATCGAATGCTGCTTAACTGCGGAGCAGCTGCATCGCGGTCTAATTCAGTTGCCATATTTTTTGCCTCAGCACAGTATTCAAAAGCACTTTTCTTCTGCATGGGTAGCCCCGGTTTTGTTGAGTATTCATAAGACTTGTGGCCACTGCTAAAGAACCCTGAGCGAGCTTCTCCCAAATGGCTATTACTAACACTGCAGTAGATTACGACCTCCCATCTATTGACCACCGGCCATCTTTTTGGCGTCGTCTATTCGTTGGTGGCCTTTGTTTTTCCTTAGGGATTGGTGCTGTTGGCGTCGGTGCTGCATCGATTACCTACCGCCTCACCCATCTAACCATTTCAGGCGGGATGGTCAATGGTCGCACCGTCCGCCTACAGGCTCCGGTCGATGGCACCCTGGAAGACTTTTATGCCCGCCCTGGGGCAAAGGTCTCTGCAGGTCAGGTCTTAGCTCAGCTAGAGCCTTTGACATCTGAGGATCAGCCTGCCAATACCCCAGTGCAGGTAAGTCAGGACTTAGATGTCAACCTAGCCCAGCTGAATAGCGCCCAGGCAGCTTTAGCCATGCTTAGACAGCAGCTACAGGAGCTAAACCGCCAAGATCAGGTGCTACAGGCGACAGGACGTCAGCTATTGAGTCAGCAGGTTAGCTATCATCAGGCGGCTCAAGACGCCGCGATCGCCCAAGAGGAAAAAGCCCGCGATGAATATGAACGCTACCGTTCACTATTAGACAAAGGAGCGGTTTCCGCTCAGCAGGTCAGTGAGCTAGAAGCCGTGTGGCGCTCTGCCCAAGCAGCCGTTCAACAGGCGATCTCAGAGAGTGAAACCGCTGCGATTAATGCTAGTGCCCACAGCCAGGGAGCGACTGTCGTATCGAACACCGATGACTTGCAGGCTCGCCAACAGAATCTCATGCGGGCTATTCAAGATCAGACGGCCCAAATTCAAACGCTGACTGTCCGAATCCAGCAGCAGCGGCAGCAGCAACAACAGCAGCAGCAGCAGCAGCAGCAGCAGCAACAGCAGGTTGCAGCGAAAGGTTCGGCAGAATTTGTGCCGATCAAAGCTCCCTTCGATGGGATTATTTACAACACGTTTCACGATGCTGGCGAACAAGTCAATCGACCAGCGGAGTTAATTTCCTTGCTCGACTGCAGTGATATGTGGATCGAGGCCCTAGCGGTTACTGAGCAAGCCTATCGGATCGACACTGAAAGCCCCGTACGGGTCAGGCTAGATGGCCAGTCAAACACCATCAATGGCAAGGTGGTCTTCATCGGAGCCGTCAGGAATGCCGATTTGGCTAGGGTGAGATCGGAGGCGCTGCTACCCGCCATCTCATCGGACTTAGTTGGCCAACCCTTGGCTAGAGTTCGGGTTCGTATTCCGGCTGAAGCCATGCAGCGAGAAAACCGACAGTTTTGCGGGTTGGGCCAGTCAGCCCAGCTGACTTTTAGTACTCAGTCTGGGACGTAGGTCAGGTCTATAACCAAATCCAGCTCGGAATCTGTAGTTTTTTAACTGGCAACATTTCACTTCTGGACTTGATTTAGTTTAATTAGTTAATTAGCGGCAAGTGAATAACTATGGCATCTTCTAAGCATGCACCCTTACCCATGGATGCACAGATTAATCGGCTGCTGCTGCTATTAATCTCCGTGTTTGGCTTTTTCGGGCTTTATATGCTCCAAAACCCTGGCCATTTGGCCTCATGGGATATATTTGGTCTGATTAGTTTAGGTTTTATTGGTATTTGGCGCTGGTCTTGGTTTGCCGTTCGCATGATCAGGGCCAAATTTTATCTGTACGGGTTGTTTCCGCGCTGGCGGCGAGCGGCCAACGCAGTGCCCGTTGAGCACCTGCCCCACATGTGTTTTTTGGTTCCTACCTATCGAGAACAGCCCTGGATTAGTGAGCGAGTATTTCAGGCGATCGCACGAGAAGCCAAGACCCTGGCCCAACCAATCACAGTGCTGGTTAGCAGCAGCAGCGACGACGAAAATAAAGCTATTTCTCAGATACTTGAACAAGCCGATCCGGGGCTGAGATCGATTCGGCTGATTCAAATGACCCAGAAAGATGGCAAGCGAAAGGCGATGGCCGATGGACTGCGCGAGCTGGCCCTTCACGATCTGCCAGACGATACCGTAATTGCTTTAATGGATGGAGATTCAGAGCTGGGGCAGGGGGTTTTGCGCCAGTGCCTGCCGTTTTTCCGGCTGTTCCCCAAAATAGGTGCCCTGACAACGGATGAAATCCCCATTGTTGAGGGTTCTTCGCTATTTTCAGAGTGGTTTCACCTGCGCTTTGCTCAGCGCCATTCCCAAATGTGCTCAGATGCTTTGTCTCGCAAAGTCATGTGTCTGACGGGGCGGTTTTCGCTGTTTCAAGCCAATTTGGCGCTACAGCCCTCTTTTATTGCTCAACTAGAGAATGACTCTTTACAGGACTGGCTCTGGGGACAGTTCAAGTTTCTATCCGGCGATGACAAAAGCACCTGGTTCTGGCTGCTAAGACGCAAGTTTGATATGCTTTACGTGCCCGACGCGTTGGTCTACTCGATTGAAACGGTGTCCGGTTCTATCGTAGATCGAGCCTACAACAACATGCGGCGCTGGTATGGAAACATGCTGCGCAATAGCAGTCGGGCTATTGCTCTGGGGCCTAAAACAACCGGCTGGTTTATTTGGTACAGCCTGCTCGACCAGCGGTTCAATTTTTGGACATGTCTGATTACGCCTAGTTTTCTGCTGGTTTCTCTATGTACTGGCCAGTGGCTATCGGCAGGGGTCGTAACCGCTTGGATTCTCTTAACTCGACCCCTGATGCTGATGCTAATTTTCTGGGGCCGGAAGTCTCACCTAAAGTTGGTTCATCTGCCGCTGCTGCTGTTTCATCAGTGGGGGGCGTCACTGGTTAAGATTTGGACTCAGATGAACTTGGCCCAGCAGAACTGGAGCAACCGGGGCAATCAAAGCATTTCGGCGGCAGGTACAGGGATTCGGAAGGTCGTTAAGCAGGGGACATCTCGCCTTTTACTGTTCTCTCAGCTGTTTTTCTTTGGAATTATCCTTTGCTCGCTAGCGGGAATTTTGAACCCGATTTGGGACATTGCTGGCCTGCAGCTGGCCCATCAGGACCGCCAGAGCGACCAGCCCATTCGGATCGTCGACGCCATCGACTATGGGATTTGGCCCGATGACAACCAGGATGATGCGATCGCCCTACAGACCCTGATTGCTGAACTGCCTGCCCAGCAGGCGGTCACTATCCAGCTCCCGATCGGTCAGTTTGACTGGCTCCAGCCCATTACGATCAATCGCAGCAATCTCACCATTCGCGGCTATGGTCTCCAGCGAACCGTGATTCAAACCTATGATGAGCAGCTTGATTTCAATGCTTTGCTTCAGGTTGAAAGCACCCAGAGTGCCGCCGCCAAGCCGGTACAGGTTTATGGCGTAACGCTGCGGTCGCCGACTAATCAAGAATTTAAGGTGTCTGTGATAGATGTCCCCGGCGCAGAGTAGCTACCTTGGGTGCTCATACCACATCTTGTTTGTTTACCCCCGATTCAACCGGGCAAATGCCACATGCCTCGGGCATAGCCTTTTGAGAATCGGGGTTAGCGGGATTCGGCTGTGGGGTTAGCCGCGCCAGAGAGAGCTGTCACTCTCGGGGTCAAACAGATGGACTTTTTCGGGCGCGATCGCCAGCCAGACCTCGTCGCCAATGCGCACCGCCTCGTCCGGGGCCACTTTGGCCAGCAGCGTCAGCGCCTCGCTCTGCACCGTCAGGTAGGTCTCACTGCCCAGGGCTTCGAGGTGGGTGATGTGGCCGCGAATATTTTTGGGCGCAGGCAGGGCCAAACTCAGGTGCTCGGGGCGAATGCCCAGCAGCGCCTCGCGATGGTCGTAGGTTAGCAGGCGATCGTCCCAACTGCTAGGCAGCGACAGGCGAAACTCAGGGTGCACCAGCAAAAACGGAGCCTGCACCTGCACCGGAATCACGTTCATCGGCGGCGAGCCAATGAAGCCAGCCACAAACCGGTTGGCCGGGCGGTTGTACAAATCTAGGGGTGAGGCCACCTGCTGAATCTGGCCCTGGTGCATCACCGCGATCCGGTGGCCCATGGTCATCGCCTCCACCTGGTCGTGGGTGACGTAGATGGTGGTAATGCCCAGCTGCCGCTGCAAGTTGACAATCTGGGCGCGGGTTTCCATCCGCAGTTTGGCATCCAGGTTGGAGAGCGGTTCATCCATCAAAAACACCTGGGGGTTGCGGGCCATCGCCCGACCCAGGGCCACCCGCTGTTTCTGCCCGCCCGAAAGCTGGCGGGGGTATCGGCTCAGCAGCAGGTCGATTTGCAGCATTTTAGCCACCGCCCGGATGCGATCGTCGATCAGCCGCTCGGCCTCAGACACGTAGCGCAGGCCGGGGGGCAGGCGGCGGGTCACCGAAACCAGCGGCTTTTCCCACCAGCGGCTCTCGCTCAGCAGACGCTCTAGCTCCTGGTTGGCGGGCGAATCGCTAAGGATTGCAGGCTTTTTCCCCAGTTCTGGTAGGGATTTGCTCAGATCAGCCCCCATGCGGCGCAGGCCAAAGGCCAGGTTGTCGTAGACGCTCAAGTGGGGGTAGAGGGCGTAGCTCTGAAACACCATGGCGGTGTCGCGCTGCTTGGGGGGCAGGTCGTTAACCTTGCGATCGCCCACCCAGATGCTGCCCCCGGTAATCTCCTCCAGGCCCGAGATCAGCCGCAGCAGGGTGCTTTTGCCGCAGCCCGATGGGCCGACCAGCACCATAAACTCGCCGTCGTCAATGGCGAGGTTGATGCGCTTGAGCACCGCCGCCCCGTCGTGGTCGGTATCTAAAGCATTCTCCGCCTCGTGGACTTGGCGAGACTTGGGGAAGGTTTTGTAGACGTTTTCAATTGCGACTTGGGCCACGGGTAAGGTTAATGGGTATGAGCGTGGACGGGACGGGTAAACAAAGATAGCTGGAGTCTATTGGATGGCTTACCATAGCTTCCGAAGACAGCGCTGTTGTGCTTTGAACTATAAATCTATGAAGTACCTGAAGGTAAGTGCAGATCAATGGTATGAGCGATATTCTGGGCTAGTTGCTTAAAATCTCTATAGACCCCTTGAACTGCCGCAACGTGAGAGCCGATTGCGCCATCAGCAGGCTTTAGATGGAACATGGGCTTGTGGACTTCTTGGGCCATAGGCATCAGGCTTTGATAGTTTTTCAGTAGGGCTAGGCAGTGGGGATCATTCGTCACATTAATGCCTTGGGTAGCAGAACCTTGTAAAACTTCATGGTGATATGTTTCTGGAATCCTTTCAATCCAGCGCTGAAATGCTTCTACAGGACGATCTAGACGCACTGCATGTTGTAGCACAATGTAGCCTATCGGCTGCATTTGTCCTTGAGGAAGACGCAAATCGGTAACGGGGTTCTTAACTAGTCTTTCTTGCCATTCTTCTCTCCAACGACGCAGAGTTGGCCCCAGGTTTTTCAATCCTTGCAAAGAGTACAAATCTGGGGATAACGGCACTACTACATAATCTGCTGAAATTAGAGCAGAACGATTAATAGCACCCAGGTTTGGGCCTAAATCAATTAAGACTACATCGGCGCTTTGTTGACAGGCTGCCTTTTGAATTAAACGCCAGAAAGCTGAAGTTACAAGAAAAGCTCTCTTCTTGCCTTCCAAACAGCCAAACCATTCAACAGACAGATTATCTTCGATGCTTAAAAGCTGTAAATCACCGTTCAAGAGCGAAAGACCTTCATCAATGACTTCAATTACCGGATCAGATATATCTCCACTGCCATGAATTAGAGGCTGAAAGCAGCGAAATACTGTATTGGCTAAATCTGACGACTGCCAAATTTCTACAAGTCGCTCCTCTTCCAAAAATAGCGATGTAAGATTGACTTGGTGATCAAAATCTACGGCTAGGACTTGAAGCCCTAAATCTCGATACATCCATGCCAGATGGTGAATAATTGAAGTTTTTCCTGCTCCTCCTTTAGTAGTAAAAACAGAAATTATTGGCACACTCATTGCCTCCTCCTAATTACTACAGAGGTATAAGACGCATCGAGTAAGAACTCTGGAGGCGGATTCCTATTTTTTTCTAATGCTCTTTTTGCTGTAGGCACTCCAAATCCGAACCGCTGCACATAGCCTAGATTTTTCATCACTTCTGCAAGATGAGGATTACGATAGTCAGTTGCACCACCACCAAAGTTTTCTCGGTTAACCTGGCCAAACAATCCACCAGGGTTCTGAATTTCGATGCGATCATTAAACCAATAGACCTTCGCCGGGGCGTTAGTCTGCTCGTAAGAGCGATGCATGATGGCATTTCTAGCTAGCTGGCGCAAGGCTTCTATGGGGTAGTCAGGTTGTTGAACTTCGAGAACTTGGCTTGTGATATCTGACGCGGTAGAAATATTAATAACTAAGGTTTCATCAAGCTGTCGCAAGATATCGAGCAAAGTACCGTTAATTTCCTTCTGGTCTTTAATTGGATCTCCCAGTTCGGTGCCATCAACCCTCAAGAATTGAACGTAGTGGCCAGGAATAAATTGCTTTGGGTCTTTGCCAACAGCTAAAATGCCTAGCACTGTGGGGCAAGATTCAGGCTCAGGTGTGGCAAATCTAACTGAAGCCAGCTGTTGGGGCAGCGATCGCTGATTTTCTTCTAAAACCTCTAGGGCTAGTGTAAAGGGTAGATAGGTTTGTTGAAAAAAAATCAGGTTTAGATCTTCCAGGTTTGCCGAGGGCAGAGGACGCAAATCGAAGGGAAGATCTCTCGCCCTGCGCTTTTCATTCAGCCGACGTTCTTCTTCAGCCGTAGCCGATGCTCTACGGGGGCCAACTCGAACCCAGGTACGACCATTAAAGCGTACGGGAGGCGCATCGGCAGGTTCAACTATCACTACTGCAATCTCACAACCGCGAATAATCTTTTTGCTAACCGTCAAAATAGGAAAAGGTAAAATATTACCGTCTGAGCGCATATCGCTCAGACGCAGCAGGAGGTCGTCAGTAATGGGAAAGTTAGCGCAAGAGCCATCATCATTGACCCCAACAAAGATGACTCCTGGTAATCGATAATTCGGCAAATCGTTGGCGAAAGCACAAACCGCTTGACGAATTTTGTTTCGATCTGCATCGGAGGCTTTACGCTCTGCTCTATCAGACTCTAGATCGTCAAATAATCCTTCAAGTTCTTGGTCATTCATAGACTTTCAAAGAACAAACCAGATTCTCCATGCAGGTTATCTTTTACCCAAATCAGTAAACCTAATCCCCTTCTGACAATACGCTACTGCCAACACCCTGGTCTGGCAGGGTAACACGCAGCACCTGGGTGATGGTTTCGCCTTTGTTGGGTTTGACAAGGCGATCGCTCTCCCCGGTTCTGCCCTGGCGCGGTACCGTGTCCACCGGGATAATTGCCGTGCGATCGCCGCTGGTAAACACCGTCACCGATTCCTTCGGCACCGCTGGCAGCATTGTCACAAGCTTGTCACTCTTGAGGCTGAACTGGAATGATTGGGTGCCGATATCGCCCCGCTTGGCCACCCGCATTCCCTCAATCGGCAGCCGCTTACCATAGCCCGCCGCCGTCACCAGCAGCAGGCAATCTTTGCTCGACTGCACCCGCACGCAGCCCGCCAGGGTTTCTTGCTTGCCCATGCGAATGCCCTGCGGCCCCTGGGCGGCGCGACCTAAAATCGGCAGGTTGTCATCGTCAATGGGGAAGCGCAGCAGCCGCCCGCCCGTTGTGCCCAACACCAGGTCATCCCCCAGTTCCGCCAGGGTAATGTAGGCCAGCTCATCGCCGTCTTTGACTTTCATCGCCGTCAACCCGCGCCCTGTAAGGCTAGTAAATTCTTGCAGCGGGGCGCGCTTGATCTTGCCCTTCTTGGTCAAGAAAATCAGGTCGTGCTCTAGCAAATCCTCACGGATGACAAACTGGGCCACGATCGCGTCGGCATCGGGGGGCACTGATCCGGGCAGCAGGTTTACCAGCGGTGCCCCTTTACCCTGGCGCGGGTTGGCCGGAATCGTTTCAACCGCAACCGTAAAGGCCCGGCCATCGCGGGTAATGGTCAAAACCTCCTGGGTGGTGAGGGCAGGTTCGATCTGCACCACGGGGTCGTCGTCAATCTCGTGCAGTTTGGGGTTGGTGTCGGTTTCGAGCCGGGCCTGCCGCCGCTGGTAAGATTTTTGCGAAAACCGCCGCACGTAGCCCTTTTGGGTGAACTCGACTACCGCCACCTCTTCGACCGTTTCGGCGATAATTTCTTCGACCTGCTGTGATTCTTCCGCCCGCTCGGCCTCGGTTTGAATGCGGGTGCGGCGGGGGTCGTTAAACTTCTTTTTCAGCGCTTTAAGCTCTTTTTTCATCGCCTTGAGCAGTTCGCGGCGATCGCCCAGGAGCCGCTGCAACTCATCCCGCCGCTGGCGCAGTTCCTCCGCTTCGGTGGCCAGTCCCTGACGCTCCATGCCGGTAAGCTTGCGCAGGGGCATGGCCAAAATGGCATCCGACTGGCGCTCGCTGAGGTCAAACCGCTGCTGAAAGGTCTGCTTGGCCGTCGTGCCATCGGGGGCGTTGCGCAGAATGTCGATGATCGCGTCGATATTGTTGAGGGCGGTGAGCAGCCCCTCGGTGATGTGCAGCTTGGCCTCGGTCTTGTCGAGCTGGTGCTGGTAGTGGCGGGTGAGGGTGGTCTCGCGAAAGTTGAGAAACGCCTGCATCACGTCGCGCAGGGGCAGCTGGCGGGGCTGGCCGTCATCGAGGGCCAGCATAATCACGCCAAAGTTGCTTTGCAAGGGGGTGGTGCGGTAGAGGTCTTGGAGCACCCGCTGGGCCGGGGTGTCGCGCTTCAGCTCGATCACTACCCGCATACCGTCGCGATCGCTCTCATCGCGAATATCGGCGATCCCCTCCAGTCGCCCGGCGTTGACGAGCTGAGCAATTTTTTCAATCCAGCCGGCCTTATTCACCTGGTAGGGCAGCTCGGTGATGATGATGGCGTTGCGCCGCTGCCGCCCCTTGCCGGGGTGAACCTCCTCAAACTGGCAAATGCCGCGTACCGGAATGCTGCCCCTGCCGGTGCGGTAGGCCTCCAGAATGCCATCGGTGCTAATAATCTCGCCCCCGGTCGGAAAGTCGGGGCCAGGAATCAGGCGAAACAGCTCGTCGTCGGACAGGTTGGGGCGATCGATCATCGCCACTAGCCCATCGACGACCTCGCCCATGTTGTGGGGGGGAATGTTAGTCGCCATGCCCACGGCAATGCCCGAAGACCCATTTAGCAACAGGTTGGGCAGCTGGGTGGGCAGCACCACCGGCTCCTGCTGGGAGCTGTCGAAGTTGTCGCTAAAGTCGACCAGGGCCTCGCTAATGTCGCTCAGCAGGGCCTCGTTGCTGACCGGCGACAGGCGAGTTTCGGTGTAGCGCATGGCCGCCGGGGGGTCGTTGTCGACCGAGCCAAAGTTGCCGTGGCCATCGAGCAGCGGGTAGCGGCTAGAGAAGGTCTGCACCATTCGCACCAGCGCTTCGTAGACCGCCTGGTCGCCGTGGGGGTGGTACTTACCCAGCACATCGCCGACTACGCGAGCACACTTGCGGTAGGGGCGATCGGGGGTGAGTCCCAGCTCGTGCATGGCGTAGAGAATGCGGCGATGCACCGGCTTCAGGCCGTCGCGCACGTCGGGCAGGGCGCGGCCCACAATCACGCTCATGGCGTATTCCAGGTATGACCGCTGCACCTCGGTGTGAAGCGAGGTGGGCACAATTTGCCCAGAGGCAAGCGTGTTGAGTTGATCGGCCATGGGCGGGGTTCCTGGATGAGACAAAGGTCAGTGGTTTAGACCGGGCAGTAGTTGAGTTTAGCCATAGCGGCGGCTCAGAACAACATTTGTTAGATGCAGCTTATGGTCTAAAGTACGGGTCAAATTTACTCGGCCTTAATAGTTTTGCCTTAACAAGGCTGTAACTTATAGGCAAGCCTACAGGCATGGCAAGCCTATGGGCATTTTATGTCTACTTGGCTGGAGTTGCAGGCCGTGAATCATCTGTCCTCAAGCATTCAGGGCCTCCATCGTTTAGCGACTTACCTGAAGATTAGTACAGCTCGGCGCACAACACCTTGGCTCAAAACCTCTTATCAACACCTGCATCAACCGCTTAATTTACGTTCTACTATCATATTTTCCCAATGACGGGGGTGGATATACGAGATGAAAACCGTCTTGCTAGTTGAAGACGACCTGGTAAATGCCCGAGTGTTTTCTAAAATTTTGACCAAGCGCGGTGGCCTGGCCGTGAAGCACACCGAAGATGTTAACGAGGTGATGACGATTGCCCGCAGCGGCGAGGTCGACGTTGTTTTGATGGATGTGTCGCTGGCCCACAGCATGTACGAGGGCAAGCCGATGGATGGCATCAAGATTACCCAACTGCTGAAAGCCGACCCTGCGACAGCCCGCCTGCCCGTAATTCTGGTGACGGCTCACGCCATGGATGGCGATCGCGAGACGTTTTTGAGCCAGAGCGGTGCCGATGGCTATATCTCTAAGCCGGTAATCGACCATCAGGAATTTGTAGACCAGATCAAGACGACCATAGAGAATGCCGATTAAGTACACTTGTACTTTATCTGCGCCGTTTTTGCAAGCCGCGATCGCAACTAAGCCGCACCTTCCTTACCTTAGCTGTCGGTCAGGGTTTCAATCAGCAGATCCACCTGCTGCTGTTTTTCGTGCAGGTAGGTTTCGCACTGCTGGAGGGCCTGCACCGCCTGCTCAAACTGGCTCAACAC
This sequence comes from Nodosilinea sp., assembly GCA_049646445.1. Taxonomy (GTDB): domain Bacteria; phylum Cyanobacteriota; class Cyanobacteriia; order Phormidesmidales; family Phormidesmidaceae; genus Nodosilinea. The sequence continues at coordinate 12,330 of JBARVV010000101.1, read as the reverse complement.
CTCTGCAAGGGGCAGACTGCCCGATTCTAGACCGGCAATAATGCCTTCGACAGAGGCAACGGTGGTTTCGTAGCTCCAGCTTGCGGCAGCGTTGGGGGTATTTTTTTTAGGCATTTGGGATAAAGAAGATAAGTAGGTAGGTGGACAAGGAGAGAATTATGCGGGTGAGGGATGGACTTGGATAACCTGGGCGGTGAGGTGGCCCTGGGCGAGCTGGATCTGGAGGGTTTGGCCGGGCACAACAGTGCTGGCCTGGGTAACAAGCTGGTCGGCTTCGTCGCGCACTAGGGCGTAGCCCCGGCGCACAACGGTGTCGGGGTCGAGGGTCATCAAATGGCTGCGCAGGGCCTGGGTGCGATCGCTCGCCTGCCGCAGTTCTACCTGTACCCCCTGCACCAGACGACGCTTGAGCTGCTTGAGGTGAAGCTGCTGCTGCTGCACCCGCTGGTCGAGGCGAGTTCGCAACAGGCGCTGACCGAGGTGATGCAGATCGCCCTGGGCATCGAGCAGGTGGTCGGCAACCAGAGTTTTGAGCTGGGCAACCCGCTGGCGATGGGTTTCGAGTAGATCGGCCAGGGCGGGGACGGCAGCGATCGCCGCCGCCGTTGGGGTATGAGCACACAGATCCGCCGCCAAATCCGCCAGGGATTCGTCGCGCTGGTGGCCAATGCCGGTCACGACGGGCACCGGACAGTCGGCCACCGCCCGCACCACCCGCTCGTCGTCAAAGCATTCCAAATCTTCGCTAGCTCCGCCGCCGCGAGCCAAAATTAGCACCTCGGCCCGGCCATCGGCGGCAACGCGATCGATTGCCGCAACGATGGAGGCTGGAGCCGTATTGCCCTGCACCGTGGCGGGCGAAAACAAAATGTGCAGGCCGGGGTGGTGCTGCCGCAGCGATCGCTGGATGTCGCCCCAGGCCGCCGCCTGGGGCGACGACACTACCGCAATCGTCTGGGGCAGAGCGGGCAGCGATCGCTTAACTTCAGGGTCGAACAGGCCCTCAGCGGCCAGCCGCTGGCGCAGCTGGCGGTAGCGCAGCGCCTTCAGCCCGTCGCCGCTGGGCAGCACCTGCCATACCGTCAGCTGGTAGCTGCTGCGCTGGGGGTAGACCTTCACGGTACCCAGCGCAATTACCTGGTCGCCCATGGCGGGCATGGTGGTCAGGCGAGCCTGCTGGCTGCGCCAGGCCACGGCATTAATGGCAGCCCCGGTATCAGGGTCGGTGAGGGTAAAAAATAGCCCCTTGGCGTGGTGGTTGGCACTAGAGACTTCCCCCACCACCCACACCTGGCGTAGGGTAGGGTCGTCCTCCAGCATGGCTTTGATGTAGTCAACCAGACCACCCACGCTGACGGCGGCGGTGGGGGTAGCCGAAGTGAGATCGAAATAGGTCATGAAACGACGCGGGAAACCAACCTCTAGTGTGGGCTAGAGTGCAGTGAACATCAAGGTCAGCCCGGCTGAACGCTATCTTCCAGCAGCAGCACTTGCTCTGAGGCCAGATGAATGTACCAGGGCAGCGGCTGCTGCTTCAGGTGTCGCCACTTTTCCTTAAACAGTTCGGCCTGAAGCTGGTGAGAGGGTAGGCCTAAGCTGGGGCCTGAAGCATCGGCCTGGGGTGGATGGTGGAGGCTGAGAAAAAGCGTGATGCGGTGAGGCGTTTCGCTGGTTGCCACCAGCCAGCAGGGGAAGGTATTGGGCTGGTGGGGGTGGCTGACAAACTCAATATGGTGGGCCCGAAACCCGACACAGCTCAAAGAGTCTGGCACCGGCCCCACCACCTCAAGGGTGCAGTTCCAGTCCTCCGCTTTAACCGTTGTCACCGCCGTTCTTACCGCCGTTCTCACTGCCCTAGAGAAGTTTTTGCAGCCGGTGATTTGAGCGGCGACAACGGTACCGGGGCGTTCAAACACGTCGTAGCGGCTGCCCATAACCACGGGCTTCCCCGCAGCCATCACCATGATTTGGGGGCACACCCGAAACACCTCCTCCAGGTTGTGGGTGACAAACAGCGTCAGGCCGCGATAACGAGCCAGGGTTGCGATCAGCTGCTGTTCAACTTGGCTGCGCAGGTAGGTATCCAGCGCCGAGAGGGGTTCATCGAGCAGCAGCAGTTCGGGGTTGGGGGCCAGGGCGCGGGCTAGGGCTACCCGCTGCTGCTGCCCGCCGGAGATCTGCTGAGGGTAGCGATCGCCCAACCCCTGCAGCTGCAATGCGCTCAGCCAGTGACTCACCCGCTGCCGCCGCTCTAGCTTGGTCAGATGGTGCAGCCCAAAGTCAACATTTTCGGCGATGGTCAGGTGGGGAAACAGCGCGTAGGTCTGAAACAGCAGCCCCACCCGGCGCTGGTGGCTGGGCAGGTTGATGCCCGCTTCGCTGTCGAACAGCACCCGCCCGTTCAGCACAATCTGCCCGCTAGTTGGCGTTTCTACCCCGGCAATGCAGCGCAGGGTCATCGATTTGCCCGAGCCCGACGCCCCCAAAATGCCCAGAGCCTCCGCCCCAGCGCTGAAGGCGACCTGGAGGGGAAAGGTGGCCAAGGTCTTGTGGAAATCGACGTGCAGGCAGGGCGGCGAGAAGGCAGGGTGGGGCGCAGGGGCAGAGGTAAAGGCCGGAGTTTGCCCAAGAGTTTGGAGTTTGGAGTTTGGAGTTTGAGCGGCGGGGGTGCCAATGCGATGGCGATCGCGGCGCTGGGCCTGCCACAGATTGGCCGCGAGGATCCCCGAGAGCGATACGGTAAGAATAATTGCTACCCACACCCATGCCTCCTGCATGGCCCCGGCTTCGACGGCGAAGTAAATCGCCATGGGCATAGTCTGGGTGCGACCTGGAATGTTGCCTGCCACCATCAGCGTCGCGCCAAATTCTCCCAGAGCGCGGGCAAAAGACAGGGTCAGCCCGGCCAGCAGACCGGGCACCGACAGGGGCAGCACAATGCGCCAGAAAATTCGCCCCTCCCTGGTTCCCAACGTGCGCGCCACCTGAATCAGGGTCGGATCAATTTGCTCGAAGGCTCCCAGGGCAGTGCGGTACATCAGCGGGAAGGCAACCACCGTGGCGGCAATCACGGCCCCGTACCAGGTGAAGACAAGACTGAGGCCGAGCGATTTTAGCCCCGCCCCCAGCGGCCCGCTGCGGCCCAGCAGCAGCAGCAGCAAAAACCCCACCACCGTGGGCGGCAGCACCAGCGGCGCGACCAAAGCACTTTCTATCCACGACTTGCCCGGCCCTCGGTAGCCCAGCATCCAGTAGGCGACAGCAGTACCGGCCACAAAAGCCGCCCCCGTTGCCAGGCCAGCGACCCTAAGCGAAATCCACAGCGGTGATAGATCTAAAGGCATAGGGCCTAGTTGAGCACGGTGAAGCCAAAGTCTTCAAATACGGTTCCGGCGGCATCGCTAGACAGATACTTCACAAAGGTTTGGGCGGTCTCGGGGTTGGCGGCCTCGCCCAGGATGGCCAGAGGGTAGGTGATCGGATTGTGCAGACCTACGGAGGCGATCGCCACTACCGCTACCTGCGGTGAAAGGGCGGCATCGGTGGCGTAGACTAGGCCAGCATCGACATGGCCCGACTCCACCGCCGCCAGCACCCCCCGCACGCTGTTGGCAAAAACCAGCCTGGGCTGAGTCGCCGCCAAAATGTCCAGGCTGTTAAACACCTGTTCGGCATACTGCCCGGCGGGCACGCTGCGAAACTCACCGATGGAAATTCGTTTTACGGCAGGCTGGGTCAGGTCGATAAAGTTATCCAGCCCCAGCATGGAGTCGTCTGGGGTAATCAGCACGAGGCTGTTACCCAGCAGATCCTGGCGAGTCCCAGACAGCAGCAGGTCTTGATCTTCCAAAGCGTCCATTTGGGGCACTCCGGCAGAGATAAAAACATCGACAGGCGCTCCCTGCTCGATCTGCTGCTGCAGCGCCCCGGAAGACCCAAAATTGTAGCTGAGGGCAATCTCTGGGTGCGCTTTCTCAAAATCGGTCTGAATGGCCTGCATCGCATCCTGCAGGCTGGCCGCCACCGAAACTAGCAGCGTAGCTGGCGGCGGGGCTGGCCGTGGCTGCTGGGCCAAGAGTGACTGCTGAACTTCCAGAGGAGACCTGAACTGAAGTATCGCCCCCCCGATCAGGCTGATGCCCAAACCGGCGGTCAGCAGCAAAAAGTTTCGTCTTTTCATAGTCTTCAGAGAGAATTGGAATGGATTTACCGTCCCAAAGCGGTGGATATGTAGGGATAGACCTACAGCGCTAACCCTTCGGCAAATCTAGCTTCACTAGCATAAACCAACATACCAACTAAGTTGGTATTGCCAAATACCCTCACTATACCCTCACTGCGGGTTGTGCCATGCCCCGAAAAAGCCAAGGATGGATCACCTTTCAGGCCTCCGAAGCGGAGCGCAAAATTCTCGACGACTACTGTCAGCGCACCCAGCGCAGCAAAACCGATATTCTGCGGGAGCTGGTGCGTGGCCTAGAGCAGCGCGACGCCGCATCTGACCCGCCGCCCACCCCGTTTCAAAATGAGCGCGAGGAGCAGGAGTTTTTGGCCGTGCAGCGCGACTTTGCGATCAGTGCCCGCAATCTGCTGCGGGCTAAGGTGGTGGCGATCGCGAGCAACGGCGTCAGCGCGGAACTCACCCTGGCGACTGGGCCTGGCGTGGAGCTGGTGGCGATTATTTCCCAGGCCTCAGCCCGGCGGCTCAACCTGGCGACAGGCCAAGAAGTCTACGCGGTGATCAAGGCCAATAGCGTAATGATTGCGGCGATCGCGCCCTAGACGCTAATCAACCATTACCCAGGGGCAGATCAGGAGCATGAGCGGTAGCCTCAAGCTAGCTCAGACGATCGCCCACGACATAGCAGTTTCGGCCCTGGTTCTTGGCCTGGTAGAGGGCCAAATCGGTGCGGTGAACCAGCTCGCGGGGAGAATGCTCTTTGAGCAAGGGGCGGTGACACACGACGCCAAAACTCAGGGAAATCATATCTGACACCTTGGAGTAGGCGTGGGCCAGATGGCACTGGGCGATCGCCGCCTGAATTCTTTCAATGATCTCGATCGCACCATCGATGGTCGTATCGGGCAGCAGCAGCACAAATTCTTCTCCGCCGTAGCGAGCCGCCAGGTCGCCGGGTCGCTGCACCACCGCATTCAAAACCTGGGCCACCTGGCGCAGGCAGTCGTCACCGGCCAGGTGGCCGTAGTTGTCGTTGTAGGGTTTGAAGTAGTCAATATCGCAGAGAATCAGCGACAGAAACTTTTGCTGACGGCGAGCCCGCTGCCATTCCAAATCGAGCGCCTGGTCAAAGCTGCGACGGTTGGCAATCTCGGTCAGACCGTCTACGGTGGCCAGGCGGTTGAGCTCGGCGTTGACCAGCTTCAGCTTTTGGTTGAGGTCGGCCTGGGTGGCTTCAGCATGCTTGCGATCGGTAATGTCGCGCACAATAACTAATACTTCGGTGGCATTGATCGGTACCACCCGCGATTCTTCGTAGCGCAGTTCGCTATTGATTTCTATGACATATTCGTAGCGCTGGTGGGTGCCGGTATCGAGGGCTAGCTGGACAAAGTGCATGCGCTGGTCAGCCAGATCGCGAGGAAATGACTGGTAAATCGACTGACGCTGGTGGGAAGCAATTGGGCCATAGAGCGTGATCTCGCCGCCAGAAATGAGGTTGAGAATGTAGCCATCGCAGTCAATTCGCATCATCAAGTCGGGGATGGCGTCTAGAATCAACTGCTGGGTAGCCTGGTGGTCTTTAAGGGCCAGCTCGGCCAGCTTGCGATCGCTAATGTCGGTCGTAGTACCGTCGATGCGGACGGGTTTACCGTTGTCATCGTGCACGAGTCGGGCCTGCCCTTGCACCCAGCGCTGCTCGCCATCGGCCCTAAAAATGCGATATTCGCGATCGATTTTAGCGCCTTCCATCAAGGCCTCAATGTCGGCCATCAGCAGCGGCTCATCCTCGGGGTGAATGCAGCTAAACCAGAGGTTAGCATTGGTCAAAAAGGCCTCCGCAGAATAGCCGTAGAGCGTCTCAACAGCAGCACTGACGTAGATAGTTTCCAGCGTTTGGGGATCTACCGACCAGACAACGCATTCTAGGGAGTTGAGAATGCTGTCAATACGCCGCTGCTGCGATCGCAGGGCAGTCTCGGTGCGCTGCAACTTTTCAGAGCTGCTAATCACCCACTGCTCTAGCTGGCGAGACAGGGTATCGCGCTCGGTTTCGGCCCGCTTGCGCTCGGTAATATCCCGCAAAATTGACAGGTGGTGATTGGGGTAGACTTGGGCAGTAGCGGCAAACTCCACCGTTTTGACCACGCCATTGTCGAGGTGCATCTGCTGCTCACCTCGCATCTGCCCGACAGCTGTAAACCCCTGCCAAAGGCCTTCAAAATCGGTGCCTGGCGGCAAAAAATCGGCTATTCGTCGCCCTACTAGAGCCTGGCGAGGCAGCTCTAGCAGCGCACAGGCCGCGTCATTAACCTCGACGTATGTGCCCTCGTTGTTGACAATCAGCATGGCATCGAGGGCCGCCTCAAAGAGCATATTCCAGGGCGGAGCCGAGGCTGGCTCAGAGATCGCGATCGCCCGCGCGACTTTATCTCCACCAGCACTTGCCCTAGACAAGTTTCCTAAGGTGGGCTTTAACTGAGATGGAGGACGTGATTCAGCAGGCAAGATTTTACAACCCGAGGAAACTAATTATAGATACTTCTTGCTTGACCTGCATCGACAGGCCATATCTCCTATGGCACATTAAAAGCACCGAGATCGACATCGACCTCAGGGTTTGAGTTAGCATGCCCCAATAGTCAGAATTATTGTTATTGAATGTTTAAACTGCTGCCCAGCGCTTAGCAGACCGCACCGGTTAGATTGCACCGGGCATCTGCTGATCTAGGGTCTGTAGGAAAATGGCGTTCACGGCTACTCATGCGTCTTGTGCAATACCTTCGCCTCCGCGCCTATATTGCTCTAAAGCTTACCCTCCATCGTCTGCGGCAGGCGGCCATGACCAGGCCTATGCTCAGCGATTGGCGGCTGGCGGCTGGGCTGACCCTGGCGCTGGGTGTGATAACCGTGCCTTTAGGACTGGGCAGTCATTTTCTCTTGCCAGTCGTTGCCGATGTCACCTGGGCCGATGGGCTGCGGCTGGCGGCGCGGGTGCTGGTGGTGCCCGCGCTGCTCGAAGAAGGATTTTGGCGAGTGCTGCTGCTGCCCCACCCGACCGAGATTATGAGCGATCGCAAGCGCTGGCGGCTGGGTCTGCCCATGCTGGGGTTGTTTGTAGTCATACATCCCCTCAACGCGATGATCTTATACCCCACGGCCTTCGCCACGTTTACCAACCCGGTATTTCTGCTGTCGGCGGCCCTGCTGGGGCTGGTCTGCACTATTGCCTACTGGAAATCAGGTTCGCTGTGGGTGATAGCGGCTATGCACTGGCTGGTCGTTACCGTGTGGCTGCTGTTCTTAGGCGGCTATAGTGCCCTAGGGCTTTAGCCAGCAGCAGGTATCCTACCAGCCAGCCCCCGGCTCCAGCAGGAAACGTTCAGGGAATCAAATCTCTGTCCATAGGGCCAGTGTTTCCGGCCGATCGGCCAACCTGGCCACGGTAGAGTATCGGGGTTTCTCAACTTATATAACGGCTTGGGGCCAGGGCCGTGGTTTTATCCGTCGGTAGTGAACCCTGAACCCAGGGCACCCTGAAAGCGCCCCTGCCGTTCGCCCAATATTTGCCATGAGTGACTTCTTTAAAGGCTTTGAACAACTGCTTGAACTGGCCAAAACCCTCGAAGAAAAGGCCGAAAACGGCGAGCTAAAGACCAATGTCCAGGTCAACGCTCGCGGCTTCAGCAGCATTCCGCGCCAGGGCAATATTCCCAATATGGGGGTCAGCCGCATGGACCGCAACGCCCCCGATACCGAGTTTGGGGCCGATCCCGCCGTCGAAGAAGTCATCATCACCCCACCCCCCACCAGCGACGGCTCTCCCTCACCCTCCTCATCGTCCCCACCCTCCTCACCTTCCCCCGCTCCCCCGCACCACCCCACCATGGGCGACGTCGGCGGACTCTCCGGCACCCTCCAAGAGCTGCGCGAACTGGTAGAAATTCCGCTCAAGCGGCCCGACGTGCTGGCCAAGCTGGGCCTGGAGCCGACGCGCGGCGTGCTGCTGGTCGGCCCTCCCGGCACCGGCAAAACCCTGACCGCCCGCTCCCTGGCCGAAGACCTGGGCGTCAACTACATCGCCATCGTTGGCCCCGAGGTGATGGGCAAGTACTACGGCGAGGCCGAGCAGCGGCTGCGGGCGATCTTTGAGAAGGCTAAGAAAGCCGCCCCCTGCCTGGTGTTTATCGATGAAATTGACAGTCTTGCCCCCGATCGCAGCAAGGTGGAAGGCGAAGTGGAAAAGCGCCTGGTCGCCACCCTGCTGGGCCTGATGGATGGCTTTGCCCAGACCAAGGGCGTGATTGTGCTGGCCGCCACCAACCGGCCAGACCACATTGACCCGGCCCTGCGCCGCCCCGGTCGATTCGATCGCGAGGTGCAGTTCCGGGTGCCCGATCGCCCAGGCCGACTCGAAATCCTTCAGATCCAAACCCGCGATATGCCGCTGGATGGGGTGGATTTAGATGCGATCGCCGATCTCTCTGTGGGCATGGTTGGGGCCGACCTCAAGGCTCTCTGCCAAAAAGCGGCCTACTTTGCCCTGCGCCGCCAGGTGCCCGACCTGTCTGGCCCGGTGCCCGACACCATGACCCTGACCCACGACGACTTTCGCCAGGCGATTAAGGAGATCAAGCCCTCGGTGCTGCGATCGGTAGAAGTGGAGTCGCCCGCGATCGCCTGGGACGACATCGGCGGCTTGGAGAGCATCAAGCAAACCCTGCAAGAATCGGTCGAAGGAGCGCTGCTCTACCCCGACCTCTACGCCCAAACCGGGGCCAAAGCGCCCCGCGGGCTGCTGCTCTGGGGCCCTCCCGGCACCGGCAAAACCCTGCTGGCCAAGGCCGTTGCCGCCCAGGCCCGGGCCAACTTTATCGCCGTCAACGGCCCCGAACTGCTGAGCCGCTGGGTGGGTGCCGCCGAACAGGCAGTGCGAGAGCTGTTTGCCAAGGCCCGCCAGGCCGCCCCCTGCGTGGTCTTCATCGATGAAATCGATACTCTGGTACCCGCGCGCGGGCAGTATGCAGGCGATTCTGGGGTGAGCGATCGCGTCGTCGGCCAATTACTCACCGAACTCGACGGCCTCCAGGGCTGCACCAACGTGCTGCTAATTGGGGCCACCAACCGCCCCAGCGCCCTCGACCCCGCCATTCTGCGGGCCGGACGCATTGACCTCCAGCTGGAGATTGGCCTGCCCGATGCCGCCGGACGGCTGGCGATCTTGCAGGTACACAACAGCGATCGCCCCTTAGAGGCCGTAGATCTCAACCACTGGGCCAACCACACCGACGGCTGGAACGGGGCCGACCTAGCCCTGCTCAGCAACCAGGCCGCCCTGGAAGCCGTGCGCGAGTACCGCGTTCAGGGTATGGCCGACCCCAGCCAGATCCGTATCGCCGCCCACCACTGGGAGCAGGCTCACCAGGCCATTCTCAGCCAGCGCAGCTCGGTGGCCAATCGCGGCTAAGCCAGGGACTTCGGCACCGCCCAGGCCAGGGTCAGCGCCCGGGCGGCCATCAGCCCCACCAGGGCCAGCCACAGCAGGTGGGCGCTGCCTAGAGATTGAGCCACCAGAGCCAGGGGCAAAAAGCCCACCCCCGCCGCCAGCACGGTGGCATTGCGCAGCACTTTGCCCGCCGTCAGGCCGAGGAAATAGCCGTCGAGCATGTAGGCGATCGCCCCCAGTCCCAGCACCGGCACCAGCCACAGCACGTAGGTCTGCACCGTAGCAATCACCTCCTGGTGGACGGTCAGCACCCCAAACAACGGCTGCGGAAACAGCACGAAGGCTAGGGCGAAGGTCAACCCTAGGGCGATGCTGGTCAATCCTCCCAGGGTGAGCAGACGGCGCAGGTGGGTGCGATCGCCGCTGCCGAAATATCGCCCCGCAAAGCTCTCGGTGGCAAAGGCAATGCCGTCGATAAAGTAGGCCGATAGCGTCACCACCTGGAGCAGCAGAGTGTTGGCTGCCAGGGTTTGGGTACCCAGGGCCGAGCTGAAGTTGGTAAATAGGGCAAAACTCAGCACCAGGGCAAAGGTGCGCACCAAAATGTCGCGGTTCAGCAAAAACAGCCCCCTAATCGCTTCCAGGTTCCACCCCTGGGGCAGCACCGCCCAGAGCCGCCCAAAGCCCCCTTCTCTGGCCAGCAATGTCAGCCCGACCAGCAGCGTCAGATACTGACTCAGGGCCGTGCCCAACCCGGCCCCCGCACTGGCCCAGCCCAGCTGATTGATAAAAATGTAGTTAAACACTACGTTGCTGCCGTTGCCCACCATCGACAGAGCAATCACCCGACGGCCCTTTTCGCGGCCCAAAAACCAGCCCATCAGCACCAGGTTCAGCAGTACCGCCGGAGCATCCCAAATCCGGGCGTTGTAAAAGGCGATGCCCGCCTCTTGCACGCCGGGTTCGGCGCTGAGCAGGGCAAAGCCAAGCTCGCGAATGGGGGCCTGTAGCAGCAGAATAATCAGGCCAAAGCTGAGGGCGATCGCGCCATTGCGCAGCAAAATTAGCCATAGCTCTTCGCCGTCGCCGCGCCCCCGCGCCTGGGCCGTGGTGCCGGTGGTGCCCATGCGCAAAAAGCCAAAGCTCCAGTACACCACGTTAAAAATGACTGTGGCCAGAGCCACCCCGCCCAGGTAGCGAATGTCATCGAGGTGGCCGAGAAAGGCGGTATCGACCAGACCCGCCAGAGGCACCATCAGGTTTGAGATGATGTTGGCCACCGCCAGTTTGAAAAAGCTGGGCAGAAAGGCAGCGTCGGGGGCGATCGCGTCACCTAATGTGTTTTTGGCCATAGACAGGCTACTTTCTGACTCTCCTCACAGGGTCTGAACACCTTGAGAACTAACGAAATCTCACCATCTTTACTCCACCATGACATAACGGGTGAGGACGCGCATGATTTCGCTGACGCGCCCGGTGGGCTGGGGTTTGCTCCACTCGCGCACTTCGGCAAAGCCGAGGCGATAGAGTTCGTGGATGATGCGCTCTACGCCGTGGGCGCTGCCGATGACCAAAATGCGAATCACCTCCCGCCCCGGCTCGGCGGCAGGCTCGATGGTGACTTGCAATGCAGGGTTAGACAGGGTTGAAGGGAGAAAAGCTTGAGGCATGGGAAATACAGCAATGTAGATTTGCCAAGCTTAATAATATGCCAACTGGATGTCAACCGATCGGAACCCTTTCTTTACCTGCAAGGCTCTGAGATCATCGGGTCATGGGAAAAGCAGGCAATGTGCTCAAGCAAGTTTTAGAGACGCACGACCTTACTCAGTACGGTCTGGCAAAGGCAATGGGGGTTGAGCGCACAACGGTCTACCGCTGGGTAAAGGGGGATAGAGACCCGTCGGCAGACACGGTGGTAAAAATTGTTGAAGCCCTGAAAAGCCTAAATACTCAAGCCGCCGAAGATTTCGTGAAGCTCTACCTGGGCGATATACTTTAATAAGATTTGAATCTAACCATAGCCCTATGGAAATACATTCAGAACGATAAGAAATGAATACTTTTACTTGGGATTCAGAATTATCCATTTCAGATATTTTTTCCTTCATAGCTTTAATAGTGAGCATATTAGGTCTCCTCTAGACACTAAGGATTGACAGGAAAGGAACTCGGAATACGGTCGCTCAAAACAGAAATGAAGCAGAAAAACTCTGCAATGAAGCGTTGGATTTGATGAATAATGGAAAACTAGGTACTGAAGCGTTGCATATTGATTTTGAAAAGCCAGCCTCAGAAGACGAGAGACATTATTTTGAGAGGGCTCTTCGAAAAATAGATGAAGCTATAAGATTATCGCCTAATTTTTATTTAGGTCATTAGTACTTAGGGATTTACACTCTAAAAATGGATGGCTTTGATGTACTTGAAAGAGCCCAAAATGCCCTTCCTCATTACAAAAAAGCTGTTCTTTTATTGGGTCAAGATGAAAACCATAGGGCAAAAAATGATGGATGGCCTTTTCACGACATAGCTGTGGCTTTCAATTATGCTGGCGATCAAGCAAGTGCCGAAAAGTACTAAACCTCGTCCATCTTGAGAACTGGAGTTTTCAGGGCAGCGGAACTAAACTTAAGGAAGCTCGTTTTACAGTTCATGCGTTCTATGCTTACAGTCAAGACAGCAGCGTGGCAGCAAACCCCCG
>JBARVV010000100.1:0-30463 GCA_049646445.1 Nodosilinea sp. | reverse complement strand
TAGTCATCGGTTTCACCTCCGGTCACAACGGCTTTAAAACGTCTTACTTGTTCTACCGCTAAAGCGCCGAAGGGGCACAACTCTATGTCGTATCTTGGGGGGACAACCTTACGTCGGGTGACACATGCTGCGCCCCTACTTTTCGGATGAGGCCACTTCATCGGGCAGAGCCTCGCTCAGCGCCCGACGGGCAATGCGGGTAACGTAGAGGGTGACGGCCACCGTCGCCACCAGGCCCACGATGCGAATAATCCACTGAACCATGGTGGCTTCGGCAGATTGGCTACCGTCGCCAGTTCCCAACATAGCCAAGTTGCCCACCAGCGACCCCAGGTAGACGTACATAATGGTGCCGGGCAGCATGCCTACCGAGCCAATCACATAGTCTTTGAGCGAAATTTGGCTCAGCCCCAGCGAGTAGTTGAGCAGGTTGAACGGGAAAACCGGCGACAGCCGCAGCAAAAAGATGATTTTGCGGCCATCTTTTGCGATCGCATCGTCGATGGTCTGAAATCTGGGGCTGTAGGCAATTTTGCGGGCCACCCAGTCGCGGGCCACGTAGCGGCCCACCAAAAACGCCGCCGTTGCCCCCAGCATGGCCCCAACGAAGACCAAGATGGATCCTTTAATTACTCCAAACACGACCCCGGCCCCCAGCGTAACCACCGAGGCAGGCACAAAGGCCACAGTAATGACGATGTAGAGCAAAATAAAGGCCAGGGGCGCGATCGCCCCCAAACTGTCAATCCAGGTCAGCGCCAGCACCAGCTGCTGCTGGAGTGAGCCAATTAAAGATAAGTCTGAGGCCATGATCGCGGTTTGGGTGACGGGCATTGGAACCATGAGCATAGGGGCTATTGCCATTTTCGCCGCGATTCGCGAAGCGATCCGTTCCGGAATCGTTTGGGCTGCCGCCGGAGTCAGGGAAAGCGCCACCACGGCCACGCCTAGCCGCAGCAAAAACCGCAGCACTTTGACCGACACCGGGCGCGATTTAAGTCTAATAGATATGCCTTTAGGTAGAATGCTGAGAATGGGTTTAAGCGGCCAGGTCCCCCGGTTCTCTAGGCTAACAGCCTCATGTAATCTTGCCCGCCTGAGATCGCCCTGAGAATCGCTTAAGTATGGCTGAGGCAGCATATCAGCCTGTTCTCAGAATGGGCTGCTAGAGTCAAGATTAGGTCGTTAAGCCACTGCTTTCGGCCTTCCCTGTAGACCCATGTTTATAGCGCACCTTTGGCTCCAACCGATTACTTCCTTTCGGCACCTGCTGCGCGGGCGCACGATCGACCCAGGGTCGCTACAAGCCCGCCTCACGGCTGGGGTGGTGCTGGCCTCGCTGGTGGGGATTGGCTCATTGGCCACCTGGATGGGCTGGCGCATGCAGCAAATTATGCTTAATAGCTACCGCCAGGGCACCGCCCTGATTGCCGATCGCCTGCAGGAAGACGTGCGCTACTACAGCGAGATGATGACGACTGAGGAGGCCCTGAACCGAGTGGTTGAGTACCGCGCCACGGGCGATTTAGCGATTTGGGTCGAGACACCTACGGGCGATCGCCTGGCTCAGTCAGAAACCCTCACCATGGGATCGTGGCAAACCTCGGGCGTAAGCGATGCTCTGTTGAGTACGTCGGTGCCGTTGGGGATCGAGGTTTTGCCGGTGCAGGGCTGGCGGCTAGTCGTGTGCGCCAGCCCCCTAACTCTACCTGGGTTACCGGCAGCTACCCTGTACATTGCCGACGACATCACCGCCGAGTACCAGGGCCTGCAGCAGCTGGTGCGGATGCTGCTGATCACCAGTTTGCTGCTGATTAGCCTGCTGTCGGTGGCCTTTGCCCTCTACATTCGCCGCACCCTCAGCCCGATTCGACGGCTGAACCGGCTGGCTGGTCAGGTCACAGCCGATACCCTCGACCAGCCCCTCAACCTAGAGGCGGCCCCCACCGAGCTGCAAGAGCTAGTGCGCAGCTACAACCTGATGCTGGCCCGCCTAGCCAAAGCCTGGGGCCAGCAAAAACGCCTGGTCAACGACATCTCTCACGAGCTGCGCACGCCGCTGTCGCTGGTGCAGGGCTACCTGGAGAGCACCCTGCGGCGGGGGCAAAACCTCACCGCAGCCCAGCGGGAGGGGCTAGAGATTGCCGCTGCCGAGGCCAGACGCACCACCCGCCTGCTGAGCGAAATTTTGGACCTGGCCCGACTGGATAACGGTCAGGGAGCGCTTAATCTAAAGCCTACCGACCTACAGGATGTAATTCACCAGGCGGTGGCGATCGCGACGACGAGCCAGCCCGGCCCCAAACCTCGGGTAACGGTTACCGCCTGCGCCCCAGTGATCGCTCGGGCCGACCGCCAAAAGCTCTGCACCGCTCTAGTCGAGCTGATCGACAATGCCCTCCGCTACGGCGACCCGCAGCAGCCAGTGCAGGTTTCGCTTACCACTCAGTGCAGCTGGGCGACAATTCAGGTGCAAGATCAGGGGGCAGGCATTCCGGCTCCCTGTCAGGGCGATATTTTTGAACCCTTTTACCGTGTAGATGAGGCCCGCTCCCGCACCAGCGGCGGCACTGGCCTGGGGCTTACCCTGGTGCGATCGCTCGTTGAAGCGATGGCAGGCCAGGTTACTGTTCAATCGCAGCCTAACTGTGGCAGCGTGTTTACCCTTCGCATCCCAATTTGAACTGGAGACACCCATGGGCGCTCGCATTTTACTTGTCGAAGACGAAGAGAAGCTGGCCAAGTTTGTGCAGCTAGAGCTGTCCTACGAAGGGTACGAGGTCAGCGTGGCCCACGACGGCCTCTCGGGGCTGATGGCCGCCCGCGACCAAACTCCCGATCTAATTATTCTCGACTGGATGATGCCAGGATTGACTGGGGTCGAGGTCTGCCGTCGCCTGCGCCAGACCGGCAACGCAACGCCAGTCATTTTGCTCACCGCTAAGGACGACGTCAGCGATCGCGTGGAAGGGCTCGATGCCGGGGCCGACGACTACGTGGTTAAGCCCTTCAGCATCGAAGAACTGCTGGCCCGCGTGCGTGCCCACCTGCGCCGCACCGAACCGCAAGATGCCGAACTTTTGGTATTTGGCGACCTTACCCTCGATCGCCGCAGTCGCGAAGTGCGCCGAGGCTCGCGATCGATCGAACTCACTGCCAAAGAATTTGACCTACTCGATTATTTGATGACCAACCCGCGCCAGGTGCTGACCCGCGATCGCATTCTTGAGCAGGTCTGGGGCTACGACTTTATGGGCGATTCCAACATCATCGAAGTGTATGTGCGCTACCTGCGCCTCAAGCTGGAAGCCGAGGGCGAGAGCCGCCTGATTCAAACCATGCGCGGCGTCGGCTACGTGCTGCGCGACTAGGCCAGCGCTATATCTCCACAAAAAAGCCCAGCTAACGCCGGGCCGCTTGGATGTGAGTCAGGTGCGAACCGCATTACAAAATGCATAGATGGTTCACTTTCATCATGGTTGCTGGGGCGATCGCTAGGGTTAACGACCGATTAAGCCAACCTGAGTGCAAGATAAATAAAATAATGGGCCAGCCACAGCTACCCAAAGGTAGACTCGCCTAGCCCAAAATTAGTCCAGAAATGCTTCAGCCGCAGCTCGGCTACGGCATCAATTCAGCCGCAACGGCGATGATAGCCGCATGAAAACTAGGCCTGATAGTTATCAGAGGGGTGTACTTCGCGACTAGAGCGCTCTAGCATGTTGGCGCGGCGGTGCTGCTGCTGCTGACGATTGCGCACCAGAAGGCGACGAGCCTGATCTTGAGTAGAAGCCATGGGGAACCTCGAAAAAATCTGTATCTAAAGCTACCGAATACTATCTAATGATAGCTTTCCTGGGGTCTATTGGGGTTAAGGTCTGCCTATGATGACATTAATCTTTGAGAAAAACGTTTCGATGCCCGGTCTGATTGAGCGCCGTTGAGTACTAGGGGTATGCCCTGTAGGATAAGGGTTGAGTGCCAAGAGGTTTACGGTGCAAAAGGCTTTCAAGGTGGCCCGCGTCATGCTGTCGGTGTACTACGCCTACATGGTGGAATACCGGGCTGAGCTGGTGTTTTGGGTGCTTTCGGGCACGTTTCCGCTAATTTTGATGGGGCTGTGGGTGGAGGCAGCCCAGGGCGATCAGTTCAACCTCAGCCCTACGGATCTGGTGCGTTACTTCCTGGCGGTGTTTTTGGTGCGCCAGTTCACGGTCGTTTGGGTAATTTGGGAATTTGAGCGCGAGGTGGTGGAGGGTAGGCTGTCGCCCTATCTGTTGCAGCCCATAGACCCCGCCTGGCGACACTTCTTTAGCCACGTCTCGGAACGGTTTGCCCGGCTGCCCTTTGCCTTTTTGCTGGTGGGGCTGTTTTTGCTGCTCTACCCCTACGCCGCCTGGCTGCCCCGGCTCGACAACCTGCTGCTGGGGCTGCTGGCGGTGGTGCTGGCCTTTTGCCTGCGGTTTTTGATGCAGTACACCTTTGCTCTGGCCGCCTTTTGGACGGAGCGGGCCAGCGCCCTGGAGCAGTTTTGGTTTTTGCTCTATACCTTCTTGTCGGGTATGGTGGCCCCGCTGGCGCTGTTCCCCGATGCGGTGCGCGAGGTGGTGCTGTGGACGCCCTTCCCCTACCTGATTTACTTTCCGGCCAGCCTGCTGATCAATCGACCCGAAAACGTGGTGCGGGGATTTGCAGCGATGATTCTATGGTCGGCGCTGTTTTGGGCGCTTAATCGCTGGCTGTGGCGGCAGGGGCTGAAGCAATATTCGGGCATGGGGGCTTAATGAAACGCTATTGGAAGGTGCTGAGGCTATTTTGGAGCACCGCGATCGCCGCTGAGCTAGAGTATCGCCTCAATTTTTTGGTCACGGCGCTGATTAGCATAGGCGGTTTGGCGGGCAGCCTGTTTGGCCTGTTTTTGTTCTACCGCACCGGCTACGAGTTCGAGGGCTGGAGCTGGGAGGCAGCGCTGCTGGTGCTGGGCCTATTCACCGTTTTGCAGGGGTTCTCGGCCATGCTGCTGATCCCCAACCTGAACAAAATCGTCAACCAGGTGCAGCAGGGCACCCTCGATTTTGTCCTGATTAAGCCGATTAGCTCGCAGTTTTGGCTCTCGACCCGCATCATTTCGCCCTGGGGGGTGCCCGATGTGGTGTTTGGCCTAGTGATGATCGGCTACGGGGGCCGCCGCCTGGGCTTGGGCTGGGCTGACTACGGGCTGGCGATCGTGCCCCTGGCCCTAGGGGCAATTACCCTCTACAGCCTGTGGTTTATGCTGGGGGCCACCAGTATTTGGTTTGTCAAAATCTACAACGTTACCGAGGTGCTGCGGGGGCTGCTAGAGGCCGGGCGATTTCCGATCGCGGCCTATCCGGTGGCCTATCGGGTGTTTTTTACCTTTGTGGTGCCGGTGGCGTTTCTGACTACGGTGCCCGCCCAGAGCATGCTGGGCCAGGGCGGGCGCGGGTGGCTGCTGGCCTCGGCTCTGCTGGCGGCGGTGCTGCTGCTGGTAGCGAACCGCTTTTGGCGCTTTGCCCTGCGATTTTACACCAGCGCATCGAGCTAGGAGGCTACTCTAGCCAGCGCTTGAGCCAGCCTGTACTCTGGGTGACGGTATCGCCGCGATCGCTCCAGCGGCGGGCGCTTTCGGCCACGTACAGGCACTGCAGTTGAATCGGCTGGTAGCGCGATCGCTGGTTTGCCCCAGGCAGCCAGCGCTGGTACCCCGCCAGTTCCTTCCCCCGCAGCAGCAGCCCTGGGTCGCGCAGCTGCCGCTCCCACTGCAATGCTTTGACCAAAAGCTGGGTGTGGGTCTGGTGATAGCTGGCCTCGTGGTGCAGCGTTTTCAACAGCTGGCGGCCCTGATCGGTTTCCCCGAACGGCGGCGCAATGGTACGCAAGTCAAGGGGCTTCAGGGTTTGCAGTGGCTCTGGTAGGCGAGCGGTAGGTACCGTTGCGACCAGTACCGGCACAATGCGTTTGTTCATGCTGAGGGCAAATAGCAGCCCCTGCAGGCAGCACACATCGGTCAAAGCACGAGGCGTCAGCACCAGCAGATAGTTGTCGCACGATTCGGCAGCGCGAGATATGGCCGACTCAGGGTCAAGGGCAGTGGGCCAGGGCTGGGGGCATTCCCAGTAGTCGATCTGGGCCTCAGTCAGCAGCTGGCGCAGGGCGTTTATGGTAGCAGCAACCAGAGAAATCGCTCCCAGAGCGGAGTCTGGCTCATGCCCCTCAGCGCTAGGCATGTCTTCGGCCGCATAGGCCAAAAGCACCTGAGCCGTCAGGTGGGTAGAGTGCTGGAGGGCATCATCAGCGTTTAAGTTGTTCAAACTTGCACCCATGCTTGCCGTGCGACGTGCGACCAAACAATGTCCAGGCCCATTAGCGTCTCTGCCTGGGCGTTTGCTGCCAAGCCTTGGGCATGAGGATACCCATCTTTGGAATCAGGGGCAACTATCCCGGCGTCAGCTTTCACCCAGGTAGCGATCGCTACTTTTCAGTCGGGTTGAGCGACCGCTAGCGGTTTGTCGTTCACTCATTTAGCTAGCCTGGCAGGGAGATAATCACAGTCTGCCCTCGGGCTCGAACACCGTCAGTTCGGCCAAAATCTCCTCAAAACTGGGCCGCGCCAGCACGTCGGGCTGCATACAGGCATGCTGAAGCTGGCGTAGCCAGCTGGCTGGGGGGCAGCGATCGCACAGATCTTCGAGCAGGCAGCCAAAGGCCCTGACCTCAAGCCGCTCTAGGGCTGGGGCTACGGCGCGATCGGTCGGGTCATAAAAACTAGCCGCCCCAAAGTCGCTGAGCCGAATATCGCCCGCTGGGTCAACCAGGGTGTTGTGGGGGTACAAATCGCCGTGGAGAATGCCCCGCCTGTGCAGATGGGCGGCAGCAGCGGCGACTCCCTGCGCGATCGCCAGGGTGACGGCCAGAGAAAATTCGACATCGTCGGGGTAGGTATCGCGGGTACAGCTTTCCAGGCTGGGCGGGCCACCCATTACGCCGTAGGTGTCCGGCACCAGCGGTAGCACCAGGCCGTTCTTTTGTTCAGGGTGGTGGACGACCTGCCCCAGGGGACCAATCAGGTGCGGGTGTGAACCAGCCGCAATGCAGGCCCGAAGTTCGTCTTCTGGCAAACCGTCGCTGGTCATGGCCCCTTTGAATACCTTGACCGCCACCGCCGTCTCGCCCTGCCGCCACCGCCCCTGGGAAATCACGCCAGAAGCCCCTTGCCCCAGCACATGCCCCAGACTGAGGTCGGCCCAGGGAATCTGCGGCAGGGCACTTGAGTCTGCTAGCGCCGCCCCCTGACTAAAGGGGTTGCCAGAGTAGGCCAGCCAGCTCAGGCGGGGCAGGGTGAGCAGCCAGGGCGGCAGGTGGCCCAGCTGATTGGCCGCAATGCGAATCAGCTCTAGCTTTTGGCAGGCGGCGATCGCTTCGGGCAGAGCGCGCAGCTGGTTGCCCGCCAGCATGAGCTTTTGCAGATGGGGCAGCTGGCCTAGGGTCTCGGGCAGCGTCTGGAGGCGGTTGTCGGTCAAAATGAGCCAGCGGGTTTTGGCGGGTAGCGCCTTGGCTGGCACAGTGGCAATCTGGTTGGCCTTAAACCCAATCATCGAGAGGTTGGGGCACTGGGCCAGCACCTCTGGCACCGTCTTAAAGCTGTTGTTGTTAAAGAATGCAATCTGCAGATTGTGCAGCTGGGCGAAGCTGTCGGGCAGGGTGGTCAGGGCGTTGTTAGAGAGATCTAAAATTTCGAGGCTATCGGCCAGATCTAGAATCTCTTCGGGAAAAGCGGTTAGGTCTGCGGCCAGGGTCAGCCGCTGGGTGCCGATCAGCTGGCGCGATCGCAGCATCTCCAGAGTGTGCATAGGTTTGGCCTCGGGGTAGTCAGGGTGCTACGGCCTAATGTGGCATTTCCCCGGCGCTATACCCGTAAAAGTTTTGAGAACTTTTGGCCCCAGGCTAAGGCGATTCTCAAAACTCCGGGAGCCTGGCAGCCATCAAGCCTTGAGCGCCGCTACCGAAACAGCCTTCGAGTAAGCTTCTAAAACTGACACCAAAACCTGAATCAAAAACTGGTTCGCTCCTGGTTCGCTCATTGCTGCTCCTACTCTCGATAATCATGAAATTCGCGATGGTGAACCTTCTAGATCTGCACTGCTAGCAGCCTGAGCATTACCTGCGGCAAAGAAAACTCAGGACTTTCCAAACAGCCTTGAATTTCGCTCAAGGAAAAGCCCAACTGCCGCAGCGAGAGAATCTGCTGGAGCCGAATGATATCCTGGTCGCTATATAGCCGATGATCGGCTTCAGTGCGATGGGTCGGCACCAGCAGCCCAATTTCGTCGTAACAGTGCAACGTCCGAATTGAGAGGCCCGTTTGTTTGGCCAGCTCGCCAATTTTCAGCAGGTTAGACATCGATCGCAGCCCAATTCACCCAATCAATACGGTTGATGAATTGAACAGTAGAACCTGACGCAACGTTAGGTGCAAGGGGCTTTTGCTAATCTCGGGCAAAAATTTGGACATCACCCTGGGTGGCGATCGCCAAATACTTGCCAGTAGGGTCAAATCGAGCGAGATTGACCAATAGGTCGAAATTGGTGACGGTAGCGGCGGCAATATTAATGAGCCGCGTACCGGCAACATCACTGCGGACAAAGTAGTAGCTGCCGCTCGGGCTGAGGCGGCTTAAGCGATCCTGACGATTAATTTCAGGTAGGTCGGTGATGCGTTCCAGGCGATCGCCCGTGCGTACGTTCCAGGTATCGAGCTGGGTGTCGTAGACGTCTTGCGACAGCACCCGCAGGGTATCGGTAGCAGTAAACACCATATCCGTGAAGGTGACGTTGGGGGCTGGGGGGCGCAGCGTGCGCTCTACGCTGCCTGTGGCCAATGCCCAGATCGCGATTAGCTGTCCTGCTGTTTGCTCAGGGGCGGCGGCGTCTGGCCGAACAAAGCCGACCCCAGCTAACCACTCGCCGCCTGGGCTGAAGGTAAACTGGCCAAGCTCTGCCCCAGCTGGGGTCTCCAAAGCCTGCATCACCCTGCCAGTGGGCACATCGTGGAGCTGTAATTGAATATCGGTGGGGCGATCGGCAGGGCCAAAACCCAGACTCACCTGGCTCAGCAACCGTTTATCCCCTGGTTGAAACGCTACCTGCACTAGAGGTACGCCAATAAACCCGGCCTCATTCCGAAACGGTCCTTGGGCTGTGCCTAAAGACCGTTGCCAAAGCTGCTGTCCCGATTCGACCTGCCACGACTGCAGTACGAGGGAATTGCCGGGCAGGGTTTGGGCGATCGCCGCAACCTGAGTGCCGTCATGGCTAATGGCAATGACCTCGAAGCGGGTGCTCCCGTCGGTCACGATTTCGGTTAAAGGCTCGCCCGTCTGCCCGTTCCAGACCTGAATCATGTCTCCTGCCTAAGCGTGGCGACTCGGGTACTGTCGCGACTTAAACTCAGCTGTTCGGCGCGAGTTGGCAAGGTGGCGATCGGCGTTGTAGACCAGTCAGCGGCCTGCACATCGACGACATAGGGCGTAGCGGCCAGAGGCTCAGCTTCTCCCGCCTGTACTAACGCCTGATAGACAAAGGCAGCGACCTCTGCCCGTGAGGCATTGCGGCTAGGCTGAAGTTGCGTGCGGGTGGGATAATTAACGACGATCTCAGCCTGCGTGGCCGCAGCAATGCTAGCGCGAGCATAGCTAGGAATGGCAGCGGCATCGATGTAGTAGGTCAAGGCGTTGAGGTTGTCGCTGGTATAGTCCAAACCATTGGCAAGGGAGACCAGCGCCTGCACCCGAGGAATCGACTGCTCGGGCCGAAACTCATTGCTGGGATAGCCGGAGAGAAACCCCGTAGCACGAGCCGTATTGATGGCCCCATACCCCCAGTAGTCGGCAGGCACATCGATAAATCCGCCCGTAGCGCCAAAGGATTCTGCAGTCGGAAACGCCTTGCTCAAGATGGCGGCAAACTCTGCCCGAGTCACCGCCGATTCGGGGCGAAACGTGCCGTCGGTATAGCCATTAAGGATGTCACGGTCGGCTAGGGCACTGATATAGTCAGCGGCCCAATAGTCAGGCATGACATCGGCAAACAGAGCGGCCTGTGAGGAAGTGGGAAGGACAAGGGCAGTCGTCACGCCTAGACCTATCCCCGCCAGGGTACCAAAGGCAGGGTGAGGCCAGAAGAGAACGTTCTTCATAACTAATCAGTTGAAGTAAACGGCAGTAAATGTGGTTGAAGGTGAACTACTAAATCAGAAGGTTGTCTCAGTCGCTACTCGCCCACCACTCTCGGTATGCAGATTGCGTTCAGCAATGTCAAGCATGTAGGGGGCATGGGTAACAGGCAAAACGGTGTAATGCCGCTACTGACCCAGCTGCTGAATTAGGGTTACGATACCCGGCCAGGGTAGCCGTCAGGGGAATCCGTGGGGACACATTAGTAGACGATTTTTGCTTCGTCCATCGGGGCACGTAGATCGGCAAGCTTGTTGACCCAGCGTCGGAATTAAGCAGGCTTGCAGCCAGGTCTTAGTTGGGCGATCGGAAGTCTTAGCGCGATTGTTCAGACCCTTGTGCTGCCTCAGGGCACGTCAATTGCTTGAAAGAAAAAAGCCAGCCCTGTAAACTCGCACATGGTTTGAAGGCTGGCAGGCGTGCTGATTAAAAACTGACTTACTCTCTGACTCGCTCTCTTCAGAGCACTGTACAAATTTAGGCTTTATACGCTTTGTACAGTCGGTTTGTACAGTTAGAGAATGCCTACGGATCGGCGAGGAGGTTGATGCTGCCGCGCCAGAGCAGATAGGCCGTCATCGCTGCTCCCAAGGCCAGCAGGCTACCCAGAACCAGAAACAGCAGGCCCAACCAGCGAGCGGTCGACTGTTCTCGCTTTAAAGTCACCAGATAGTCAGCCTTGGTTTCAAACCCGATCTCGGCCTCCCCCACCACGGGCCGATCGCCGACGATGCTGATCAAAGTGCCCAACACCAAAACCGGATCCTCAACCTGAAAGCCTTCGTAGCGGCGATCGCTGCTCTCCTCCACTATCAAAGCCGTAGACCGTAGGGTATACCCCTCCATAATCTCCACCTCACCCCCCGAAATTTGCACCCAAAGGGTAGGAGTATAGCTGCGCACGTTATCCCACTCCCATTCGCCATCGCGGCGCACCCGATGGTACTCGTTGTAGGCCACCAGAGGCGGGCGATCGCTAGGAGCGGTGCGATCGCTCACCCAGCCCTCCAGCAGCACCCGCGCCCCCCGCTCGCTGAGCGTATTGGCCGTGGCAACCTGTAGCTGCGCTATCTCCTGGGCCTGGCTGGCGATCGTCTGGGGCACCATGACCCGAATCACTCCCCCAGCAATTAAAAAAGGAACCCCAACCGTAGCCAATACTCCTGGCAACAGCCAGTGCTCCCATCTGCTCATTACTTTCCTTTGTTAGGCTCTCCCTGATTGGTCTGTCGGCCAAGCTTTGCTGGCTTGGCCCCGAAGCGATAACGCATTCAGGAATTTGGCAAGGCTTGGGGTTCAGGGGTAGCATCCAGATTCTCTTTTTCTTTGTCTAGCCGCCGTTTGCGGGCGTAGAGCTGAATTGTCGCCGCCATAAATACTACCAGCCCTACCATCAGCCAGGTCGTTATCCCGGTAGGAAAGTTGTTCTTAAAAATTACCAGCATGACGATCGCCACCAGCAGCAGGGTAGGGGCTTCGTTCAGCGCCCGCAGCTGCTGGCTCGACCACTGGCATTCACCCCGGTGCAGCTGTCGCATCAGCCGACCACAGTAGTGGTGGTACGCCAGCAGCACGGCCACCAGACCGAGCTTGGCGTGCATCCAGCCATCTTTGAGGTAGTCGGGCATTTGCACCAGCAGCCCCACCGCCATCGCCACCGTCACCACCATACCGGGGGTGGTAATGATGCTGTAGAGGCGCTTTTCCATAATGGTGTACTGCTGCTTGAGAATGCCCCGGGCCGGTTCTGGCTCAGCCTCGGCCTCAACGTGGTAGATAAACAGACGCACCAGGTAAAACAACCCGGCAAACCACACCACTACGCCAATAATGTGAAACGCTTTGAACCAGTAGTAGGCCATAGTATTTTCTGCATCCCGCCAAGCGTCACGCTCTAGCGGGATGTTGCAAACCATTAAGTACGCCTTCCATTGTTATGCAAGGGTTTGCCCTTGAGAAGGCAGGCGCGACGGTTCTTAATGATTTTGGACTGGCAATTTTGGACTGACGATTTTGGAATCACGCGATTTTCCCTGCTCACCCACGCATTCATCCACCCACCCAATCCCCACTCCCTACAACCGGCGCAGCACCTGGGGCAGCAGCTCTCCCGGCAGCTTCGACAGCACGGCCTGCTGACCGGGGATGCCCAAGATTTCAAAGGTGAGGTGGGCGTTATAGACCAGGGCGGTGATCAGCACAGCCATCTGGTCGGGGCTGTCGCGCCAGCCTTCGTAGGCCAGCAGGTAGTAGCGCAGGGCGGCTTCTAAGTGGTGCTGGCGGGCTTCGGCTTGGTCTGCGGGCAGGGCCTGGGCCAGCTGGTCGTGGACAACTCCGGCGCTGTGGCAGGTGGCCCACAGGTCAAACCCCAGAGCCGGGGAGGGCGACTCTTGCAGAGCGGTTTCGGCGGCGACCAGGGCGATTTCGTAGGCGGCAACGGCCTGTTGCAGGGCAATCAGGCGAAGATCGCCCTCTGGGGCCGGTTTTTGGCTCTTGCCGGTCATCTCTACCTGCTGAGCTAGATCCCAGTAGGCGGTGCCCAGGTTGTTGGCGGTGGCGGCGCAGCCGGCGGGGGCAGCGGCAATGGTGCGGTACTGAAGGGCGCTCTGGTAGGCGGCGATCGCCCGTTCGAGCAAAAATACCGGCTGCTGGTGCTGGGCCAAACTCCAGTAGGCAATGCCCAAATTATTCTGAATCATGGCGAACTCGAGCGGAGCCTCGGCGGCGGTGCGGTGGGTCAGGGCCTCGCTGTAGGCCGCGATCGCCAGGGGCAGGTGGTGCCGGGGCCCTCCTGAGGAAGTGTCATCAGAGTGCTGGGCCAGCCGCCAGTGAATCGCCCCCAGGCTGTTTTGCAGGTTGGCGTAGTCGACGGGCGATCGCGCCGCCGGGCTGTGCTCCAGGGCCGTTTGATAGGCCGCTACCGACTTTTCTAAACAGGGTGCCGGATCTTCTAGATTGGCCAAGAGCCCGTAGACCGTGCCCAGGTTGCCAGCAATTCGCCCCAGCGTGTCGGCAGGAATGGCTCCCTGACCGCCCTGGAGCGCTTTTTCGTAGGTGTGAGCGCTGCGGCGCAGCCAGGGGGCGGGGTCAATCATGCCCTCCTGCTGACCCTGGAGCCAGTAGAGGCTGGCCAGGTCGTTGAGGGCGTCGCACCAGTCGGTGCTGCCTTCGGGCAACCCGGCGATCGCGCGGTCATACACCGCCACGGCAAAATCTAGACCGCTGGCGGCAGGGGCATCTACCGCCATGCGATCGCGCCCCATCTGGCCCAGGGCCAGGTAGGCCTGGGCCAGGGTCAATGGCCCGGCCTGCTGGTCAACGAGACCTTGAATATAGCGCCACAGGTTGACCAATTCGGCATCCTGAGCCAGGTCGGGGGGCAGTTGCAGCGCATCCGCAGGTCGCCGAGCTGTGGGGCCAGTCGGGGCCAACTCAGTGGTCATGTCGGCGACAGCCGGAGCCGCTAGATCCGGGGCGGCTGGATTTAGGGCGGCAGTCGACATAGGCTCTGCCCGCTGCAGCGCCGCCAGGGTTTCAGCAGCGGTGGATCCCACAGGCGGCATAATCACGCTGGAAAACGTTCCCTGCTCTGCTCCCCCGTGCTCCAGTACGGTATAGCCCTGAGACTGGGCGGGCTGAGGCGGATCTAACGCTTTGGCAGCGGCCCGATCCAATAGAGTGGGGAGATCGAGGGGTGGCAAGGCCGGTTTTTTCGCTGGGGCCGGGGCGGGGATAGGCGACGTTTCCGCAGGGTCGGGGGGGGCTGGCTGCTCAAAGGTGGAGAGGTCGTCGCGCAGCACTTGCCAAAGGCCGGGAGGTTCGATCGCGGGGCTGGCGGTAGCCGCCGCATCGAGCTTAGCCGCCGAACCTGCTGCTAGAGCCGACTGGGGGCTAGGTTCGCCCACAAACTCAAACAAACCGCTGCGCGATCGCCAAAAGCCCGGCACCGACTGGCGAATTTTGCCCAGCCAGGGGCGCGGCACCCACACCACCAGCCGACAGTCGAGCTGGGTCAGCAGCGCATCGACGCGAATCAGCGAGGCTAAAAACCGATTCTGCACCGTGGGCGACTGGCGCGTCAGCTGGTCGACACCCACAATTTGAAACACCGGGGCGGTGGACAAGCTGCCCTGCAGCAGCCGCTGCTGCTTCAGCCACAGCAGCACCTCACGCACCAGGTCAGGGCGATCGCCGCCCAGCCGCAGCGTCACCAGGGTAAACTGCCTCGCCCGCACCTCTGGGGCCAGCGGTACCGTGTCGGGCAGGGGGCTAAAGTTGGTCTCCAGACGCTGGGCCAGCTGTTCTTGCAGGGCCACATCGTCGCAGACCGCAATCAGCAGCTGCCGGCGCAGGTTGAGCTGCAGCGCCAGCCGCAGCTCCTGGTAGGCTTCTTGATTGTGGCCCAGGTAGGTTTGAGAATTCAAAGACACGGCAGCGGTCACAGTGGTTAAGATGCAGGCGACATGATAAAACTAGTTACTATGAACTAGCTTGCAATGGCCAGGGTTCAGCTCCCAGCGCCATTGCCCCGCCCCCTCCATTACACTTCACCCCACGCCAATCGTTTCAGGACAAGCCAATCATTTTCAGCCCCGATGAGCGCGACCCAGACCACGTCTCTAGCCCCATCTTCCCTTGAGCTGGCTCTTTTGCAGCAGCTCAAGGCCGCTGGCGGCACCTGCGCCACCCTCACCGCGCTGCCAATCGAGCAAAAACGGTCGCTGCGCCAGCGAGAGCGGGCCTGTCAAACCCTGTGCGATCGCGGCTGGCTTGACTATAACCACGACATTGCCCGGTTTGGCCTGACGCTGACGGGCAAAACCCTGCTCAAGCTCAGCCTTTCAGTATGGCCCGTCACCCCCGACGAACTGCTGATTCTCAGGTCGTGCCGGGGCGGCAGAATTTACCCCGGCCAGATTCATCGGCGGGTGCCAGTGTACGATCGCCAGCGATTGCTGGAGGGCCTGGCCGAGCAGGGGCTGATTGTGGTTTATAAACGCGCGATCGCCAATCTACGCCTCACTCCTCCAGGGAAAAAAATAGTGGCCGCCCAACTCTAAGCGCTAAAATTGGCCTAAGCAGCAGGGGTATTGCTATGGCTCAAGGCGTACAATACATCACCAATGAAGCAGGCGATCGCGTTGGTGTGGTGTTGGATTTAGGTACCTATCAACAGCTTACGGCAGGCAATTACGACCCCGAACTGCTGACCGACTTGAGCGTTGAAGAACTGGTAGCTCTTGCCGAGAGCACTCTCTCACCAGCCAGTCAGGCCGAGTTAAACGATCTGTTGGCTCGCAATGCCGAAAGCCAGCTTCTAGAGCCAGAACTGAATCAGCTCGACCAACTCTTGCAGCGCATCGATCATCTCAATATTCTCAAAACCAGGTCGCGCTACACCCTCCATCAGCTGGGCCTCTCAGAACCGTTGGCTTCGTGAGTGCCTACATTTCAAGCAGTCTTCAGGAACAGATTCGACAGACACACGCCCATTGGTCGCGCAACCATTGCTGTCCTAAGAATAAACCGCCCCCAACTCATTCGAGTCAGGCGGCTCTGGGTCAAACTAGACGAACATCCCCCACAGATCACTTGATCTGCTCCGTTCTTCCCTACCCTACCCATCCACCCTCCCACTCCCCTACTCCACCCCGCCTTCGGCGGTTCGGTATCCCCTCCTTCAGAGAAAGAGGCTTTGCAAGCACTATAGATATAGCTGTCAAGCCGGAGTAAAGAAAGAAAACATGGGTAAAGTAGTTGGAATTGACTTAGGAACTACCAATTCAGTAGTTGCCGTCATGGAAGGTGGTAAACCCACCGTTATCGCCAACGCTGAAGGATTTCGCACGACCCCCTCAGTAGTAGCCTACGCCAAGAACGGCGATCGCCTGGTGGGTCAGATCGCCAAGCGCCAGGCGGTAATGAACACCGAGAACACCTTTTATTCAGTCAAGCGCTTTATTGGCCGTCGCTTCGACGAGGTTAAAACCGAGTCCACCGAAGTCGCCTACAAAGTGGTGAACGTGGGCAACAACGTCAAAATTGAATGCCCTCAGGCGGGTCAGCAGTTTTCGCCCGAAGAAATTTCGGCCCAAATTCTGCGCAAGCTGGCCGACGACGCCGGTAAGTACCTGGGCGAGAAAGTGACCCAGGCCGTCATTACCGTGCCTGCTTACTTCAACGACTCTCAGCGCCAGGCCACCAAAGACGCCGGTAAAATTGCTGGACTCGAAGTGCTGCGCATTATCAACGAGCCCACGGCTGCATCGCTGGCCTACGGTCTCGATCGCAAGAGCAACGAAACCATCCTGGTCTTTGACCTCGGCGGTGGTACCTTCGACGTCTCCATTCTAGAAGTGGGCGACGGCGTGTTTGAAGTGCTGGCCACCTCGGGCGACACCCACCTGGGCGGCGACGACTTCGACAAAAAGATCGTTGACTACCTGGCCGCCGAGTTCCAGAAGATGGAAGGCATCGAACTGCGCAAAGACAAGCAGGCCCTGCAGCGACTGACCGAAGCCGCTGAGAAAGCCAAAATTGAGCTGTCCAGCGTTACCCAGGCCGAAATTAACCTGCCCTTTATCACCGCTACCCAGGACGGCCCTAAGCACCTGGAAATGACCCTGACTCGGGCCAAGTTCGAAGAGCTGTGCGCCGATCTGATCGATCGCTGCCGCATTCCGGTCGAGCAGGCGCTGAAAGACGCCAAAATCGCCAAGAGCGCCATCGACGAAGTGGTGCTGGTCGGTGGTTCGACCCGCATTCCCGCGATTAAGGATGTGGTTAAGCGCACCCTCGACAAAGAGCCCAACGAAACCGTGAACCCTGACGAAGTGGTTGCGGTGGGTGCGGCCATTCAGGGCGGCGTGCTGGCGGGTGAAGTCAAAGACATCCTGCTGCTGGATGTCACTCCCCTGTCGCTGGGGGTCGAAACCCTGGGCGGCGTGATGACCAAGCTCATCCCCCGTAACACCACCATTCCCACCAAGAAGTCGGAGGTGTTCTCGACCGCCCAAGACGGTCAGACCAATGTGGAGATCAAGGTGCTCCAGGGCGAGCGCGAAATGGCCGGCGACAACAAGAGTCTGGGTACCTTCCAGCTCTCTGGCATTCCTGCGGCTCCCCGTGGCGTGCCCCAAATCGAGGTGATTTTTGACATCGATGCCAACGGCATTCTCAATGTCACCGCCAAGGACAAGGGCACCGGCAAAGAGCAGACCATCACCATTTCTGGAGCCTCGACCCTCGATGACAACGAGGTCGATCGCATGGTGAAAGATGCCGAAGCCAACGCCGCCGCTGACAAAGAGCGCCGCGAGCACATCGACCTCAAGAACCAGGCTGACTCTCTCTCCTACCAGGCCGAGAAGCAGCTCACCGACATGGGTGATAAGGTGCCCGCCGCCGATAAGGAGAAAGCTGAGGAGCAGATCAAGGCGCTGAGAACCGCCATTGAAGCCGAGGACTTTGACACCATCAAAACCCTGACGGGCGAACTGCAGCAAACCCTGTACGGCATTAGCACTAACCTGTACCAGCAGGCTGGTGGCGATGCCGAGGGTGGTGCCGCCCCCGACGCTGATACCACCTCCAGCGATGGCTCCGGTGGCGACGATGTGATCGATGCTGAGTTCTCTGAGCCTGGATCGAACGGCTAATCGGGCCGCCTAGCCCACGGCTTTGCTCTGGCTAGCTAGAAAGGCGGATAGCAATTGCTATCCGCCTTTTTTTGGTGCCATACGAAATTTGGAGTTTGGTCTAAACTCCAATACCCTACCGTTGGCGACTGATAGTCAACCCTAATCCGAATGGCACTAAATTAAGGCTGGTGGGCAGTGCCCACCCTGCTATGAATCAAGGCTTTCGGCGATCTGCAAGAGCTTATTTCAGTGACATTCAACCCTAATCTCGTACGTTGCCGCGCTGGGCCTTGAGTTGGCTGCGCTTGGTTTTGCGATCGAGCCGCTTTCTCTGGGCGCTTTTGGAGGGCTTGGTGAGTTTGCGCTTTTTGGGAGTAACAGTGACGCTTCGAATTAGATCCTTGAGGCGGTTGAGAGCGTCTGCTTTGTTTTGCTCCTGGGTGCGGTGCTGCTGGGCTTTGATGATAATCACGCCATCCTGGGTGATGCGGCTGTCGTTGAGTTTGAGCAGGCGCTCTTTGTACAGGGGCGACAGGGAGGAGACATTAATATCGAACCGCAGGTGAATGGCGGTGGCCACTTTATTGACGTTTTGGCCCCCCGCCCCCTGAGAGCGAACGGCACTCAGCTCAATATCGCTGAGGGGAATGGCGGTACGTGGCGTAATTTGCAGCATATCGAGAGCGGGCATGTAGCTACACAATAACTCCATCCTGAATGGAACGAAACAGGATGGTGACATAGCTACTCCCGCTCAAAGGACTGATTTATCGCGGTGGGATATTGATCACGTTGGAGATACCGACTTTTTGATCAGCATCGACGCCAATTCTGAGCTGGTTTAGCTCGACCAATTTGGCATCGACCGAGTGAATGAACCGATTCGTTTTCAGGTCATCAAATCGGTCGGGCTGCTCTGGGTTAACGCCGCCCCCCCTTCTCGGTGGCAACAGATGATGTGGATCACGGGAGGGGCGATCCCTCAGCACAAGGGTTTGTCAGCCAGGGCAGTCAAGCTAAGGTAGTAGCGATCGCCCTAATGCTGACAGCCGCCACGCTGGCCGGGGAATGCTGAGACTAGTCGCTCGCTGAGGCTCCTGGAAGTATGTATATCAAGTCTGTCGCTGGCAGTTATTTGTGGACCGCGAGGCTGGGCCGATATCGCTATTGGCTCTTGGGGGCAGTCAGCGCGATCGCCCTACTGCTGAGCGGGCTATTGAGCGGAGTACAGGCCCAGGCAGTCTATCCGGCCTTTCAAGACCCCTACGTCAACGACTATGGCAACGTGCTAAGTGCCACCGAAGCAAGCCAGATTAAGGCCCAGCTAGAGCAGTTTCGCGGTCAGACAGGGGTGCACGCGGTGTTGCTCACCATTCAGTCGGTTCAGGATTACTCCACTGGAGACACCGCCATCGAACCCTTTGCTACCCAGCTGTTTAACACCTGGGGCATTGGCGATGCCGCCCGCAACGACGGCATTTTGCTGCTGGTGGCCCCCGGCGATCGCAAGGTGCGTATTGAGCTGGGCAGCGGCTACGACCCTCGCTACGACAGAGTGGCTGAGGCGATCATCGACGACGCTATTTTGCCCCAGTTCAGGCAGGGCAATATCAGCCAGGGAACAGCGATCGGGGTCAACGAAATCGTCGAAAATTTTGACCCCAGTCAGCCGCCGTCGGTCAACCCGCTGCTGTTGTATTTGCCACCCGCGCTCAC
The DNA here is from genome assembly GCA_049646445.1 of Nodosilinea sp. GTDB lineage: Bacteria > Cyanobacteriota > Cyanobacteriia > Phormidesmidales > Phormidesmidaceae > Nodosilinea. Next base: position 10,854 of record JBARVV010000100.1, on the reverse strand, counting down.
GCAGTGGTTTTCTGCCGAAGTAGCGATCGGGGGCGGCCTGGCAGCGGGCGGCGTTGGGGCTTTGTCGGGTCTGTTTGCCCTGGGGCGCTGGCGGCGCTACCGCCAGCGCCGCTGCCCCCAGTGCCAAACCGACATGGAGCGCCTCGACGAACAGGCCGACGATCGCTACCTCAATGCCGGGCAGCGCACCGAAGAGTCGATCAAGTCGGTAGACTACGACGTTTGGCTCTGCCGCAGCTGCAGTCACCACGCCGTGCTCAACTACAACAGCTTTGGCTCGGGCTATCAAAAGTGCCCCGGCTGCCACCACAAAACCATGTCGGTGACCAGCCGCACCGTGGTTGCCCCTACTTACCACCACACCGGCACGGCTGAGGTGCATGAGGCCTGCAAATTCTGCGATCGCACCCACCACTACACCCGCACCCTGCCCAAGGAAACTCCCCCCAGTTCCAGCAGCAGCAGCGGCAGCAGCGGCGGCGGCGGCGGGCGTTCCTCTGGTGGCGGCGCATCGGGCAGTTGGTAGGGGTTTACGACTAATGAGCCGCCGCTCTTGCGCCGGAGTGAGTCGCTGATTTCACCAGGGTTTCTAGGGTTGAAGCTAAAGACGAATCAGATATTTAAGGCAGACCAGAGCTAGTTTCTGAGAAAGCCTCTAAGCCGTGCTGGCGACCCTGCCACGCCGGTACAGGTAGAGTAACTGCCTGCCATCCCTATCCCTTGAGGTCATCAATGGGATGATTTTGGCTGAACATTTTCATCTACCCAAGTGCGGATTAGAGGGCCATCTCCCTCCCAAGGTCGAGGAGGATCCATTAAAAAAGATTTTAACGTTTGGTTAAGCGTCATATTTCTTTTCATACCCAGCAAAGGGGATGGATATGTTTCAACCAGACAAAGTAAGACTGTATTTAGATCACATCCGCGAAGACCATTCGCCCGTTGAAGATATTCTAAAAGGCAATATTTTCAGATACGGTTTGTGGCTTTTGACAATTCCGGCGATTGTCTATGGCGCTGTTGAGCGGGGTCTGTCGGCCTTTGCCCAGTCAGACGTCAACGTAAATGACATGTCCTACTGTCTGATCGCACTGGTAATGCTGATGGCGTGGGTTTGTATTGGCCTAGTCGAAGACCAGTCTGCGACAAAATTATTGAAAGAGAAAGAAGCGTTGGCACCAGCGGGCGCAGTTTTCACTGACTCGGCTTGTATTGCTCAGCAAAGCTATCGGCTGCCATTTCCCTACCTTTGTCAGATCTATCATTTGCTCAACCTCAAGCATTTAGAAGACATTCACCGCTTTAGCCTGGGCAATCTGAAGGTGATTAAAGTCAGCCATTTTCAAGAAACGCAGGTGGGTGGGCAAATTAGGTTTAAAACGATGCTTGATTCGCCCTTTAATGTGCTGAGGCTGTGGCGCGATCCCAGTGTCGATGTCGATTTGACTATCCACTCGCCTCACCAGATTGAGCTGAAGGTGCCCGCTTACGGTCAAAAGTCCATTCGCGTTCTATTTAGCGTCATTCCGTTGAACATTGAAGAGCACTACCTGTGTATTCAAATGTTTAGCGATTTGAAATGGCCGAGAGAACTGCTTAAAGCTATTCTGCTGCTGGCTGCTAGTCTAACGCTATTAGAAGACTTGCCCTACCTTCGGCATTTGGCCAAGCGCAACTATAAGCAGTTGTCAAAACGACCTCTGCAACGGAGAAATACAAGTCAGGCTATGCAGCTATTTCACCACTACGTCGATCTCTACAGCGATCGCTGGGAATATCAGAAGCTGCAGCTGCTAGATTGAGCCACCTTTGTATCTATTAAGTTCATCAAAACCATCCCAGGGATGGGTGAAACGTGTTTCAGGCAGGGTCACGGTAGCTATCAGTTCAATCTGTTAAAAGCCAGTAAGTTTACCCTAAGAACTTGACCTTGAGAAATGCCCTGAATCTAGGGCAACGTAGTCGAAGAAGAAGACCACTCCTGAAAAATATTTTATTTAATAAATCAAATCTCCGGAACCCTGATTTCAGCCTCGATCAGGTGGCGTTCTAGTAGAATTCAATACAATTTGGGCTGGTTGGGCAATCCCGAGTTCTGTATGACTATCCCTATGGGGCAGGTTAAATGCTGTAGAGCCGCTAGCTTGGCCACACCCATGCCGCTACAACGCGGCCTATCCTTGGTCGATTCTTAGGGGATTCTGAGCATTAGCGGAGCATCTGGCCAAAGCCAGCTCAGCCGCCTACAGGGGCCGAAACGGTGGCTGAGATGACGTTAGAAAAAGCCTTTCACCCGGTAGGATACTACAGGATAATTTTGCGCTTTAGCCCATTCGTACCCATTCACGCTGTGGGGCAGGGTTTGCAACGGTTTATGGAATTACCAACGGAGTAGTAGTCATGGTTGCAATTACATCGGTTCACGGCAGGCAGATTCTCGACTCGCGGGGCAATCCTACAGTTGAGGTCGATGTGGTGCTGGAGGGTGGGGCGAAGGGCCGGGCTGGCGTTCCTTCCGGGGCCTCTACTGGTATTCGCGAAGCCCTAGAACTGCGGGATGACGACAAGGCTGTCTACGGCGGCAAAGGCGTGCTCAAGGCCGTGGCGAACGTCAACGACACCATTGCCCCGGCCATTCTGGGCATGGATGCGATGGATCTGGCTGCCGTGGACCATAAAATGCTGGCCCTCGACGGCACCGACAACAAGGGCACCCTGGGCGCAAACGCCATTCTGGGCGTGTCAATGGCTGTGGCTCGGGCCGCATCGATCGCGGCCGACGTTCCCCTCTACGTACACCTGGGTGGTCCCGACTCGGTGCTGCTGCCGGTGCCCTGCTTCAACATCATCAACGGCGGTGCCCACGCCGACAACAGCGTTGACTTTCAAGAATTTATGATTGCGCCGGTGGGTGCGCCGACCTTCTCTGAGGCGTTACGCTACGGAGCGGAGGTCTACCACGCCCTCAAGTCGGTGCTCAAAGCTTCGGGCTACAGCACCGCCATCGGTGACGAAGGCGGCTTTGCCCCCAACCTCAAGAGCAATGTGGAAGCGATCGAGGTGATTCTCAAGGGCATTGAGAAAGCAGGTTTTCGCCCCGGTGACGACATTGCGATCGCCCTCGACCCCGCCGTCAGCGAGTTGTACCAAAAAGACGGCAGCTACCTGTTCTACAAGTCTGACAACAGCCGCAAATCCACCGACGATATGATCGCCCTGTGGGAAAGCTGGGTCAACCAGTTCCCCATCGTCTCGATCGAAGACGGGCTGGGCGAGCAAGACTGGGCGGGCTGGCAGGCCATGACTCAGCGGCTGGGCGATCGCATTCAGCTAGTCGGCGACGATGCCTTTGTCACCAACCCCGCTATTATTGCCCAGGCGATCAAAGACGGCGTTGGCAACTCAACCCTGGTCAAGGTCAACCAAATCGGCTCGATTACCGAAACCTTGGAAGCCATCAAAATGTCCCACGAGGCGGGCTACACCTGCATGGTCAGCCACCGCTCCGGCGAAACCCCCGACGACTTTATCGCCGACCTAGTGGTGGGGGCCAAGACCGGACAGATTAAGTCGGGTGCCCCCTGCCGGGGCGAGCGGCTGTCGAAGTACAACCAGCTGCTGCGGATTGAAGAAGAACTGGGCGATCGGGCCAAGTACGCTGGCGTCGATACCTTCAAGCGCAAAGCGCTGGTCTAGCGCCTTACCAAACCGGAGACAAGCCTGCCGTGGCATAGCTGCGGCAGGCTTGTCTCATTTAGTATTTCAGCGCCAGGGCATCAACATAGAGAACCGTGGGGACCGGGTTAACCGGCTGAAAAAACTAAAATTACGCCAGGAATTTGCCACTGGGTCTCTGTAAATAAAGACAAGACATCATAGCGTTATCCCCTAAATCCAACGGGCGATCGCGCCAGAGTTTGTGAATAACCCGTCCCCCTACCCCCGAGATGTATCTGGCAAGCTACCGTGAAAGAAAACCACCCCTACCGCCCGTGACCCAGGCCGTGACTCAGGAATTTCAGATTTCGATTACTCCCGTCTCAGGGGCCGATACCTACTGGCTGCGTACCGAAGCGGTAGCCACTGGCGTCCCCCTGGCCGAAGCCCAGGTCACCTGGCCCCTAGAGTCCTGGCTGGCCCAGGCCGAGGCGCTGTTTCAAGACCCGCTGCATGCGCTGCTAACTGCTCCTTCTGCCCAGCCCCCCGGCAGCCTCCCGCTCGACCAGCCTCGGGCCGACAATCCCTGGAATCAGCTGGGTCAAGCCCTCTACCAAGGCATTTTTCAGGGCCGCATTCGCGATAGCTGGGTGGCCGCCCAGAGCGTCGCCCAAAACCGCCGCCAGCCCCTGCGCCTGCGGCTGGGGGTAAAAGACAGTCGGGTGCAGCGCCTGCCCTGGGAACTGCTCTACGGCGACGATCGCCCCCTGGCCACCGGCCTCGATGTCACCCTGTGCCGCTACTACCAGAGCCAAACGGTATCTGATCTGGCGGCGATGGCCCCCCGGTCTCCAGCCAGCGTTCCCCTGCGCGTGCTGGTGGTCATCTCTGCCCCCGACGACCAGGAGCGACTGGCCCTGCGCCAGGAGGTCCAGAGCCTGATGGAGAATCTACAGACCGCCGACCCCGGCCATCTGGCCCTAGCGGTCACCATTTTGGAGCAGCCGGGACGGCCCGAGCTGGTGCAGGCCCTAGAGCAGGGCAACTTTCAAGTCTTCCACTACGCTGGCCACAGCGACGCGGGCGAAACCGGCGGCGACCTGTTTTTGGTCAACCGCCAGACCGGCCTCACCGACCGGCTCAGTGGCGAAGACCTGGCCGGGCTGCTGGTCAACAACGGCATTCGTTTGGCGGTGTTTAACTCCTGCCGGGGGGCCTACACTCCCCAAGACGATGCCCAGGCGGGCTGGCGCGACCAGAACCTGGTGCAGGCTTTGGTCAACCGGGGGGTGCCGGGAGTAATCGCTATGGCCGATCGCATTCCCGACGACGTAGCGCTCACCTTTACCCAGCTGCTGTACCGCAACCTGCACCAGGGGCACCCCATCGACCTCTGCCTCAGCCGGGTGCGCCAGGGGCTGATGTCGGCCTACGGCTCAGACCAGCCCTTCTGGATGCTGCCGCTGCTCTACCTGCGGCCCGACTTCGACGGCTATTTGTATCAGACAGAGCACTCCGACGCTCTCCAAGGTCTCGACGACTTTGGCCACGAAGACCTGTCCGAAGTCGCCCTGATGCTGCCCGACTACAGCACTGACCCCGATATCGCTGGCCTGGCCGCCGAAATACTGACCCGTCAAGCCAGCGATTCCGGAACGGATACTCGTTCCGAACCGGTTCCCGAACGCCCGGCGAATCGCCCTGGCGATCGCACTATCCCACCCCTCTACGACTGGCTACAGGAGACAGATTCGCCCGAGTCGGCAGGGGCAAACGCTGCTGTGACCAATCTGGTGCAGCAACTCTCTCAACCTGTGCGCTCCAGCGATCGCCCCCTATCCGCCGACCCTACCGAAAACCTGCTGCCTCAGTCAGAGACCGATCAGAGGGTTCGTCAGTCAATACCGCCGCCGCCCGACCCGCCATCCCACGTCCCCGCTGCTGAGGAGGTTGCCTCAGCCCCGCCCTGGCCGCCTCACCGCCGCTGGTCTGTGCCCTCTAATCTCTTGGTGTGGGGCAGTTTGGGCCTGGCTGGGCTAGGCGCTGTGTTAGGTCTTGCCATTGTTACCCTATCGCTGCTCAACCGTCCCACCCCGTCACCCATCGCGGTCGATCTTCCTGGGGCCAGCGGTGGCGAAGTTACCGATCCCACTACCGATACGGCCTTGCTGACTAGCGCCATCAATTCCCTGGCCCTCGATCGCACCGCCATCGCCAGAACCCTGATTGAGCAGATGCTAGACCGCACTAACCTGGCCACCGCTGCGGCAGCCTTAGACACCGCCTCTGCACCCCAGCTGCAAGACCCAGATATTGCCTACGTGCGAGGTCGCCTGGCCTGGCAGCAAATGATCAGTGCCCCCGCTGTTGGCACCAGCCCTAACGACGCCATGCGAGCCTGGCTGATGGCCGTCGACAGTCGCCCTGATTTTCTCGAAGCCTGGGTTGGGCTGGGGTTTGCCCACTATGCCCTGGGCGACTACGGCGAAGCGATTCAAGCCTGGGAGCAGGCGATCGCCATCGACCAAGCCCAGCGCCGCGATATTGACCTAGAGGCAGGCCCCCAGGTTGCCAACCCAATCACCATCAATGCCTACGCTGGCCTGGCCATGGCCTACCAAAACGAAAGCGATATTGCAATCGTACCGGGGGAGCGATCGCCCTTTCAGCAGCAGGCTGAGAGCTACTACCTGCAAACCCTCGCCCTCGCCCCAGCCATGGTTAACCCCACCACTCTGGCCCTCCACTGGCTGTGGTCCCCCATGCTGATTAGCGACTGGCAAACTACCGTGGCACAGCTAGCGATCAGCAGTGCCGATCCCCTGCCAGGCGACGACAACTAAACGCTCTCGCATCCCAGGGCAGAGTGCTAGCATTGGTGAACTATTCAGATCTGCCCATGCCTCGTACCCTCGCTGTTCTCGCCCACCCCAGCCGAGTAGATGCCCTTTTAGACTGGCTCTCAAAGCACCACGGGGTGTTAACCCACTTTCAAATCATGGCCCCGCTAGACATGGCCCAGGGCATCGAACAGGGGTGGGATATTAATACTATTGATCTGGTAACCCTCAAAGACCCCAGCCAAGGGGGCGATATTGAGCTAGGTGCCCACATCCTGGCCGGTAATGTAGCCGGGGTCATCTTCTTTGCCGACCCAGAGGCGATCGCGACCAGATTCCCCAGCTTCACGCTGGTTTTGCGAGCCTGCCAAATTCAAGGCATTCCCATTGCCCTCAACGATGTATCAGCCACGCTGTTGCTGCGGGGCATTGCCGAAAGCCAAATTGCCTACTTAATCTTCAACCCAGTGGCGGGTCAGGGCAACCCCAACACCGACCTGGCCCTGATCAAAGAGGTGCTAGAGCCGCAAATTCTGGTTAACGTGATCATGACCAAGCCCGACCTTGATCCAGCCGACCAGGCGCGCGAGGTCGTCGACCATATTCTCTCCAAAAACGAGCACGACATGGGTCGCAGCCTGATCATTGCCTCCGGTGGCGACGGCACGGTGTCGGCCGTGGCAGGGGCGGCAATGAATACCGGCATTCCTTTTGGCGTTATTCCTCGGGGCACCGCCAATGCCTTTTCGGTGGGGCTGGGCATACCGACCAACCTGCGGGCCGCCTGCGAAACCATTTTGGCGGGCAACACCCACGTGATCGATGCCGCCCGCTGCAACGATATCCCCATGATTTTGCTGGCCGGAGTAGGATTCGAGGCTGGTATGGTCGATGGTGCCAGCCGCCAGCTCAAAAACGAGTTGGGCAACCTGGCCTACGTGCTCTCTGGGGTCCGGCAGCTAGCCGCCGCTGAGCCCTTCACAGCTACCCTCGAAATTGAAGGCGAAGTGACTACTGTAACGACGAACGCCATCACCGTAGCCAACGTTGCTCCGCCCACTTCTGTACTGGCTCAGGGGTTAGGAGAAGTCATTCCCGACGACGGGCTGCTGGAGGTGACCATTGCTACCAGCACCACTCGCCTACAGGGTATCAATGCCCTAGCCTCTCTTATGGCTGCCGCCGCCTGGGGCAACCCCACCCAGCGAGATGACATTACCTGCCTACGCACCAAGAACCTCAAAATCACCACCGACCCGCCCCAAAAGCTGGTGGTTGATGGTGAAATTTTAGAGGCCAACCCAGTAATATTTGAGTGCTTACCCCAGGCATTAACGGTGTTCGCGCCGCTCAAAACGGTCTAGCATCCAACTTCCTTAAGAGATCTCTGGGAAAGAAGATATCCCGATGTATGGGCGCAGGGCCTGCGCCCTCGGGAGGAAGCAAAATTCTTCGGTATTTTTGTGGTCAGAATTAGCCTTAGGGGTTGCGCTGTTGTTCAGACTGATACTCTCGCAGCCAGCAGCGCTCTAGAAAGCGCACCTGATGTGAATACCAAAACCGCCAGGGGTTATAGATAGTCTTGTAGTTTCGACAAAAGACTGGTTGATAAAGATAAGGCAAGATGGGAAACTGCATTGTTCTGAATAAATTTGATAAATAGTGACGAAGCTGGAGTAGCATTCGCTCAATGGCTTATTCTGAGGGCAACACAGCCTTCGAGCAGGCTGCTTATTCAGTATAGGCAAATGAAAAAAGAGACCCAACAATAGGGCCCTCAGATAGAAAGATATTTAATAATTGAACACAGAATTTATACTGCGACCGAATAAAAATAGACCCAGATGGGGATGTTAACGCCTCATCTGGGTCTATATCGAACCGAATATGGAGCTGACGGGAGTCGAACCCGTGTCCGCTCTGAGTATTAACACACCACTCATTCACAGGCTTAGCCCATTTAACCCTCAGGGCGGGAACCGCCACTTATCCCGGACGGCGGGATTCTCTGACTAAGTCTTAGTTAATGAATCCACCAGAGGAAATTCATTAACGCATCCGTTGGGGTTTGTCCATAGCTCTTAACGGAGTCAAACTATGAACGCTCTCTAACTAAGTTAGATCTAAACTAGGTTTAGAGTTAGGCGGCAACAGGTGCAGCTTTACGAGCAAAAGGAACGATAGTGTTCGCAGTTACGTTTGTTTTGAGCCTTGATTTGCGAGAGTAGACTCCCTCTCGGCCTGTATCACAGCGTGACTTTCGTCAAAACGTCGAAACCGTTACAGCCCCCTAAAGCGAACTTAGTTCAATTATAGATCATTGGTATGGGTATGGGGACTATGAGCAGGGTTCGTGGCTCGCGCTGTTGCTCTAGGGTCTAAGAGTCAATAATGTGGGATAGCCGTCTCGGCTGTCCACGGCAGGCGGTATGCCCAACCTCCAGGCCATGGACTTCATAAAATCCCCATTCCTCAGCGGGACTATAGCTAGAGCTATGCCTAAATGGCCTTCGTTTGCCTCTCCCTGGCGTTTCTAAGGAGACAAACGAAAGCTTTTAGCCGTCGCCAAGTATCAATCCCTTATGGGGCTAATAATCTTTCGTAAACTCGATAGGGCAACCATCAAAGTATAATATTTACTTAATAGTTCTGTTTATGGCGGGGGTTGCCCATGGCAACATGCGTTAAGGCAGGCTCTAGATTATTAACTTTCTTTCATAGTTACCCAACATTTCGCCGTTTGGGCGGCTGTTTGCAGCAATAAGGACTTCTCCCTATGACCACGACCAACGATTCTAGCAACGATAGTGCCGATACCCCAGAAAAGGAAACCACCCGCTCTACTCGGGGCGGTCGTAAGCGCAACACCTCGGCTGGCGGCGGCATTGTAAAGGCTAAGTCTGAGAACAGCGACGTTATGGTGCTCTCTGACAACACGCGTGTTGTCGAAACCGATAGCCTCCCTAATCACCGCCCCATCGCCCTAGGCACCTTTGAGGTCGTAGGCTCCCTCGATCGCGCAGGCACTCGCCCCATTGGTGCCAACACCTTCGAGATTTCAACCATCGATACCCTGCCTGGGCATCGTCCGGTTGGCGTCAGCCACTTGCACATTGCCGATATTCACACACTGCCCGGCGATCGCCCCATTGCCCCCAACGATGAGGTAGATCCGCCGACATCTATTCTGATGGGCTACCTCGACTAATCGGCAGTCTGCCCAGCAAAAAAGCTCCTCAATATTGAGGAGCTTTTTTGCTGGGCAGACCAAAGACCGAATGCCTGAGAGCAATGCAGAAAACTCTGGATTAGCTCAGTAGGCAACCGGTCTAAGACACTGAAAGCTATATAGCTGCTACAGCCGCAGCGGCGGGGTAGACGCTGACTTTCTTGCCGTTCTTACCGCGACGCTCAAAGGTAACTACGCCCTCTACTAGTGAGAACAGAGTATCATCGCTGCCGCGACCGACGTTTTCACCGGGGTGAATTTTGGTGCCCCGCTGCCGAATCAGAATGTTGCCTGCGCGCACGGTTTCGCCACCATAGCGCTTAACGCCCAGGCGCTTAGCGTTTGAGTCGCGCCCGTTACGAGTACTACCTGTACCTTTCTTGTGAGCCATGGCTGTGTCGTCCTTAAACCTACCTACTGTTTAATTTAGCTTGAGATGGGGATGCTTAGCTATTCGGCCTCGGTCTCATCAGCCTCAGCCGCTGCTGGGGTAGCCTGAGCAGCAGCCTCGCCCGCGATCGCCGTACCATTCACCTGAATGGAGTTGATCATCACTCGGGTGAGCTCTTGGCGATGGCCCTGCTTTTTGCGGGTTTTCTTTTTGGGCTGCATCTTGTAAACGATTACTTTGCGGCCCCGCAGATGGCTGACGACGCTGCCGGTTACGGTTGCCCCGTCTACTACCGGCTGGCCCACGAGAGATTCACCGTCGTTGTCGACAAACAGCACCCGCTCCAGGGTTACTTCGTCGTCAACTTCTAGGGCGAGGCGATTGATGTCGTAGAAGCGACCTGGCTCTACCCGGAGTTGCTTGCCCCCAGCTTCAACAATTGCGTATGTCATTTCTTATTACCTTATAACCGCCGTACAGGTGCCAACTGACCCCAGAGCCGGGGCTCCACGCAGGGAGGCGTTAGCCTTAGGAACCTGATCCGAGCGTATAAACACAGTCTTTTATTATTCCAACTAGGTTCCTACTCTGTCAAGGGGTTAGGCGCAAAGGCAGCAATTCTCATTATGGAAATTCAACTGGTATCGGAAGGGATATCTAGCTCCAACCCTTGAAGCATGAAAGTAAGCAGGTGGTCCCAACTATCGAAATACAGATACCGGGTTAAGGCCCGCAAA
>JBARVV010000099.1:0-2863 GCA_049646445.1 Nodosilinea sp. | reverse complement strand
CCCGAGGCCAGAGCTGGCCCGCCACGATACCGGGCAACCCCGTCGCTGCTGCCGGTGCCATGGCCCCACCTTTCCAGGTGAATAGATAGGGGGCGATCGCTTCTAGCTCGGCTTCGGTGATGTGGGGGCGTTGGGCCAGGTCGGCCCGGTGCTCGGGCTGTAGCCCTGCCCAGTCCATTAGCGCTTGGTAGCCCTTGTTGCGGGCCGCTGAATCCAGGGTGGCGATCGGGGCTTTTGGGGGGATGAAGGTGACTCGCAGGGGGCGATCGGCTGATTTTCCTTCACCCCAGGCCCACATGCCAAACCCCTGCTTATCGTCGTTAACATAGCGCCATTGGCCACCGGGGTTGGCCTCAGTGTGACGGCAATGGATTAGGCCTGTGTTGAGAGATTCCCGACAATCCCGCCGAGCGCCCTCACAGATGGGACAGCTGCCCCTGAGTGACTTGAAGCTCACAGGGCCACCTCCCTAGCCTGGGCGGCAACAAAGCCTTCAGCCTCGGCCAGCGGTTGATCGACGAGGCGCGATCGCTGCCCGGCGTAGGCTTGGGTCTCAACCTGGGGTGACGGTGAATTGGAGTAGGGCGGGATGGAACTGGAGCGGGTTCGATTTTTAAAGCGTTGGTTGATGCCAAAAACGTTAATCAATGTTTGCTATCTCTTGGGTCGGCCGCGCTAGCCCGAGCAGTGGCTCACCTTTCCCCCTCTGTCGCCCGCCAGCGCACGAAGGATGAAAACCAAGCCCTCACTCCCGGAATACCCGGAAGTGGAGGCTTGAGGGGTATTGGAGGTAAGCCGCTGCTTGAAGTAGCGCGGGTTTACATTGGTTTGGGGAAAAAATGCTGGGGCTTTCTGCCGCTTAATGCCAGACCAATCCAACCCAGCCCTGATGACAGGGCAGTTTTTTGGGCTAAGGGCATTAAGACTGGCGATCGCAAGCAAAAGCATTGAAAACCCTGGAATTCAGCTAGTTCAGTTTTCCGGGCACAACAAAACGGACGCACTATTGCGCCGCTGATCTGCATCAGCTATCATGTGGAGGAACTGGATTTAAAAACGAATCCCGTCACGTCCTCATGGCGTGTTCTGGAGTAAAGCAAGGCGATAGCAGCTTTCTTGGCGGGAAGGCTATCGTTTTTGCTGTTTAAAGGGTTCGCTCAGACGGACTCACATAAAAATCACCTCCTGGATGGGGCTAGTTTACAGGATCAATCAAGAGGGTGGAAATCCTGGCAGTTTTCCAGGCTGGCCGCCCAGTTCCTGCACCTGTTCGCGGAGCACTTGGTTCTCAGCCCTCAGGCGCTCGTTATCTTCTATCAGCACGTCCGGAAGCGAATAAGCTTCCCCTAGGACTGCCAGGTCTGCCTCAGTTTGCTGGAGCCGTTGGGCGAGCAGGGCATTGCGATCGCTCTCGCTACGTTCCGTACCAAAGGCTGCATCAAATCGGCGTTCTAAGGACTCAAGCCCTAGCGCTGCCAGAAGTTGGTAGGCGCGTTGGTTGCCCCGGCTGCATTGGTAGAGCCAGAACGCCCAAACTACATCGAGGGGAACGGCGTTGATCCGTGTGCCCCCAGTGGTCTGCTGGGCTGATTCAACTTCGATTGACTCAAAACTTTGATCCGTGCTTTCCTTGCCCCGTAAGGCTTTGAATGCCTTTGAGCGCAAAAAATTTGATGCGTTCTGTGGGGTTGTGCCGATGCATTCAGCGGTCTGGGCCTGGCTCATCCTGTATGAACCATCGGGCATCTGAAAACCATCGACCGACAGTAGGCCGATCTCCACTGTGGCGCGCTTGGCTTTGTCGCCAGTAGTGCTCACTTGCTGTTGTCCTCCAGACTAGCAATCCATAAAGCGATTGCAGCTTCTAGAGCCTCACTCTGATTTATCTCCGCCCTGGTGAACGCAACCTTGAAATCCAGCGCCAATTTCTTAGGCACATATCCAGAAACCTGAGTGAAGCCAGGATCCGCTCTACGGCTTGCCGCCATTTCTTGTTCATCCATGTTCAATTCACCCAATAGTGCCACAGGTATTCACGCTTGACTCTTTTGCACGAAATCATAGTGACACACTTTCATGAAATCATGCTAATACTGTAACCATCGGTGGAACGTAACCGGAACAACCGGGTTCCACCAAACCGCCCAAAGCATTGATTTGCCTAAGTTTCGAGCTGTAACAAGAGGTGTAACGACGTGGAACGTCAACCACTATCGATTCGTAAGTTTGCCGAGGTCTGTGGGGTGTCCCATACCGAAATCGGGCGCAAGATGACCGCCCTGGACATCTCAGGAACGCCTCAGGGCAAGGGCTTGCCCACGCTGCTGAGCCCGGCTGAACAAGACAGAATCGCTCAAACCCTGTTCATCCCTGCTGAACCGCCCGCCCCGCCTGCGCAGCATGTCGATGTGTTGGGCAGTGGCCTCTCGGTCTACACGCCCCCGCCGTTGGCGACTCGGGGCATCAACAGCGAGCTGAGCCGTCACCTGCAGCAGCAGCAGCTCACCCAGGCGCTGGGAGCCTTTAAGGGCAATCAGGCCAGTTTTAGGAATGCCCTGCTGGGCATGGCGGCTGAGTCGGGTCGCCAGCTGGGCCACGAGATGGCCGTCACCGAGATGAACACCGCCCTGGCCACCCACGCACAGTTGCAACAAACGGTGGGAAAGGAACTGGGCGTAGTCACAGACTCGCCCGATACCGCCGCCTAATTTTGTTGGCCCTGGCTGCTGCTGGGGTTGTAATCGCAGTTTTATTCACTCACTGATCACACTCAGCGAGTGCCCATTCATTCCTACCTGACAGGGTGTCATCATGGTTTTTCGAGCCGCCCCACTGGGGCAAGCGTGGCAGAAATATCGATCGC
>JBARVV010000098.1:0-40869 GCA_049646445.1 Nodosilinea sp. | reverse complement strand
GCCTACGTTGCTCAAAGTATTTAAACCAACGTTAGCCCGCAAGCCAACTTTGATTTAAATAGGTGATCGCTAGAGTGATTGCCCTGTAAGCCTTGTAGCCTCGTTGCTAAAACTGTCCGGACTGTTGTACTTTTTGACGTCACTTTTAATAATTGTTAAACCGTAAATGGCGCACTTGCCATAACGCCCAGCAAATGATGGCAGAGGCTAAAAAACAAACATAACCAGGACTACCAAAACCACAATTATGAACAGACATCCAACCCATGGCGGTGGTTCTGGACCTATTTCATGTTTGCCGCCAATCCCGCCACCTGACGTAAAAGAGGCCTTCACTCCTCACTCCTTAGGACATTAAAAACCAATTCTGCCGCCGCCTTAAGTTTCTCATCTACCGCGTCCTGCTCAGCGCCAAGGTACTGCTGAAGCAATACCCTGTCATACTCCAGCAGCGTCGCAACCCGCTTTTATCTATGCAATATATACCGAATATACCAAGCAGGATGACTCTCTAGCGGCTCACTATGGGTCTATTTAGCTTGAAAGGTTGCATGAGGGACGCTTGCGCCGGTACCTTATTTTGGGTCGACTCTCTCTACATGAACCGTGGCGGACTCGGTATCAATCACTGCTAAAGTTTGTTGACTTCTGCGAGCGTCTGGTTTCAAGTTGAAACAAGCCAACACAGAGGCTGAGCCACAGAAAACCGATGCTATACCCGGCTACTACATCTGTGGGCCAGTGAACGCCCAGATAGATACGACTGACACCGATGCTGCCAATTAGCAAAACGGCGACGCCGTAGATTAGCCCCTTCTGCGGCTGAAATCGCTGCGCCAGAAGGTAGGCAGAAAATCCGTAAAGCACTATTGACCCCAGCGCATGACCGCTGGGAAAGCTGTAGGACGTTTCGGTAATCAGTTGCGACCACAGCTCGGGCCGAGCTTTGCCAAAAAGTAGCTTAAAGCCCGTGCTCAGCACCGCCCCACCGATACAGGTAATGGCGAAGATAGCGGCAATCCGCCACCGCCAGCGCCACCACAACCAGACCACGCCAATGCAGGTCAGGGGAACCACGATCTCAGGATCTCCCAGGCGGGTGGCGGTCAGCATGACCTGATCAAGCACAGGATTGGCAAACCGATTTATCCACAGCAGGATAGCTTCATCAAAGGCGAAGACTTCTTGTTCCAGCACTTCTTCAGCCAGATTAGCTAGGCCAAACAGCAGGAGCAGACAAACCCCGAGCCAGATCACCCCAGCGGCTGTGATGAAAGACATCAAGCGGGGATGTACCTCACGTAGCCACAGCCTGGCTAGGTTTTTCAGGGTTTCCTGCATGGTGGATTAACTCAGTTAGGGCAATCAGATACCAGGGGCGACTTCCAGAAACACAAACGTTCTGGCTGATCAGCCCAAGGCCCTGGGCATCTACATGAATATTTTTCCACTGCTGACGGGTGAAGTAGCATCCGCCCAGAGAGGGAGCATGTCACCTTTGCACACCAATTAACCCATTGAGATGAGCACACCAATGCGCTAGCACCTGCGGTGCAGGTTGGGATACATAGGTTAGGCCAGTAAATTATCTATCTCGGGGCAGATTCCCGTTTCTACGGTTGGCATAAAAATTGATCGATATTGATGAGTCTCTTTGCCTACTCTACGTTTAGTCCCTGAATCCACATCAATGCTGACGATTCTTATGCTCATAGCTCAAGGGTGGATACAGAAGGGAGAAAACGGTCGATGACGCAGCAGACAGCTGACCAGTTGTTTGGGGGCGGGGGCGAAATGGGAGCGCTGATGCGCTCCTACGATTGGGTAAAAACGCCGCTTGGTGCGGTTGAGCAGTGGCCGCAAAGCCTGCGATCGGCCCTGAGCATTTGCCTCAATTCTCGCTTCCCGATGGCTATTTATTGGGGGCCAGACTGCCTGCTGCTCTACAACGATGCCTGGCGACCAATTGTGGGCGACAAGCATCCTTGGTCGCTGGGTTGCCCTGGGCAGGAGGTTTGGCCCGAAATTTGGGACGATATTGGGCCTGAGTTTGCCCGCGTATTTGCCACGGGGGAGGGCATTTTTCATAGCGATGAGCTGCTGGCGATGCAGCGATTTGGCTACACCGAAGAGTGCTTTTTTGACTACACGTTTAACCCGATTCAGGGGGAAAGTGGCCGGGTCGAGGGCATTCTTAACGTGGTGAGTGAGACTACTTACCGGGTTTTGAGCGATCGCCGCGCCCAGCTGCTGCGCGAACTGGCCGCCAAGACCTCTGCCGCCAAGACCGTTGAGGAAACCTGCGGCCTGATGGCAGAAGCGCTGAGATCAGATCCGGCTGATATTCCGCTGGCGCTACTCTACGTTATTAGTGCTGACGAAAAAACGGCCTGCCTCTGTAGGGGAACTGAGCCTACTTCAGCAGTGCCCGATGCTCCTGAGCAGGTCAGCCTGGCGACGGATGATGACTTAAAGCAGAACTCGGGCGGCTGGCCGATCGCCCTGGTGGCCCAGACGGCCCAGGCGCACACCATCGACAACCTGATCGATCGGTTTGGCCCAATCCCCGGCAGCCCCTGGCCCGAGCCACCCCAGGAAGCGGTGATCTTGCCGATTGTGGTGCCGGGGCAAACCAGAGTATCGGCAGTGTTGGTGGCGGTGGCCAACCCTCGCCGTCGCCTAGACGACAAGTACCGCGACTTTTTTGAGCAGATTGCGGCCCAGCTGGCCAGTGCGATCGCCAATGCCCGATCTTACGCAGCAGAGCGACAGCGGGCTGAGCAACTGGCCGAGCTCGATCGCGCCAAAACGGTCTTTTTCTCTAATATTAGCCACGAGTTTCGCACCCCCCTCACCCTGATGCTGGGGCCGGTGGAAGACGCTATTCAGGCCGCCCAGGACGATGACCAGCGCGATCGCCTGGAAATGGTGCACCGCAATGCCCTGCGCCTGCAAAAGCTGGTCAATACCCTGCTCGATTTTTCCCGCATTGAGGCAGGCCGCATCGAGGCCGTCTACAAACCCACCGACCTGACCCTGCTGACGACTGACCTGGCCGAAGTGTTTCGCGCCGCGATCGAGCAGGCCGGGCTGCGGCTGGTGGTCAACTGTGATCCCCTACCTGAACCGGCCTATATTGACCGGGAGATGTGGGAGAAAGTTGTGTTCAACCTGCTTTCCAACGCCTTTAAATTCACCTTTGAAGGCGAAATCGAAGTGGCTATGCGGGGCGAGCCAGATCACATTCTGCTAGAGGTGCGCGACACCGGCACTGGCATTCCCCCGTCAGAGCTGCCCCACATTTTTGAGCGGTTTCACCGGGTGCAGGGGGCCAGGGGCCGCACTTTCGAGGGGTCAGGCATTGGGCTGTCGCTGGTGCAAGAGCTGGTCGGCCTGCACGGCGGCACCCTGGGGGTGACTAGCACCGTCGGACAGGGCACCCAGTTCACGGTCACTATTCCGACCGGATACGCCCATCTGCCCGCCGAACGTCTACGACGCGGCGAAGCCGAACGCATCAGTGCCCTCCGCACCCAACCCTCCACCGCGACGGGCGCAGTCCCTTGTTTAGAAGACGTTTTAACCTGGCCTCAGTCCCAGACCTCCTCGCCTGCTTCCCCATCTTCACTATATTCCTCACCGTCCCCATCGCCCTCAGCATCCCCGCCCGCCCGCATTCTGCTGGCCGATGACAACGCCGACATGCTCGATTACGTCAAGCGGCTGCTGAGCCCAACCTATCAGGTAGAGACCGTGCGAAATGGCAAAGCCGCGCTGGTGGCCATTCGGCAGCAGCGCCCCGATCTGGTGCTCAGCGACGTGATGATGCCCGAGCTAGACGGCTTTGAGCTGCTGCGACAGCTGCGGGCCGAGGCTCAGACCAAAACGCTGCCAATTATTCTGCTGTCGGCGCGGGCTGGGGAAGAGTCTCGCATGGAAGGGCTGGCGGCAGGTGCCGATGACTACCTGACCAAACCCTTTTCGGCCCGCGAGCTGCTGGCGCGGGTAGAGGCCACCCTGAAGCTAGCCCAGGTGCGGCTGGAGGCTAGGGTTACCCTTCAGCGCAGCGAAGACCGCTATCGCACCCTGTTTGAGTCGATGGAGCAGGGCTTTGGCATCTGTGAAATGCTGTTTGACGATGACGGTGCCCCCGTAGACTATCGCTTTTTAGAGGTCAACCCGGCCTTTGCCAGCCTGACCGGGCTGCCGGGGGCGACTGGGAAAACGGCGCTAGAGCTAGTGCCGAATCTGGAGAATTTTTGGATTGAAACCTACGGCGAGGTGGTGTTGACCGGTGAACCTCGCCAGTTTGAGTACCAGGCTGTTGCCCTGGATCACTGGTTTGATGTGAGAGCCTTTGCGTTGGGAGATAAACAGAGCCGCAGGTTTGCCATTTTGTTTACTGACATCAGCGATCGCCGCAGGGCCGAGCGCGATCGCGATCGGTTTCTCTCGGTGGGGTCAGATTTGCAGGTCATTACCAGCATAAATGGCTATTTTCGGTGGGTCAGCCCCAGCTTTGAGCAGGTGCTCGGCTGGAACCCCCAGGACATGATTAGCCGGCCCTGGTCAGACTTTGTTCACCCCGACGATGTGTATAAATCTTTGGTAGAAACAGAACAGTTATTTGAAGGCCGCGAAACCCTGGCCTTTGAAAACCGCTATCGGCACAAAGACGGCTCCTACCGCTGGTTTCTTTGGAATGCCCGGCCCTACCCCGACGAACAGGTGCTCTACGGAGCCGCCATCGACATCACCGATCGCAAGCGGATGGAATTCAATCTGCGGGAGAGCGAGACCCGCTTTCGGCAGATGACCGATGCCGCGCCCATGATGGTGTGGATCTCTGGCCCTGACCAGGGCTGCACCTATTTCAACCAGTCGTGGCTAACGTTTACAGGGCGCACCTTGAGTCAAGAAATGGGTATCGGCTGGACCGAGGGCATTCATCCCGACGACTTTCAAACCTGCCTAGACACCTACAGCACCACCTTTGACGCCCGCCGCTCGTTTGCAATGGAGTATCGGCTCAGGCACGTTAGCGGCGAGTACCGCTGGATTTTTGATGTGGGCGAACCCCGATTTTCGCCCGACGGCCATTTTCTGGGCTACGTAGGGTCGTGTTTTGATATTCACGATCGCAAACAGGCTGAAGAAGCCCTGCGCCAGCGTGAAACCGAACTGTGCGGCTGGTCACCAATGCCGTACCCGCCCTGATTGCCTTTGTCGATGCCGATCAGCGCTATCGCTTTAACAACCAGGGCTACGAAAACTGGTTTGGCCAGTCTGCCACCTACCTCTACGGCAAGCACATTCGAGAGGTGGTAGGCGACACCGCCTACGAACGAATTCATCCCTATGTGGAGCAGGTTTTGGCTGGGCATCAGGTCACCTTTGAGCGCTCCGTCGAGTTCCAAAATGGTCAGCGCTACTGCCTAATTGCCACCTACGTCCCCCGCTTCAACGACCAGGGAGAGGTGGAAGGGTTTGTGGCGCTAATTACCGATATCAGCGATCGCAAACAGGCCGAAACTGCCCTCAGTCAGAGCGAAGAGCGCTACCGCTACCTGGCCGAATCCATTCCTCAGCTGGTGTGGACGGCCAATAACGAGGGAGTGCTTGTAGATGCCAATCAGCGCTGGCTGACCTTTACCGGGCTTACCCTAGACCAGGTGAGGGCCGAGGGTTGGCATGTGGTAGTTCACCCCGACGACGTGGCTAATCTTGCCCAAAACTGGGCGATCGCCCAGCAGACCGGCACCAACTACCAGGCCGAGGGTCGCATGCGCCGGGCCGACGGGGTCTATCGCTGGCACCTGCACCAGGCCGTGCCGATGAAAGACCCCCAGGGCCAGGTGATCAAGTGGTTTGGCACCGCCACCGACATTGAAGACCAAAAGCAGCTAGAGCACCAGCGCAGCCGGCTTTTGCAGCAGGAACAGGCGGCCCGCGCCGCTGCCGAAGCCGCCAGCCGCACCAAGGATGAGTTTTTGGCGGTTGTCTCCCACGAGCTCCGGTCGCCCCTCAACCCTATTTTGGGATGGGCTACTCTACTCCAAAACGGCACCCTGAGCGAAACCAAGACCAAGCAGGCCCTCGCCGTCATTGAGCGCAACGCTAAACTGCAAACCGAGCTAATCGATGACCTTCTCGACGTGTCGCGCATGCTGCGGGGCAAGCTGGAAATCAATGCAACTACGGTCAATTTGGCCGCTACTATCCGCGCCGCGATCGAAACCGTGCGGCTAGCCGCAGAGGCCAAATCAATCCACATTGATTTCCAGCTCGATGACAACATTGGCCTGGTTTCAGGAGATGCCACTCGCCTCCAGCAGGTGGTGTGGAATCTGTTGTCTAACGCGGTTAAGTTCACCCCAGCCGGGGGGATGGTCGGGGTCCATCTGGCCAGCCATGATGTCAACCAGGCCAAAATTACCGTCACCGACACGGGTAAAGGCATCGTGCCCGACTTTTTGCCCCTTATTTTTGACTACTTTCGCCAGGCCGATAGCGCCACGACGCGGCAGTTTGGCGGCCTGGGTCTGGGTCTGGCGATCGTGCGCCACCTGGTCGAACTGCACGGCGGTACGATTTGCGCCGATAGCGCTGGCGAAGGCATGGGAGCAACTTTTACCGTCACCCTGCCGACCCTGCCCTATCAACCTGCTGCCGATGTCGGTGCCCACATCAAAGCACCCACGCTAAATCTGCGCGGCACCCACGTTTTGGTGGTCGATGACGACGACGACACCCGCAGTTTTATTGTCTTTTTGCTGGAGCAGGCCGGAGCCACCGTGGTTTCAGCCGCCTCGGCCCGTGCCGCCCTCGATGCCCTCAAGCAGTCGCGGCCCCAAGTCTTGATCAGCGACATTGGCATGCCCGAGGTAGATGGCTACATGATGATGCGGCAGATTAGGGCGCTACCGGCCGAGCAGGGCGGCCAGATTCCGGCGATCGCCCTCACCGCCTACGCCCGCGAGTCGGATCAGGAGCAGGCTCTAGCCGTTGGGTTTCAGCGGCACGTGCCCAAACCCGTGCAGCCCGCCGCGCTAATTCAGGCGCTGGTGGGGCTGCTCTAGCACTAAGCCTGGGGCGAGCCCAGCTGCCCTAGCAGCAAAAACGGCCAGGGCAGCTCGATATCGGGCACCAGGTCGGCATACGACTGCAGCCCCGGCACCGCCGAGGGCAGCACAAACCGCAGCGATCGCAGTGAAGCAGGCCGGTGCCCATCGGCGTCTACCACCCCATACTCGCGGGCCAGTTCGGCCACAATTTGCACCTGCCCGGCCCGGCGTGAGGCCTCGGGGTCTGCCGTCAGGGCGGCAATCACTCGGCCCGTTAGCAGGGGCGTTTCCCAGTTGTAGTTGGCCTGGTCACTTTCTGCTTGATCACCTTCTGCTGGCGGCTTGGCCAGACCCATTTCGGCGGCAAACTGGGTCATTAGCTCGGTGCCGACAATGCCGGGCCAGATCGAGAGCGAGGTGACCTGGTATTTTTTCAGCTCTACAGCCATATCGGCAGCCATGCGATCGCAGGCGGCCTTGCCCACCCCGTAGGGCACGCCAAAAATATACGACAGCCCGCCCCACGACGAGAGCGTGCAGATTAGCCCCTGGCTGCGCGGCACCATCAAACGAGCCGCGTAGACGCTGGCGACGTAGTGGCTACGCAGCCCCACGTTGTTGCAGGCATCCCAAAAGTCGGGATCAGCCTCCCAAAAGGGCTTGCCGTAGGCGGCTTTGAGCGCCGACACCCCGGCATAGGCATTGTTGACCAGCAAGTCGAGCCGCCCCGCCTGCTCGGTTTCAATCCGCTCAAACAGGGCGCGCACCTGGTCATCATCGCTGTGGTCAACCTGCACCGGCATCGCCGACCCGCCCGCCTGGTTAACAGCCTCAGCAGTTTCTTCTAGCGACCCCACCGACTCGGTCGTTGCCGTCAGCGTGCGCCCCGTCAGGTAGACCGTGGCCCCGGCTTCGCCTAACCCAATGGCAATACCCTTGCCCAGGCCCCTGGTGGCTCCGGTGACCAAGGCAATGGTGCCCGCTAATGGTTTCTCAAAGTGGTTTCTCAAAGTGGTTTCTCAGGGTAGTTTCCCAAAGGCGCTTGCTACACTTTGATCATACGGAGATAGTCAGGGTTTGTGGAGGAAAAAAGCCGATGTGTGGACGGTTCAGCCTCAACCAAACGGGGGATGATCTGGCGGCGGCCTTTCACCTCAAAACCGTTCCGTCCGTAGCGCCCCGCTACAACATTGCCCCTACCCAACCGGTGGCCACAGTGGTAGCTACCGCAGACGATCCAGAGCCGCATTTTCACTTTTTACAGTGGGGCCTGATTCCCAGCTGGGCCAAAGATCCGGCGATCGGCAGTCGGCTAATCAACGCTCGAGCCGAAACCGTTTCAGAAAAACCCTCTTTTCGGGCGGCCTTTAAGCGGCGGCGCTGCCTGGTCTTGGCCGATGGCTTTTACGAGTGGCAGCGGCAGGGCGATCGCCAGCCCAAGCAGCCCCACTACATTTTTCTAAAAAATCACCAGCCCTTTTCCTTTGCCGGGCTTTGGGAGCACTGGAGCGACCCAGTCGGCGGCGGCGAGCTGCAAACCTGCACCCTGCTGACCACCGATCCCAACTCGCTCATGGAGCCCATTCACAACCGCATGCCGGTTATTTTGCCCCCCGCCGACTACGCCGCCTGGTTAGACCCGAGCTACTACCAACCCCAATCCCTCCAGGCCATGCTGCGCCCCTACGAGGCCGAGGCAATGGATCGCTACCCGGTATCAAAAGTGGTCAACAAGCCTCAAAATGACACCCCAGCCTGCATCGAGCCCCTTGATGCTGAAGCCGGTGATTTATAGCCCTGGCTCGCTAGTTTAGGTCAAACCATCGCACCTCTGTAAGGCCCTCTCTGTAAGGCCCCCTCTGTGAGGTTCTAGTGAGGGGTTAACCAACGCAGCGGCTGCCGTTGAACCATACAGCCAAGAATTTACCCCTTTACGTAGATTTTATTCGAAATGATTTTAGGTAATCTAGCTGAATATTACGGACTAGGCTTGAGCGTAACGGTGTAAATAGTTACCTACAACTACTGAGCAGAATGCACATAAAGATGAAGTAAAATTTTAAGCAGGAACTTTATGCCATTCTTACGGATCTGTTATTAAAGATTAGTAGATATATGCAGAGTTCCTGCTAACTGCTGAAAGGGTTGTGTTCCTAGGGTCGTTCGCAATGTTTTTCTCTGGTGCGATCGCATCTGTTAGAGAGCGTTGGGAAACTAAGAAGCTGTTACTGCGGTTATACCATGCTGAACATCAGCAAATTTATCCAACAAGGTTCAAACCACCTTGTCTCTAGAGCGACTGGGTTAGCCTCCCTGATAGCGTTGGTGTTGGTTAGCCTGCCTGCCCAGGCCAGTGTGACCCTAACTCGGGCCGATGTGGAAGCGCTGCGCAACCGAGTCGAGTTTATCCCCCGTGGGCGGCAGGCCCGAGCCGCCAGAATGTCAGACTTTTTGGACGTAGGCGATGCCCTGCGCACCGCGGCCACCGCCCAGGCCGACCTACGCTTCAACGATGGGTCACTGGCTCGGGTGGGCGAGCGGGCTACCTTTCGCTTTGTGCCCAACACCCGCAATTTTCGGCTCACCAACGGCACCGTGCTGTTGCTGATTCCACCGGGGCGCGGGCGTACTAATATCCAGACCCCCAGTGCCGTCACCGGCATTCAAGGGTCGGCGGTGGTCGTGCGCTACATTCCAGAAAGCGATCTAACCGTTGTTATGGCCCTTACCAACAACCCCGCAGGGCCAATGACCATTACCGCTAACAGCTGCGGTGGCGATAGCACCGCCTGTAGCGCTACCGAGTACTCCCTCTACGGCGGGCAGATGGCCCTGATTCAAAATAACCAGGTACAGGTGGTTGAGTTTGATCTCCCCATGTTCTACCAAACTAGCCCTCTGGTAGAAGGGCTAGAGCTAGACAACCCCAACGCCGAATCTCCGCTTGGCCCTGCCCTCCAACAGGTCCGCGAAGAGACCTTAGAAGCTTTGGCCGAACAGTCGCCTTTTTCAGCAGAAGCCATTACCGTCAACCCCGCCTTTATTGGGTTAGATGGCACCAGTGAGTTAGACGGTGAACAACCTTGGGTGCTCTCCCCTGCCAATTCTGGCGTTGCTCCTGTCTCTATTATGCGAGGGGTGCTCACCCCTGGAGATGGCATAATTACAACCATTCCTACAGCTCAGGATGGTTCATTACCTGTTCGTCCACCTGTATCGAGCGGTGGTGTGACCGATCCCAGCCCCATTACAGATAATCCTGGTAATCCTATTGGTGGCGTGACCAATCCTGGCCCTATCACGGGAAATCCTGGTAATCCTATTGGTGGCGTGACCGATCCGGGGCCCGTTACGGGAAATCCTGGCAATCCTGTTGGTGGCGTGACCGATCCGGGGCCTGTTACGGGCAATCCTGGCGGTGGTATAACCAATCCGGGTCCTGGTGTGGGTAATCCTGGCGGTGGTGTAACCAATCCGGGTCCTGGTGTGGGTAATCCTGGCGGTGGTGTAACCAATCCAGGTCCTGGTGTGGGTAATCCTGGTGGCCCTGGCAATGCCGATCCACCGCCGTTTAACGGTGAGGTGCCCGCTAATCCACCCGCTGAGCCTGGGCCTTTTTTCCCACCCGATAAGTAGGGTTTAGCTAAGCTGGATCTTGAATCTAGCGAGTAGTCTGGGCTACTAGGCCACTGGCAAGTCAGGTTGGTGTGGTGTTATACATCAGCTCTGGTCTGCTTTAGGCTACATGTGGCCATTACCGACAGTGCTAACCCATGCTGAGCCAGATTAAATCCATTGTTGAGGCAATTTCGCCCCGCTTAGTTGAAATTCGCCGCCACCTTCACAGCCACCCTGAACTCAGCGGACAAGAGTATAAAACAGCGGCCTACGCGGCGGGGGTGCTTTCATCCTGCGGGCTGCGGGTGCAAGAACTGGTGGGCAAAACCGGCGTCGTAGCGGAGCTGCCGGGTGGCGATGATCCTAGAATTTTGGCCATTCGGGCCGATATGGACGGGTTGCCGATTGCCGAACGGGTAGATCTACCCTTTGCCTCTAACCAGACGGGCATTATGCACGCCTGTGGCCACGATGTGCACACTACGGTCGGTTTGGGTACGGCCATGGTGCTGGCGCAACTGAAGCTGCCGCTGCCGGGTACCACTCGTTTTTTGTTTCAGCCCGCTGAAGAAACTGCCCAGGGTGCCCGCTGGATGATTGAAGACGGCGTGATGGCGGGGGTTTCGGCGGTGCTGGGGCTGCACGCCTACCCCTCGGTGCCCGCCCGCGCCATTGGCATTCGCTATGGGGCGCTGACCGCTGCCGCCGATGATTTGGAGATAATTATTGTGGGTGAGTCGGGCCACGGAGCCCGCCCCCACGAGGCGATCGATGCCATTTGGATCGCGTCTCAGGTGGTCACCACCCTGCAGCAGGCGATTAGCCGCACCCAAAACCCGCTGCACCCCATTGTGCTGACCATTGGGCAAATTCAGGGCGGGCGGGCTCCCAACGTAATTGCCGATACCGTAAAGCTGCTGGGCACTGTGCGATCGCTCCATCCCGACACCCGCAACCACCTACCCCAGTGGATTGAGTCGGTTGTGGCGGGGGTCTGCCAACCCTACGGGGCCAAATACGAGGTCAACTACCGCCGGGGGGTGCCTTCGGTGCTCAACGACCCCACCCTAACTGAACTCACCGCCCGCTGCGCTAGCGAGGCTCTGGGCAACGAGCATTTGCAAATTCTCCACGAGCCATCCCTGGGAGCCGAAGACTTTGCGCTATACCTGGAGCACGCCCCAGGCACCATGTTTCGCCTGGGAGTTGGCTTTACCGATCGCGCCGTCAACTACCCGCTGCATCACCCCAAGTTTGAGGTCGATGAATCGGCGATCGCGGTCGGAGTGCTGACGATGGCCTACACCAGCTATCGCTACTGGCAATTGCCCGGTGCCTGAGGTTTAGACTCACAGGTTGAGGTCCGCCACAGGAGTTTACTAACCGTCTACGCTAATCTATAGGGTCACTCAGCATGGGGTTATGCCCAGGGCCAAAACTTCGATAGACTGATTGACTTGGGTGCCACTCCCGGAGGATAACCGTTGTCAACGCTGATTTCCGCGCCGATACCTATTTACCTAGTAGACCAAACCGATCTCGCTAAAGACCACACCGATAGCCAGACCTGGGCTCAGGCCACCGGGTTTAAGGCTGACCCCCACACCTTTTGCCTGGTGCCAGGCGCAGAGGGTGCCGTGGCCAAAGTCCTTGTCGGCAAGCCCGACCCCGTCGATACCTGGACGTTGGGCAACCTACCTAAAGCCCTGCCGCCCCACACCTACACCCTGGCCGACGAGTGGCCAGCCGAAATCGCCACCAAGCTCTGGCTGGGCTGGTGCCTGGGCCGCTACAGCTTTGCCCAGTACAAACGCCAGTCTGCGCCAGCGATGGCCGAGCTGGTGCCCCCCAACCAGGCCGATGCCGCCTATGTCAACACCACCGTAGCCGCTACCACCCTGGTGCGCGACCTGGTTACCACCCCCGCTGGCGACATGGGGCCAGCGCAGCTAGAGGCGGCGGCTCAAGGACTGTGCGATCGCTACACCGCAAGCCTAAATGTCATTACAGGTGACGACCTGCTGGCTCAAAACTATCCCTTGATCCACGCCGTAGGTCGCGCCTCCGCCCAGGCTCCACGGCTGCTCGACATAACCTGGGGCGATCCCGATGCCCCCAGGGTAACGGTGGTGGGCAAAGGCGTCTGCTTTGATACTGGCGGCCTCGACATCAAGCCCGCTGCTGGCATGAAGCTAATGAAAAAAGACATGGGCGGTGCCGCCCATGCCCTCGGTTTGGCAGAGATGGTCATGGGCCTACAGCTGCCCGTGCGCCTGCGAGTGCTGATTCCTGCCGTCGAAAACAGCATTGCTGGGAATTCCCTTCACCCCCTCGATGTAGTGCCCTCCCGGCGGGGACTCACGGTGGAGGTGGGCAACACCGACGCCGAAGGCCGCCTGGTACTAGCCGATGCCCTCTGGGAAGCAGTCTGCGAAGACCCTGCCCCCCAGCTGGTGGTCGACTTTGCCACCCTCACCGGGGCCGCCCGCATCGCCTTGGGTACCGAGCTACCGGCCTGCTTTAGCAATCGGCCAGAGCAGGCCAACGCTCTGCTAGCCTGCGGCTTGTCGGTGGATGATCCACTATGGCAATTACCTCTGCACCAGCCCTACCGAACCATGATTGACAGCTCCGTAGCCGATCTCTCGAATATCTCTAACAACTCCTATGGCGGATCGATTACCGCCGCTTTGTTTTTGCAGGAGTTTACCCGTCCTGAAATTGCCTGGGTACACCTCGACCTGATGGCCTGGAACGTGCGCACTCTGCCTGGTCGCCCTGAAGGCGGTGAGGCGATGGGGATACGAGCGACGTTTGAACTAATCCGGCAGCAGGTGGCGAAGAAAACCTCTGATACCCAATCCGAATCCCACCACCCCGATTCTCAAAAGGCCAAACCGTAGGAGCGTTGGCGCAGCCATGCCTGAGGCATATGGCATTCGCCCGGCTAACTCAGGAGTAAACACATCGGACTTGGGATGAGACGTCTGCCCCGTAGCAAGTGGAGGGGCAGACGTTCGATTTAATACAATTAGGACTGTGGCAACCGCTGCTTAGAAGGGCATTGCCATCTCTAACGGTAGCGACGGCTACAGTCCAGACATAGGCTGTTGGCCCATGCTTCAAATATCCGTTCAGGGCCATAAAAGCCTGTCTAAAGGTATACAGCGGTTTCTACGGCTTTGTATACTATTGTCAGAGTGCAGCCCAAGCTAAGTAAATTTAACTAGCTCTAGACCAGTAGTTTCTCTCTGGTGCTTGTTCTGAGCAATAAAATTTTTGACTTTCATACTAATGTTGCTATCGTCCACAAGCGGCGAGTCGTAGTCTTGCCTTAGTCCTTGATGTGTTTAAAAATTTTCCTGAGCAGAAGCTCAATGTCTCAATCTATACTTCGAGAGATAGCTTTGGAATATACAATTTGTTATAAATCTGCAAGTGGGTTTCCTAAAAGTTATGGGTCAGAGGCTAAACCCTAAAAGTAGCGGCAATTTATTTGCAGTTATTTAGTGTGTTATTTACCCAATGGAAAAGTATTCAAATTATTCATAACGGCTCACCTCTATGAATTCCGAAAAGTTGAGAATATTGTATTCTTCAGGTCCCGTAGATGCTACAAGCGTTTACATGCACTGGGTTTTAGGTCAAGACGATCCGTCTCACTTTGCGATCACCTATGCTCAGCATTTCTATGAACTAGCAAGTAAATTTAATGCGAAATCTTGGCTTATTTCGGCAAGGGATAAGAAAGGTCTCATCCAGGACAAAGATTTCAAAATTGAATTTAGGTCTCTGAAGCATCAGTACAGAAGTAGCATTGCCTATTTCGCTGGTCAGTTTTGGTCGGGCCTGAGGCTGATTGTTTCAGCAATTTTGTTCAAAACTGACATTTTGATTGTTACTCAAGATAGAACCTTTTGGTTTCTTTTAGGTATTCTTCCTCTGTTTGGTATCAAGATTGTTCCCACTATCCACTGCACCTTGTGGCCTAAACACAAGCGGCCTAGCGCTGTACAGCGAATTATCCACAAGCTGAATAGCTGGTTTTTTCGGTACGGCTGTGTAGAAATTTGCGTTGTTTCTGAAGATATCAAAGACCAAATTGTCGAGATTACTAAGGGTAAAAGCCGTCCCATTCGGACGTTTGTCCCTACCTACAGGAAAGCTTTCCTCAACGACATTAAGTCCCAGAGCTACGATTCTGAGGCTGACACGTTTAAGGTTCTGTACGCTGGTAGAGTGGAGACGAGTAAAGGAGTTTACGTACTTTTAGAGGTTGCCAAAAAGTTTATATCCGTCAAACCTAACTGCGTTTTTAACGTCTGTGGTACTGGTGGTGAAGTGGAAAGCCTCAAAGCCGCTGCGCTGAAAGCTGGTATTGCCAAGCAGTTTGTTGTGCATGGTCACTGTAAGCGGGATAAACTGCGCAACATGTACGACACTTCTCACGTTGTAGTGGTGCCAACAACTAAAGACTTTGTTGAAGGGTTTAATAAAGTTGTGGCTGAGGGCGTAATTGTGGGGCGACCAATTGTTACCTCCTCTGTTTGCCCAGCGCTGTCTGTCGTTAGAGATGCTGCTGTGGAAGTTACTCCTGACGATGTAGAGGAATACTTCAACGCTCTTTTGAAGCTGGCGACAGACAGAAGTTTCTATGATCAAAAGCAGAAAAATGCTTTAGCTCTAAGGGATCAGTTCTTTTCACACTCCAAAAGCTGGCGGGGCCAGGTAGAGAGCGTTGTTCAAAAGATTTGTAGAGACAGCTTTGATTGTAAAGACACATTTGATTTTAGTAGCTACAGACGGGATGCGGTTCATCAGACCCCATCGACCGCTGACTCAGAACCGGCTTTGCACCGTAACGGATAAATAAATTTCACTGAAATAAGCTTAAACTAACCCTCGCAGATCACCAGAAGCCTTGATCGAAGGTAGTGTGGACACTGCCCCACCAGCTTTAATTCAGTAACATTCAAGTGATAGATAGCTAAAACTCTAGCTGGTCTCGATACAGCCCTTTGACCAGGTTATCGAGCTGCTCATCGGAGCAGCAGTCGATCAGAATGTAGAAGGCCTCTAGCAGTTTGGCGGCGCTGTCGCCCATTAGCGGGCTGAGTCCCCAGACGTCTTGCACCCAATCTTGAGGGCTGGTGGCGTCGAAAATCATCCGCTCTAGCAGCTGCTTAGCCTCGGTTTTAGAAATAGACATGACGGTTTAGAGAGTAACTGACCTGGCTCATCTTATCGTGTGAGGCTGTTGGAGTGGGGCATGGGCGCGATCGCTCCCCGCAGAGCGCTTTTTTTACCCAAAAAAGTTGTACATGTCTGTAAGCTTGGTGCTGCGTGTGGCATAAGCCTGGCTGCACCATCGGTGCGATACCCTGGAGGCAACCCTACAGTCATGACCCATGCTGGATTTACAGCAGTTTTACGATGCCTGCGACCCCACTCAGCCGCTGCGGGGCAAGCGCTACTATATCGATTTTTCGACCGTGCGCGGCGGCGACATTGTGCAGGAGCTAGAGCGCAAGATCGCCCGCCTGGCCCGCAATCGCCCCACCACGCAGCTGTTTACTGGCCACATTGGCTGCGGCAAATCGACTGAGCTGTTTCGTCTACAGGGTAGGCTAGCCCAGCGCAGCTACGAGGTGATCTACTTTGAGTCAGACCGCGACCTAGAAATGGCCGATGTCGAAATCTCCGATATTTTGCTTAGCATTGCCCACAATATCAGTGAGCACCTCGACAAAATTGGCATTGTCACTCAACCGACCTATCTGCAAAACCTGTTTCAAAACCTAGCCGAGACCCTGCGCACCCCGATGGAGATCTCCGACGTGAGCTTTTCGGCGGGTCTAGCTAGCATTACCGCTTCGGCCAAGCAAAGCCCCGACATGCGCAGCCAGCTGCGCCAGTACCTAGAGCCGCGCACCCGCAGCATTATTACCGCCATTAACGATGAGCTATTAACCCCGGCTAACGATCGCCTCCAGCAGCAGGGCAAAAACCGCCTGGTGGTGATTATGGACAACCTCGATCGCATCGATAGCGCTCTCCGCTCCCAGGGGAGGCTGCAGTCGGAGTACATTTTTGTCGATCGCGGCGAGCAGCTCAAGCAGCTCGACTGCCACCTGGTCTACACCATTCCGCTGGAGCTGATGTTTTCCAACGATCTGGTGCGGCTGGCGAATCGGTTTGGCACCAACCCAATGGTGTTGCCGATGGTGCCCGTGCGCGATCGCCAGGGCAACCCCGACGACGCTGGCTTGGCTCTGCTGCGGCAGATGGTGCTAATTCGCGCCTTCCCCGATCTAAACGTGAACCAGCGGATTGATGCGGTGGGCGAAGTCTTTGACGAAATGGCCACCCTCGATCGCCTCTGCCAGGTCAGCGGTGGCCACATGCGCAACCTGATTCGGCTGCTGGACGGCTGCCTGCGCAAACAGGATCCACCTTTTTTGCAGGCCACCCTGGAGGCAGTGATTCGCAACGAGCGCGACAGCCTGATGGGCCTGGTCAGTGACCAGGAGTGGGATTTACTCTTGCAGGCGGTCTCGCGGCAGGATGTGCAGGGCGATGAAGACTACAACATTTTGGTGCGCAGCCTATTTTTGTACGAGTACCGCGACGCCCAGGGCCGCTGGTTTGGCCCCAACCCGCTGCTGGCCGAAACCGATCGCTACCGCAGCTGGCTGGCCCAGCAGACGCGGACATGAGTAGCGCCAGCTCAAGCGGCTCTAGCTTTAGCAGTTCTAGCCCTGCCGAAATTTTGGCCCACAACCGGCCCGCTCTGACAGAGCTACAGCGGGCGATTACCTTGCGGCCCAACCGCTTTTCGCTGGTGCTGGCCCGGTGCAACTACTCACGCCTGCAGCGCTTGGTGGTTGACCATCTGCAAACGACGGCCTCTTTGGCAGAAAGGCCCTTGGTGGAGCGATCGCTGTCCGCCCACGTGACCACCCTGCTACAGTCGCTGACCGCCAAACCCCTAACCGTTCTCCCCGCTGCCCTCATGGTGACGGGGCTAGAGCAGGTGCAAAATGTCGCGGCTGTGTTTAAGGCTGCCAACCTGGGCCGCAATGCTTTTCCGAAGGCGCTGCCGTTTCCGGTAGTGCTGTGGGTGAGCGATCGCACTCTGTCCAGCCTCACCCGCCACGCCCCCGACTTTAAAAGCTTTGCCGCCGCCCCCATTCCCTTTGAGTATCCGCCCGGTGAGCTGATTCACTCGCTGTACACCAGCACCAATGACCTGTTCGCCACCATGCTCACCCTCGGGAATGACAGCCCCCACCACACTAAGGCCTTCGACTACCAACCAGGGTCGGCCCTGCGCACTGAGCTAGAGTTTGCCCTGGTTGACATTGCCCAAGCCCACACCACCCTCAACGGCGAGCTCAAAGCCAGTCTCGATTTTCTCAAAGGCCGCGACGCCCTGGGTCGCAGCGATCTCGATGTCGCCCGCTACCACTTCGAGCAAAGCCTGACCTACTGGCAAAAAAATACCCATTCATCCCCCGCTCCCCTGCTCTCCCCCGCTCCTGCTTCCCCGCTTACTCCCCTGCCCCCCACGCCGCGCCAAAAACAAGCCGTCCTCCTTTTTTATCTGGGGGTCACCTGCCGCAGCCAGGCGGTGCTGCAGCGGGTCGTGTACGATCTCATGCTGCACAAAGCCGAAGGCCACTTTTCGGCCTGTTTGCGTATATTTCGCGACTTGCAGCAGCCCGATCTGGTGGGTAAGTTTATCCACGCCCTGGCCGAGGTACAGCAAAAGCTGGGGGCTTGGGTGGCCCTAGCCCGCACTGCCGAAGCAGGGTTGGCCCTGCACCGCCAAGACCCCACTCGTTTGGCGCGCGACCACGGCTACCTGGCAGAGGTGGCCCTGGCTCTGGGTGATGCGACAATGGCCCAAATCCAGGCCGAGCGGGCGCTACATATTCTGGCGATCGCAGGGGCTATCAATGCCGGAGCCACGGCTGATCTGCCCCCCTCCGCCGACTTTCCCAGCGCCTCAGCCAGTGACTTACCCGACGATTTGACCGCTGCCGCCGCCGAGCTGGCGGTGGCCAACCAGTACCAGCGGGGCTGGTACTTCTATCTGCTGGGGCGTGTGTACATCGCCCAGGACCAGCCCCAGACCGCCATTGCCTTCCTTGAAGATGCCTGCACCCACACCAACCCCAAAACCGATCTGACTCTCTACCGCAACATTCTGCAAACCCTGCAAAAGCAGTACTACCAGCAGAAAAAATACCGGGCGGCCTTTGACGTCACGCTCAAGCAGCGCCAGGTTGACACCCGGTTTCGGCTGCGGGCCTTCATTGGGGCAGGCGAAATTCAGCCCCAGGAGTATCCCTTAACGCCCCCTGGGCGATCGCCTCAGGCCATACTCGCCACCGAAATTCAGGCCTCGGGTCGCCACGTCGATGTTGAAGATCTCACCTACCGGCTAGAGCAGGCTCGCTACCCGCTGATTGTGATCCACGGGCCGTCGGGGGTGGGCAAAAGCTCGATTTTATATGCGGGGCTGATCCCTGCTTTAGACAAGTCATTTCCGGAGGGGCGATCGACCCTGCCGGTGCTGGTCAAGGGCTACCGCGACTGGCCCGACGAGGTCAACCAAGCTTTGGCCTATGCTCTTCAGCAGCAAAGTGCTGCCGAAGGCGCTGGCATTCCACCAGCGGCCCCCATCGATCGCCCTGAACTGACCCAGCGCCTCAAAAACCTAACTGAGCAGAGCTATCGGCAAGTCGTGCTGATTTTTGACCAGTTTGAAGAATTTTTTGTCGAAGCCGTAGAGCTAACCCAGCGGCGCGACTTCTACGCCTTTTTAATTGACTGTTTGAATATCCCATACCTGAAGGTGGTGCTGGCCCTGCGGGAAGACTACCTGCACTACCTGCTCGAAATCGAGCGCGGTTTTGACCTCGACATTATTAATAACGACATTCTCAGCCGCGACTACCGCTACTACCTGGGCAATTTTAAGGCCACCGATGCCAAGTTTCTGATTCGTCGTCTCACCGACGACGCTCACTTCTACCTTGAAACCGCCCTAATCGATCGCCTGGTGGCCGATTTGGCCAACGCGATCGGTGAGGTGCGCCCAATTGAGCTACAGGTGGTGGGGGCGCAGCTCCAGCGCCAGGATGTCAACACCCTGGCCGAATATAGTGCCCTGGGCAACCACCCTAAAGAAACCCTGGTGCAAAATTTTTTGGGCACAGTCGTATACGACTGCGGCCCCGAAAACGCCGACCTGGCCCGCTTAGTACTTTACCTGCTGACCGACATCGATCGCGAAAGCCGCCCCTACCGTCCCCAAAAAAGCCGTGAAGACCTAGAAGAAGAACTCAGCCTGCACGGTATCGACTACCAGGAAGACCAGATGGATCTGGTACTCGATATTTTGGTCGGGTCGGGCCTAGTGTTTTTGCTGCCCGATATCCCCATCGATCGCTACCAGCTGGTGCACGACTACCTGGTCAGCTATGCCCGCCAAGAAGTCCCCACCCATCTGCTGGAGCCGGATCGGAAGCCACAACCACCAGGGAGTGAACTCCCTGGCTGATCGCAAAAGTCTGCTTTAGCAGACTGGGGAACTCGGCTCCCAATCCTCTTCAAAGGATTTCGGCTTTGAACCTGAGACTTCTAGTCCTTGGCTCAGGGCCAATCCCTATGCCGTTGAGCACTAGGCCACCGCTGCTGCGGCCAGGTAGCCCATCGCTTCGAGCTTGCTAATCACCTGGGCCACATTCTCTTCGACGGAATGCTGGTCGGTGTGGCAGTGCACTTCGGGGTTGAGGGGGGCTTCGTAGGGGTCGTCAATGCCGGTAAACTGCTTAATCTCGCCCGCCCGAGCCTTTTTGTAGAGGCCCTTAACGTCGCGGTCTTCGCAAACATTGAGGGGGGCATCGACAAAGACTTCGACAAAATCGCCAATGCGATCGCGCACCTGATTCCTCGCCTCGCGGTAGGGCGAAATCGCCGACACCAGGACCACCACGCCATTGCGGGTCAGCAGGTGCGACACAAAGCCAATCCGGCGAATGTTTTCATCCCGGTCTGCCTTGCTGAAGCCCAGCCCCTTGGTTAGGTTGGTGCGCACAATGTCGCCGTCGAGCACCTCTAGCTGGCAGCCCCGCTGACGCAGTTCGGCCTCTAGAGCGCAAGCAATGGTCGACTTACCCGACCCGCTCAACCCCGTAAACCAGATTGTTACTCCGCGCTGCGCTGTAGCCATTGAACCAACTCCGTAACTGCTCTATAAATTAAACCACTTACTGGCTACCAACCTTAGCGGCTAGCTTTTTCTGGCCCTTGCGGCTGCCAAACAGGTGAGCGTACACGTAGGTAAACTCGCCCCCCAAAAAGAAAATTTGGCTGGTCAGGTAAATCCACAGCATCAGCACCATCACCCCGCCGACCACGCCGTAGGATCGAAACTGGCTGCCCAGGCTAATCACACTATTACTGATAAGCTGCTGCAAAATCAGCCACAGCACGGCGGTTAGCAGCGAGCCTAACCATACGTCTCGCCAGGCAACGCGGGTACTGGGCAAGCTTTTGTAAAGCACCATGACGACCAGGGTAAGCGTCACAAACGAAATGCCCAGCCGCAGCCACGACAGCAGCTGTACCTGGTCGATGCCAATTACTACCACCCACTGGTTGACGCCTTCTAAAATCTTGGTAACGGCATCGATCGCAATGTTGGAGATCAGCGACACAAAGATGAGGCTAGTCGCCCCCATCACCAGCAAAAACGCCAAAAACCGCCGCCACAAAAAGATAAACGCCACTTCTCCCATGCCACCGAAGCGGTGGTGGCGGGGCTTGGTGTGCCAAATTTTGTCAAACGATCGGCTCAGTGCCCCAAAAAAACCGCTAGAGGTAAACAGCAAAATACCAAAACCCACAATGCTGGCGCTAGCACTGCCGGTATGAAACTGAATCAGCGTCGTCTGCACAATGGGGAAGGCGTCGGGGGGCAGGGTCTCTTGGGCAAAGTTGAGCACGGCATTGTAGGCGACGGTATTGGGGCCAATCAAAAAGCCAACAATGCTCAGCGACACCAAAATCATTGGGAACAGGGAAAACAAGGCGTAATAGCCTAGGGCAGCCCCCATCTCTAGGCAGTCGTCCTGCTGCCACTTCATCAGGGTGCGGCCAATCAGCTTAGTCCACGCCGACTGACCCACTCGATATTTAAAGAAATCGAGCATAGCCGCGTTGTTGATCCAGTGGTGTGCCATGGCCCATGCGCGTCGCCAGTGCTCAAACCGCGCCAGTTGTTTCCTCATTCTATCGACCCTGCTTGCTCGTTAGAGTGCTGTGCCAGCTACCTACATTGGCACAAAACACAAAAAGTAGAGCACCAGAGGGAAAAATTACCTTATCTTAAGGCGATCGCCCCTTTGCACCAGGGCTTTAGCTGCTAAAACCCTCCTTCAACCCTACACATACCATTGTGCTCAAAATGCTGTCGTTACTAGCAGACATCTGGGCCAGTTTCTAAATGTATAACTTTAAATTTAATGGGCTGAAACTCTGACGCTGACCGCTTTACGCTTAGCGACGGGGGCAACCAGGTGAGGCTCGATCGGCTGCATGGGGGCCACAGTATTGGCCGGGGCTATACTCTGGGCGGCGTTAGCAGCATCCATTTGATCGCAAATGGCTTTGGAGAAAGCCATGGCTGCGTAGATGCCCCCCAGGTAAAGAAGCACATCAAACCCACCAAAGTATAGATGGAACATTAGCTCAACCCTCCTGGCTGCTTAAGGTTTATTGCCGATACTACCGCATCCTCAAGCAGGGGGCCAAGAGGCAAAAGTTGTTGCCCTACGCAAAGCGGAGCGGTCTAGCGATCGCTGAGCGAAGTTCTATAGCCAAACAAGTGCAGCACTAGGCAAATAGAAGGCGACCTCTAGGTTCTGGAATTGAACGGCCCAGCTCTAACGCTGTTTCCATCCATTCTTGAATAACGACCTCAACATTGGCGACAGCTTCTTGATAGCTTTCGCCATCGGCAGCACACCCTGGCAACTCAGGCACTTCAACGACAAAGAACTGGTCGTCTTCGCTCCAATAGATAATGAGTTCGTACTTAATTGGCATTTCACTCTCCTAGCTTGTATTTCAAGATTATGGTTCTGACTTGCTTTACTTGGTACGCTTTGGCTTTGCCTTGTTTTGACTGTAAGTTTAGGATTTCTTCTATGCCTTCTTTCGCGAATATATGGTAACTGCCTCGTATGCGTTCCTCAAACCCTAGGACAACAAGTAACTGACATAGCTGCACAAAAGAGATGTTGGTATCCGACGTTCCTCGCAGACTCTTAATTAAAAGTTTGTCTTGCTGGCTCATGATTGCCTCATCATCACTCCCCTAGGGCATCGTAAAAGCCCACGGCAAACGCGATCTATCGCCCACGGACTGGGTCATGCCCACCACGTAGGGCACATGCTCGGCGATCGCTTCAGCCTGCACCGCCGAGTAGCACCCATTTAGCACCACGCAGTGTATGGGGTCGGGGAATTCTGCCGGGTCAGCAAACAGGGCAAACAACCCGGCCAGGGCATCTCCAGAGACTAGCTAGGTAGGTTAGCCACCCCAAAATTGGCGAAAGTCTTCGTCCTGCTGGCTAAGCTGCGCCCAGGGGGCACCCCACTGCTGCACAATCTCGGTCAGGCGGGCGCAGGCGGGGCGTTCGGTGGCGTAGTGGCCCGCATCGATGAGCACAAGGTTGCGATCGCGCCCTTCCTGAAACTGGTGAAACTTGCAGTCGGAGGTTAGATAGGCCTGTGCCCCAGTTTTGGCGACTGCCGCCATAAAGCTAGCGCCGCTGCCGCCCAGCACCGCCACCCGGCTAATGGTTTGGGCCAAATCGGCGGCGGGGGAATAGATTAGACGCGGTGGCGAGAGCTTGGCCTGAATCAAATCTAGCAGTGCTTGCAAACTGAGGGCAGGGCTGAGATCGCCCACTCGCCCGTAGCCGATACCGGACTGAGTCGGCACCACGGGGGCTGATTTTTGCAGGTGCAGCAGCTGGGCTAGCAAATCGGCGGTGCCGTCTTGCACCTGGTCAAAGTTGGTGTGGGCGGTGTAAATGCCAATGCCGTGGGCGATCGCCTGCTGCACCATCTCCCCCACCGGGTTGCCCTGGGTAACGGCCTTGAGCGGGCTAAAGATTAGCGGATGGTGGGCCAAGATCAGGTTTACGGCTGTGCCTTGTTCGCGCAGCTTGAGGGCTTCGGCCATCACCGCCAGGGTAGGGGTGAGGCAGACCAGTACGTGGGCGGGGGCGTCTAGCACTCCTGGCTGCACCTGCCAGCCGCAGTTGTCCCAGTCTTCTTGCCAGGCGGGGTTGGCCCAGGCTTCGAGTTTGGCAATCAGGTCTGCGATTGCTAGTGCCATAAAAATACCGCTGGAGAGAGTAGCCAGAGCCTGACAGAAAACTCTCTCAGTTTATCGTGCTACTCCCTAACCAACGGCGTCGGTCGGGGTTATTAAAAATCGGCAGCTTAATTGACGATATTGCTCAAGGCATCCTTGATATTCTCCATCGGTGCCGTAGCCTGTCCAGAGTTGTCAGGCCGTTTCATTTGGCTGGTATCGGCATTCTTCTGGACTTCATTCAGGCCTTTGTTGGCGCGATCGGCCATCTGGTCGCCATCCAGGGCATTCTCGGGCTGTATAGACTTTTCAGCTTCGTTGTAGATACCATTGAGCGGCGCGGTGCCCTCGTCGGGACGGCTAGGGGTGCTGCTGTTAGCTAGAGCAGCGGGGGTGGCGGTGAACAGCACCAGCACGCAGGCAAAGGCGATCGCAGCCTTGCGGACCCAAGACATGGCCAAAGTAAAAGATTTCATTATTAGTCTCCTAATCAAAAAGGAAGTTGGCCCTGATCGAGATGAGCGTTATACAGCAACACCTGCGGGCCAGAGCTTCACTTTTTTACCGGTTTTGCCCTCTGCTGTGAATCGTTCTATAGAAATAGAAGCAGGGTATAGATTTTGAAGGAATGGGTCTTTCTAGGCAAAAAGGTTCTGGAGGGATAGGGCCTTTAAAGAACTACCTAGAGAAATACCACAGCACCACCTACCTGGGTGGGTAAGCGGTGCTGTGCAGCCAGAGCGGCTAGCGTTTGGAACAGATAGCAGAGCGTTGCTACCGAAACAGCAACCTATCCGGCTTTAACCAAAAACTTTTGA
Organism: Nodosilinea sp.; assembly: GCA_049646445.1. Taxonomy (GTDB): domain Bacteria; phylum Cyanobacteriota; class Cyanobacteriia; order Phormidesmidales; family Phormidesmidaceae; genus Nodosilinea. Next base: position 15,973 of record JBARVV010000098.1, on the reverse strand, counting down.
GGAATTTGGGTGTACTGGCTGACAATCTGGCGAAACTCCTCACCATCAACGGTTTCACGCTCTAGCAGCACGTCTACCAGGTGATCCATCAACACGCGGTTTTCTCGCAGCAGAGTGCGGGCGCGATCGAGCCCGGTCAGGGCAATACTGCGCACCTGGGCATCGATTTTGCTGGCCATTTCTTCTGAAACCTCGTTGCGGGGCATCAGGTTGCGGCCTAAAAATACCTGATTATCCATGCTCTCTAGGGCCACAGGACCAAGTTCAGACATGCCGTATAGGGTAACCATCTGGCGGGCCAGGTTGCTGACCTGCTGAATGTCGCCGCTGGCCCCAGTGGTGGTTTCGTCGTCGCCAAAGACTTCGGCCTCGGCGGCAAAGCCCCCCAGCGCCACGGTAATGCGATCGATTAGCCAGTTGCGGGTGTAGAGGCCGCTGTCGATAATATCTTCGTTGGGCAGCGACTGGGTAAACCCTTCGACCCCGCCCGATCGCGGAATAATCGTCACCTTATTCAGTTCGTCGGAGTGGGTCAGCAGGGTAGTGAGCAGGGCGTGACCCACTTCGTGGTAGGCGGTCATGCGCTTGCGGCTGCTGTCGAGCAGCGGGGTGAGGCTGAGGCCAATGGTAAGGCGATCGATCGCATCTTCGATTTCGACCATGCCCATGGCTTCTTTGCGGCGGCGGGCGGTGAGAATGGCGGCCTCGTTGAGCAGGTTGGCCAACTCTGCCCCCGAGAAACCAGGGGTACGACGCGCCACTGCGGCCAGAGAAACCTCTGGCTCAATTTTTTTGTTGCGGGCGTGAACTTCCAAAATTGACAGCCGCCCCTTGTAGGTGGGCAGATCGACCACTACCTGGCGGTCAAACCGGCCCGGACGCAGCAGGGCCAGATCGAGCACATCGACCCGGTTGGTAGCCGCAATCACAATAATGCCGCTGTTGCCCTCAAAGCCATCCATCTCGGTTAGCAGCTGATTGAGGGTCTGCTCGCGCTCGTCGTTGCCGCCGCCAATGCCCGCGCCCCGCTGGCGACCGACAGCATCAATTTCATCAATAAAGACAATGCAGGGGGCGTTTTCTTTGGCCTTGCGAAACAGGTCGCGCACCCGCGATGCGCCGACACCGACAAACATTTCAACAAATTCTGAACCCGAAATACTGAAGAAGGGAACGCTGGCCTCACCCGCGATCGCCTTGGCTAGCAGGGTTTTACCCGTACCGGGCTGGCCAATCAGCAGCACCCCCTTAGGAATGCGCGCGCCAATGGCGGTAAATTTTTCTGGGCTTTTCAGGAAGGTGACGACCTCTTGCAGCTCTTCCTTGGCCTCTTCAATGCCCGCTACATCGTCAAACACCACGCCGGTCTTCGCTTCCATTTGAAAGCGAGCCTTCGACTTACCAAAACTCATGGCGTTGCCCGCCCCCGACGCTGATCGCCGCAGCAGCATCAGTAGACCAAAAATTAAGATCAGCGCCAGCAGCGAGTTGGTCGCGAGCCAGGCCAGTGCCCCGCTGCCAGACGAATCGCGAATTTCAACATCGACATCGTTGGCCCGCAGGCGACGGATCAGCTCGGCGTTGCGCTCCCCAGAGAACAGTGCTACCTGCTGGGGTTCTGCGTCTTCGGGGTCGCCATCGAGGGTCACGTAGGCAATGCCTCGCGTTTCGTCTAGGTCAACCTGTTCAACTTCGCCCTGCTCAATTTTTTCTAAAAACTGCCCGTAGGAGAGCCCTTCAGTCTCAGCCTCTTGGGCCAGGGCGGCGGGTAATGGCATCAGGCTTTGCAGCAAGACCCAGCCAACGGTGACGAAGCCAGTGGCGGCGGCCCCGGCGCGCAGGGACTTTTGATGACCAGAAAAACGTAGGGACATAGACGGTTTAACTCGGCGAGATTGTGCCCAGGGCTAGTATCTTCAGATACCGGATAGGCTTTTCAATAGTCTAACCCCCCGGTTCTGAAATGACCGCACTGCCTAAAAACAAAACTATTGAGGCAAGGATGGTTATCCTTGCCTCAATAGTTTCTTAACTTATCAACGGGCCTGACGGGATTCGAACCCGCAACTTCCGCCGTGACAGGGCGGTGCTCTAACCAATTGAACTACAGGCCCTTGATTGGGCGATCTCTATAGTGCGGCCTGGGGGGGCTTTTGTCAATCAACCAGATTTTTTTTCTTGGCCCCGATTATTCGAGAAACTGGAGCACCGTCACCGTGGGGGTGGGCAGGTGCTCATAGCGGCTGGCGGTGGCTTCGATTTGACGCAGCTGCCCCAGGGCCAGGCCGCAGGGCATGCCGTACTTGGCCTGCACGCGATCGCTGGCGATGGTCAGGGCAGTGCGCGATCGCGCCACAAAATCGGTTAAGGGATAGGTGGTAGCTGGGGCAAAATAATCTCTCACCACCAGGGAGGGAGAGTAGCAGGTGTCTTGGCTACCGTCGGGCCATTGGATTTGAAAGCGGATTTCGGGCATGAGCGGGTGGGGATAAAGGTTCGGTTCCTGTATGGCTTTAGACAGACTATGGCAATGCGGAGCGGCTCTAGAGAGGCAGGGGAGGTCAGGGCCTGCGCCAGTCGGCCAGGTTCCAGGTGGTGAGGTCCCAGGGGGTAAGGCTAATGCCCTCTAGGCGATCGCTTACCCCTGAGGCATCGGCGCGATGCACGATCGGCATCACCGCCGCCTCGTCAATCAGCAGGTCGTTCATTTGAATGAAGAGGTCAGCTCGGTCTTCGGGGTCTAGGGTAGTTGCCGCCTGCTGCCAGAGGGCGTCAAACTCGGGGTTGCAGTAGCGGGCGTAGTTGCTGCCAGACCAGTTGTTGGCTTTTTGGGCAATTTCATTGCAGGTATAGGTTTGCAGGTACGAACCGGGGTCGGGGTTAGTGTTGCCGGTGGTAAACATTTGCAGATCCGCCGAAAAGCGCTCTAGGGTTTCTCGACTAGCCGGGTCGCCCGAAAAGTAAACGCTGGCATCAATATTTTTCAGCTCTACGCCAATCCCTAGCTGCTCTAAAGATTGTTTGACAATCTCCTGGGTTTTCTGGCGCACCGGGTTCACCGAGGTTTGAAAGACGATCTCCATTTCCTGGCCGTCTTTGTCGCGGGTGCCGTTGTTGTTACTGTCAACCCAGCCCGCCTCATCGAGCAGCGTTGAGGCGGCGTCAGGATCATAATCGTAGTCGGTGTTGCTGGAAATAAAGGGGTCTGGTGCGACCAGAAAGTTAGCCGTAGGCTGCCCGGTGGGGCCGTAGAGTTGGTCGGCAATGGTGTCGCGATCGATGGCGAGATCAAAGGCCTGGCGCACCTGCGGATCGCTGAAAAAGGGGTGAGGAAACTCGATGCTGGAGGTTTCACCGTCGGCAGTGGCCTGGTTGGGGTCGCTGAAATTGAAAATAACCCGCTCGACTAGCGAACCAAAATTGGCCACGACTTGCCCCTGCCCAGCCGCTTCTAGCTGTTCGAGAATGGCAGCCTCAACCTGGAGGTTGTAGGCATAGTCAACATCGCCAGTTTGTAGCACTGCCCGCGCCGCAGATGTGGCATCGCCACCACCTTTGAGTTCGACTCGGCTAAAGGCAAGCTGATCGGCATCGCGATAGTTGGGGTTGGCCTCATAGACAATCACATCGCCGGGGGTAAAGCTGGTGACCCGATAGGGGCCGGTGCCCACAGGCATGGTGTTGGCCGGCGCTTCGCGGCCGTTGCTGCCGCTGTAGGCCTCAAACATGTGCTTGGGTAGCACCATGCCCTCGGTGCCGGTAAACACCAGGTACCAGGCCGGATTTGGCTCTTTGAAGGTAATTCGTACGGTGGTGTCATCCACCGCTTCCACACTCTCCACTAGCTCGTAGGTGCCCGCGTTGACGGTGGCCACTTCGGGGTTAACGATGAACTCGTAGGTAAAGGCCACATCCTCGGCGGTGAAAGGGGTGCCGTCTGACCAGGTGATACCTTCCTTGAGTTTCCAGGTAACCGACGTGCCGTCGGCAGACACACTGCCGTTGTCGAGGCTGGGTTCTTCGGCGGCTAAAAACAGCACCATGTTGCCGTCGGCATCGAAGCTGGCCAGGGGCTCTAGGGTAATGCGGCTGGCTTCAGCGTCTTTGAACCCGCTCGAAAAGTGGGGGTTGAGAATGGTGGGAGCCTGCCAGTAGAGCAGGCGCAGGGTGTCGTCGCTGGCGGCAGATGTCTCGGCTCCGGTCTCCGTTTGGGGCGGGCTTTGGGTCGAACGGCACCCGGTAAACAGCAGCAGACACAAACCAGCGGCGGCGACGGCGCGAGCGTTCATAGCAAACCCAGTAACGTCTTGAGCCAGTAAGGCTTGAAGTGGTGCGAACCCCGGAGCGACAAACCCTAGCCAGCTCCGCTATCCCTAGGCATTAGCGTAGCGGGTCGGAGGAGGAAAAGAGTGATTTAGGATACGAACCGGGCTGTAAAACTAGAACCTGCTCTACCCCCTCGGTCACAGATGGGGGTGAGCCCTGGAGCTGGCGGTGCATAGTAGCAATGATGTTGATGGGAACCTGCCGCGATCGCCCCCGATTGCGCTCTAGGGCCAGACTCAAAGGCAGATCAAACCAGCCCAGGGTAATGGAGTTAAAGCCCACCTGGCGGGCAGTGGCGATCGCCTCTCGCCGCTGCCGTCGCCGTGCATTGGTGGCGTCGTAGATGACTCCCTCTAGCTCTCCCCGCCGAATCGCCGCAATTCCCTGCCGCCACTGGGCCATTACCCGCTGCCAGATCTGCCACCAGTCACCCTGAACGGCCTCGTCACCGTAAAGTTCGGCGCGAATGGCATCTGTGGACACGATGCGATGGCAAGGATGGACAGAGACAAACTCCCTGGCCCAGGTTGACTTACCGCTGCCGGGAATACCCACCAGCAGCAGCAGGGGCACGGGGATCGGATGGGTCACCGGATCCTTATGCCTAGATGATCATACCGTCGGGAATCACCGCATTTTTCAGCACGACAACAATACCGCTGCGAATGTAGAAGCCCAGGTCTTCGCGCTCGGCTTCCTGCACATTTTCTTTGTTGACAATCTGCACGTTGCGACCAACGCGGGCATTTTTGTCGATAATGGCGCGGCGAATCACCGAGCCTTCGCCAATGCCCATGGGGATTTTGTCGCGAGTCAGATGTTGGCTACTCTCTGACATAGGCTCGTAGTAGTCTGCCCCCATTAACAGCGAGTCTTCGACCACGCAATCGGCGTTGATGCGCTGGCGCAGGCCCACGACCGAGTGGTGAATGCGGCAGTTTTTGAGAATGCAGCCTTCGGTAATACTCGACTGGGTGACCTGGCAGTCTTGCAGCTTGTTGGGCGGCAGGTAGCGGGCGCGGGTATAGATGGGTGCGTCTTCGTGATAAAAACTGAAATCGGGGTAGGGCTGTTGAGTCAGCGCCAGGTTTGCCTCGTAGAAGGCCTCAATGGTTCCGATATCCTCCCAGTAGCCATCGAACAGATAGGCCTGCACGTTATAGTCGGCAGACGAAGATGGAATAATCTCTTTGCCAAAGTCGGTTTGGTCAAGGTTTTTGCGCAGCAGGTCGATCAGCACCTGCTTTTTAAATACGTAAATGCCCATCGACGCGATAAAGGGCTTCTCCTTAGCCTGCTCTGGACTCAGGCCCAGGGAGGTGGTGTCAACCTTCATTTGCTCTAGGTCATCGCCCTTGGGCTTTTCGCTAAAGTCAACAACGCGACCGGTGCCGTCAACTTTCATCAGGCCAAAGTCAGAGGCTTGCTTATAGCCGATGGGCACCACCGACAGGGTAATGTCGGCATTGGTAGCCCGGTGGCGATCCACAAACAGGCTGTAGTCCATGCGGTAGAGATGATCCCCGGAGAGAATTACAAAGTCCTCGACGTCCCACGAGTCGAATATCCAGAGATATTTACGCACGGCGTCGGCGGTGCCCTGGAACCAGCTAGGGCTATCAGGGGTCTGCTGGGCCGCCAGTACTTCTACGAAGCCCTCGGTAAACTGCGAAAACTGGTAGGCGCGGCCAATGTGCCGATTCAACGAAGCGGAGTTGAACTGGGTTAGCACATAAATTTTGTTGATTTCTGAGTTGATGCAGTTACTGACGGGAATATCAATTAGACGGTATTTGCCCGCTAACGAAACCGCTGGCTTGGCCCGAAATTTGGTCAGTGGATAAAGGCGAGTGCCGGCACCGCCACCTAAAATAATAGCCAGAACTGATTTCACAAGTTTCCCTCGGTAAGCCCCACAAACTGGCCTGTTTCACATTTACAGTGTGAGCCTGAGGGTACCGCTTGACAAGGGGGATCGGGAAAGATTGTGACGGAATGTGACCTGCAACACGAATGACCGATAGGGTGACGGCGCTGGCGTTGTTTTCAAGAAAGGTATCGCTAAAAAAAGGCGCACCGTTTGGCGGGCGCGGTAGTCGTGTTAGGCCTAGCTGGATCCGTAGCTGCGCTCGGGGGGATCGGCTAGCACCCGCACCGGCTCAGACTTGGCCAGGGGTAGCCAGTGGTTTTCGATCGTCATATAGCCCAGCTCGACCTGATAGTCGCGATCGCCCTGGGGAATGGGCAGGGGCAGGTCTTGCCGGTCTTCGCTGACCGGGTACTGATCAATGTAGGTCAGTGAGGGGCGATCGGCATCGCGATCGCTGACGTCAAACAGGCGCAGCATTAGGTCGCGCCCGCCGCGATCGCGGGCCTCGGCTCGAACCCGATCGGGTATTTCCCAGTCGGCATAGACGCGGCGAGCGTTGTGCGGGGTAAGCACAATGCGGCTGGGGCGATCGGCGTCAGCGATCGCGGGGGCAGGAAGCGCGATCGGCCCCCGTTTATTCTTCAGCCACCACCACAGCAGCCCGCCCAAAAGGGGGATGGCCAGCAGCCACCAGGGAAATCGCCCTGATGGAGTGGTTTCAGCGGCGGCGACGACGGGTTCTAGCCCGGCACCTGAATCGGAGGTTGAGGAAGGGGCTGGGGTCGCTGCAGGAGGGGCTGGCGTAGCCGCTGCTGCCGCCGCCTCGTCGCTCTCCGGATCCGGGGCCGTGGTTGCCAGGCCGAGGAATGCCAGCGCTGCCGGAGTCAAATTTTGAACGTTGTAGACGTAGATCTGGGACTGGGAGTAGGGGTAGCGCGGGTCTTCGGGCAGGGTTTGGTTGATCGCTAAAACGCGCACATCGCTGCGCCCCTGCACCTGCGAGGCGACGGCGTAGCCAATGCCATTAGCGCCCAGGGCGTCTACCACGGCGTCGGTGTCATCGTCGGAAACGGGGTCGGCGGTGGCTCCGGTGGCAAAGGGAGCGTCGGCAAAGGCGGGGTACCGACTCAGGGCCAGGCGAGTATCGCTAAAGTCGGGGCGATCGATGACGCGAATGGGGCCATCGCCATCGCCCACCTCAGCCCAGTCGGCAATATCGCCGTGAAATATGCGGGCAAACTGCTCAAGACTGAGGATGCCATCAAAGGGGTTCTGCGGGCTGATGATGATGGCAATTTTTTCGCGCTCGATAGGCACTTCTATCAGGCCCTGGCTGCGTTCGGCAGCGGTTAGCGGCCGCCCTGCCGCCACAATATCGAGGTCTCCATTGATCAATGCATGCACAGCCTCATGGGTGCTGCTGGTTCCCAGCTCTACCGAGGCATTGGGAAAACGGGCAAGAAAGCGATCGCGCAGAGCCTCATTCGCGATCACCATACTGCTGGAGCCGTCAACCCGCAGCACCGTATCTGTCGGTAGCTGGGTAGGCACTGTAATGGATGGCGGCAGCTGGCCAGCGGTTTGGGCCAGCAGTCGTTCTGCTATCGCTGGGTAAACCGTCGCTGTCGCCAACAGTAGCGCCACGGCCCGCGTTGGGGAAAGGGGCAAAGAAAGCACCAGAGAAAACAATCGAGTCGCCATGGGTATTTTCGCTAACCGCTCCGCTAGATTCGCACGATTGAGAGGGCTAGGTCGTCGTCGCTGTCGGCTAAGCAAGGACCAAACTGAAGGCAGTTGTGCTTGCTGTAAACCGTTAGATCTTTGACTGTGCACCCGTCCATGGCATAAACCTCCATTCAAAAAAAGAGAGGGCTTTTGCTTCGCCATACCAAGTCCAGCTCGGGATTTGCAGGTTCCCTACCAGTAAACCTCCACCTCTGGACTTGAATTTGGTTTAAAGAGACTGTAAGTCGATCGCTTTAACCGCCAATAAACACCCCAAAAATTTTAAGGAATGCTGAGCCGCCTCACACCCGAATCACACCATCGCCAGAACAGCACAGGTGCATTGGCACTAGTTTATGTGTACTTATGAGCACAACCGTTCCCGATCGCGCTTTTTCAGGCAAGGTTAAAACGGTAACCCAAAGCCTTGCTGTCCCGATACCTCCACGAGAAGAGTTTCCTCTCGACGTTTCTACCCACCGACCCAGCTCGCAGTAGTGAAGATATCCAGGCGCAGCTGCTCGGCGTCCACGAGTTCGTCCGCAACGACGCGGATTGTTTTTCGATTAAATCTCTGGGTCATGGCTCTTAAGACCTAATCGCTCTCTAATGCAGTGGCGAGGGGAGATCTATGGCGCAATCGCAGTGTAGCCCTTGCCGTTAGAATCACTGTCTTCAGCTAGTTTCAGCCGAATGAAGGTAAGGACTATGGCACAATGGAAGTCATTCTAAAATTTTGCCGTCATCTTTGAAACGCCTGTGAATTCTACTGTTGCGACCCCTTCGGCCTCCTTTGCCCCCGCCCGCCGCGCGGTATTTCCCTTCACCGCTGTGATTGGCCAAGACGACATGAAGCTGGCCCTGCTGCTCAACGTCATCGATCCCAAAATTGGCGGCGTGATGATCATGGGCGATCGCGGCACCGGCAAATCCACCACCATTCGCGCCCTGGCCGACCTGCTGCCCGAAATCGAGGTCGTGGCCGACGACCCCTTTAGCCGCTCGCCCCAGGATCGCGATGTATGGGCCGAGCGCGGCACCGACGACATGCCCGTAGCGCTGAAAAAAGTGCCCATGGTTGACCTGCCCCTGGGGGCCACCGAAGACCGGGTCTGCGGCACCATCGACATTGAAAAAGCCCTGTCTGAGGGCGTCAAAGCCTTTGAGCCGGGCCTGTTGGCCAAGGCCAATCGCGGCATTCTCTACGTCGATGAAGTCAACCTGCTCGACGATCACCTGGTCGATGTGCTGCTCGACTCTGCCGCCTCGGGCTGGAACACTGTGGAGCGGGAAGGCATCTCCATTCGCCACCCGGCCCAGTTTGTACTGGTTGGCTCGGGCAACCCGGAAGAAGGAGAACTGCGGCCCCAGCTGCTCGATCGCTTTGGCATGCACGCCGAAATTCGCACCGTGCGCGACCCCGAACTGCGCGTCCAGATTGTGGAGCAGCGCTCCGAGTTTGACGCCGACCCTGCCGCCTACCTAACCAAGCACCAGAGCGATCAGGAAGCGCTCCAGGCCAAGCTGGTCGAGGCCCAAAAGCGGCTGCCCTCGGTCAATCTAGATCATGACGACCGGGTGCGTATTTCTGAAGTCTGCGCCGAGCTAGATGTGGACGGGCTGCGGGGCGATATTGTCACCAACCGCGCCGCCAAGGCGATCGCCGCCTACGAGGGCCGCACCGAAGTCACCCTCGACGACATCAAGCGGGTGATTGTGCTCTGTCTGCGCCACCGCCTGCGCAAAGACCCCCTGGAGACCATCGACTCGGGCTACAAGGTCGAGAAAGTGTTCTGTAAGGTGTTTGGCCTGGCCGACCCCGATGAGGCGGCGATGAACGGTCGGCAACCTGTGGGGGCGCGCTAGCGATCGCCGTGGGTCAGCGCATTTTTGGCCTTGACCCAGGGCTGGCGATTCTGGGTTTTGGGATCATCGAAGGGTTGTCGCCGGATGCGGCCCCTGCTCTAGGTATGCAAGAGGGCGTATCGGTGATCGATTTTGGCGTAATCGAGACCCCGGCCAGGACTCCGGTGGGCGATCGCCTCTGCACCATCTACACCGACCTGCACAGTCTGCTAGAGCAGTACAAGCCTGACCTGGTGGTGATTGAGAAATTCTTTTTCTACCGCATGGCCAACACCATTTTGGTGGCCCAGGCGCGGGGAGTGGTGATGCTGGTGCTCGCCCAGCACAGCCTGCCTTACGTCGAGTTTACCCCCGCCCAGGTCAAGCAGGCTCTGACCGGCTACGGCAATGCTGAAAAAGTCGAAGTACAGGAAGCGGTAGCCCGCGAACTGGGCTTAGATCGCATTCCCCGCCCCGACGATGCTGCCGATGCCCTGGCCCTGGCCCTGGCCGCCTGGTATCAGCGCTAGGTGATGCTTGACCCCAGTGGCTAGCGGCGGCGATCGCCTGCTGCCTCTGGGCCAACAGCGCAAAGTCTAAGTCCCACAAACGTTAGTTTCTTTGCGCGCGCTGCTCAGGCAACTCCTTCTTCATCAGGACTGCCTCGGGCTGGTAGCCCAAGCTGGCGTAGAGCGCCTGGGCGGCCCGGTTGTCGCTAAACACCTGCAGGCTAATTTGCTGGTGCCCCTGCTGCATAGCCCAGTGGTGCGCCACCGTCAGCAGGGCTGTGGCAATGCCGTGCCGTCGATGGTCAGGAGTTACATATAGCAGCAGTACGTAGGGGTGCAAAACGCCGCTGCGCTGGTCGGTGGCCTGACCCAACCAAAGTCCAGCGATCGCAGCGGCACTATCGACTGGGTTGACCCACCAGAGGGGTGTTTCTCGGCCCAGGTAGCGATCGACCGTAGCGGCCAGGTGGCCAATGGGCTGGTGAGGGTCAAGCTCGGTGTAGGTGCGCTCCATGAACTTGACCACGGTGGCGCGATCGAGGGTTGAGCCCGATCGCAGGCTGTAGCCCGGTACCGCAAAGAATTGCTCAGATGCCATGCCCCTCCAGCGGTGCTGTGACGCCTTTAACTTGGCCCATCCTACCGCTGCCGTTGAGTGGCTACCAGGTAGTTTGGCAGGTATAGCGCTAAAAAAGCGGGTCGCGAGTGGCGATCGCCGCCGCCTCAATTCGGCTTTGGGCAATCAGCAGGCGATCGAAAGGATCTCTGTGGTGCAGAGGCAGTTGGTTGAGAGCCAGGATATGGGAAAACTCAATCGGCAGGAGGATAATGCCGTTCTCATTTTGCTGCTGCTGAACAATATCAGCAAGATTATCCCTGAGCGTTAATTTACCGAGTTGGCCCTTGATCTGGATTTCCCACAGACTGGCAAGACTCAATAGGACTTGACTATCGGGGTCTCCAAGGAGAGTGAGTACCCTCTCTGAAAGCTTGGCTGGATTGCTGTCCCACCATATGAAAGTGTGAGTATCGAGCAAGAGTTTCATTCTTCGCCCAGCCAAAAACTGTCTGGCAGAGGGTCGTCAAAGTCGTCACTGATAACGAATGCTCCTGGGTGCAGGCCAGGAATGCGCTCTTTGGCCGCTGCGGGCGCTTGCTGACGGAGAAAGGCGGCGAAGTCTAGGACAGTCTGCTGCTGGGCTGGGGTGAGGGCGCGCACCTGCTCTAGCAGCGATTGTTCGATGCTGGTGGCTGTTTCTACGCTGACAGTCTCCTCGCTCACGGTCTGCCTCTCTTGGTAATGGTGCTGGCTTAATTATGGCTGGCTTAATTATGAAATATAGGCGGGGAAATCGACCGGCTGAGGGGGAAGGCCTCGCTAGTGATTTGCAACGTTTAAATGCTAATTTTTTCTGGCCAGAGAGAAACGAAGTTGCTAGGCTGAGGTGAGTTCGCTCAGCGTTGGTAGTTACTTATGGCATCCCAGTCTAAAACCCTGTTTGAGCAATTTTTGGCTCCGCTCTTTTCGCACCTGGTCGATCGCGACGCCCTGCTGCGCCTGCGCGATCGCATCGACTGGGAGGCTGGAGTTGCCCAGTTTACCAACCCCCAGGTGGTGTACCCCAACTATTACAAAATCAGCAACTTCCACGGCATTAAAAACGGCTATCTAAATGTAGATGCCGCCCTCACCTACGACCCGATTACCCAGTACGTGCTGCCCCCCGGCGAAACCTGGGTGCGCGAAAGCCTAGTCAATGCTATCAGTGGCGAACCACGGCGGATTTTAGACCTGGGCTGTGGCACGGGCACCACTACGCTGATGCTAAAGCGCCGTTTTCCCAATGCTGAGGTAATTGGCCTCGACCTGTCGCCTCAGATGCTGGTGATGGCTAATGACAAGGCCCAGGCGGCGGCAGTGGATGTGGCGTTTCGCCACGGCAACGCGATGGCTACCGGGTTGCCAGCGGCTTCGTTTGACGTGGTGTGCGCCACGCTGCTGTTCCACGAAACGCCGCCAGCGGTAGCCAAAACGATTTTGTCAGAAGCATTTCGGCTGCTGACCCCCGGTGGGCAAATGCTGGTGCTTGACGGCAACCAGCGTACGCTGCGGGCTGCCGACTGGCTCAGCAACATTTTTGAGGAGCCGTTTATTCACGACTATGGGCAGGGCAATTTAGACGCCTGGCTGGGCTATGCGGGGTTTGAGGCGGTGCGTACCGAAGACGTGTTTTGGCTCAATCAGCTGAGCTATGGCCGCAAGCCTTTGCTAGTGAAGGATCGAGCAGTTGAGCAGGGGGAGGGCGATCGCAGTTCCGAAACCCTGCCCATGGCCCAGCCTGCTTAGGGAGTGGATGGGTCGATGAGTTGGTTGCGTTCCTGAGGCAGCATAGCCAAAATTCAAAATCCAAAATCTCCCGGCTCGCGTTCGGTTATCTGTGCCTTGGCTTTGAGTCAACCCTGCTTACACTAAAGGCGTTGACTGTAGGCGGGGCTAACCAATGGTGCGACTTAAACCCTGGCAGTGGGCGGTGCTGGCGCTGCCTCTGGTGGCGATCGCCGGATTCATTTTGACCGCAGCGGGGGTGCAAATCCACGACTGGGGTCTGAACTGGATTTGGGGCGTAATTGTTTTAATGCTGGTGCTGTGGCGGGGATTGCTGGCCAACTGGACCAAGCCCGTGTTTAAGCAGATGGAAGAGGCTCTAGAGCAGGCTCAGCAGGAGCTAGATGCGGTGGCAGAGGCCGAGCAGCCTGTCGTTCTTCCGGTTGGCAAATCGGCGGCTACGGCTTTAGAGGATATTCTCACGGCTGCCCAGCAAGACCCGCCGGTATGGGAAGACTGGAACCCCTTTTGGGAGCGCTGCCGCGAGGTGGTAACGGCGGTGGCCCATACTTACCACCCCGATGTGAAGTACCCGCTGCTGAATATTTACCTGCCCGATGCCTACGGCCTGCTGCGCGGCACCGTAGATGATGTCGATCGCTGGATTGAGACCCTGACCCCCGTACTGGGCCAGGTGACTGTGGGCCAGGCGGTGCAGGGCTACGAGGTCTACCGCCAGGTCGAGCCCTCGGCCCGCAAGCTGTGGCAGGCGTGGAACTGGGCGCAGTGGTTGATCAACCCCGCTGCCGCCGCCGCCCGCACCCTGAGCGAGCCGACGAATAACCTGGCCAATCAGCAGCTCTTGGGCAATTTAAATGCTCTGCTGCGGGAGGCCACCCTGCGGAACCTGTACCGCCAATCGGTAGCCCTCTACGGTGGCGAGCTACCTACAATGCCAGGCCCGGCCAAGCCCTTGCCGACAGCCCAGACTCAAACCCTGCGGGAGATTCTCGACCAGGCCGAGCCCGTGGAGGCGGTAGCCACCAAGCCCGTCAACATTCTGCTGGTGGGGCGCACCGGGGCGGGCAAGAGCAGCGTGATCAATACGCTGTTCGACGCCGATTTGGCCGAGGTCGATGTGCTGCCGAGCACCGACGAAATCAGCACCTACCGCTGGCAGGGCGACGGAGGCGAAACCTTGACCCTGTGGGATTCGCCCGGTTACGAGCAGGTGAATAGGGCCGACTACCGCGACCAGCTGCTCGACTGCGCCCGCGAGGCCGACCTGCTGCTGCTGGTCACCCCGGCCCTCGACCCGGCCCTGCAAATGGATGCCGACCTGCTGCGCGACATGCGTGAGGAGGTGCCCGACCTGCCCGCGATTACGACCCTGACGCAGGTGGATCGGCTGCGACCGCTGCGGGAATGGCAGCCCCCCTACGACTGGCAGTGGGGCGATCGCCCCAAGGAAGTTTCTATTCGCGAAGCTACCCGCTACCGGCAGGAACAGCTGGGAGAACTGTGCGATCGCATTTTGCCCCTGGTTACGCGCGACGGCGATCGCCCCGCCTGGAATACCGATGCCCTATCCACCGCACTGATCGAGCTGATCGACCCGGCCAAGGAGCTGCGGCTGGCCCGATTTTTGCGCGATCGCGAAACCAAGATCACGGCTTCGGCCCGCCTGATCAATCGCTACCGCTTACAGATGAGCACGACCCAGGGGGTCACCGCTTTTCTCAAAAGCCCGGTGCTGAAATTTCTCGCCACCCTCACCACCGGCTCCCCAGCCCTGGCCTACCTGCTGGCCGAGCAAATTCCAGTCGAGCAGCTGCCCGTGGTGCTGGGCAAGCTCCAGCTGGCCTACGACCTGTTTAAGGTGATCGGCCCCGAGAAGGTCCAGTTAGACCTACTTGCTCTCTGGCCGCTGCTGCTCGACCACAACGACCGGCCCGATCGCGCCGCCTGGGCCTTTGGCCACGCCATGGTCGAATACTGGAGCCAGGGACTCGCGATCGCCGACACCCGCCAGCGCGTTGAGCACTATTTGGGACAGTACGACACCCGCTGAAAAATGACGATGCCGATGCGATCGATGTGCTCGACTAGGCGCGGCTCGTCGATGGCTTCGTAGTGGACTACATCAAAAAAAATAGGGCAGCGGCTTATCTTCGTTGAGGCAGTCAGCCAGAGCAGCGACGGTGCGGTGGGTAATGCGATCGCCCTTCAACGCTAAATCCACATCCGATCCCTGTTTGTAGTTGCCCTTGGCGCGAGAACCGAACAGTACAGCCTGGTCAATTTCATTAAATTGGCCCAGGGCATCGGTAATGTGGTGCAGGTCGCTGCTTAAAAGACCGTAGAGCATTATCTGGTTATCTCCAGCTTGGTCTTAGACAGCCTGTAGAGTTCGTCGAGCAGAGGAAAGTAATCGACTCTAATTTTGGTTTCGACGGCGATCGCCGTCTTTTCGCTATACGTATGAGCCATCAAGTTGCGACCCTGAAGACCAAACCTCATCGCTGCCGGGCATCTACGCTCTGCCATTCTAACGGCGGGCCGACTCACCCCTAAACCGATGAAGAAACCTGACGGCGGTGGTAGATTAAAAGCGCGACCCGCCACCCATCACCTTTTGAACACAATGCTGATCTTATCTGCCACCAACGGCAACAACCTGGAACTAGCCCATGCTTTTGAAGCCGAAGCGACCAGCCAGGGCTTAGCCGCAGAGGTGATGAGTCTGCCCGACCTACAAATACCGCTGTATAACTCGCTCGACAAGACCAACGGCGCTGGCGACGGTTTAACCAAGCTGGCCCAGGCGCTGAGGCAACACAAGGGCCTCGTGATTTGCGCACCGGAATACAACGGCTCGATTCCGCCGGTAGTGAGCAATGCGATCGCCTGGCTGTCGGTCAGCACCGACGACTTTCGCGCCCTGTTCAACAGTCGGCCCGTGGCTCTGGCTACCCACAGCGGCGGCGGTGGTCAAAAGGTGCTGGTGGCCATGCGCCTACAGCTTTCCCACCTGGGCTGCACCGTACTGGGTCGCGAGCTGCTATCTACGTCTCAAAAAGCCGCCAACCCCGAAACTATCACTGCACTAGTTAGCCAGCTCGCCGCCGTCGAACCCTCCTACGCTGGGGTTCCTGCCAAAATTTAGGGCGGGTCATCATTTCTGACCCAGATACTTGGAGAATCAGCATTGCCAAGCCCGACTCCCACAAGACTAGGGGGCAGCACCTTAACGGGTGACAACGCACCTAAAGCGCTTGCTGCATCAGAGATAGAGCATAGAAACCTCGCTGAAAATAGCGCTGTTTGTGGGGTTTAAGTGCTATCAGTTGGAGCGCCCAGTCGGCCCATAAT
>JBARVV010000097.1:0-58369 GCA_049646445.1 Nodosilinea sp. | reverse complement strand
ATTATGGGCCGACTGGGCGCTCCAACTGATAGCACTTAAACCCCACAAACAGCGCTATTTTCAGCGAGGTTTCTATGCTCTATCTCTGATGCAGCAAGCGCTTTAGGTGCGTTGTCACCCGTTAAGCGCAGCGAGATATCCACACCCGTGGCACGAGTCAAAATTTGTGATTGACGGGTTGGCGTCAGTTTGCTAGCATAACAATTCTGTAGTAAAGTGCGAGTTGGACATGAAAGTCCGTGCGTCTGTGCGCAAGATGTGTGATAAGTGCCGTGTCATCCGCCGCCGTGGTCGGGTAATGGTGATTTGCTCAAACCCTAAGCACAAGCAACGGCAGGGGTAAGTTTGACACATCAGCTTTTTCCTACTGAAAAGGGCTGATGCGCTAAATGACTGAGCAGTATAGATAAGTAAGTTAGCTAAGATAGTCTGTCTAGTAGTTGAACAGGACTCTCTGGGTCTGGACAGCACAGGCTAAGCAAAGTTGCTAAGTGGCCGCTACGGCTATTTGGTTAGAACCAAGTATTGGGGGAGATAGTTAAGGTGGCACGGATAGCAGGCGTGGATTTACCACGTGACAAACGAGTTGAAATTGGCTTGACCTACATCTACGGTATTGGCCTAACCCGATCTAAGGAAATCCTAGCTAAAACTGGGGTCAGTCCTGATGTGCGGGTTAAAGACCTGACGGATAGCGATGTGGCCAAGCTACGGGATTCTGTCGAAAGCGATTATCAGGTAGAGGGTGATCTGCGGCGGCTTGAGAACATGAACATCAAGCGGCTCATGGATATTGGCTCCTACCGAGGTAGGAGACATCGGGCCGGGCTACCCGTTCGCGGTCAACGCACCCGCACTAATTCTCGCACCCGCCGAGGCGGCACTCGTCGCACCGTTGCTGGTAAGAAGAAAGCGCCGCGGAAGTAGAGTTAGCCCTACTTCTGAAGCCCCTCACCACTGTTGGGTGGTTGAGGTACGAAAGCTCGCTGACCTTCGTGGCGAGTCTTTCTGACTGCTTAGCGGTGCTTGCTAATTTTGACTGCTCACCGACAGTTGAATGATTTAGATCTAAGTTTCCTTGAATTGAGTTTAGTGACAACGATATGGCCAAACCAACCCGAAAGACTGGACCTCGCAAGAGTAAAAAGAACGTTCCCAGTGGGGTAGCCCACATTCGTTCAACCTTCAACAACACCATCGTGACTATCACCGACCAGTCGGGGGAAGCAATTTCCTGGGCTTCGGCAGGATCTAGCGGGTTCAAGGGAGCTAAGAAAGGTACGCCTTTCGCAGCTCAGACGGCAGCAGATGGTGCTGCCCGACGAGCTATGGATCAGGGCATGCGCCAGATCGAAGTGATGGTAAGCGGGCCCGGAGCCGGCCGCGAAACTGCCATTCGTGCCCTACAGGGCGCAGGTTTAGAAATTACGCTAATTCGCGATGTTACTCCTATCCCCCACAATGGTTGCCGGCCACCCAAGCGCCGTCGAGTTTAGGTATTGAGAATATAGCTCCATCGGTGGACAGGGTATTGCGAGGTTTAAGGGAGGCAAGATTTTGGCACAGTTTCATGTTGATTGCGTAGAGTCTATCGTTGAAAGCGATCAGAGTCAGTACGGTCGGTTCGTAATTGAACCCCTTGAGCGTAGCCAGGGAACCACCGTAGGCAATGCCCTACGGCGAGTGTTGCTCTCTAACCTGGAGGGCATTGCGGTTACAGCTGTTAGAATTGCTGGTGCCACCCATGAGTTTTCCACTATTGTTGGGGTTCGAGAAGATGTCCTCGACATTCTCCTAAACATGAAGGAGATTGCGCTGCG
This sequence comes from Nodosilinea sp., assembly GCA_049646445.1. Classification (GTDB taxonomy): domain Bacteria; phylum Cyanobacteriota; class Cyanobacteriia; order Phormidesmidales; family Phormidesmidaceae; genus Nodosilinea. The sequence goes on along the minus strand of JBARVV010000097.1, from coordinate 56,549 downwards.
GAGCTATTCTAGTCAGCCTCAAATCGGTCGTCTTCTGGTTCAAGGGCCAGCCCGAGTCACCGCTGGACACTTTGAGTTGCCCTCCGAAGTGGAAGTAGTTAATCCTGAGCAGTATGTGGCTACCGTTGCCGATGGCCACACCCTGGAGATGGAGTTCAGAATTGAGCGGGGTCAGGGATACCGGGCTGTCCAGCGCAGCAAGGATGACGCTACTGCACTGGACTTTATTCAGATTGATTCAGTATTTATGCCAGTCAAGAAGGTCAACTACACCGTTGAGGAGGTAGTTGTCTCTGGCTCCATGCAGCGTGACCAGCTAATTATGGATATCTGGACCAACGGTAGTATCACTCCTCAGCAGGCGATGAGTCAGGCCGCCGATATTCTGGTCAGTCTTTTTGTACCGCTAAAAGACGTCACCCTTGAGCCTAAGTTTGACGAAGAGGTTAAGGAAGAAGACCCGAACAATCAGATTCCCATTGAAGAGCTGCGGCTTTCGGTGCGGGCCTACAACTGCCTGAAACGCGCCCAGATCAACTCGGTGGCGGATTTGCTGGACTTCAGCCAGGAAGACCTGTTGGAGATCAAAAATTTCGGCCAAAAGTCTGCTGAAGAGGTTATCGAAGCTCTCCAGGAGCGTTTAGGGATTACCCTGCCCTTGGAAAAGGCTTCGAAAACGGCTTAAGACGAGGATCGATCTAGGAACCACCCCTAACCTCCTCTGATTCCCAGTGTTGCTTTTAACTTTGTTGTTCATCTGAGTTCAGTACCATGCGTCACCGTTGTCGCGTTCATCAACTCGGGAAGCCCGCAGACCAGCGTAAAGCTCTGCTTCGCTCCCTGACCACGGAGCTAATCCGTCACGGTCGAATTACGACCACCAAAACTCGGGCTAAAGCGGTGCGCGAGGAGGCTGACCGCATGATTACTCTGGCCAAGGATGGCTCGCTTTCGGCCCGTCGGCAGGCTTTGGGATACATTTACGACAAGCAGCTTGTCCATGCCCTATTTAGTCAAGCTGGTGAGCGCTACGGCGATCGCCAAGGTGGCTATACCCGCGTTGTCAAAACCGTTCGTCGTCGTGGCGACAACTCCGAAATGGCCATCATTGAGCTGACTTAAGCATTTCTTAAAATTTGCTTACTTTACCTCCTCTATCCGTTAGTCCACTGTTCGTGTCCCTCCCTGTCCGTGCCCCATGGAGAAGTCATCACCCATACAGCGCAGTCTGGAGAGCCAGCCCGTCGAGTTTGCCCAGGCGACTCAGCGGGTTGCTTTGGTGGTGCAGTACGTAGGCACTCATCTACACGGCTGGCAGTGGCAGCCCAATGCTCGTACCGTACAGGGCGAGATTGAGGCCGCGATTCGCTCGGTGTTGGGCTATGATGTTCGACTCAGCGGCGCAGGACGTACCGACACTGGTGTCCATGCGGCGGCTCAGATGGCTCACTTCGATGCACCAAGTTTCATTCCGTCACACCGCTGGGCCGATGTGCTCAACGCCCGACTGTCTGACGACGTCCTAATTCGGGCATCAGCGACGGTACCTGATACCTGGCATGCCCAGTTTTCGGCCTGCTGGCGGCGCTATCGCTACACCCTTTACACCGGGCAGAGGCCCAACCTGTTTGTGCGCCCCTTTGTGTGGCATTACTACCGCCAATATTTAGATCAGGGCAAGATTCAAACGGCGCTGGATGCTATGGTTGGCCACCACGATATGACTGCTTTCCATCGGGCGCGCTCGGGCAAAAGCCACTCCTGGGTTGACCTTCAGGCTGTTGAATGCCGCCGTCAGGATACCTTCCTTACCGTTGAGCTTCAGGCTAAGGGCTTTTTGTACGGCATGGTACGGCTAATCATGGGCCTGATGGTGAAGGTGGGGAGTGGAGAGTTATCTCCGGCAGAGTTTGGCCAGCTTTGGCAGCAGCGTCAGCGTCACCGCGTCAAGTATGCTGCTCCAGCCCAGGGATTGTGTCTACTCCGGGTCGGCTACGACGATACTCCCTTTGCTCCGGAGGTATGGTTTGACACCCAGCCTCACTTTTTCTGGGGGGCGGCGGCGGCCTGAAGCTGGTTCAGGTTTGTTTAAATTGTTTGTTTCATTTGTGTGGTTTATCCAAGAAAGGCAGCTCAAGCGCTATGACTACTAAGACCTACATTCCACCCCACGATTCTGTACAGAGGCAGTGGCACGTGATCGACGCTGAAGGTCAGCGGCTGGGACGGCTGGCCACGGAAATTGCCACTATTCTGCGCGGCAAGAACAAACCCACCTTCACGCCTCACATGGATACTGGTGATTTCGTTATTGTGGTTAATGCTGAGAAAGTGATGGTTACCGGTCGCAAGGCCAGCACCAAACTCTATCGCCGCCACTCCGGCCGTCCCGGCGGCATGAAAGTAGAGACTTTTGAAAAGCTCCAGGCCCGTATTCCTGAGCGCATCATTGAGCAGGCGGTGAAGGGCATGCTGCCAAAAAATTCCCTGGGCCGTAAGCAGTTCACCAAGCTCAAGGTGTACGCCGGATCAGAGCATCCCCACCAGGCCCAAAACCCTGAAATTCATGTTGTCCACACCATTCCTGGAGAAGCGAAGTAATGCAGGCCACCGATCAATCTCAACAGGCTGTGTACTGGGGCACCGGTCGCCGCAAGACATCTATTGCCCGAGTGCGCTTGATACCTGGTAGCGGCCAGTTGGTCATCAATAAGCGCCCTGGTGACGACTATCTGCAGTTCAACCCGGCTTACCTGAATGCCACTAAGGCTCCCCTAGAGGTGCTCGGTCTGGAAAACTCCTACGACGTTTTGGTTAACGTTAAAGGTGGCGGGCTAACCGGCCAGGCTGATGCTATTCGCCTTGGTGTAGCCCGAGCACTCTGTGAGCTGGATCCTGAAAATCGCAAGCCGCTAAAGGTTGAGGGCTACCTCACCCGTGACCCCCGCGCCAAGGAGCGGCGTAAGTACGGTCTGAAGAAAGCCCGTAAAGCCCCTCAGTTCTCGAAGCGCTAGATCTACCACGTGTGGTTTAGACTGCTCTGTAAAGAATTTCGATTTACATCGGATCTTGATTTTTCAGAGCTTTTTGCTCCATGTTTTTTTCGTCTGTTGATGTTTCTTTAACTCATTGCTATGGCAAAGTCTGATATTCACCCCACCTGGTACCCCGAGGCCAAGGTGTTTTGTGACGGCAAAGAAATTATGACCGTGGGTTCTACCAAGCCCCAGCTACATGTGGATGTATGGTCTGGCAATCATCCCTTTTATACGGGTACCCAAAAAATTATCGATACCGAGGGCCGGGTGGAGCGCTTTATGCGTAAATACGGTATGACTGATACGTCAGCTACTGCCACTGACGATCAGGCTGCTGACAACGCTTAGCCCGCTCTGCTGTAGCACTTAGAGTCAATATTCTGGCTAGGCGGCAGACACGAGGACACCATGGCTGAGGCATACTTAATTGAAAAACTCAACTCCGTGGAGCAGACCTTCCACGAGCTAACCCGGAGGATGGCTGATCCTGACGTTGCTAAGGATCCCGATGAGTTTCAGCATATTGCCAAGTCTCGGTCCTCGTTGGAAGAAACCGTGACCACTTATGCCGAGTGGAAAGCTGCTGAGACAGAGCTAGCGGGGGCGCGGGAAATCTACAAGGAAGCCAGCAGCGATCCTGAGCTGAAAGAAATGGCAGCTCTAGAGGTAAACACTCTAGAGGAAAGGCTGGCGGAACTAGAAACCCACCTTAAAGTTCTGCTACTGCCCCGTGACCCCAATGATGACAAGAACATCATGCTGGAGATTCGCGCCGGTACTGGCGGTGATGAAGCCAGCATTTGGGCGGGCGATTTGGTACGGCTCTACTCTCGCTATGCCGAGGGGCAGGGCTGGAAAGTGAAGTTGCTCAGTGAGTCTACCGCCGACATGGGAGGCTTTAAAGAAGCCATTTTGGAGATTGCGGGCGATCGCGTCTACAGCAAGCTCAAATTTGAGGCTGGGGTGCACCGCGTGCAGCGTGTTCCGGTGACTGAGGCAGGCGGACGTGTCCATACCTCCACTGCCACTGTGGCGATTATGCCGGAGGTAGACGATGTTGAGGTGCAGATCGACCCTAAGGATATTGAGCTGACGACGGCGCGATCGGGCGGTGCTGGCGGCCAGAACGTTAATAAGGTCGAAACGGCGGTCGATCTGATGCACAAGCCAACGGGCATTCGGATTTTTTGTACCGAAGAGCGATCGCAGCTGCAAAACCGGGAGCGGGCGATGCAGATTTTACGGGCCAAGCTCTACGACATGAAGCTCCGGGAGCAGCGGGAGGCCGTGTCCTCTATGCGCAAGTCGCAGGTGGGAACGGGGGCGCGATCGGAAAAAATTCGCACCTACAATTACAAAGATAACCGGATTACCGACCACCGCCTCAACCAAAACTTTACGCTCACCCCGGTGCTTGAGGGGGATGTGGATACGCTGATTCAGTCGTGCATCAGTCGTGACCAGCAGGAGCGTCTGGAAGAGCTAGCTGCTGAGTCATCTTCTCCGGTATAAACGCTAGCCTGGGCAAATTGCGATCGCCCTCTGGGCTATGCTTTGACTATTGCCCCGAGGAAAGCGGATGGCTAAATTTCTCCACATTGCCGATATCCATTTGGGGTTTGATCGTTACGATACTCCAGAGCGCACTAAAGACTTTTTTCGCGCCCTACAGACGGTGCTGGAGCGCTATGCCATTGAGGAAAAGGTAGATTTTGTGGCGATCGCAGGCGATCTGTTCGAGCACCGCAGCATCAAGCCCGCCACCCTCAACCAGGCCCAGGTCTGTCTCCAAGCGCTGAAAGATGCCGGGATTCCGGTGCTGGCGATCGAGGGCAACCACGACAATCGCCCCTACGGCACCCGCACCAGCTGGCTCAAGTACCTTTCTGAGTGGGATTTACTCAAGCTGCTCGAACCCAACGACGGTGCCGATGCAGAAAATCGCCTGCTCCCCTGGGACGAAGTCACTCGCTCTGGGGGATATATCGACTTGCCCTGCGGGGTGCGCGTCGTAGGTTCGAGCTGGTACGGAGCCACCGCCCCCCGCGCCATTGAGCTGCTGGCGGGGGCAATTAGAGAACTCCCTGCTGGTCCTGACCACACGGTTCTACTCTTTCACCACGGTCTGGAGGGGCAGATCGCTCGCTACGCTGGGGCACTGCGCTACACCGAACTGCTACCGCTGAAAGAGGCCGGGGTAGACTACCTGGCTCTGGGCCACATCCATAAAAACTACACCGCCGAGAACTGGGTGTTTAACCCTGGCTCGCTAGAGGCTAACAACGTCGAAGAAAGCCGCTTCCAGCGAGGCGCTTACCTGGTAGAACTGTCGCCTCAGGGCGTTGATGCACAGCTGCAAACCGACTACTTTCAGCGTCCTATGGTGCGTCTAGAGCTAGTAGCGAAAGGGCAGGAGAGCCTAGATCAGCTAACCCAAATGGCAATGGATAAGGCGATCGCGGCCGCCGCCGAGCATCAGGGCGACATAGCCCCTATCCTACAACTAAAAATAACCGGTCAGGTAGGCTTCGATCGCCTGGAGCTAGACACTCGCCGCCTTCAGGCGGCGATTAAAGCGGCCAGCCATGCGCTGGTAGTACTAATCAAATACGACGTAGAGGCAGTGGGCTACCAAACACCCTTGAGCGAAGGCCAAAATCGAGTTGAAATTGAGCAGTCTATTTTTGAAGACATGCTTACCGCCCACCGCGATTACAAAACTCGGGCTCCAGAGCTGGCCCGAGGACTGACTGACCTCAAAGATCGTCAGCTTGCCGGAGCCAATGAAATTGACCTTTATGGTTTAGTCGAAACCCTGCTCGGCCTTGATGAACCTGTCGCCACTCCACAGCCTCAAGCTGCATCCCAAGCATAGACCTAGGGCAAGCCCATGCTTGAATCCACAAAAACCAGGATTACATAAACCAAACGGTTAGGAAATGACGCTGCTGCCAGATTATGGCCACGCCACTGACGGCGATAAAGGCAAACACTAGCTGTCGAAACTGCTGGGCCGACATTTTTGCTAATACCTGCTTGCCCAGCCAGTTGGCCGGTATAGCCCCCAGACCAATCACTAAACCGTAGGTTAAGTACTCCCCACTCAGGCTGCCAAAAGCGGCGTAGGCCATTAGCTTAACTAGATGCAGCACGGTCTTATTAAAGGCTTTGGTGGCAATCATGGCCTCTTTCTCTAGCCCGTAGTTTAGGTACAGCGGGTTCATGACTGGGCCAGTGCTGCCAATCAGCGCAGACCCAACCGCGTTTACCAAAGACAGCGGCAAAAAGTACCATGCCTTGATCGTAAATTGGTTTTCTTTGCCAGGCAGTAGGTAGTTGACGACCATGACCAGCAGCCCTGCTCCCAACAGCAGCTGCAGCCCCTCTAGATGGATTTGAGTTAGCCCATAGGAGCCTAGGAGCGCGCCTACAATGGCCCCAGGCACATACCAGGCGGTCACGCTCCAATCAATATGGTCTCTAAATACCAAACCTCGATGCGCATTACCAATCAACAGCCCGGTGGTAATAACGGGTGCTACAGCCTGCGTGCCCAGCAGCAGCGAAATCATTGGGATTAGAATAAACGGGCTACCGCCCCCCGCCAGCATGCTGAGAAACCAGGCCAGAAAACTAGCCACAAACAGGCTCAAGGCAATCATAGGTAGGGGCAACATTGTGACTAAGATTCTAGCCTAGGCAGCAACGATGCTCCTCAGTGAGCGTGTTTCTCCCTGAGTAACCCAATCATTCAATCTCTAAGCGCAAGCGAATAGAAACAGATTGGGAATAGTTGGTTATGCTTGAACCTTTCTACTCCTGTTTTTTTACTTTTAACAGCGGCGTATGGCGCAGCCCATAGACCCCAATTCTGACCCTAATTCTCAAGCCTCTGGTTCTAGTCATTCCGCTCAACCGCCGGTAGAGGCTTTTTACCAACAGGCCGTAGCCGCCTTTAAAGCCCAGGACTATGGCCGGGCCTTGGCGCGGTTTCAGCGCCTAGAGCAGCTTCCCTCCACATCGCCTTATCACCTTAAAGCCCTAATGGGCCAGGTGCGAGTACACCAGCGCCTAGGCCAGAATGATCAGGTCAAACGACTCTGTCACCAACTACTCGACAGCCCTTCACCCCAGGCCCAACAGTGGGCTAATCAGGCTTTGAGTCAGCTTTCTGAACAGGCCGCGATCGCCAGGGTTCCAAGTATTGAGCCGCAAACCACCGCTGCTGGGGCCGATTTGACTGGCTTTGTTCCCCTAGCGAATGCGAAAGATTTGCCGCAGCGAACCCCAGCGCCTAAACCTCAATCGACTAGACCTACCGGCCCCGAGCAGACCGTAACCCAGGAAGCCACAATCCAGGCAAGCACCGATACTTTGGGCCAAGATGCTTTGGGCCAAGATGCTTTGGGCCAAGATGCTCCAGAGCCCGAGTTGCGATCGCTGTTTCACTACCAACAGCTCAATCAGCAACCTGCCCCAGAGAGTAAGAATACTAGGGCAACGCCAGCCGGATCGACTGCTTCGACGGCCCCAGCTGCCCCAGCACCGCCAGATAAGTCGTCTGCACCGGAGCCAGCCATTCCTCAGGCTCGGCCCCAGCAGACGCCACAGCGCCAGGGGCCTCTACCGAAGCGTCCCCTGGCGCTGTGGCTGTGGCAAGGGTTAACTGCGATCGCCCTAATCTGGATAACCAACTGGGCCTTTCATTTCACCTTGAGAACGGCAGACAGGCTACTGCGCTGGATCCGCTGGCCAGTGCAGCTGGGCCTGCCTGGAGCCTATCAAACCTACACCGTTTGGGTTGTCGTTGGGCTAGTACTGCTGGCACTGGCTAGTCCCTGGCTCATGGATCTCGCGCTGGCGACATGGTACCGCCAGCGACCACTCTCCATTCGCCAGCTGCAAACCTACAGCCCTGGTACGCTGCGTCTACTGCGCCAGGTGTGCCGTCAGCAGGGGTGGCAAATGCCAGAGCTACGGCTGATTTCAGACTCGGCTCCGCTGTGCTTTAGCTACGGCTGGCTGCCCCGCTATACCCGTATTGTGGTGAGTCAGGGGTTATTAGAACAAGCGTCAGACCAGGCTTTGACAACGTTTTACAGCTATGAGCTGGCCCGAATGGTCAACGGCAGCCTGCCAGTGCTGTCAGCCGTCGGGCTGCCGCTGCTGCTGCTGCATACCGGGTACCGTAGGCTGGCTCAGGGGGCAGATACCCTAACTCAACCCCTAATTCGGAGCCTGCTGGGCGGCGGGGCAGGTCTTCTCTACGGCCTGTTTTGGCTGCTGCGGCAGGCTGTACTGTGGCTATCGAGGCTGTGCTGCCGCTGGGGCGATCGCCGCGTTGTGGCCCTGACCCAGCATCCCGACCAGATGATCGAGGTGGTGGTAGAGGCAACGGCTACGATCGCAACCTACCTGCAACAGCACGGCACCCTTCACCCGCTCCATACCAGCCTGGAGATCCTGATGCCCGTCAGCAGCCGTCAGGCGATTTCTTCCGGCTGTTTACTATCCGACTCGGAGGGCGATCGCGCCGCTGTCCTCAGCACCCTTCTCGCTATGGATGGTCTCAACCCCTATCGTCAGTGGCTGCGGGTCAACGCCTCCCACGCACCGCTGGGCGAGCGGTTACTTTGGCTCAACCAGCAGGCACTACTCCGCAACCAACCAGGCCTTATCCTCGCACCCGCCGAGACGTCCCAGCAGATACCCTTCACAGCCGCTACCGTATCGCTCCCCCTGCTGCTGCTGCAAAAAAGTCCACTAGCAGGCCTAGTTGCGGGGGGCAGCTTGGCTATGGGGCTGTGGTTTGTAGGGGGAGTTGTCAATCGGCTGGGTTGGCAGCGCCTGAGCTGGCTCTACCAAGACCCCAGCATTCTAATTGGAGGGCTTTGGCTAGGGCTGGGGTTGGGCCTACTACTGCGCATCAATGTGCTTTTTCCCGAACCTGGTCACCAACCGGTCAGCAATCCTGCAGAGAAGACGGTAGCGTCTCTGCTGCTGCATCCTTCGTCGTTGCCGGTGCAGGGACAACCAGTCAACCTGCGAGGCAAGCTACGCGGCCTGACCGGAGCCGGTAACTGGGGCTGCCAGGCACTCTACCTGGATGATTCATCGGGATTAGTAAAACTGATCAACCCTGTCCCCTTGGGAAGCCTACAAGGCCTACTTCAGCCTCAAGCCCATCCATGTAATTGGGTAGGCCGCATGGTCACCGTTACCGGCTGGAGCCGCTACGGTAGCGGCATGCTCTGGGTAGACATCAACCAGGTAAAACTCGATCAGGGCCACAGCTTCTCCACCTATGGCCCCGCTTGGGCTACCTTGATCAGCCTAATCAGCAGCCTCATCGGCATCTTGACCATTTTCAGAGGCGGTTGAGACGCATGATGTAAAGATATATTGCCGTAAAGCCCTGTTGGTGTTACATTAATTTACAGAAACACATGCCTGGGTTCCCTGTCCACTCGATGAGTTGGCTCCAGGGGGTTGTTAGGTATTGGGTTCTCCTACTCTCAACACAGCAAATAAACCAGCCCTTGTCGGCTGGTTTTTATTTAGGGCTGAGTTTGAGTTCAGCAATTTGGTCCGGCAGGGGTTCAGATCCCGTGTTACGGTAATGAGTAGAGCAGTCGGCCGGCAAGGCTCTGACGTACTGCAAGCTAGACTTTCTGCAAACTAGGATGCTCGGTTTTACCCAAAGTGCTGAAGGTGTCTCTCTTTAGGGAGATAATTGAGCTAGAAAGCTTTTCTGATTCTTATGGTGATTTGTCATAAAACTCCTCAACAGGGTGAGATTTGTACCGATAGCGTATCGTTTCTCCTCCAAGCTTAAGTTATCACAGGGGATATCGCTGAAGCGGGGCAAGTTCTAGAGTCAGAATTTGTTAAACTACCAAAAGGCTTAGGTTTGACATTTTGATGTGACCTGATTGGTATTTTTAGGTCAGAGTCTGCAATTCTTATAGTGGTTGGTTGGGTTGGCAGCATTGTAAGCAAGTGGCGGTTGACCTAAAGTCCAGACCTTATTCGGCAAGGTTATCGATATCGACTCGCTTATATCGATTCATTTGCCTTTAGTTTTAGAACACCAGAGGTATTTCAAATGTCAATTCGCCTTTATGTTGGCAATCTTTCCAAAGATTTAGAGCGGCAGGAGTTTGAAAGCGTTTTTACTGAATTTAACGCCGATTTAGTTTCTGTAAAGCTAATTGCCGACAAAAAAACCGGCAAATGTCGTGGGTTCGGTTTTGTTACCGTAAAAACCGATGAAAAAGCCGACGAAATTGTCGAGAAGCTGAACGGTCAGATGTTAGCTGATATGCCTCTCAAGATTGAGAAAGCGCTGCCTCGCACCAAGCCAGAGGACGAAGCAGACGCGCGTCCTAGCAGCGAAGCCAGCGGCAAGCGATCTAGCAAGGGTGGCGCTCGTAAGACTGCCCCAGCAGCCGCCGCCACCAGCAGTGGCGCTGCTCAACCCGACCCGCGCTGGGCAGGAGAGCTAGAAAAACTTAAGCAGATGCTGGCTGCCCAAACTACCTCTAGCTAGACAGCTTCAACGCTACAACTCAGCTGGCCCGCAGAGCTTTACGGCTCTGTGGGCTTTGCGTTGGCATGTTCGCTTAGACGTTATGACAGGGAGTCAGGGCTATGTGGAGTTGTGCAGCAGTCGCCCTGAGAAATCGGGCATAATCCAATAAGATTTGGATTTTGCACGGCCCCAAATCCAATTAGCGGCGATTTTCGAGCGCTTCGGCTACCTGTTTAAGTCGAAGCAGTTGAGCCGCCATATCGCGCTCTGTCCAACCGGCAGCAAACCAGTTAAAGCCGGCCTGTACCACTGGATTAGAAATTTCAAACTCAAAGCGATTCAGGAGGCGTGTACCCCCGGTATTGGGACAGCATTCCCACCGATCTTGACCGACAAAAAAGCCCTGAAACGACCACACAATAAGGCCTGGGGCTCGCTCAACTACCGTGCTGATTAGGGTGGGTTGGATTAGGGGTAGCTGAATCATAAACCGGCTCTGAGCACCCACATCTGTGCTCCAGTCCCCAATGGGTGTACAGCGCAGGGCAGGGTTGAGCCATTGGTGCATCAGATCTAGCTGAGTCAGGCATTGCTCGACATCGGCGACGCTGGCGCACACAGAAATACTGTGTTCAAAAGCTTGACGGGTAGACATCCTGACGGTCTCCTGAGAGAATCAGCCCGGGTGGCGGTACGGGAACATTTCGCTGGCGATAGCTATCGTACCGAACCTTGGCGGTCTTATGTCTCTAGGCTGATGCGGTGGCCTGCTCACTCAACTATCATTGCGTGGGCAGTTTGTTTCCTGTAGTTAATAGCCCATTGTCGAGATCGCGCAAGCTGCCCCCATGCACGATGCTCTTCACAACAGCACGCTCTCAACTACAAGGATCATGATTGATTTTTTTCCATTGACGTTGCTCCAGGTATCACAACCTGGAGTTGAACCGGAATATAGTGAGCCCTTAGCAAATCCTGTAACTTCTCCCAATCGCTTTATGGAGGAAGCTCTGGCAAGACTGGGGCAGTTCTTACCCAGCTTACTGGGGGCGATCGCGGTGCTGCTGCTAGGTTGGCTGATAGCGACCCTGGTAGCCTTTGTCGTAGGCAAACTTCTACGCAGTACCAACTTAGACGATCGATTGGCAAACTGGGCCATGGGTCGCCCGGCTGACAGCCCGGTACAGGTTGAGAAATGGGTCTCGACTGCGGTGTACTGGATTGTCTTTCTATTTGCCATCATAGCGGCGTTAAACGTCCTTAATCTGGCTGGGGTATCGACACCGCTAAACAACTTTTTAGACCAGATCTTCCTCTATCTGCCCCGCATCGGCGGGGCCTTGCTGTTGCTGGGTGTAGCCTGGCTGACGGCAACTCTGGTGCGATCGCTGGTTGTCAATGGTTTAGGACGGTTTAATCTAGACGATCGCCTGGCCCAGCAGACCGGCGTCGAACGGGGCAGCAGCCCGATCGTTTTGAACGAAACCATCGGCAACGTGCTGTACTGGTTTATTCTGCTGCTGTTTATTCCGCTGATTTTAGGCACCCTGCAGCTGCCGGGCCTGCTGGCTCCGGTGGAGGGATTGATTGATTCTTTCCTCCAGGCAATTCCTCGGATTATCACGGCGGCCATTGTGCTAGCCATTGGCTGGGTTATCGCCAGAATTGTGCGCGGAGTGGTAACCAATTTGCTGCTAGCCGCTGGGGCCGACCAGTTGGGCCGTCGTATGGGACTTCAGACTGCCGGATCAACGGCTGGAGGCATGTCCCTATCGAGCCTGGCGGGTACCGTGGCCTACGTGCTGGTGCTGATACCAGCCGTAGTAGCTGCCCTGAACGAACTCGATATTGAAGCCATTTCGGGTCCCGCAGTTTTGATGCTAGAGCGGGTGCTCGCCGCCATCCCCCAGATCATCATGGCTGGGTTGGTCATAGCGGCGGCTTACTTCGTGGGTCGCTTTGTGGCCGACTTGGTAACGAGCCTGCTGAGAGGGGCAGGTTTTGACAACATTATGGGTGCTCTCGGGCTGCCAGAGCTAAACCTGAGCAGCGGGACGACGCCACAACCCAGCCTCGATACCGAGGGTCGCCCGATCACATCGGTGCAGACCCCAGGCCAGACGCCTTCGGAGCTGGTGGGCATTCTCACCCTGATTGCGATCGTGCTGTTTGGGGTGGTCACGGCCACCGAGATTCTCAACTTTGCCGGGCTGACCGACATGGTGCGGGCCATTCTGCGGATTGGGGCGCGGGTGTTGAGCGGCGTGGTGGTGTTTGCTATCGGCCTCTACCTGGCCAATCTGGCCTTTCGCCTGGTCAACTCAATGGGTTCCGGGCAGGCCAGGGTGCTGGCCCAGGCGGCTCGCATTGCCATTTTGATCTTCGTTGGAGCGATGGCTTTGCAGCAGATGGGGGTTGCCCCCGATATTGTTAACCTCGCCTTTGGCCTGCTGCTTGGGGCGATCGCAGTGGCGATCGCGATCGCCTTTGGGCTGGGCGGGCGCGAAGTCGCAGCCACCGAGTTGCGCGAGTGGTTGACCTCCTTCAAGCAGCGCCAGTAGCTGTAATTGTTGAGCCAATCGCATCAGGCCGGAGACACAGTCTCCGGCCTGATGCGCGTTAGTATGGTTAACTCCAGCCTTAATAATCGAGTTTTCAGGGCACAAGTTTTCAGGGCAGTGGTCGGCGTTATCGCTGGTAGCTACAGCCCTAGTCACAGACTGGTCTAAAGGGCCACCCCAATTCAGCACAAGAGGCACCTATGGACGCTAAGAACTGGGCCAGCTATATAGAAGCTACCGACGGGCTTTCTAAGCCCTGGCTGCTAATTCAGTGGCGGCTTCAGCTCCTGCAAGAGCAGCGTCCCCAGCTTGACCCTGAAACCTATGCGGCCGAGCTGACCGCGCTCCACCAGGCGCTGATGAATTTAGGCGAATGGTGGCAGGGGCAGGAGGAGGCCGTATTTGGAGCCGGGGAGTTGTCTTCAGGGGAGTCGTAGCGCTATGGCTACAGCGGAACGTCCCAGTAGTAAAGCCGACATCAATTTCAGCGACCCCCAGTACTACATTAGCCGCGAGCTCAGCTGGCTAGAGTTCAATCGTCGCGTGCTCCACGAAGCCCTTGACGATCGCACCCCGCTACTCGAAGCGCTAAAGTTTTTGGCCATTTTTAGCACCAACTTAGACGAGTATTTTATGGTGCGGGTGGCGGCCCTAAAGCAGCAAATTGAGGCCCAGGTCAGCAAGCGATCGCCCGATGGCCGGTTCCCAGAAGAGCATCTCAGCGCCATTAGCGCCGCCCTGCGCCCGATGGTCGAAAATCAGCACCAGTCATTTACAACTAACTTGAGACAGCAAATGTCTCTCCAGGGCATTTGGCTGCTCGACCACAACGATCTCACAGAGACCCAGCAGATCTACTGCCGCGACTACTTTGATGAACAAATCTTTCCGGTTTTAACTCCCCTGGCCGTCGATCCGGGCCATCCCTTTCCCTACATCTCTAACCTCAGCTTGAACCTGGCGGTGGTGGTAGAAGACCCCCGAACCCAGCAAACGCATTTTGCTCGGGTCAAGGTACCTCGGGTGCTCCCACGGTTTATTCCGTTGCCCAATCCTACCGATCAAGGCTCGAATGATAGGCCCTGTCGCTGGCTGGGGATGCCCCTAGAGCAGGTAATTGCCGCCAACCTGTCAACGCTGTTCCCTGGCATGGTGGTGCAAGAGCACTACGGCTTTCGCATCACCCGCAACGCCGATTTGGCCGTCGAAGAAGACGAAGCCGACGACCTGATGCTGGCCATTGAGCAAGAGTTGCGCAAGCGCCGCCGGGGTGGGTCAGCGGTGCGAATGGAAATTCAGAAGAATACGCCTGGGCCGGTGCGCGCCATGCTGATGGAAGAACTGGCCCTGGCCGAAACTGATGTCTATGAGGTTGACGGACTGATCGGCCTAGGCGACTTAATCACCTTTATGGCTCTGCCCCTGCCTGACCTTAAAGCCCCTAGCTGGACAGCCACCGTTCCCCCAGCCCTCGAAAGCCTGAGTCCACCGGGAGTAGATGCCGACGACACGACTCTAGAGACCGCCGAAGACTTGTTCTCGCTGCTGCGGCGGCAGGATCAGCTGGTTCACCATCCCTACCATTCTTTTTCGGCAACGGTGCAGCGGTTTATTACCCAGGCGGCCCACGACCCTCAGGTGCTGGCGATCAAAATGACGCTATACCGCACCTCAGGTGATTCGCCAATTGTCAGCTCCCTGATTTCTGCTGCCGAAAACGGCAAGCAGGTTACCGTTCTAGTTGAAATCAAAGCCCGCTTCGACGAAGAAAACAACATCAACTGGGCTCGCAAGCTAGAGCAGTCGGGGGTACATGTGGTCTACGGGCTGGTGGGGCTTAAAACCCACTGCAAAGTGACCCTGGTAGTGCGTCGCGAGGGCCCGCAGATTCGGCGTTACTATCACGTGGGCACTGGCAACTACAACCCCAAAACCGCCCGGTTCTATACTGACCTGGGCTTGCTCAGCGGCCGAGACGATGTCGGGGCCGACATATCTGACCTGTTTAACTACCTGACCGGCTATTCGCGCCAGCAGGTTTACCGCCAGCTGCTGGTGGCCCCCCTTACTTTGCGCCAGCGGCTGGTGGCCCTAATCGAGCAAGAAATTGCCTTTCAAACCAAAGGCAAAGGCGGGCGCATGATCGCCAAAATGAACTCACTGGTCGACCCTGACCTGATTGCGCTGCTCTACCAGGCTTCGCAGGCGGGGGTCGCGATCGATTTGATTGTGCGAGGCATTTGCTGCCTGCGGCCCGGTATCCCTGGCCTTAGCGACAACATTAGAGTTATGAGTATCGTGGGGCAGTTGTTGGAACACTCCCGCGTGCTTTATTTCCAAAATGGGGGCAAGGAAATTTTCCTGCTGGGCAGCGCCGACTGGATGCCCCGCAACCTCGACCGCAGGGTAGAGGTCATGGTGCCGATTGCTGAACCGGCGCTGCAAGAAGAACTCAAGGCAATGTTGACCCTCTGCCTGGAAGACAACCGCCAGGCCTGGGATATGGCCGCCGACGGCAGCTACCGCCAGCGCCGTCCTCAGAAAGGAGAAGCCACGCGCAGTGCCCAAAACCAGCTGATGGCCCTGGCCAGCCGTTCCTTAGCGGGGCAAGTGGCTCCAGCGAAACATCCAAGCGCCAAGCCCCGCAAGCAGCGTTAGCCCCAGCAGCCCGGCCAGGGGGTTGCCATCGAGGCCGGTAACCCAGGCCGGTACTGCGCCAGTGGGCTGCAGCACGTTACCTACCTCTAGCAGGTAATAGCCCCACACCAGTCCGGTGTGCAGCCCTACCGGGTGCCCCAAACTGGTTTTGCCAGGGCCAACCGGAATCCGCCGTGCCCAACCCAGCACCAGGGCCAGCAGCAGCAGCCCCGCGAACTGGGGCAGCAGCGCCAAAATAGCGTCGAGGGGTTTAATAAAGTGGGCGATCGCAAAAATCAAGCTAGTTGCGCCAAGGGCCACCACAGGCGACCAGCCCTGCTCTAGCTCACGCAGCAGCCAGCCGCGAAACAGAACTTCTTCTGACCAACCGACGGCGGTGGCCGCCAATGCTCCTACCAGGCCAATCTGAAGCAGGCTTAGGCCTTGTGCCCTAGCGGGGTCGAGGTTGGCCCAGCCTAAGAGCACCTGCACCGTCGCCAGCACCGCAATACTCAGCGCCCCAATCGTGGCTCCCGTGGCTATCCCCTGGGCTAGCTCTCGACGATCGGCGAACCCGATCTTAGACCAGGGATGAGGCTCGCCTCGCACCTGTCGCTCCCAGCGAGGCAGCACCACCAAAAAAATAATGTACAGCAGGGCTGTAGGCAACAGGTCGCCTCCGGGTAGTGCCCCCTGCCCGGCTAGCCAGTACAGCGGTAGCGCCAGGGGCAGCCAGAAAGCCACCACAATCAGCAAAAAAATTAGCACTCGCCCCAGGGGCGGAAACTCAGCCAGCTTAGGCCAAGGCAACTTATTCATCCGGTTCGATGGTGCTGCTTAGGCCAAGGTTGCACAGCCCTTCGCTATAGAACTCGGCGTGCTCCATGGCGCAGGTAATCACCAGAGCCACGCCAGCCGTATGAGCCTGCATCATAATATCGACGGCCTGGGGCATGGTCAGGCTGGATACCACCTTGATCAGCGATTCCACCACGTATTCCATCGAGTTGAATTCGTCGTTGTGGAGCAATACCCGGTAGCGGGGGGCAGGTTTTTTGATTGTGGACGTTGTTGTCCGCTCGATGGTTTCAACTGACACAGCAACACCTCTTTACCTAACAGGCCTAATTCACGGGGCCTAATTCACGGGCAAATAGATAGACCACGACTTTAAGCGGTGGCCCTAGCAGGCAACGCGATAGGCGTTGTGCCATCTCTTTGTGCCGCTTTTAGCTAGCCAGCCCGAGACCAGTTCCTAGACCAGAACAGCCCTAGGAGTCAATTATGCCCTTTTAGGACAGCCTAAAGAGGCAGTTCAAAAGCAGCTCTCCTATGGCTTACCCCACCATTATCATAAAACTTCACGATGGCTTTGGCACAGCCCCAGGGGTGAACCAGGCCAAATCTAAAGCCCAAATCCGCACCCCAAATCCAGATCATAGTGCTGGGCTACCGTAACTTCCACCATCTACCGCTGCTTTAATTCGCCCATCGCCCGTCATCTATTGCCCATCATCTATTTACCGGTCTACCCGCTGGCGACTCAGGTAATGTTGCCAATGCTGTCAGGTCAGCGCAATAGCTACCATAGATCAGCACACAGCGGCGGCGATCGCCCTGACCGATCGCTAGGGCTGTTTCAAGCAAAGCACTACATCAGCCCACTACGACCAACCCACTATTGACCTATGACATCTCTGGTTGCAGGCCAAATTGTATTTTTAGAGTGCCGCCAGACTCGCCTCTACGCCGAGGTGATTCAGGTGCTAGAACCTCGGCGTAGAGGCTGGATACGTCCTCTAGCTCTGGTCAGTGAAGCTGAGATCACGCCCCTGGGCACGGCCCTTGACACCACAACCCCGGATCTCAGCCAGCCCGCTGTGCCCGATATGCTCTGGCCCCTAGGCCAGCTACAGCCTGCCTTAGATACCGACGTTATTCCTCTGCTGGCAACGCTGTCCGCTAAGGCCGCAGCCCCTAGCCCGGTCACAGATGCTCGCACGGAGTCCATGAGTATCCGTGAATTTGTGCGATCGCTGTGGGCCGACCACCAAAGCACGGCCAGTCCATCAGACTAGAGCCAGATGGACATAGCCTTAAAACCGTCTTGCCTTAGGAATCCGTAAAAATCCGGACAGGTTTTGTAAAGCTTTCACAAAGATGACTAGACCACCTACGAGAAAGCTCAAAGGTGCCCAGACAATGCTGGTTAGTTAGGTCACTCTCAGCATCGTTGATCATCTAGGTTCTATCTAACTGGACTAGCTAGATACCGGCTGCTGTAGCGACTCGCTATAGCGACCCAGCCCTGGAACCAGGCGAATGCGACCTTCGTCCATCTCATACATCAGGAGTTCTAGCGCTTCGGAGTCGCCGATAGGTAAGTACCCAAGGCGAGAGAGTTCAGCGTTGATGCCCTGCTCAATGTCAGGAGTCAGCAACCCACTGTAAAGAGCCTGCTCTACCAGTCGACGAATGGAAAATGTGGGAGCCATGAACCATCACCTGAGCGCGATTTGATTACTGTCTATTGTCGGCTCTGAGCCTGGGATGGCCAGTGACTACGCCCTCCAAAAGTTGTGAACTCTACCACAAAGGTTCGTGATCTACATCACAAAACAATTCACTCATTGGAGATATGTTCAGTGGATTCACGTAGGTATTTAATTAATAAGGTCTGAATCTATATCAAGTTACGACCAACAAACTGTCCGAAGGCATTCAAACAAAAGTGATTCCAATTACCTTCGTAACGTAGCTTGACGGCTTCAATAGTTTTTAACATTATCCATAACCTGGAGTGTACCCAGTATGCAGACGATGAATAAGGAAATGGCTATTTTTCAAGCTCAGGGCTCCCTCAACGCCTCCAACGCTCACGACTTCCACTCATCTCTCATGCAGAAGATCCAATCTGACTTGGCGAGCGGGCTATTTGTGGATATGAGCCAGGTAGAGTCTCTCGACAGTGCCGGTCTAATCTCTTTGGTATCGGCACTCAAGCACGCCCGGCAGCTGCAAAAGCGCCTTTGCTTGTGCTCAGTGCCACCCACTATCCGAATTGTGTTTGAGCTCACCCAGCTCGATCGCGCCTTCGAAATGGTGGATGAACTGCCCCAGAGCCTACCTGCGGCAGCCTAACCCGCGACTTCGACAGAGTCTGCCCTCAGACCGCTATAGTGTGAGTGAAAATCATGCTTGAAAACGTTGGGGCAGCTAGGTTGTGTCTGTATCAGTTAATACCTTAGTTACGGCGGATGTTTCTCGGCCAGGGCGATACCTGGGCAATGAGCTAGGCGCTGTTCACAAGCCCTGGGATCAGGCGGCAGTGCGCTGGGTGCTAACCTACCCGGAGGTCTACGAAGTTGGGGCATCTAACCTAGGCCACATTATTCTCTACAGCATCTTGAATGCCCAGCCCCGGCAGCTGTGCGATCGCGCCTACCTGCCCGCTGCCGACCTGGCCGCCAAGCTCAAGGAAACCGAAACGCCTCTGTTTGCCGTCGAGTCGCAGCGATCGCTGACTGACTTCGACATTTTGGGCTTTAGCCTCAGCTACGAGCTAGGGGCTACCAACATTCTCGAAATGCTCTCCTTGGCAGGCATTCCCCTGACCTGGGAGGAGCGCAACCAGGCCGGGGGCTTTGCTGTAGAAGCAGGCTCCTGGCCGCTCATTTTTGCGGGGGGACAAACCGCCACCTCCAACCCCGAACCCTACGCCGACTTTTTTGACTTTGTCGCCCTCGGCGATGGTGAAGAACTGCTGCCCGAAATTGCCCTAGTAATTGAGGAGGGCAAAGCCGCTGGTCTTAGCCGCGCCGCCCTGCTGCTCGATCTGGCTCAGGTGCCGGGGGTGTATGTACCCCAGTTTTACACCATGGCCAGCGATGGCTCGGTACACCCCAACCGGCCCGATGTGCCCGCGCGGGTGCTGCGCCGGGTAGCCACCCCGATCCCCGCCTACGCGATGGGCCTGGTGCCCTACGTCGAAACCGTTCACGATCGCCTGACGGTCGAAATTCGCCGGGGCTGCACGCGGGGCTGCCGCTTTTGCCAGCCGGGTATGCTCACCCGTCCGGCCCGCGATGTGGAGCCTGAGGCGGTAGTCGATGCGATCGAGACGGGCATGCGCAAAACCGGCTATGACGAGTTTTCGCTGCTGTCGCTGAGCTGCTCCGACTATCTGGCTCTGCCAGCGGTGGGAGTAGAGGTCAAAAACCGGCTCAAAAATGAGAACATTTCCCTGTCGCTGCCCAGCCAGCGGGTCGATCGCTTCGACGAAAACATCGCCAATATCATCGGCGGCACTCGCCTCACCGGGCTAACCTTTGCCCCCGAGGCGGGCACCCAGCGCATGCGCGACATTGTTAATAAAGGGCTAACCAACGAAGAGCTGCTGCGCGGCATTAAAACTGCCCACGAGCAGGGATGGGGTCGGGTCAAACTCTACTTCATGATTGGTCTGCCCGGCGAAACCGACGTTGACGTGCTGGGCATTGCCGAGACCGTGCGCTGGCTGCGCCAGGCCTGCACCATTCAAGGGCGGCGGCCTTTGTCGTTTAATATCACCATTTCCAACTTTACCCCTAAGCCCCACACCCCGTTTCAGTGGCACTCGGTGTCGACGGAGGAGTTTTTGCGCAAGCAGCGGCTGCTGCGGGATGAATTTAGGGCCATGCGCTGGGCCAAGGTCAACTTTACCGACGTGCGGATTTCGGCGATGGAAGACTTTGTCGGTCGGGGCGATCGCCGCCTTGGCCCTGTAGTGCGCCGCGCCTGGGAACTGGGGGCCGGTATGGACAGCTGGTGGGAAAGCCTAGAAACCGCCTTTAAAGCCTGGACCCAGGCCATCGACGAAGCCGGGCTAACCTTGAAATACCGCCAGGTAGACCAGGGCGAATGGAATGTGATGGACACGGCTGAGGATAGCAGCGACCTGGATGCCCCGCTGCCCTGGGATCACCTCGATACGGGCATCGACAAAACCTGGCTCAAGGAAGACCTGCACCGCGCCCTAGAAGCGGCAACGGTACCGGACTGCTCCTTTGAAGGCTGCTCCCACTGCGGCGTGTGCGGCCCCGACTTTGGCCACAACATCGTGGTGCCGCCGCTGCCCATTCCAGCCTTTGCGGGCCACGGTCAGCCCAAATCTGAGCGGGTGCAGCGCCTGCGGGTCACCCTAGGCAAGCTCGGCTCTATGGCCCTGCTGGGCCACCTCGACCTGGTGCGCCTGTTCGATCGCGCCCTGCGGCGAGCCGGATTGCCGATTGCCTTTACCGGCGGCTTTCACCCAGGGCCACGGCTGTCGCCTGCCAACGCGCTGCCCCTGGGGGCCACCAGCAGTGGCGAAGTAGTCGATTTTGAGCTTACCCGCGCGATCGCCCCCGCCGACTTTTTGCAGCAGCTAGCTGCCCAGCTGCCGCCAGAGATTCCCCTGTACGATATCGCCGAGGTGCCCCTCAGTGAACCCTCGGCCACCAAGCGCCTCGACCAGGCTGAGTACTACCTGCGGCTCACCCCAGAGCACGACGGGCCTGCCCCGTGGCCCCAGTGGATCGAGGCGGTAATGGGCCTAGAAGAGTTCTTGTGGGAGAAGAAAACAAAGTCGGGCAAAACCCAGGTTGTAAACCTGCGGGAGCGCCTGCACGAGCTAGCCCTGGTGACAGCCAATCAACCCCTGCCGCCAGGGCTAGAATATGCTCAGGGAGAATACGGAGTTTGGCTGAGGGTGGTTGGTAACTGTCGCAACGATGGGAACCTGCTGCGCCCGCAGCAAGTCGTCTCTATAGTGGAGCAGGTGGCGAGCCAAGCCATAGGTCTACAGCACGTGCATCGCAGCCGATTAATCTTTAGTTAGAGCAACCCTGAGAGGGTGAGATCATGGACAGAGAAACAGGCCATTCAGCAGCGGCGGCGCGGTTCTCAGGCCAAGATCTGGCGCAGGATCAGGGACAGACTGGGGGCCGCACTCGGGCTGGCCGCTGGAGGCCGCGAGGTTGGCGGGGTAGGCAGGTTTTGCTGGCGATCGCAGGCGCAAGTCTGCTGATGGCCGCCCCACGCCCAGCAGCGGCGGCGGCTCAGACGGACTGCCCTAGCGAGATGCTGACCCCCTACTGGCCAGCGCGATCGGATCAGATTCATCAGACTTTTTGCGAGCTGTTGGTGTTTCCCACCGCTACCCTGCCCAGTGGCGATAGCTTTACCGATCGCATTGTTAATGAGTCGCTGTCGAGCGACAGCCGCCGGGCCTCCGCCGACACCATGACCCTGCCCAGCTTGTGGTGGAACCGCGACTCGCTGACCTCTCACCTGGGCGGTCGCCGCCTGGTAGACTCCTGGATTTCTTACCGGGTCAAAGATTCGGGCACAGCGGTGATCGATGTGAGGGTCAACGCCCAGATTTGGTCGGTGCTGACCTATAACGAGCGCTATGCCGTACTCAACCAGTTCGGCACCGCCGCCCGCGACTTTGGCTACAACGTGCGATTTTTTCAGGGCAATTCTCGCAACTACCGCATGATGGGCCTCTACGCCTGTGACTTTATTGACCAGACTGGCGACCCCCTGAGCGAACCCCTACGCGCAGATAACAACGTTCAAACCTGCTCGGCCAACCTGGATGCAGGGTTGATTGTACTGCTCCAGCGCAATTTGCTGGCGGAGAGCGATCGCCGCCAGCAGGCAGCCCAGGCCGCTGCGGCTGAGGATAGTCTGCAAAGCGCTGGGGTACCATCACAGACGGATGTAAATTAGCGCCTAGTCACGGGGGTTGCTAAACAGAGGTATACATCAAAAACTCAGCCTCTCTCGTAGAGGCAACACCAAATCCGATTTGGTAACCCCTGTTCATAATCAGGAACCCCGTAGGGGCGTAGCATGCTACGCCCCTACAAATCGGGGGTATTCACTCGAAATTTGGGATAAGAGCTTAACCGCGCAGGCTTTTCCACAGCTGGCTATAGCGATCTTCAGCGGCGGCGCTGAGGGGCAGCAAAAATTCACTTTGCTCGGCCACATCGGGGGCTAAGGCAAGGGTGGGCGGCGTTTGTAGCGGCTCGGGTAGCTGCGATCGCTCTGCCCCCCACAGCCGGGGCGAGGTGCCCTGCCCAAAGATGGCCAGCTGTAGAGCAAAGTCGGTATCGAGGCAAAAGTCGAGCCAGTTGAGGGGGGAGAATGCAGCCTGCTCGGCAGCGGGCGCGATCGCCTGGGGCTGTACCCAAAGCTGAGCGCTAAGCAGCGTGCCCTCGGAGGGTACGGCCACCGCTAGATGACGATACTGCTTCAGCAGAGGCAGCGCGTCGTCTGACCAGGCCACAACGGCGGTGGCATCGCCAATTGACAGCATTTCGAGGTAGTGGTCAGAGTCGTAGAGGCGCACCTGATTGTGCAAATCGGCCAGGAAAGTTTCTAGGCCTGCTACAGCCGCTGGGTCTTCGGTGTTGGCTGAAGCGCCCATCGCCTTTTGGGCCAAACCCAGCACCAGGCGAGGATGGTTGGGCACCACCACCCGCCGCCTGAGTTCGGGGCGCAGTAGATCTGCCCAGGTGGTGAGGGGGGCGCTGCTGCGGGGTAGGCGATCGCGATCGTAGAGCAGCACCAGGTGGCTCCAGCGGTAGGGCACTGCCCAAACGCTGCCGTCGGGGCTGAGCATTCCTTCGGTATTGCGGCGCACTAGCTCGGGCCACACCGCCGCCAAATCGTCCCAGTGGGTGAGGGCTGACACCTCTAGCGGCTGCACTAGCTGCTGGCGAATGGCGGGGGCTAGCCAGTAGTCGGCCAGGCTTACCCAGTCGGCCCTTGGCGCATCTACCTCGGTTTGGCGGTGCCACTGCAGCAGCAGCCCGTACAGGTCTACCAGCGAGTTTTCGGGGTTGACGGCAATGTTGCTGCCTAGCTCTGGCAATTGCTGAAAGGCACTGAGCAGCTGCGCTGGCACCGAATTGGCCAGCATGGCCAACCTGAGGCTAGGGCCTGATACGCGCTGGCACCCGGCTAGCATGGCCGTGAGGGTTAACCCACCCGCACCCGCCAAAAAGCTGCGACGATTCATGAGCATTTGCCCCTCAGCTTCCCTCTCCGGGGGAGAATACTGATCAACCATAGCGCTTTAGGACATCCATGAAAGCTGTTCGAGATATTGTCACTGTGTCTATAACTATTGTTTTGGTGTCGTTTATTGGCCTCAGTCTGGCCCGGCTGGTGTACTTTTTTCTCCACAGCCAGCAGATTATTTAGCCAGCAGATGATCAAAACAATTCAGTGACCCCTACTCTGGATGATGCTAAGGCAGCTTGCGATCGCATTATACGGAATCCGCCTTGGCTACCCCCGGTTGAGCTGGGCAAACACCGTTTGCCCCTACGCAATTCTCCTGTTTGGAGTCGGGGTTATGCGATTCGGATTTGGCATCACTCCCTACATCGAATGTCACTGAATTAAGGCTGGTGGGCAGTGCCTGAAGTAGAGTGGTGGGCAGTGCCCACCCTCCGGCTCCCTACTCACCCTACGGCTCTACGGTTCTCTACATCCGGCATACACCTCAGGCAACACTGGGGCCAAGGGTGGATGAAATTCGCATGGCTAGCTCGGTCAGGTTGTCGCTACTGGTGCAAAATTGCTCGGCCTGGGGTCGGGGCACTCCGGCCTCTACCAAATATTCCACCAGCAGGTTAAACAGCATGTCTTCGGCCAGCTGGCGCTGGTCGGCCCAGCCCCGCTGCTGGTAGTGCAGATACTCCTGGCAGCGCAGGGCTAGATCGTGATAGGTGGCGTTGCTGGTCAAAAGCTGAAGGCTGCTGACAATCATGGCGACCTCAGAACGCGGTTAGCCACAGTCTAACGAAACAGTTCTAACGAAACAGCCCTAACGAAAGGGTGCATCCCACTTTTGCAGGTTTTCAAAGGTCGCCTAACCGATCGCCCTGAACACCACCGAAAGATTGTTGGCAGGCATGGCGATAGTCTCGACTAGCGCTAGCTCGTGGGCCTTGGCGGCGGCGACCACCGCTTCTAAATCGCGCACGCCCCACTCAGGGTTTTGGGCCTGCAGGCTAGCGTCAAAGGCGGCGTTGCTAGGGGCGGTGTGCTGCCCGTTTTGCTTGTAGGGGCCATAGAGATACAAAATGCCGCCCGGTGGCAAAATTCGCCCCGCCCCCGCCAGCAGCCCCAGGCAGGCCGACCAGGGTGAAATGTGGATCATATTGATGTTGACCAGGGCGGTAATGGGGTGGCGCTGCAAATCTAGCCCTGGGAGAGCATCCTGGAGGTTCTCAGATTCGATTGGCCATAGGGGTGCAGCGGCATCTAGGGCCAGGGGCGGGTGCAGGTTGACGGCAGGGGTAGCGGCTTGCCAGGCGGCAATGCTGTCGCGGGCGAAGG
Organism: Nodosilinea sp.; assembly: GCA_049646445.1. Lineage (GTDB taxonomy): Bacteria > Cyanobacteriota > Cyanobacteriia > Phormidesmidales > Phormidesmidaceae > Nodosilinea. Next base: position 31,404 of record JBARVV010000097.1, on the reverse strand, counting down.
GGTCGAGGTCGGAGGGCAACCACTGCCGAGGCGCAAGGCGAGGCGCAAAAAATACGGCGTGCTCGCCGGTGCCGCTCGACACTTCGAGCACGGTGCCGGTAGGGGGCAGCACTCGCTGGAGCACCGCTAAGATCGGTTCGCGGTTGCGCTCGGTGGCCGGGGCATAGCGACGGGCATCGGGAGGAGTTGACATGGCCGATATATGCCTCTCAAATTAACGAAAATCGCCGTTCTCCATCATAGGAGGCTTTTGGCGGTAGGATCGCGTGCGCTTAGAGGCTGTGGTGTAGCCAACGGTCTAAATTTCGTCGCTGTTTGGCCTTGAAGCCGAGCAATGATCCTAACCCTAGAGCCATGCCTCTACAAACGCCGCAGGTTGGGTAAAGCATAGGGCAACCGAACAGCCGTGAGCCTGTCGGGTGCCGCTGGGGCTTGGCCCAACCTACAACGCCAGCATTTAGGGCCTTGTGACCCCGCGCCTGCGGGTCATGACGCTGATGTATTCGCCGCTGCGCCCGGTGGGGATGGGCTCTGACCAGGCAATGCGATCGCAGTAGCCCAGCGAGACCATGTGGTTAATGCCGTCGATGAGCGCACCGTAGTCGCCCAGCAAAATGTGGCGCAGGGTCTCTTGCCGATAGGTCGGCAAAGCAAAGCTGTCGGGGCGGTCGCCCTCGGGGGTGTTGTCTAAAAACATTCGGGTTGTCTCCGTTTTCGATAAAGAAAACGGGGAACTATCCAGATCCCTCGTTTCAGCAAAGCGAGAGACCGGATCTAGAATGAACCCAGTCGTCGCAGCTTACTCGGTTTAAGGTGGGACGATTAGGGGACTTGGGGAGTTGCACCTCCTCAAGCCCCCGCCTGAAATCATTCCCCGCAAAAATAACGTACTTCAAGTACGCCATAAGTTCAACCGTATTGACTGACCGATATATCAAGGTCTGGTGACGGCTCTGATATGTGGAGTAGTCGCTGGGGATTGACTGAGATGCGACTGGCCCAGCTTTGTTGAGATATGCAGAAGGTTTTTTGCGATCCAATGAAATCGGCATAATATACGGAAAGTTTCTTGCGATCTACCAAATTCGGGATGATATACAGAAACTTTCGGCATATCTACCCCGACAGGGACAATATGTGGAAACTTCCTCTCTAATAAGATTGTTAGGCATCGAAAAAATCTATGAGGATCATTCGCCGCGTCGAGATTAAGTACTTTCGATCTATCTACTCGGTAGCGCTAAAGCAGTGCGGTTCACTCAATGTGCTGTCTGGCAGAAATGACGTTGGCAAGTCTAATGTTCTCCGTGCCCTGAATCTATTCTTTAACGGGCAGACAGATTGGAAAACACCGTTAGATTTCGGTCGCGATTTTTCTCTTTCTCGACGAGAACAAGTCCGCAAGGATTCTGTAAAGGGCAAACAGTTTGTTCAGGTTTCAATCGAGTTCGAAAGGCCAGATAACTTTAAAGGAAGCCTTCCGCAGAGGTTTATTGTAAAGCGAAGTTGGTATCGAGACCAGACTCAATATGGCCAATCCGACAACCTCGTGCCTTTGGATAAAGCTGGAAAGTGTCCCTCGACATTGGCGACAGCACAGAGAATGCTGCCAGTGTTCCTAAACCGGGTTCATTTTGAGTACGTGCCGGCTGTGAAAGAAAGAGCATTCTTCGATCACATTCTTTCACGTCTTCAGCATTCACTGCTGGGTATGACGCTAGAGGCAGAGAATCCTATTTCTCAACTTTCGGTGCAGCTCGCCGAGCACATCGGCCAACAGGTGGGAGACCTACGCAAAGATTTTTCAAGGGCTACAAGTCTTGATACGTCGATCGAGCCACCTCAGCAACTATCAAGTCTATTTCAAGCATTCCAGGTATCGGTGCCATCAGGTGCAAATCAAGTGTCTTTGAATTTACGAGGTGATGGGATGCAGGCGAGATATATACCGTCGGTTCTTCACTACATTTCATCTAAGAGCCCGTCATTTTTCATCTGGGGCTTTGAGGAGCCTGAGAACTCGCTTGAGTTTTCAAGTGCTGATTCTCTTGCCGATGACCTTGAAAAGCTTTATTCGAAAGACGCCCAAATATTCATAACCAGCCATTCTCCGGCAATGGTCTCCCGAACAGGGCCAGGAGTGACGTGTTACCGAGTTTGGCAACCTGCAGCCCAAACGGAGGTCGAGCGTTTAGAACAACCTCTAGGAAAGTCCATCTCGGGAGCCAAGCTTCAGGAAGAAATTGGATTGCTCAGGATCCAGCAGGAAATCCATAATGCATACAAAGAAAAACTAAATGAGCTTGAGTCGTTGTCTGAAAGGGTCGCAGACCTCGAAGGTGAAATAGCCGCACGTCAACTTCCACTGGTTCTAGTTGAAGGAGTTACCGACGTGACTATTTTTGAAACTGCGTGGTCTAAACTCAATCCCGGAGTTGAGATTCCTTTCCTCGTTAGGTCAGCTGATCCTTTAGCGAATGTGGCTGGAGGAGGTGGTGGAGGGGCAAGCTCACTCGCAAAAGCCATTGAGAGCATTCATCCTGCCGATAACCGGTATGTCGTAGCAGTTTTTGATCACGACCAAGAAGGCATTAAGTTTTTTGATGCCCTAAGCAAGAATTTCAAGGCTCCCGCCGGGCGCGCTTACGAAAAAGCTCATGCAAATGGATATGCGTTCGCCATCACTCTTGCTGCGGCAGATGAGAACTTGCCTACTGTTTCCGCGAAGAATCTCTGCGTGGAGTATCTGTTTGATGATGGGGTTTTGGCTTTGAGAGATGTTGATGGTCACGGCCTAGAGCTCAAGGACCAAGAACTCTTTGTAGGTGCTGGAGGAAAGAAACTTGAGCTTACTGCGGAGCAGCAACAACTTTTTACTGGAGCACTTGGTGACTTGTCGGCCTATCGAGCCGTTTCTGGTGGCAAAAAGGTTTTCGCAGAAAATATCGTGCCTAGTGTTGAGGGTGAAAAATTTTCCCGTTTTGAGGTTCTCTTTACTCGAATCTCTACGGTGTTGGGCATCGATGCCTAACAAGTCGTTGAACCGGACATTTGACCCGCTGCTCATTTTTGCTTCCGCGAAAACGGTCATCGCCTCAAATGCCGGTGAACTCAGGCGTTATGCCGCTTAGTTCTGAGTAAGGACTGTACTTGAAGTCACCCCCTAAGTAAAAATGTGAAAGTTTTTTAAGCTTGAAGATGCATTTACTGAATAAATTTATTAAGTTCTTGCACTAGTGATCGCCTGCCCGTAGATTGGGTTTCCTTCGTCAACCCAACGATTCCTGAACCCCCTACCTCGCTTGCTTAAGCGATCGCCATCTACCCCTTACGCGCCCTGACGAACTGGTAACCTCTGGCTTCTAAACTCTTTCAACTAGTGACCCAAGCCTCCAACGACGAGCCTGCCGATGTATTGTGCGATCGCATTCGTACCGCCAAAGCTGCCCAGCCCAAAGCAGCCAAGTCACCCAGGCAAGGGCGGGCCACCCAACCAGAGCGATAAACTAAAGCTAGATGACTCTATAACTCAATCCTTTATCTCTAGAGAGGTCTACCTATGGCCACCCTCGAACAAATTCAGCAAGACCTTCAAACCCTGCCGCAAGACGCGCTAGATCTGCTGGCCCAATTTATTCAACTGCTTAAAAAAAGCCAGGTAGCCACCCAAAACCATAATTCTGCATCTGAGCCATCCTTAGTCGCAGACACTATAGATGGGGCTGACTTCATTGGCTCTATAGAAACAGAAAACCTTGACAATACCCCCCTACCCAGTCTGATTGGCTCAGCCCCCGGCAGCTTTGCCACCCCAGCCACCGCCGATCAGTTCATCCGTCAAGAACGAGATTCATGGGATTCCTAGAGGCCCTACAGGGCGATCGCATCTACCTAGACACCAATGCTTGGATCTACGCCCTAGAAGGCTACTCTGAGTTTCGACCAGGGTTGACACAGCTGTTTGAGCAGATGCAGGCTGGGGCTAAGATCGGTATTACCAGTGAGCTAACCCTAGCTGAACTGCTGGTAAAACCTTGCCAAGATAACGACTTCGCCCAGCAGGCTCGGTATAAGAAAGCGATCGCCAACCGCAAGAATTTCGTTGTCGTACCTATTTTTCGAGACCTTTTGATTGATGCAGCCACCATCAGGGCCGCTACTCAGCTCAAGCTACCAGATGCAATCCATACTGCAACCGCCCTCAAAGCAGACTGTACAACCTTTTTAACCAACGATCGACAGTTTAAAAAGCTTACTAGCATCCCTGTTGTTTTGTTATCCGAGGTTCAACAATAACCACCCTCGAACAAATCCAGCGAGACCTTCAAACCCTGCCCCAAGACGCGCTAGATCTGCTGGCTCAATTTATTCAACTGCTCAAAAAAAGCCAGGTAGCCGCCCAAGAGCATTCCCAGGCTGAACAGCCTGAGAAAGGCAGCAGCGCTGCTATTTTGCAGTTTTTACACAACTATCCCCTAGCGCCTGAACTTGAGGTTGTTGTTGCGGCACATCTTGCCACCATGCCGCTTAGCTTTCTGGTAACCAATAAAAAGAGGGCACAGCTTAGCTGCACCCTCAATATTAAGCCTTGGCTTAACGGCTATTAGTGACCGCCAGCATAGGTAGGCGACGCAGTCGAACCATACATGCTCCAGTCGCGAACGCCATTTTCGCTCAGTACCGACTCAGCCGCCTGAATTTCTTGCTCGGTACCTTCTACCAGCACCAGGTAATCGCCGTTGTTGTGTACGCGATCGTTGTAGTGATTGGCCTGGTCTTCGGGAACACCCCAGCCGATTAGCGCGCCGAGCAAACCACCACTGGCCGCACCAATACCGCCACCGAGGAGCGTAGTAGCCAGCAAGAAACCAACTTCTGCAATTGGCCCCACACCGGGGATTGCCAGCACACCAAGGCTACCAATTAGACCAATGGCACCACCGGTAGCTGCACCAGCCGTTGCACCGGCACCGGCACCGCCCTTGGCTTGCTCAGACTTGGGCTTGTTGGGGTCGTAGTTGTCGTTGTCAGAGGTTAAATCTCGTAACCCCTCTCCAGATTTGGCCACAATAGAAATGTGGTCCATGTGAAAGCCTGTATCGCGCAGGCGATGCATGGCCCGCTCGGCCTCTTGCCGAGTTGAAAATAGGCCTACCGCGCGGCGTTTTTGGGTAGATAGATTATCGGTCGTTCTCATAAATATTTCCTCCAGTGAGGATTGCAACTGGCAAGGCTAATGACCTGAGCCACTGCTTGCCTAACTGTTTTGATCATGCCAAATCAGACATTCAATCACCTCGGTCATTGGCTAGAAACCAAAGTCCTCCCAAAGCTAGAGCTTGACCCTATCGGTAGCTAGGGAAAATGCGATCGCGCGTTTTTCAGCCCTGCCTTTTCCCTAGTGGTTCACGCTGCTAATTTGTATTGCTGGAAGGCTAGGCGCGCGGCCCCAACCATACCCGCCTGATTGCCCAATTCGGCCACCAGCACCTGCATACCCTCGCGGGAGCTGGGCAGCACGCGGGTCTCTAGCTCGCCCAGCACAGTAGGCAAAAACAGCTCCGCTGCGGCGCTAATGCCGCCGCCGATAATCACCGCCTCTGGAGTCAGCACGTAGACCAGGCTAGCGATGCCCGCTCCCAGCCAGCGACCATAGGTTTGCCAAAACGCGATCGCCGCTTGATCTCCCGCCTTGGCCTTGTCGTACAGCGCTGCCGGGGTCAGCCCCGTCTCGCGCCTGATCGCCTGCACCGAGCAGTGTTGCTCTAGTGACCCCTGGTTGCCGCTGTTGCAGGGCGGGCCATCGGGGTTCAGCGTAATCAACCCCAGCTCTCCGGCAGTGCCCTGGCGACCGACAAACAGCTGGCCACCGAGAATAATCGCCCCGCCCACCCCAGTCCCCAGGGTCAGCGTCAGCACATCCTTAAAGGCCCGCCCCGCCCCCAGCCAGGCTTCCCCCAGGCCGGCACAGTTGGCATCGTTGGCGACCACTACGGATCGCCCCGTTGCCGCCTCCAGCCAGTCGGCAATGGGCACATCGTGCCACCCGGCTAGGTTGATGGCGACGCGGGCAATGCGACCAGCGGCATCGGCGGGGCCAGGGGTGCCCACGCCAATGGCAACAGCTTCGTGGTTGGGGTCTAGGGTGGCGATCGCAGCGGCCATAGCGGCAATCACCGCCTCGGGGGTCGAGGGCTGGGGTGTGGGCACCGATAGGTCGGTCAGACACGCGCCCGCCTGGGTAAAGCGCCCCAGCTTAATCGCCGACCCACCCAAATCGACGCCGATAACCCGCTGATCCATCCCCATTCTTGCCCCCTACTTTAATGACGCACCTTAATGACGCAAGAGTCATTGTCTCAGATTGTTTGAGCGTTTATGGTCGCCGGGCTGCTGCGGTTTGAAAGGCCTGGCAGTACTGCCGGTAGCCGCCTGGAAAGACCACATTGAGCACCAGCGGATCGTCGGCGTCGCGGGCGTCGCCGGGGCCTTCGATCACAACCGGGGTGCCGCCGCGATCGGCCAGCTTGAGCGCCTTGCGGTTTTTGAGTTCGCCGCCGCTGCTGTCGATGTAGGTGACCAGGTTGCCCGTGTCAAAGTGCTGACCGATCGCCTGAATCAGGTGGAGAAAGTTGCGATCGCTGCCGCCCCGCTTCGCCACCGGCTGCCCATCCTCCATTAGCACTACGCTCGTCACCGTGTCGCCCACGCCCACTAGAGTCGGCATCAGCGCCGGATCAAAGTTTTGAATCACTAAATCCAGCAGTTCTGCGTGGCTATGGGGGGCCTGACGCACGCTAAAGTTTTCGCCCAGGGGATAGTCCCCTGTTCTGGCCGCGTAGTAGCGGTTCAGCAAGGCCAGCACCCCCGCTTCTTTGATCGCCCCCCGCAGCATAAATTGAAAATCGGTGGTGCCCGACTCATCGCCTTGGCTAAACCAGAGAATTTCTTTGCCGTCGGGGCCGCGCCCGTGGTTGGGGGCGTAGTGCACAAAAAACGAGCCTTCCAGCCCTTGGCGAGCCGCATCGCGCAGCAGGTCTTCCATCAGCGTCTGCATGGCGTACTGAAGATCGGTGTAGAGCGCTGGGTGATCGCCCAGCAGGCCATGTAGGGTATTGAGATTGGCCGTCGGCGAGGCCATATTGTCTAGCACCGATGCCTGAATGGCTGGCTCCAGGGCAGGGCCAGCCAGCACATTGGGGTGCTGCCTAAAGAAGTGGCGCAGGCGATCGCCCATCTTGGCGGGCACCGCCGCCAAAAAAGCCAGCTCTGCTTCGCTCACCCCTGGATGCGAAATGTCGCCCGCGCGAGTTTGCCACTGCACGCCCCCCGCCGCCAGCCCCGGCAGGTAGTAGCGCCCCGCCTGGGCCGGTTCTGCGCCGCCCAGCGATCGCTCAACAATGCTGTTCATGCCCCGCTTGCCGGTGTGCTCGCCGTTGGTTAGCACGTAGAAGTGGCCGTCGAAGCGCTGGGTAGCCTCTAGGTAGCCAAGCTCAACCGCGCGATCGAGGGGGTCGTTGACCAGCCCCATGCATACCCCATCGAGGTCTTGAATAATCAGCAGGTTTTCGGTGGTGGCTAGCCGGTCGACCCAGGCGGCATGATCGAGAGAGTACACCTGCTGGTGCAGTAACGGAGGAGCAACATAAGACATAAAAAGGGCGACCATACCGGCGTAGCAAACAGCCAAACCGTACCAGCCCAGCCGTCAAACGACAACTCCCCTGGGACAGACCTATACGTAATCTACAGCCAGCCTTTGAGCCAGTAAATGCCAATACCTAGGTATTCCTTCAGGGCGCGGGTGAGATAGTGCAGGTTCTCGGTTTGGGGCATTAGGTTCAGGGCGCGGCCCTGCCAGGTATTTTGGCCTGAGTCTTGGGGGTCAGGAGCGACGTGAAAATCGGTGGGGGCCGGAATGGCCTCAAAGCCCTGCTTTCTGAAAATCGCCAGCGCCCTGGGCATGTGCATCGCTGAGGTGACCAGCAGAATGCGCTTGATGCCGCGATCGGCCAGCAAAACCTGAGTGTAGGTCGCATTCTCAAAGGTGTTGAGCGAGTCTGGCTCCATCAGCATGGCGCGGTTGGGCACGCCCAGGGCTGCCGCTAGCTCGGCCATGTCCTCTGCCTCAGAGCGAATTTGGCCCTGGCCCCAGGTAATGCGCCCGCCGCTAAACACCAGCAGGGGCGCTTTACCGGCCAGGTACAGCCGCGCCCCGTGCAGCACGCGATCGCCCTCCTCAGCCACATCAATCCAGGGGCGGGGCGGAAACTGCGGCTTAATCGACCCGCCCAGCACCACGATCGCCTCGGCCTCAGGCAGATTGACGCTGTCTGGGTAGCGCCACTCCAGCGATCGCATTATTCCGGTGGATACCCAGTTGTTGCTGCTCACCAGCAGGAGAATTAGAGCCAGGGCGATCGCCCCGGTTGCCCACCGAGGACGCCGATTAATCAACACCAGCGCTACCACCAGCAGCAGGCAGGCCAGCCCTAGCGGATAGATCAACAGCGGCAGCAGCTTAGACAGAAATAAAAACATTAACCCTGCTCTCCACCACACTCACCTACTCACCCACCTTGCCCCGCTTCCCCAACAGCTCCCTCATCTCCTCTAGCAGGGTTTCCTGCTCGGTCTGCAACGTTTCTAACTGAGTGACAATTTCCTCCAGGCGATCGCCCCCATTCCCTGCAATAGACGGTTTTGCCCAGCGCCGCACCAGCAGCCCCGACACAGCGCCAAAAATCCAGGTGCTGAGGCGAAAGGGTAACCGTACTAGGGCCAGCCAAAAGCCTTCGGTGAGGCGGGCGATCGCGCTCCACAGGCCCGCAAACAGCAGCAGACCCACCACCACCAGCCCCAGCAACCAGATCGGGTGCCCCACCAGCCAGGCAATCAGGGGGTGTTCTACCAGCCAGCTCTGCACCGGTCTCAGCAGCGTCGACTGAACCGCATCGGCCCAAGAATTGGTAAACGTATCCGTCAACATCCCCATCGCCGCGCCTACTTTCCCATCCACCCACTCTACCTAAGCAGCCAGTTAAGGAGCCGGAGCAGTGGGTGGGGTAGGCGGCGGTGCGGGCAGATCGGGCGATCGGTTGGCCAGCCACCACCAGCCCAGCAGCGCCACCAGCAGCGCCGACCCCGACACCGCCAGTATCCAGCGCGGCACCCCAGGCGGTGGCTGCGATGCCGTCGCCGCCGGAACGAACTCTTCTTGAGACGCATTTTCGCCGTAGAGTTTGGCTCCGGTTGGCGACACCGCCTCTTGCTGGGCACCTGCGCCCACGAAGGTTTCTGACTCAGCCTGGGCCGAGGCGGGAGTAAAGAGCTTGTGCTGCAGTAGCACCACGGCGGTGTTGTCGTGGCCGTTCTTTTGGTTGGCCAGCTCAATCCACGAGGCCACCGCCGAGTCGAGGGTAACAATGTCTTTAATAATTAGACCAATGTAGTTGGCCCAGGCGTCTTCGATCCGGTAGTTGTCGCTGAGGCCATCGGAGCACAGCAGCAAAATGCCTGTTTCGTCAAGCACAAAACGCTGAATATGGGGCGTTAAATGACCGCCGCTGCGGGTGCCCAGGGCCTGAGTGAGCGCCCCGGCATCGCTGCGCTCCTGGGCCACGGGCCAGGTCTGGCGGCAGGCGATCACCTCGCGCCCGGCAATATTGTCATCTACCGTTAGCGGGTGGCAGTAGTCAGGGGTAATCCAGTAGGCGCGGCTGTCGCCCACGTGGGCCAAATACACCTCGTTGACTCGCTCCCAGCCCTGATCCGTCTGCACCCGCTGGGGAATCACCACCGCCATCACCAGGGTCGTGCCCATGCGCTGGCGACCCACCCGGCCCCGGTTGTCGTTTTGAAAGTTAATCAGCTCGTTGACAATGCGAATGACGGACTCAAGCTGCTGAATAATGATCTGGGGCGGCAGCACCCGCAGCTCGGTTTGGGCCTCGGCCAGCAGCGCCTGGAGCTGAATTTGCAGCGACTGCACCGCTAGCTGGCTGGCAATTTCGCCGCCCTCGTGGCCGCCGACGCCATCGCACACGATCGCAACCTGTAAACCAGAGTCTTCAGGCAAAATGCCCTGGGGCCAGCAGGCGTCTTCATTGCGCGGCTGAGTTGGCCCCTGGGCGGTGGCCCCGGCCAGGGCAATGCGAGTCGAAACCACCGCCGCCTGGCGCAGCAAAATCTGGTTGAGTTCGAGAAAGAGGGTATCGGGGTCGAGGGTGCCCGCGTCGAGCTGGTTGACGATCGATCGCAGCGGTTCTGAGACAGCCAGGTGCAGGGGGGAAAGTAGCGATCGCCACAGCTCCGTCAAGTCTGTCAGGGTCGGTGGTTCCAAATCTCCGGCTGGCTCCAGCTCCAGCAGCCGCAGCCGCCACCCGTCCACGCGCAGGTTGCCGGGACGCAGCAAGCTCCGAGCCAAGCCCAGTTCGCCCAGACTGCCCCACAGCTGCCACAGCTGCCACAGCCAGTTGGCCTGGCGCAGCGGTGCCGCGCTAAACAGTCCGGCCTCTAGCTCCGGCAGCAGCGCCCCCGCCTGGGGATGAATAGGAGCATTGTCTAGCATTAGAATAGGGGCAGCGCCCGTGCGCTCTAGCACACCGTAGAGCCCAGGCACGTGCAGCCGGTGAGGGTGGGCCTGTAGGTAGGGCAGCGCCTCAGCGGGGAAGGTATCGGGGGTACTGGGGCGCTGGTCGGGCTGAGTATCGAGCCAGATGTACGGAGCCACCACGCGATAGCGCTGGCCCACCAGCTCATCTACCGGCAGGGTCTCCAGGTCTGTGCCTACGGCCCAAAGGTAAGGCTTGTAGCGAGAGGGACGGCGTTCAACACGGTTCATAGGGCGATCGGCACACTTCAACGCCAGGAATCTCTTAAAACAACGTAATCAAGCCCCCATTAGGCTCGACCCTAAAGATAGATTAATCCTATGAGGATAGCGAAACTTTCTGACGGGCAATCTACCATCGGGCCGACCCGATCGGGTTCAGCCCTGCTCCAGTGCCTCCGTTTTTCTACCGGGTTGCCATGAACTATCCCTTGTTTTGGGCCATCCTGGGGGCCGTATTCTGCCTAATGGAGCTGTTTCTGCCCACGGGTTTTATTGAATCGACCCTGGGCATAAGCGCCTTTGTGGTCGCCCTTATGGCCCTGGTGGTGCCGATCTTTAGCCTCCAGATCGTGGTTTGGGTGGCACTATCGCTGGTGTTTATTGTCTTGCTGCGACGGTTTATGCCCACCAGCACTCCCTCGATTTTGCAAGACTCTACCGAAGCTCGCACCCTAACCGCGATCGCGCCAGGGCAGGCCGGGCGGGTGATCTACGAAGGCAACTCATGGCAGGCCCGCTGCGACGACGAAACCATTACCATTGGGGCCGATCAGCCGGTAGTGGTGGTCAGCCGCAAAGGTAATACGCTATACGTCATCCCCGAAAGCGCGCTGAGAGCTTAGACGGTAAGCCCAATTTCACCCAATCACTACCGCACGCATTTCTACCGCACACTTTTCTATCACCAAGCTTTCTATTGCAAATCTATTAAGGACTTACATCTATGGGCGGCTTTTTTAGTTTTCTGATTGTGCTAATTTTTGGCGGTTCGATCGCCGCCAGCGCTGTCAAAATTGTTAACCAGAGCGACGAGGCCCTGGTCGAAACCCTGGGCAAGTACAACGGCAAAAAGCTCACCCCCGGCCTCAACTTTTTGGTGCCCTTTCTCGACAAGGTGGTCTTCAAGCAAACCATTCGCGAGCGCGTGCTCGATATTCCGCCTCAGCAGTGCATTACCCGCGACAACGTGTCGATTTCGGTAGATGCTGTGGTGTACTGGCGAATTGTAGACATGGAAAAGGCCTACTACAAGGTCGAAAATCTGCAGTCGGCAATGGTCAACCTGGTGCTCACCCAAATTCGCTCTGAAATGGGTCAGCTAGAGCTAGATAAAACCTTTACCGCCCGTTCTGAAATCAACGAACTGCTGCTGCGCGAGCTAGATATTTCTACCGATCCCTGGGGGGTGAAGGTGACCCGCGTCGAGCTGCGCGATATCGTGCCATCCAAAACGGTGCAAGATTCAATGGAGCTGCAGATGGCCGCCGAGCGCCAAAAGCGGGCTGCTGTGCTGACCTCCGAAGGTGAGCGCGATTCGGCGGTAAACTCAGCTAGAGGCCGGGCCGAGTCGGCGGTACTCGACGCTGAAGCCCGCAAAAAAGCAGCGATTTTGGATGCCGAAGGTCAGCAAAAAACCATTGTGCTACGTGCCCAGGCGATGCGCCAGGAGGAGCTGCTGCAGGCGCAAGGCACCGCCGAAGCCATGCAGGTGATCGCCAAAACCCTGGCCACCGACCCTGGTATGCGCGAGGCGCTACAGTTTCTAGTTGCCCAGCACTATATGGAAATGGGGCTGAAAATTGGCAGCAGCGACAGCAGCAAGGTGATGTTTATGGACCCGCGCAGCATTCCGGGCACGCTGGAGGGCATGCGCGCGATCGTCGGCGAGGGGCAGTCGTAATAGTCCACATAGTCCATCACATTCATTTCAGCAGAGTCTTGCACTCCTAGTACCCCACGGCGCGGTGACTAGAGTTGTTAGGAAATAAGCCCAAGAATCCTTGCAAGCCTCTTCTGGTAAGCGTTTGATCGATTTCGCCAAAAAAGCTCTGAACGTCAGGCTTGCTGTCGCCCCCAAACTAAATTATCGAATCCTACGTGGCTAACCCCGGCCCAGGGGAGTCCACAACTAAACCCCTAAGAAAATTTTGTTTTTAGGTGGTCAGCCAAACGCAGGGTCAAGGCGAGTATCGTCAATGTGGGATTAACGTACCCCCCGGTAGGAAAGACAGAGCTACTGGCCACATACAAATTAGACACGGTGTGTACTCGACAGTTTTCGTCAACCACACCCTGGCGGGGGCTGGCGCTCATCCGCGTTGTACCGAGGTGGTGGGCAAGCCCCGCAGGGGTTTTCAGATGGGGTTTACCATTGTCGGAGTTGCTCACAAAGCGGCCCAAGCCCGATTTTTCTACCACCTCGGTGAATAGAGCCTGGGTTCTTTTCGCAGCATCAATATTAAGCTGTCCCCATTTCCAGCTTAGTTCTGCCCTAGGCATGCTCAGAGAATCGCGATCGCGGCTTAGCTGCACTCGATTGCTGGGGTCAGGGGCTTGCTCGCTCACCAACAGCACCTCAAACATCTTGAATCGATCATGAATTTGAGGATTTTCTGCCCACCCGCCTCGACCGAAGCCATGCACGAAAGATTGGTCGTACTTTTTCGCGACATAAACCGAACGCGCCACATGATTCAAACTACCCGCTACATTCAGAAGATGCTTAACTGTCTCAGGCCAACGGCTAGGCATTTGCCTCAGCGTCTTATCCTCACCCAGGGCTTTTAGCGAGAGAAGGGCTTGAGTCTGGCGGTGGCTTGGTCGAGGGAATAAGACAACGGCACTGTTTAATAAATGGTGCTCAGCCATCGCCGGTTTGGTTAAGCCAAGATGGCCCATCACCGAGTGACCATCGATCTGCCGTTTGTCGTAAAAGGCGGCCTGGCTAAACACCTGAGTACTGGATGGAAACAGACGCCCCATATCTACCAGGGGGTGATCCATAAAAAAGCGGCCTACCAGATCATGCTCGTTGCCCACTCCGGCAGGCTGATGCTGGTTAGACGCAAGCATCAGTCTAGCGGTCTCAATACCGCCCGTAGCCAGGACAAAAACTTTGGCCTGTACCCAATAGCTCTTACCAGTCAGATTCCCAACTCGCACTCGCTGAATAGAACCCTCATCTCCTGCCGTATTAAGCTCAAGCGCCGTAGCATAGGTGTAGATATCAACGTTTGGCGTAGCACTAAGCTCTTTTAGAAAATCGTGATAAAAAACTTGCCGTGGGCCAAATTGATAAATTTTAGACGCAAAGGAGTCACCAAAATCAATCGGCTTAGCTTGCTCATTTGACCATGATTCTGGATCGTAGAGAAAGGGGCCAGAACGAGCAATTTTTTGAGCTTTCTCGTAATAAGGAACCAAATCCTTACGAGTGATGGGCCATCCACTGTAGGGAACCCAGTCTCTTTGTTCAAAATCTGCATCATCAAGGGGAACATAGCGAACGCCTATTTCCCAACTGCTGTCTTCTTTGCGATGAAGCTTGATAGACCAGACATTTGAGTTGCCGCCGACCTGCCGGTTGCGAGTTGCTTTGAGGGACAAAAACTCATCGCCAACGGTGGGTCCATGACTCAAGTCCTGCATCTCTTTGTCTGGGCTAATTCCCCCACTTTCTAGCAAACAGATATGGCTCGTCAGCCCAGACAATTCTCTAGCTAAGGTCATACCAGCGGGGCCAGCACCAATGACACAAACATCACATTCAATAGTTTTATCTTTAGGTATTTCTCTAGAGTCAATTATCATGACTTTGCTGCCAAAATATATTAAATTTCAAATCAATGAAAACACTGCTCAACGCAAACACTGCGAAGATGATTCTTAAAAAAGAGATTTCCCCCTTTCCCACTGTAGACCCTAAAGTACTAGTCTGCCCAAGCAGAGTTAGTCCCCTTTCGCAGGCACAAAAGTAACCCAATTCCACTACGTCTAGAGAAATAAGAATCAGAAACCAGCGAGGCATTACGCCTATTTCGATATCCTTAATTCGAAACAAAATTCCGGATAATTTTTGAGATTCAACAGCAGAATGAGGGTTTTAGGCCTCTTCCACGGTGGCTTAGTCAACAAGAAATCTGGGTTTTTAGCGATCGCTCGGAAAAATATCCGGACTATTGTCGAAAAAATTAGCTCTTTAGGCACAAACAGCGCTTTCTTTACCGAATCGAGAGTATGAAAGCAGAGTTTTGCGTTAGTCTGTTCGCCTATATAAAGCCATAAAAGTTTCGAGAGCGGAACTGTAGGATCTCCTTACTTTGAGAATTTTGCCTTTTCCTCGGCACCGGGAACCATGCAGGGGCAAACTTTGGCGTAATGAAAATTCTATATCAGCACCCAGCCTTTTCGTGGGGCCATTAATGTGTATTTATATTATCTTCACGTTATTATCTTTTTTTGAGGCTGATAACTAAACCTCTAGAAAAGTAGTGTTTTGGTTGCTAACGAAACAAGCTGATTCAAAGTCACTTCAATCGCAAATTATTTACAGTTTAACGTTTTTAGCTGAAGGATTTCATCACTCAAAAACGTCAGTTATACGGAATCCGCCTTGGCTACCCCCGGTTTGGCTGGGCAAACACCGTTTGCCCCTACGCAATCCTGTTTGGAATCGGGGTTATGCGATTCGGATTTGGTATTATAGCCATCACCAAAATAATTAGGACATTTCGCATCCTCCCAGAGGGATAGCTATAGGCCATGCCAAGCTTAAGGCTGATTACTACTTCTAATGTTCAGGTAAATCTTTGCTTTAATGAATAGCGCTCAAAGGCAGCAGTCGAGCCGAAAACAGATCACCACTGTAAACTGGCGCAGGCTTTAGCTTAGAGTTGATTCGTCTAGCGCGGCCACCACCTGGTCGTAGATTTCGCGGGCGTGGTCGGGGCTGGTGCCAATGCAGGTGAGGCCCACCTTGCCGTACTCCGACAGGCAGCCCATCAGGTGGAATGCCGCCCCCACGCCGCTAATCGAGTTGAAGTGCAGCTGTTTCGTGACGATGATATCCATCAGGTCGCTGGGCAGCAGACCTCGGTAGTGGGGCTTTTGCAGGTTGTCGGAGGCGCGGTAGTAGCGCACCTGCTCTTGCTTGGTGTAGAACAGCCCGTCGGCCTGGTGAAAGCGCCCTTCGGTGAGCATTTTCATCGCCATTAGGGGGTGGGTGGTGCCGCCTTTACGCAGGTTGATTTCGATCGCCTGTAAATCCCACTCGGGTGCTTGGGGGTCACCTTTGGCCACGGCAATAAAATCAACGCCATAGCGCTCGAGCGCGCCCTGTCGGGCCAGTTCTTCGCCAATGCGCTGGCCCATTTCTTGAATCTCCAGCCGGTAGTCGGGCCTAGCCGGAAAGGAGCAGCCCAGAAAAATTTGCCCATCGGGGCCGCCTAGTTCCTGATCGTGGGTGGAGAGAATCTCGACCTCGCCCAGGGGAGTAATGCGGCCCTGTACGCTGGGGGATTCTTTGTGGTCGCCTTCGACAAAGGCTTCGGCGATCGCCCCCAGCACCGGAATTTTGGCCGAGAAGTGATCCCAGGTTTCGGTATCGCACTGAAAGCTGAGGTTGGAGAAGGCCTGGGCAATGGCCTGGGCGCGATCGCCATGCTCTGCTTTACCTGGAGCAAACTCCCGAAGTTCATGCAGATCGAGCAGGGCGTTCCCCTCCCCCGAAAAGCCCTCATTGAGCTTGATGACGATGCGCTTGAGGCTGGGGTCTTGCTCCCACACCTCGGCGGTAACGGTGGCCAGCTCATCCTCAGAAAACACCAGCTCGCTGCCAATGGGGTGGGGAATGCCGCAGCGCTTGAAAATTTCGCGGCTGCCGCTCTTGGTACCCCAGTACAACAGGTCTGGGTCGAGAGCCAGCAGCGGCAGCCCCAGGGCCAGGGATAGCTCGCGTTCCCAAGGGGTGGAGTTGTAGCAGGTCATGTAGGCCCGCTGGGGGGCTACGGCTTTGCGAATGCGCTCCAGCAGACGGGGCCGCTCCAGCAGCTTTTGGCTGAGGGGCTTGCGGGAGGCGTCGTAGGCGGCAAACAGCTTTAGGCGATCGCGGGCGTGGGAGCTGGGGATGCCCGGCAGCAGTTCTAGGTAGTAGTCGATAATGCTGGGGTGCAGCGGCTGCGAGGTGACATAGACCAGGTGGGTGTTGGGGTTGCGCAGCCGAATTAGCGAAAACAGCAGCCGCTCTTCGTAGTGGTTGACCCCTTCGATTTTTTGCAGCTCTTCTTGATCGAGGCTGAGGGAGGGCACCACCACAATATGGCGTTCCTCGGTGTCAAATTCGTCGGTGGATTCCCAGCGATCGCGCAGTCGCGCCTGGAGTTGCCGAAACTCAGAATTAGGTAAGCCCTGAGCAGGCAGGGGTTCTGTCATCGTAGCCGTCTCGTTTGCCGCTGCCATTGCGACTACCTCTGCGATCGCCAAATCGGTGCTGGAATGAAACGAGTATAGACGAAAGCTCCCAGCAGCCCGCCGTCGGCCCATTGGTGAAGGCAATCGCCAAACCCCTAAACCAACATTCTCACACCAAATTTCAGCTCTGCTAACCCCACTAAGAAATAGGCCCAAAGAGAAATGCGATCGCTAACATCCCTCCTGAAGCTGGGCGACTAGCCGCAATAGCTCGTCAATTTTCTGGCGCAGCACGCTAGCGTGCTGGTTGGAGTGGTTGATCAGAATGCTAAACACCAGCGGCTCATAATTTGGCGGCTGCACGTAGCCCGACAGCGAGACATTCCCGGTCAGCGCCCCCGACTTGCCCTGCAAGCGCCCCTCCATCGCCGTGCCCCGCAGCCGATTGCTGAGGGTGCCGCTCTGGCCTGCGATCGCCAGCGACTCCCGAAAAAACCGCCCCTGGGGGTGGGTGGTCATCACCTGCAAGGTGTCTACCAGCGCGATCGGCGACACCAGATTGTGCCGCGACAGCCCAGAACCATCGGCTACCCGCAGGGCCGTTGTATTCACCCCAATGTCGGCCAGCGCAGCTTTGACTGCCTCGCCCCCGGCCCGGCTGGCTTCAGCTACATCATCGCCTTCGGTAATGTTGCCCGTCGCTGTCACTCCCAGGGTTTTGAACAGCGCCTCAGCGTAAAGGTTGTCGCTATCCCGGTTCGCCACCAGCATCAGGTCTCGCACCTCGGGCGACTCTACTGCCGCCAATTCTTCATCGGTAATAGGGGCCGAATTTTGGCTGATTACTGTTTGCCCCACTGGCACCGACTGCTGCCGCAGCGCCTGTTCCATCGCTGCAGCAAACTGCTGGGCCGGGTTGAGCACTGCCAAATTAAAGCTTTGAGGACTCGATCCCTGCGTCATCTGCCCCGTGATCCGCACCGTGGGCGCATCTCCGGTGCGCCAAAGAGCAATCCCAGCAGTAGATACCCCGGCGGCGACGGTGGTGGAATCGTTTGTGAGAGGTAGGGGGCCAGCGGGCAGCGGCTGGGGCCAGGTCAGGCTCAGGGGGCTGCCTACTTGGGTTGGGGATAGCTGTAGGGCGATCGCATTGCGGTTGAGAATTAGGCTGTTGACCGGGGCGGCGTAGGCCCACTGGGCGTCTTCCCATTCCCAAGTGGGGTTGGTGGCAAAGCCCGGAAAATAGGAGTCATCGATGACCAGGCGGCTGACCTGCCTCACCCCAGCCTGGGCTAACTGCTGCGCCAGATCGTCAATCTGCGCGGTCGTAAAGCTCGGATCGCCTCGCCCCACCACCCGCAGCGCGGTGCTGCCCGCAGCATTGACAGCGCCATAGACAGAGGTGCGTAGGCGGTAGTAGCCGCCCAGTTGGTGGGCCGCCGCCGCTGTAGTCAGCAGCTTGATATTGGAGGCCGGGGTAAAGAGGCGATCGCCGTTGCGGCTGTACAGCGTGCGAGGATTTTGCCCCTGGGTTTGCAGCACCAGGCCGGTGTAGGCCGTATCGAGGGGAACCTGGTTGAGGGCGGCGTCCAGCTGAGTTGTTAGCTGCGCTGGGCAAAGGGCAGCTAGGGCAGTGCTGTTAAACACTGACAGACCTATCACACTGATTAAAGAAATAGATTGAATAGATAACATCTTTTGTATCTTCAACCTAAGAAAAATTTGCCAGAAACAGAATCAAGTGGTTTAGGTTCATTCGATTCTATCAAGCATTGATCTTAAGTAAGAGAGGTTTTCCATGTATTTCCTAACTACATTTTTTATCGAATACCTGGCAGCTTCACTAGGCGTAATCTGAGTTTGCCTAAAGTGAAACTCCAAAGCGTAAATCTCTCTTTCCGTGTGGATAGTGATATCTGGCTGAGGACTACTCTCCCCTCTAACTATCGGCGCTTCAGTTTCAACTCCAATCAAGTCCTGAAAACCATAGTTCTCTAAAGCTTCTTTCAAAGCAAGACCTATGTATAAATGCAATCTTTCTTCTGAAACCTTTTCCCTTAAATGCAGATATCTAATGTAGGAATAAACACTCTCTGGTTGTCCGCCTTTCTGTTCTTCAGCAGGCATTCCTCTCAAGAGATAAAATAGATTAGTTCTTTGAATAGAATCTCTAGCATTTTGCACCTGAAGCCTTCGAGCAGTTAAAGGTTGATTCCAATCAAAACTATTGTCTCCTGCTGCCCCATATATTGGCTCGTCAGATTTTATTGGAGAATTTCGATCAACAAGATAAATCATCTCCTGAGGTATTTTGTCCCTATACTGACTGTATGACGTATCTTTAAATGATTGAAGTATTTCGTCGTCACAATAGGTGAGTGCTGCCGTAACAAGAGTACTAATTGGAAGATTAATCAGGCGCACATCCAAATAGTTAATAGTAGCAATAAATCTAGCCCATACTGGATGGGCTTTCCAATGCTTAGCTTCTGCCGTTTTAGAGCTTGGAGGCACTAATTTTGTTGCAGAGGCCCTTAGCTTATCATCACCGCACAAACTATCGACGACCAGATAAGTATGGTCTGAATGACGTAAATCCGGACAGCAAAAAACTACCCAAACGTGTTTTCTCCGACCTTCATGAGAAGATAAAGAGACACCTCGAAGCCTTGAAACTCTCGTGGCAAAAGTTTCTATGAACTCACCAATAGTTTGCGAGTTCTCAGCCCAGCTGTCTATATCAGAGGAACTAACCCCGAAATCATAAAGCCCATACTGAGGATTTAACGCTAATACTGTATCCTCGAGTATGCTTTTGTATTTACTCTTTGAAACCCCAGGGAAGGTATACCAACGCGAACCCTCATGCATTCTAGAATCAGGTATAAGGTCTCCAATTTGAGCACCATGATTACACCAGTTTCTAGCAACTTTCTCGTCAATTGTAGGAATCACAAATAGCAATGGTACACGAACTGCTCTAGAATATCTGTTGATGTTCGAAAGCAATATTTGAATATATCTGTCCGTAGTACTCTCGGGTTTCTCTCTTCCTTCAAGAATACAAACGTTTATGCTCCCCGAATCAACTTCTATCTTCTCAAGCTCTGCATAAAAGCTTGATTCATCTATAGACTCAATATCAATACTGATGATATTAAGCATTACATCTGTCATGTATACGTTTAAAGTGTTCAAGAACGTTGTCTTTCCACTTCCAGTGTTTCCTCTTATTACTAAGACCTGGCATCCTCCAGTAGTGCGCAAATATTCTGCAATATTCCTCACCTCAGAGATAGCACCAGGCACTGGTTGAATAATCGTATTTAGAGAAACATCATGGTTGTCAACTTTAGGCTTCAAAATCTCCCATCGAGTGGGAAGGTCTAAAGGAGGAATACCATTTATAACTTCCCTATTACTTCTAGATTTCTCATTTACTGAAGACAACCTTTCATTATCAATTTTGAGCTTTTTGGGGAAGGCTTGTTTCCTTGATTCTTGTGAGAATCCAGCAGTATCAAAGAGTTCACCTTGATGATCATTGCCAGCCATCGCTATAGCTTCCCTTAAATGACAGAAACATCCAAACAACGGCGTTGCTGAACAGCAGTATGATTTTGCCAAAATCTGAACGAGATTTCAGTCCTTACAGCTATCAGTTCATACCCAAAATCAGCAACGCCCAAACAACCTACCCTCCCCATCCCCTGTGGCGTTTCTTGAGGGTTTCGACCTGCTGCGCGATCGCCGGATCATAGAGCCTTAAATAGTTCCAGTAGCCGCCAAACACCGACTGCACGTAACCCTTGGTCTCTGGGTAAGGAATTTTCTCAGCAAAGTCGTCGGCATCGACGTAGCCACCCCGCTGAATCCAGCTCGCCACCGCCCCCGGCCCGGCATTGTAGCTGGCCACCGCAAACAGCGAGTGGTTGTCGTACTCGGCGTGGGTGTAGTCGAGGTACCAGGTGCCCAGTTTTACGTTGTCTTCAGGATTGTTGAGGTCGTAACTCTCTAGCCCTGCTTTCCCCTTAATCCATTCAGCGGTGGCGGGCATCACCTGCATTAGGCCAGCGGCCCCCACTCCAGAGCGAATTTTGGCCTCAAAGCGCGACTCCTGACGCATCAGCGCTGCCACCAGCAGCGGGTTGAGCTGGCGCTGGGCCGACCAGGTGGTAATCAAATCGGCGTAGGGTAGCGGATATACTCCGTGCCAGAAGTCTGGGCGCTGCTTCAAGTCCTGCACCACTTTTTGATCTGCTGGGTCATCGGCCAGGCTCAGGCTCGACACCTGATAGATGCCGTCGATATTGTCGTTGGTGCCCAGGCGCATCAGCCCATCGGTAAACTGCTCCTCGGGGGTAGGGTCTTGGTAATTGGTGTACTCCATTTGCCACCGTTCCCAGGCCCGCTGATCTTGGCCCAGCAGGTACAGCTCTTGGAGCTGGGCAGACCCAGCCGGCAGAGGAGCACGCTGGGCCAGCGGAGCCAGCGCCGGAACCTGCGATCGCACCGTCTTAAAATCGCCCACATTCCAGCCCAGGGCCACCGCTGCCCGCCAGGCGTAGTACGACTCAGGGTGGCGGGCGATCACGCTCTCTAAGGCGTTTTGGGCCACATCGGCCTGGCCCAGCTGACTCCCCCACTTACCCACCCAGTAGCCGGCATCGGCGGCCAGGTCGCTGTCGGGGCTGTGCTTCAGCACATCGCCGCCCCAGCTGAGCGCCATAGCCAAATCGCCCTTTTCAGCAGCATTGCGGGCATTTTTTAGGCGAATATCCGCCGCCGCATCGGAGTCTTTATATTCTTTTAAAATCAGCTCGCGGGTGGCCTGGGCCGATTCAGCACTGTTCAGCTCATCTAGAATTTTGGCTCGATCTAGTAGCGCTTCCGCCGCCCGGTCAGGGAAGCGATTCACCACCTGATCGAGCACGCCCAAAGCAGCCTGATCGGGCACACTCTGGGTCAGGCGCAGCAGACCAGTTGCGGTTTCGGGCGCGTCGGGAAACTGCTGATCGAGCTGGTTATAGAGGGCGATCGCGCGATCGCGCTTGCCCGTTACCTGGTACCCCCGCGCCGCCCGGTACAGGTTGCGGGGCGACGGCGGGGCCTGGGCGTAGGCCGTCGCGGCATCGCCATAGCTATCGATGCGCCAAAAACCAAAGCCCACAGTTTGCCAATCTTCAGGGCTGAGCTGGCTGGCAAACTCAGTCTTGAGCCGCAGCAGAGACGCCCCGGCGCTGGGGTGGTGCAGCCCCGATCGCGCCATAATCATCAGCATGGGCAGGGCATCGGCCCGGCGGGGGTCAGCCGTTAGCCGCTGGTGGGCCACCTCCACCGCCTTGGGGTGAGTGGGGAACTGCTGCACCAGCTGATCCCAGTAGGCTGGATCTTGCTGGCCCAAATCGAACAGCAGCGGGGCGATCGCGCCATCATCCCCGTACTCATTCAAAATTCGCTGCTGGGTTTGCTGAGCCGCTTCGGCCTGACCCGCCGCCCGCTGGGCCTGGGCCAGCGCCAGCGCCACGTAGGGAGCCATCGCATACTCGGCCTCCAGCCCCTCCAGCAGCGGAATCGCACTGCCGCCGCGATCGCTATTGATTAAATCCAGCGCCAGCAAATACTGGGCTCGGCTGCGGCTGAGGGGTTCTCTGCCCTCAATGGCGGCCATCAGCGCCTCCTGCCGTTGTTCCGCCAGCTGCAGCGCCAGCGCCAGCACCGGGTCATCGGCATTGTGAGCCGTCAAGTTTCCCAGCCCCGGCAGCAGTGACTCTTCTAATATCACCGAGGGGTCAACCGTCGACGACACTGTATTGACCAAAGCAGCCCCCATCCCTAGCGAGAGGGCGCTGACCCCCGCGATCGCCACCAGAGGCAGATTTGCCTTTAACCGTTTCACCATGGCTCGCCCATCAACTCTGCTGAAGGTGTAGTAGCAAAAATCTAGCCCGTAGCGCCGACCACAACCTGGGGGTCAAACCGCTCATCCGTCTTATATTAGCGAACCTGCTGGCGGCTGGTTTTATCTACAGCAAACTCCCCCTGGCAGGTTGCCTAAGGTTTATAGTAAACAGAGAAACTAGCCCCTAGGTTGAATGGAATTTTACGCATCTGGTACCTCCTGTTTAGACTGGTCTGGCGACGCCCTCATCCTCGGCCTTAGCGAAGACGCTCTCCCGCTCTCCACCCCCCTAGCCGAGCTAAATAGCCAACTTTCTGGGCTGCTTCAGGAGCTAATCGACGAGGTTGATTTTACTGGCAAAGCAGGCGCTACCGCCATCACCCGAGTGGGGAAAGGGGCCAAGGTTCGTAAGCTAGGCATTGTAGGCCTGGGGGCTGCCGATGCCATCACCGCCGACACCCTGCGCCGTGCCGCTGCCGCCGCCGCTCGCCTGGCCAAAAAAGAAAAGTGCGCCTCTCTGGGCCTCAGCGTTCCTACCCTTCAAAAGGATGCGGCTCTTACCGCCCAGGCTCTGGCCGAGGGTGCCATGCTGGCCCTCCATCAGGACAACCGCTTCAAATCAGAGGACAAAAACGGTAAACCCACCGTCGAACAGGTTCATCTGCTCGATTTGCCCGGCCAAGAAAGCAGTCTGAAGACGGCTCAAGCCATCTGCGACGGCGTTGTTTTGGCCCGCGAGCTGGTGTCGGCCCCAGCAAATATAGTCACCCCTGCAATGCTGGCCCAGACTGCCCAAGACATTGCCACAGCCCACGGCCTAGAGCTAGAGATTTTAGAGCAGTCCCAGTGCGAGGCGCTGGGTATGGGAGCCTATTTGGGGGTAGCAAGAGCCTCTGATCTACCGCCTAAGTTTATTCACCTCACCTACAGACCTAGCGGCACGCCCACCCGCAAGCTAGCGATCGTCGGCAAGGGCCTCACCTTCGACTCGGGCGGTCTCAATATCAAAGGGGCAGGCAGCGGCATCGAAATGATGAAAATTGACATGGGCGGAGCCGCCGCTACTTTAGGGGCCGCCAAGGCGATCGCCCAGCTTCAGCCCAGTGTCGAAGTCCACTTCATCAGCGCCGCTGCCGAAAACATGATCAGCGGCAACGCCATGCGTCCTGGCGATATTCTCACCGCCTCCAATGGCAAAACCATTGAGGTCAACAACACCGACGCCGAGGGCCGCCTAACGCTAGCCGATGCCCTGGTGTTTGCCGAAAAGCTGGGCGTCGATGCGATCGTTGACCTAGCTACCCTTACCGGAGCCTGCATTATCGCTCTAGGCGACGACATCGCCGGGTTGTTTAGCGAAAATGAGGAACTGGCTGAGGCGATCGCCGCCGCCGCCAAAACTACCGGCGAAAAATTCTGGCGCTTGCCCATGGAAGAAAAATACTTCGACGGGCTCAAGTCTATCGTGGCCGACATGAAAAATACCGGCCCTCGTCCCGGCGGGTCGATTACCGCCGCCCTGTTCCTCAAGCAGTTTGTCACCTCTACTCCCTGGGCTCACCTAGATGTTGCTGGCCCCGTGTGGACGGAGAAAGAAGCTGGCTATAACAACCCCGGCGGTACAGGCTTTGGCGTGCGGACTTTGGTGCAGTGGGTGCTGACCCAAGCGCCATCCTAACCGACCCACCTAGACAATCGAGGCGAGCAGCAGACCGATGTGTTCGCACAGGATCGCTTAGCCCACCCACTAGAGAAACATTGGCCTAGAGATGAATGGCACTGAATTAAGGCTGGTGGGCAGTGCCCACCCTACGTTAGATCAATCCTTCTAGCGATCGGCGAGGGTTAGTTTCAGCTTATTTCAGTGACATTCAACGTTACATCAATAGCCAGGAACAATATCCTCTGTTAGCGGTCTTAATCTACAGGCGCACGCAAACCATTGGAGTTGCTGACCTGAGGGTACTTCTCAAAATACCGACAGACCCAGGTAAGTACGCTATGGCTGACAATACTTAGACCGACGACACTTAGACCGACGACACTTAGGGATTCGCAAGAAAATAACGTACCAATTGCTATCTTTCCTATTGATTACTGCTGCGCGAATGCACCCTGCTGTGATCAACTCTTTCGGCACTTTATTCCCTGCGCTTTGTTTAGACGCACGTCCACTACATCTCCAGAAAATTATTTCTTCTGTAGCAGACATCACAATGAATAGGGTTGCCTTGGCGTTGTTTTACTTGGTCAAGCCAGACTTGACTGGTTAGACATTTTTGCGCTTGATTCGTCTCAGCAGCGATTCAGATATCTGTTGGCTTAGATACGCAAAAAGAACCGATATCTAGGCTGCCATCTAGACATCAGCTGATTTCTAGTAGCATTCGACTTTTTTGCCCAGCCACCCTGAATTGAGCCAGAGTAGATCGAGGAGTTCCTGAAAGAATTTTCTGCATGAGTATCTGAAGGAAGAGATTATTCTCTGTCTAAGGATAGTTCCTATTCTGTTAGCAAGTTTCTTACGATTGGTCTGGCGGTCATCTACAACAGGATGTTTAGGATTCAGGGAACAAGCAGGTCTGGTTCAGACTCAATGTTCTGTGATTGCCACATCTAAAGGCTTTTTGTTGTTACGCGCTATACCCTTGAGGTAAACCAATGAATTTCGTAGATTACTTCGACCGCATCGGCATTGTTTACCTACCTGAGCGCAAAAGACGTTTCAGAAGCATAAAACGCCAGACCCAGAGGTTAGGTATAGAGAACCATGTGCAGTGGTTTAAAGGGCTAAAGTTTAAGGAAGCAGATCAGTTTCCTAAAGCCAGCGTGAGAGGTTGCGTGATGAGCAACTATGAGATTTTGCGCCAGGCTGCCCAAGACAAGGTCGAAAGGGTACTGCTATTTCAAGAAGACTGCGTCTTGAGTCAGCGACTGATTCGGCAAGAGCACAGCATTCTCGAAGAGCTAGCCAATCGCAGCTGGGACTTTGCCTACTTTGGCTGCCAACCCTACTCCGGCGATCAACCCGACAGCAAAAAGGTCTCCATAAATGCGACTCCAGATCGGTTCTTCTCCCGAATAAATGTTCGCCAAAATATTCGCGAGACTCATTTTTGGGCTTGTCAGGGTGCAGCAATTCCTAAGCTAGTTGAGTTTATGGAAGCCTCATTCGAACGGCCCATGAACCATCCTGACTGTGGCCCTACTTACTTTGACGGATACATGAATGAGATCCGCTATCGCAACCCAGATCTCGTTACTCTAGCCGCTGTACCTAATCTAGGCTGGCCGTTAAGCAGCGTCAGCAACCTCAATCCAGGCCGGTTAGATGGCATTCCTGCTTTTTCTCCAGCACTACATGTGGTTCGAGGGGCAAAGAATTTCTGTCTAGAAACAGCTGACTTTGTCCGGCATAGCCTGACGCGAAAGGATGGCCAAGTCAGCTAAGGTTAAATGGCCCTGAATTGAGGCTGGTGGGCAGTGCCCAACCTACGGTAAATCAAGGCTTTCGGCGATCTGCGAGAGCTTATTTTAGTGACATTTGGCTAAGGTTCTCAAATCTGCCTGAATTGACCAGCCTGCGACCTCAATAGCCTAAAAATACTCAGCACGGTGTCTGCTCTGTGAGTCATGAGAAGACAACGAGGGTTTTGCTCTAGCCCTGCCGCCAGGTATGTCAGACTTAGCTAAGGAAAGTTGTTGCACATTTTGCCATGCACAGTCTGGCACAAATTAGTGCATAGGTGTGAGTTGCGCTACTGCTAGCCAGGATGTGATCGGCTATGATAGCGACAAATATTGCACCCAAGGGCTAATGGGTACGGCTTTTAGCTTCCTAACCCAGGGGTTCAATACTCAACACCTTGGTATTTTGGTTCGGAGAGACTCGTGACTATCTATATTGGGAACTTGTCCTTTCAGGCGTCTGAGGACGACATAAAGAGTGTTTTTGCTGAATACGGCGAGGTTACTCGCATTAGCTTGCCCATCGATCGCGAGAGTGGTCGAAAACGCGGCTTTGCTTTTGTCGATATGGCCGACGAAGCGAAGGAAGACCAGGCTATCTCCGAACTAGACGGGGCTGAGTGGCTAGGTCGCGAACTTCGCGTTAATAAAGCCCGTCCTCGCACCGAAGACGGCGGCGGTGACGGGGGTCGGCCTAGCCGCAACAATCGGTTCTCCCACAATCCTCTCTAGGCATCTACCTTCTGCCCTTGGGATAGCTACCAAAATAAGTTCAAGTTTACTGCTTTGGCAGAGGCGTTCCATGAATGCCTCTGTCATGCTGGTTTTTGGAGCTTAGTTTACGCTATTCTTCACGCACTGCCGTTGATGGAACAGGGGAACTATGGCGCGGTGGCGATGGCCGTTACTGCTGGTGGGGCTATTCGTGAGCTTGGGGGCAGTGCTGCTACTCGCCGATTCTTTGCTGCGTTTGTACACCCTGCTGGCACTGCTGTCGCCCTGGCTGGCTCGGGTGGTTTTGGGGGTTATAGTAGCGGCGGGCGCAGGCGCAGCAGGGTTTGGCCTCTACCGGCTGTGGCCTTTTTTGCGGCCTCGCCAGCGGCGGCGATCGCTCCAGGCTCCCCGTTATCCTCAAGAGGCCGCCGCCGCTAATTTGCAAGCGGTTCAAACCCAGGTCGATCAAATTCAAGATCAGGTAGCCCGCCAGGCGCTGCAGGAAAAAGCACGGAGTTTAGAGTTTTCAGCCCCAGATCAAGCGCTGACCATTGCCGTGTTTGGGGTCGGCTCGGCGGGTAAAACGGCGTTAGTGAATGAACTTTTAGGTCGCCCTGCTGGTCAGGTAGGCGCGGCCCTAGGCACGACTCAAACTCAGCAAACCTACGCCTGGCAAATCCCCAATGTGTCGACGGCGCTACAGCTCATCGATACCCCAGGCATTGCAGAAACAGGCATTGCCGGTACAGAGCGAGAGCAAGCTGCTCGCACAGTAGCCGCTGGGGCAGATTTGATTTTGTTTGTCATTGATGATGACCTGCGGCAGTCAGAATACGCCGTGCTGCAGGCGCTGATGAGTATGGGCAAGCGAGTTCTTTTGGTGCTCAACAAGGCCGATCGCTATCCTGAAGCCGATTTAGAGGCGTTGCTAGAACGGCTGCGATCGCGGGTTGTTCCCCCGCTTAGCCCTGATGATATCGTTGCCGCTGCGGCTTTACCGCAGCCCCTGCCCCAGGTTGGTGGTGGCTGGCTGCAAATGCAGCCAAACCTGCTGCCCTTGCGATCGCGCCTAGCCGACCTGCTGCGCCAGGAAGGTGAAACCCTCATCGCTGACAACCTGCTTTTGCAAACTCAGCAAATCGGAGAAACCGCCCGACAAATTATCGACAGCCAGCGCCAGGCCCAGGCTGATTCCGTGATCGAGCGCTACCAGTGGTTGAGTGCTGGGGCGATCGCCGTTACCCCTTTGCCAGGCCTCGACTTTTTAGCCACAGCGGCCATCAATGCCCAAATGGTTGTTGAGCTGAGCCAGATCTATAGCTGTGACGTGAGCATCGAAGAGGGTAAAGCCCTGGCCCTATCCGTAGCCAAAACCCTCACGGGTCTAGGGTTGGTCAAAGGCACGGTAGACCTACTGGCGCTCGGCCTCCAAACTAATTTAGCTACAGTACTAGCCGGACGGGCCTTGAAAGGAACCAGCGGCGCTTATCTCACCCGCATTGCCGGTAAAAGCTTTGTCGAATACTTCCGCCAAAACCAAAGCTGGGGCGACGGCGGCATGGGCGCAGTCGTAGCACAACAGTTCCGACTCAATCAGCGCGACGCGGTCATGAAAGCCTTTATCAAAGAAGCGATTGCTCGAATTGTGCCCATCGCGCGCGCGCACCCCCAAAGCAACTCCAAAGACATGCTTTGACTAGCTCAGGGCTACACAATCCCTGACTGTTCAAAATCAGCGCAGCCAATCGCAGATTCGGAAAGGGCGGCTTTGGGGTGGATGGGGCATTTAAGTCGATGATCACCCGTGAAATAGCGACATTCAGCACAGGGAATTTTGTGCATTGTGGTAGCGCGGCTCACCCCATCTCGAATAGCCGTAATTAAATTCCAGGCCGTCATTCCAACCAGACCCCAGGCCAGCGCAAAGCACACGGGCACCAGCAAAAACTGTACTAGAGCCACCAGCTGCGGTGGTAAAGCCATAATTTGTAGCGTCATAATTCAAAATCGAAAGTTCTTTCCTACAGCTGCGGCCATAGTTTTGAGCCTGTACTCGCTTTGCCTTCGCTACAGCACATAAATTATAAAGCCGAGACCCTTTACAGTGCAGCGTCCGATAGGTGAACTTTTTGGTTGTCAGCCCTAAGGCAAGGGCTGACTTGTTTCAGTTGCGATCGCCAGTTGTACCCCCGGCAAAGACCGCAGCCGATCCATAACGGCTACCACCCTGCCGTGGCTTACCGACTGGTCGGCTCGAATCACGACAAGACCGCCATCTTTTAAGGTGCCCAGCGTTTGAATTGCTTCTAAAAGCTGCTCATCCGCTACGGCCCTACTGCCGACAAATATCTCACCAGCCGGATTAATCGTCACCACAACCTGCCGCAGAGATTGCGCCTCTGCCGTTTCGGCCCCCGGTAGCGATACCGGCAACCCCTCGTTGCGGGTCAAAAATAAACTAGAGAGAATAAAAAACGCCAGGATCGCAAACACGACATCGATCATCGGCAAGATGTTAATTTGCAGCGGCGTTTCCGGGTCCTCAGGCAAATTCATAGCCAAAAACTTCCCATAGATGAGCAGTAAACGCTTAAAAACTAATGCTTAAAAGCTAATGCTTAAAAACTAATCGGCCCGAACGCTAGCTAACAGCTGGTGGGCTACCGCATCTTCCACTGGCATTACCGACAGTCGATTGCCCCGGCGCACCACCCACAGGTCATCCGGCGCAAAAGATTCACGCAGCTGGTCGAGGGTCATACCCGATTTAAATGTTTCCACATAGCCCACAGTAACGGTATGCCAGCGGGGCCGATCTGGAGATGATTTGGGATCGTAATACTTACTGGCCGCATCGAACTGGGTTGGGTCGACCACATTGGTTTCTACAATCTCCATTAGCCCCACGATGCCCGGCGGCTTGGTGTTGGAGTGGTAGAAAAAAGCTTTGTCACCCAAAGCCATGCTGGTGAGAAAGTTGCGGGCCTGGTAGTTGCGTACCCCGTCCCACAGCTCGGTGCGATCGCGCTCCAAATCCGCAATGCTGTACACATCTGGTTCAGACTTCATCAACCAGTAGGCCATCGCCAACCACCTGCTCCAAAAACGTCACCTGGGCCGCATTCCCAGCCCTCAGCATAGCCCGCCGTCCGCCTGGGGCAGTGCTTTCCAGCCCTATAGAAATCGCTGGGGCCGGGGGCAGCAGCATTCGTTCTGCCCACTCGATCGCCAGAATGCCCGCTTCCAGCTCGCCACCGTCCCAGTAGTCCTCCAGTTCAAGCGATTCTACCTGTACTGAGTCCAGCCGATATAGATCCACATGGTAGAGCGGAATGCGGCCCTCCAAATACTCGTTGATCAGGGTAAACGTAGGGCTGCTGATTGGGTCTTCAATACCCAACCCCTTGCCAATGCCCTGAACTAGGGTTGTCTTGCCCATGCCCAGATCACCGCTCAGCAGCAGCACCAGCCCCGGTGGCCCCAGCTGCCCCAGTCGTCGGCCCAGCCAGTGGGTCGCCGCTGCATTGGGCAAATCGACTCCAAATTCTCCCATATCGCTTTTCCAAAACGTAAAGACATCCTAGTACCCCACCTAGGCCATCGAAAGCAAGGGTATGGGGCCAAAAGCCGGGTTTCTCTCGGCCCGTAAAGCGGTAGAACATACCCAGACCCAGACCGGCTTCTAAATCCAGAGTTTTTGCCAACGGTAGCAATTCTTACTTGCGCCCAGGGCGCGATTGGACTAAATTACTTGGCTAAGGCTGTGTGCGTGCAGTCTAAACGTCCCAAAAATTTGGTCAAACGCCACTGGAAGGTGCTAGGAACACCAACCAGCGGCTGACCCCTTCGACAGGTAGTAGCTGTCTCGGAGGCTGAGGCTATTATTGCTCAGGCCGCTCTGAACTGCACATGTCTAGGGTGGCTAAATTTTTGGGTTTCTTCCCCGTCGTTGCATCGGAAAGGAACCCGATTATGTTGTGTTTTACCCATCAAGATCCCCGAGTTCTTCAAGAACTCGGAGGTCTCGATTCCCTACGCCCTGCAAACCCAGAAGCCCAGCCGGGGCGCGAGCGATTGCGCCATCTGGTGATTGGCTCGCCGGAGGGGGTGCGATCGACGATTAACCTGCTGCATGTGCTGACCTATGCCGAGCAGCGGGAGTGGAGTCGGTTGGTGACAATCCCGCCGTCAGGGATTTTGATAACCCCGGAGCAGGGCGAGGTGTTTAGTCTGCTGAGGCGCGATCGGCAATTAGACTGAGGCCGCTCTAAGGGGTCAGGTGGCAAGGGGTCAGGTG
>JBARVV010000096.1:0-15779 GCA_049646445.1 Nodosilinea sp. | reverse complement strand
GTAGAGAGGTAGGTGGAGGGGAGGATGAGATGGAGAGAGGAGAGGGGCAAAAGGGGAGAGGGGGAGAGGGGGAGCGGGGGAGCTGTTTAGGGGGTGCAGGTGCCGCCTGCGGTTTTGATGCGATCGGGGGAAATGTCTAGGGGTAGCAGGCCAAACCAGGCCAGGTTTTGGGTGTAGTAGGCGGTGTCGCTGTCCCAGAAGCCGTCGCTGTAGGCGGGCTGCAGCTT
This sequence comes from Nodosilinea sp., assembly GCA_049646445.1. Classification (GTDB taxonomy): domain Bacteria; phylum Cyanobacteriota; class Cyanobacteriia; order Phormidesmidales; family Phormidesmidaceae; genus Nodosilinea. The sequence continues at coordinate 15,552 of JBARVV010000096.1, read as the reverse complement.
TTGACGCAGAATTTCGTCGGCGATCGCAGGGTCGACCTGGGTGAGGGCCAGATAGACCATGGCGTAGTGGGCCGTGGCCTCAAAGCTAGATTCGGCATTGCCATCAAGGGTGAGGCGGGCGGGCAGGCGCTGGTCTTGCTGCCAGCGGCCAATCAGTTCGGGGGTGCGAGCCTCCAGGTACGTCTGGGCACGGGGTTCGTCAAACCAGGCGGCATCTTGAGCAACGCGCCACCAGACCCGAAAGGCGTCGAAGCTGTAGCGGCTTTGCAGCGGGTAGTCGAGGGGCAGCTGGCGGTAGGTGTCGCTGGTCGGGTTGTAGGCAATCCAGTCGGGGGGTAGACCGGTGGCAGACACCTTAGACAGGTCGTCGAGCATGGTGTAGCCGCTGTCGATCAGGCTGTTCCAGTCGTGGTCGGGGTCTGCCTCGGCAAACAGGCGAAAGCTAGCCGGGGCAAAATACGACGGGTTGAGAATAATCTGGCTAGGCTCCAGGCGAAAGGCATCGGCGGGGCCAGGAATCAGCTGCCGGGTGCCGTCGGGCAATTCCACCGTGCCGTGAGTCCAAATATCGGCCAGCAGGGCACGGGCCTCGTCGAGGTATTTGGGACACGACCAGCGCTGGGCCGCCAAAATTAGGGCGGTGGCGGCATCGACATCGGCATCGGTGGCAAAGTTGGCATCCAGCGTGCCCCAGCTGTTGTCTGGGCGCTGGCCCCACTTCCAAGCCCAAAGCAAGTCGATCGGTTTGCCCTCCTGATCTAGGCGGGCGAGGTTGCCTTTGGCCCAGCTGTAGGTGCGATCGAAAGTGGCGGGGTCGTTGATGGCGACAGCCCTCAGCATGGCGTAGGCCTGGCCTTCAGAGACGGTGCGATCGCCGTCTTCTCGGTCAATGACCCGGCCATCGTCCTGAATGAACCGGCTGCGGTAGGCCTGCCAGCTTTCGATCAGCAGGTCGTTTTGGGGGCTATCGACGGGCAGCGCCAGGGCCACCTCCTCGCCTGAGTCAATGCAGGCGCAGGCGGCGGTGCGGCTGGTGCAGCTGGGCGCGGCGGCCACCAGCACCAGGGCCAGGGGCAGTATGGTCAGCAGCATCCGGGTTTGTGCTGGTCGAAGACCGGCTATAGGCCAACGTCGCAGGTTGAAGAGTCGCATCATGGTAGTCACCGTGAGGGTGGGGTGAGGGGGAGCAGGGAAGCAGGGAAGAAAATAAGTGGTTTGGGTTGAGTGGGTGGGTGAGCAGGGGGGAGCCGTTAGTAGCGCTCCCAGCTGGGTTGAAAGCCACGGCGGCGCAGTAGGTCAAATTCCACGTCCTGGACGCGCTGATCTAGGTTGACGGCGGGGGCGGCTTCGGGGGGGAGCTGCCGCAGCTGTTCTAAGGCCGCTAGCTTTTGGTCGTCGGCGATGTTCAGTTCTGCGATCGCGTATCGGGCTTCCCAGTAGTCAGGGTCTAGCGCTAGTACCTGGTCGTAGAGGGTGCGGGCGGCGGTCAAGTTGCCCTGCTGAAACTGCACTCCGGCCAGAGCCGCTAGAGCACCGAGATTCTCCGGTTCCTGGGTCAAGACCTGCTGGTAGGCGGCGGCGGCCAGGGGTAGGTTGTCCTGGCGCTGGGCTAGCTCGCCCTGAAAGAAGTACACCGTCAGGTCGTCGGGGTTGGCGGCGATTAGCGCTTCCATTTCGGTCTGGGCCTGAGTAGGGTTAGTCTCGGTCAGCAGCTCGATGGTGCGCCACTGCAACCACAGATCGTCCGGGCGCTGGGCCAGCAGAGTTTGGTAGAGGCTGGCCCGATCGCCGTCGGCAGGGAGTGCGCCCGCTAGCTCAAACAAGTCTGCTGGCGGGTTGTCTAACGATTGGGTCTCTAGCCAGGCGGCCAGGGTTTGGTTGGCATCAGCGGCGGTCATATTGCCGGTGCGATAGGCCAGTAGGGCGTAGCCGAGCGGGTAGTCGGGGTTGTCGGGGTTAGCAGCGATCGCATTTAAGTACACCGGCAGCGCCGCCTCGGGCTGACCCTGTAGCGATCGCACAAACGCCAGTCCTCGCAGGGCCTCGGCGGTAGCTTGATCGCTGGGCTGGGCCGCAATGATGGTCTCATAGCGGCTGGCGCTGGCCTCCAAATCGCCAAGCTGACGCTCCAGGTCGGCGACCAGCAGCTCGGTGCCCCAGTCGCTTTGGCCTGCGTCGGTGTCGCGGTAGCGGGTCAGGGCATCGCGAGCCATCTGCAAATCGCCCTGGCTGAGATAAATTTGGGCCATTCGGTAAGTCAGTAAGGGGGCATCCACCGCCGCTGCTACGGCTTGGTAAACGGGCAGCAGGGCCGGGTCAGGGTTATCTAACCGCACCAGGGCGGTGATAATCGCCCGCTGCTCGGGGGCAGAACTGGGCGGGGGCGACAGCAGGGGCAGCAGCTGCTCGGCCACGGTAGCGGCGCTTTCGGTGCCCAGGCTGTAGGCCAGCAGGTGTGCCTTCACCCTCAGGCTGGTGGTGGTGGGGTTTTCTACCGCTAGCTGCTGAAACATGGCTAGAGCCAGGGCTTCGGTGTCGGACCATTCGCTCAGCACGTCGGCCACCTCACCCCGCAGGCCGTAGCTGGGGGCAGCGGTAGCGTCTAACGCCTGCTGGTACAGCACTGTAGCCTGCTCAAATAGCGATGGGTCGAGCTGGCGGCGGCCGATCGCGCTGTAGGCGCGGGCTAGGGCCAGACGAGCCTCAGAGTTGCCCACCAAAGGATCCAGTAGCTCCAGTGCCCGCGCCGTTTGGCCGTTAGCATCGTAGGCGTTGGCTAAGCCAGTGCGAATGCTGAGCGAAAGACTGTCGGTGCGGTCAGGCGCTCTGAGTTCAGGCTCTAGCAGCGCGATCGCCCCCGCCGCATTACCGGTCTCTTGCAGCGTCAGGGCGTAGGCGGTCAGCGCCTCGGTGGGCAGTGGCCCCGTCTGCCGGTAGCGGTTAAACAGGGCCACCGCACCAGGATAATCACCGCTAAAGGCGTAGATTTGCGCCGCCCCCAGCAGGGTTTTGGGGGCAGGATTCTGCGCTAGCAGCAGGTCGTAATCGGCCAGAGATTCTGTAAAGCGGCCCTGATAACCGTAGAGCAAGGCTCGCTGACTGCGGGCCGCCGTATTGCTGGAATTTTGGCTCAGCAGCCGGGTCAATGCCTGGATGCCGTCCGGTTGCCACTCGGGTCGGTAGCCGCCCAGTTCTCCCAGGGCTTCTAACGCTGTGGCATTGTCAGGGCTAACCTGCAGCACTGCCTGATGAGCATTCCAGGCATCGGCATCGCGGCCCGCCCGCTGGTAGGCGATCGCCAGCCCCAGCCGTGCCTCAGCCGAGTTGGGCTGCTGGCGGAGGGCCGTTTGAAAGGCCGCGATCGCGTCATCCACCCAGCCGCGATCGAGCAGGGTATAGCCCTGGCTGGTTTGGGGCGATCGCTGGGCCAGGGCGGCGGGGCTAACCACCGTCCCTAAACCCAGCATGAGAGCCACCGTTAGTAAAGACGCTAGCGGTAGCGAACGCCTTGATCTGCTGACTGTAATTCTCCGCTTCATTCCGCTGCCCTCCGTAAGGGGTTCCAGATCAGGTCGTAGCGCACCCGAAAGCCCAGATAAGTTTCGCTAAACGCATTGCGCTGCTGCACACTTACCCCAGCCCGCAGGTTGTCGATAACTTGGGCGTCATAAAACAGCTCCAGCACATCTGGCGTAGGCCCACCGCTGGCCTGGCGCAGGTCGCTGTTAGAGAGCTGGCGGCCATAGCCCAACCCCAGGCGATCGCCCGGCATAAACACATCCAGCCCGTTGACGCCGAGGCTGTAGGTCTGACCGCTAACCCCCAGGGTTTGGTTGGTGTACCAGCCGTAGCGGCCAAAAAAGCCCAGTTTGAGGTTGGGGATAAAAGCCTCGGCATTGAGGCCAAAGCCGGTCTCGCGATCGCTCGGCAGGGGGCCAAACTGGCCGTTGCCCCGGTCGATGGTAAAAATTTCGCTAAACCCATCGCGACGGCCCGCATCGGTCGAGGTGACATAGGTGCCTCGCACAATGGCGTTGCCAAATCGCACGCCTACTTCCCCCGCAAATGAGTCGATGGCAAAGTCGCTCAGGCTGCGGCTGGCCGAAAACGCAGTGGCGGTCAATGACACCGCATCCACGGGAGTCCAGTTGACCAAGGCACCAGGGCGCGAGGCCACATTCACCGTGCTCAGAGCCGGGTTGGTTTGAAACACCGGGTTAAAGAAGTGGGTCAGCGAATCTTTGGCAAAGCTGTTGCGATCGAGGTACGAGGTCAAATCCATCAGCCCCACCGTGAACCGCAGCTCGGGCAAGTTGGCGGGCGAAGCCGTTAGGTACAGCTCGCTCAGGCTGAGGCCGGTCTGGTCAGTGTCAGAAAACGCCTGCCCGGTGCTCAGGTCTACGGTGGCCCCGGCAAATACCGAGGGGCTGAGCACGTAAATGCCCCCGGCCCGCAGCCGAGCCGACCCCTGGCTGCCCTCCTGTAAGTAGGCCGCCTGCACAAACACCTCAGATCGCTCCGCCGGGGCTAGAGTTGCCCCTGGTGCTGACGTAGATGTTGGGTCAACGTTTTGGGCGGATTGCGTAGGGGCCGGGATATCGGTAGCAGGTAGGGAGTCTGCCTCAGCCGTTTCTGCCTCAGCCGTTTCTGCCTCAGCCGTCTCTGCCTCAGCTATCTCTACCTCAGCCGTTTCTGCCTCAGCTGCCTCAATCTCCCCAGGAATGTCCTCCTCATCGTCAACTGGTGCCAACTGTACTGATTGGGCCAGCACGGGGGCTAAACCAACCTGCGCTGCTTCTGGCTGCAGCTGTAAATCACTGAGGTCAGTCTTCAGCCCAGTTTTGGGGCTAAAGGCATAGTTTTCTGTAGCCCAATCTTCTGTAGACAAGCCGGAACCAACCAGGTCGTCAGCCAGCCCATTGTCTTTAAATAAATCGCTTTGGGATAACTCGCCTGTAGAGAAATTCTCCGTTGCCAAATTATCGCCAGTTAACTCGCTGCCCCAGGTGGTAGGGGCGATGCCGAATAGTACTGTCGACAGCACTATTCCCGTTGCTACGCCAGGATTTAGCGCATATCGCAGCGCTAACCAAGCACCCATAGAATGCTCCATAAGATACTCAAAATATAGTTGGATCAAAATAAGCGCGAAAGATATATCTAGCCTGCCAAAACTCAAATATAAACGTGCAAAATGCAGGCGTTAATGGGCTGCCTAAAATGACAAATCAAGCCTGTCGGGCATCCCATTACTCAGGCTAAAGCCAACCAGGGGAACCCTAGTTTTCAGGCTAGATAACTATTTTGAGAGTGGCGCTTAAAACCTAAATCTCAAAATATAAGATTCATTGGCCAAGATATTAGTGCTTAAAAACATCTGAAAAGTTAGAGAAAATTCACCTATTCATAACTTGGATGAAGAAGGCTGAGTATGACGCTCAAACATTCAACAATGCGGTAACAATCTCAGGGCGATTCCAGGTCAGGTCAGGTTCAGGCTCAGGTATTAGCGCTATCCCCTCCTACAGATAGATTCATCTTCGTCAGGATAAAACGCCAAAAAAAAAAGAGCCGGGGTCTTTTGTGTGGAATTGCCTAAGGCGTTCCTTCTTTCTCAGTGGTTGCCGTGGGCTGTGGTTGCATAGGGATATAGCAACTTTCTCTCACCTCAGCAATGACTATTTCACGGCTAAAGAAGACTGGGCTGCTGCTGGTGCTGGCGCTGGTAGCCTGCGTAGGGTGTCGATCCACTCTGTTGACCTCATCCCCACCTGTGGCAGAGGTCACCACCCTAACCCTCGAAGCCAAGGCTTTGGGATCTGGCGAGTTTGCCCTGGCGGGCACCACCAGCCTGCCTGAAGACACTCAGCTGACCGCTATTGCCCTGCGCCACCTCGTGCCCCAACAGGCAACCCCTGGCGGTGAACCGCTCTACTCAGTGCTCGACTACCGGCCCGTTACCGTTGCCAATGGCCAGTGGTCGGCCCAGCTCAACCTGTGGCAGGTGGCCCGTGACGGTCGCTACCAAGAAGCCTGGCAGGCCCAGGCTGCCGCTCTGAATCTGGCGACTCAGCCTAGCGACACTGTGCAGTTTGCCATTGTGCTGGCTCCCCATCATGTAGGGGCGGCCATCAGCAATCGGGCTCAAGCCGGGCCGCAGAGCATGGCCCAGGTGCTGCGGGTCACTGATACCGGAGACCCCTTTTTATGGGCCGACCAGGCTTTAAATGTGGGGCTGCCCAGCGGACAAACTACGCCTCCGACCGATCTGCTGGCCCGTACTAACGGCGGCTGGGGCGATCGCTACCTGCTGGTGCCAGAGCCACCCCTGCCCTACACCCTGACGCCTATTGATGAGCGCCAAACTACCGCGCCTTTAACGCCAAACGAACTGCTGCGCTAAACAAAAATGCATTCCGAATCGCGGAGGGTGCCGTCGGGCATGATGGTCTGGCAAAACTTAGCGCCAGTCAGGTTGGCTTTGGTTAGCTTGGCTCCGGTCAGATTGGTGTAGCGCAGGTTGGCCCAGTAAAGGTTGGCATGGGCCAGGTCAGCCTGGGTCAGGTTGGCCCCTTCCAAATTGGCGTGGCTGAGGTCGGCATGGTCAAGACAGCTCTCGCGCAGGTCAGCATTCACGAGCGTGGCGCGATGGCAGTGAGCCTTGCGCAGGTCGGCCTCGCGCAGTACGGCATGGGCCAGCGATGTACCGCGCAGGTCGGCATGGGCCAGGGTGATTTGGTACCCGTCAATATGGGTGAGATCGGCCTGGTGTAGGTTAGCCCGAGTCAGGTTGGTGCGGCGGAGGTCAGTGTCAGCCAAATGGGCCGATGCCAGATCTATTCCCTGTAAATCTAGCCCGTGCAGGTCGCGAACACCCGCCTGGTAGTAGCGATCGATCAATTCTCTCAGGGTAGCTGGGGTCATTTCTCTAATGCCCTCAAAATAACGCTAAAAAACAAGTCCCCAAAAAATAATGGGGGTGGCTGTTACGCCTACCCCCATTGTCGCGCTGCGATCGCGCTAGTGCATCAAGCATTACAAGAATGCTACATTCTTTGCCAGGCTAGATCTGCCCGACGCCCTTGCTGCGCTCATCAGACTTTGTAGTCACCTTGCCGGTTTCATCGGTTTGGTTGATTTCGCGTAGCTCAGCCTCGCGCTGCGCTTTCTTGGCTTCCTCTTCTTCGCGCAGGTCGCCGGGTTCATTAATGTACATTTCGGGCTCGATGGGGTAGTTATTGGCGAGACCTTCCTTGTCTACGGTTTGCCCACCATGAACATCGTTGTCCCCGTCAGACTCATGGCGCGGTTGCTTGAAGTTGCTACCCTCACGCTCTTTGCGGGCAGCGGTTTCCGCTGGAATAATGTGGGGATCGTAGTTGTCGCTTTCAGCTCTGGGGTTAGACATTAAAGCCTCCATCGAGAAATAATTCAGCAATTTAAGTAAGCCAAAATTTTTTCGCTTACTCACCATTGCTAATGCAACCTTAGAGCGATACCCCCCTGATTTGTATCTACCCTGGGAGTGAGCCTTTTTCTACGACCCTGACAAGGAAACTGAATTTTTATTTTCTGGCTAAGAAAGTAAAATTACTGGGGTTTGTTTAGTAGTGCTAAAGCTTGAAAACTGTTTTTTATTGTTAGTAAAGGAATTCTGGTGATTCTAGAAGTTGCTGTTCTGTCGATTAAATCGGGTACTCAAGCCGCCTTTGAAGAAGCTTTCCACAAGGCCTCCAGTATTATTTCGGCCATGCCCGGCTACTGTTCGCACGAATTGCAGCGCTGTATCGAAACGCAAAATCAGTACGTGCTGCTGGTGCGCTGGCAGACTCTAGAAGACCACACGATTGGGTTTCGTCAGTCGCCAGAGTATCAAACCTGGCGATCGCTGCTGCACCATTTCTACGAACCTTTTCCCACCGTTGATCACTACGAATTGGTTTTAAGCTATGGAAAGCTTGCCCAATCTTAAAACCTTTTGCCTAGGATTACACCCGACAACTGAAGGCAGGCATCGTGCCTGCCTAGCTAGGACAGTCAGGATGCCTATTCCGCAGAATTCTAAACATTCCCAGGCTTAGATCTAGGCCACCCAAACGGCTGATCCTAAAACCGCTCTACCTCGGAAAATGTCGCTGCCGCTACGCTACGGGCGGCTTCGCCGCAGGTGCGGGGGGTGGGCAACAACTTGGTGGGGTTGGCCAACAGCTCCGGGTCAAAGGCCTGCCGCACCCAGCCCATCGTCTCTAGATCGGTGGGCGAAAACATGTCGGGCATGTAGCAGCGCTTGTCGGCCCCAATGCCGTGCTCACCCGAGATGCTGCCGCCCACCCGCACGCACAGCTTGAGAATATCGCCGCCCAGTTCTTCGACCTGCTCCAGCTGGCCGGGAATAGCGTTGTTGTAGAGAATCAGCGGGTGCAGGTTGCCGTCACCGGCATGGAAGACATTGGCTACCCGGTAGCCGTGGCGATCGCCCAGCCTCTCGATTTCTTTGAGCACGTAGGGTAGCTGGGTGCGCGGAATCACGCCATCCTGCACGTAGTAGTCGGGGCTGAGTTTGCCCATGGCGGCAAAAGCGGCTTTGCGACCTTTCCACAGGCGCAGCCGTTCGTCGGAGTCGGTAGCGATGGTGATGGTGCGAGCGCCGCTCTGGCGACACAGATCGGCAATGCGATCGCCTGTCGCCGCCACCTCCGCCGGTAGCCCGTCGATCTCAATCAGCAAAATCGCCGCCGCGTCGCGGGGGTAGCAGTTGGTCGCTACCACGTCTTCGACCGCGTTGAGGCTAAAGTTGTCCATCATTTCCATGCCAGCGGGAATGATGCCCGCGCTGGTAATCGCCGAAACGGCCTCTCCCGCCTCCTCCACCGAGGTAAAGTCGGCCAGCAGCACCTGGGTCGCCTGAGGCGTTTTGAGAATGCGCAGGGTGATCTCGGTGGCGATGCCCAGGGTGCCCTCAGACCCCACAAACAGGCCGCAGAGGTCATATCCTGGGGTTTCGGCCACCTCACCGCCGATCTCGACGATGTCGCCCGTGGGCAGCACCACCTTGAGGCCCAGCACGTGGTTGGTGGTTACGCCGTACTTCAGGCAGTGCACCCCGCCAGAATTCTCCGCTACGTTGCCGCCTACCGAGCACACCGACTGGCTGGAGGGGTCGGGGGCGTAATAAAAGCCCGCACCGCTGACCGCCTGGGTGACCCAGTTGTTGATCACCCCTGGCTGTACGGTTACCCGCTGATTGTCAAAATCGACCGCCAAAATCTGGTTCATCGTAGCGGTGACAATCAGCACCGAATCTTCGATCGGCAGCGCCCCGCCCGAGAGGCCCGTACCCGCCCCCCGCGCTACGAAAGGTACCTGGAACCGATCGCAAATTTTCACCGCCGCCGCCACCTGCTCCGTGGTTTTGGGCAGCACCACCACCGCTGGCCGCTGGCGATAGCTGGTCAGGCCGTCGCACTCGTAGACCAAAATTTCTTCTTTGCGCCGCACCACGCGATCGCGCCCCAGGGCAGTCGTAAACGCCTTGACAATTGGTGCCCAGTCGATGCGCGATCGCTCTGCTACGGTCATAGCTCTCCAAGGCTGAGGATGCTTTGATCCTACCCTGAACGGTGGGGATTAATGGAGATTAAGCGGTGCGATCGGCCCTCAGCTCTGGTCAAACTAGGGTTTTGGCCTGTTGTCATTCCCTTCGACAGAGAGATTTTGCTTCCCTCCTCTGGCGGATACTTTTCTGATGTCTGTTGTTAAGAATGAGTAAACCCGTGCTGACGGCGCAGCGCTCTAATCCTTATTGTCGATTCCCCTCATTGTCGATTCATTGACAGGTTTCGATTCGTTCTCAGGTCGCGTCCCTCCGGCACTCCACACGCACAACAAAAAGACGCCAAGGAATTACCCCATGCAAACCATTGAATGGTGGCAAAACGCCGTTATCTATCAAATTGTGCCCTGGAGCTTTTTAGACACCGATGGCGATGGCCGCGGCAACCTCAACGGCATCATTGACAAACTCGACTATATTTCCGCTCTAGGGGTAGATGCCATCTGGCTTACCCCCATCTACGAGTCGCCCATGGATGACCTGGGCTACGACATCACCGATATGCTCGACATTGACCCGGTGATTGGTGACCTGGCTGTATTTGACAAACTATTGGCCCTTACCCATGCTCGCGGGCTGCGAATGATTGTCGATCAGGTCTGGGGTCATACCTCAGACCGGCACTTCTGGTTTTTAGAAAGCAGCCAAGACCGCGATAACCCCAAGGCTGACTGGTACATCTGGGCCGACCCCAAGCCCGATGGCTCGCCCCCTAACAACTGGCTGTCAGCCTTCAACGGCGACTCGGCCTGGGCTTGGGAGCCTAAGCGCGAGCAGTACTATTTGTTTCACTTTTTGCGCAGCCAGCCCAAGCTCAACTGGAGCAACCCTGAGGTGGTAGAGGCCATTTTGGAGCGGGGCAAGTTTTGGCTCGATCGCGGCGTCGATGGCTTTCGTATTGATGCGCCCAACTTCTTTTTGCACGACCCCGAGCTGCGCGACGAGCGAGTGCGCGCGGAAGATGCCCCCCGTCCCGATGGCATTGACCCCAAAAACCCGATGGCCAAGCTGATGTTTGAGAACAGCTTTTGTCGGCCTGAAGCCTTAGACGTTCTGAAGCCAGTACGGGAATTAATTGACCAGTACCCCAGCACGGTTACTTTGGCCGAGGTGACGCTCTGCGAAGACTCGATTCATCTGTCTAGCGAATATGTGAAGGGCAAACACCGATCGCACCTGGCCTACAACAGCGCTCTGCTGGTCGAAGAGCCGATCAACGCCGACCTCATGCGTAACACCCTGGCCAAGGTCGAAGAGCACTTTCAGGGTGGTGGCAACTGCTGGGTAGTAGGCAATCACGACTACGGTCGCCTGCGCAGCCGCTGGGCGGGGCACGATAGCGAGGGCACTCCCTACCCCGAAACCTTTTACCATCAGATGGCAGCGATGCTGGTGGCCATGCCCGGCGCGCTCTGCCTCTACCAGGGCGATGAACTGGGTCTCACCGAAGCCCGCATCCCCGAAGACATTCCCGAGAGCCAGATTCAAGACCCCTTCGGCAAGGCCCTCTACCCCGAGGTGGTAGGGCGCGATGGGTCTCGTACGCCTATGCCCTGGCAATCTGCCGCCGTGAGCGCAGGTTTCTCTAGCCACGCCGAGACCTGGCTGCCCATTCCCGATAGCCACCGACCCCGGGCAGTAGATGCTCAGAATGAAGACCCCAGCTCTTTGCTCAACGCCTGGCGGCGACTGCTGCACTGGCGGCGGCAGCAAACGGCGCTCATGCAGGGCGACTGCCACATTCTCAATACTGAGGCACCACTGTTTGCCTTTATTCGCGAAGCACCCCAGCAGCGGCTGTTGTGTATTTTTAACCTGAGTCAGGAAACGGCCCACTTTAACCTGCCCGACGAAATGCTGCCCTGCGTAACGGCCACTGGGGCTAACTTGGCCGCCAAGCGCAACGGCGACATGCTGCGCCTGCGGGGCTACGGCTATTTCTTTGGTAATTTGCAGCCCAGCACCCCGCCAGCCAACAGCGGCACCGCTAAAGATGTGGTAGATGGCGGCGAGGAGACGCTCAGGGTGAAGGATGTTTAGACTAGCTATGTTTTCATTGAAGCCAAAAACCGATGCGCCATTAGCAACATAGGTGTTGACTAAGCAGATTGTCAGGGCATGAGCCGCTGCGATGTGCCTAGTTTCTCCGTTGTTCGTGGCTTACTTGCCCGTATTTGTTGTTAGAACCCCAATGCTATGCCTTCTCTGTCCGATTGGTGGCGCAGTGCCATCATTTACCAAATTTACCCCCGCAGCTTTGCGGACGGCAATGGCGATGGCATTGGCGATCTGCCCGGCATTCTGCACCATATTGACTATGTAGCCAGTCTAAATGTCGATGCTCTGTGGATTTCGCCCTTTTTCAAGTCGCCAATGAAGGATTTTGGCTACGATATCTCCGACTATCGGGCTGTAGACCCTATTTTTGGCACTCTGGATGATTTTAAGGCCGTGCTGGCGGCTGCCCACGATCGCGGTCTGCGCGTACTCATCGACCAGGTATGGAACCATACCTCTGATCAGCACCCCTGGTTTGAGGAGAGCCGCACCAGCCGCGACAATGCCAAGGCCGACTGGTACGTCTGGGCCGACCCCAAGCCCGATGGCACACCGCCCAACAACTGGCTTTCCACCTTCGGCGGTAGCGCCTGGGCCTGGGAACCCCAAAGGCAGCAGTACTTTTTGCACAACTTTTTAGACAGCCAGCCCGACCTGAACTGGTACAACCCCGAGGTGGTCGAGGCTATTTTGGACACCGCTCAGTTTTGGCTAGATCTGGGCGTCAACGGCTTTCGTCTAGATGTGGTCAACTTCTTTACCCACGATCGCAGCCTGCAAGACAATCCCCTGCGGCCCTCGGATATGCCCCGCCCGGCGGGAGCAACGGCCTCGGATCCGTTCTTTGCCCAGGTCAACCTGCACAACCTCGATCAGCCCTCCACCTTAGATCTGCTCAAGCCGATGCGGCAGCTGCTCGATCGCTACGACGCGATCGCCCTGGCCGAAATCAGCAGTACCGAAGACGCGCTGCTGACCTCCAGCGCCTACGTCAGCGGTCCCGATCGGCTGCACACCGCTTACAACTCCTCGCTGATGACCGACGAACCGCTGACGGTGCAGCGTCTAACCCAGCTGATTCAGCGGGTCGAGTCGCTGTTTACCGACGGCGTAATCTGCTGGACGGCGGGTACCCACGATTTTCCCCGACTCAAAAGCCGGTGGAGCAAATACCAGCCCAGCGAAACCTTTTTGCAGGATGCCTTCGACCACATGTTTGCCGCCCTGATCACCTCCCTGCGAGGCTGCTGCTGTCTGTATCAGGGCGATGAACTTGGCATGACCCAGGCCGAGATTCCCTACGAAAAGATGAAGGATCCCTTTGGCCTGCAGGGGTATCCCCACGTGCTGGGGCGGGATGGCTCCCGCACGCCCATGCCCTGGCGCAAAGATGCCCCCGCCGCTGGCTTTACTGAGGCCGCAGAGCCCTGGCTGCCCATTCCGGCTGATCACCAGGCCTACGCCGTCGATGTGCAGGAGGCCGATCCGACCTCGCTGCTGCAGAAGTATCGGCGGTTGATTCGCTGGCGCAACCAGCAGCCCGCCCTCCGCCAGGGTGACTTAAAGCTGCTGAACCTATCCGATGACCACCTATTGGGGTTTGTGCGAGCCTGCGATCAGCAGCAGCTGCTGTGTCTGTTTAACCTCAGCCCCGCCACCGTCTACTGCGATCGCGCCGACATTCCCCCCGGCGAGCCTACAGAGGAAATGGGCGTCAGCGATCGCAGCTACCACGACATCCTGGAGCTGCCGCCCTTTGGCTTTTACTTCGCCAACCTTGCTGCAACTTCTGAAAAATAGTTTCCTCAATGGTGGGCAGTGCCCACCCTACAGCGGCTGTAGTCGCCGAATCAAAGCTGGTGTCTTCTTTTCTAGAAATCTCCTAGCGGCTAGGCTGCCGCTAGGTTGCAGGTTCTTGGGTTCTTTTCCGAATCATGTTCTCGCCCTTGAGCATGCGCTGAGCGGCGTCTAGCAGCATTTCCTCCAGGTAGGGCTTGGTAAAGTAGCCCTTGGCACCCAGGTCTACAGCCATCTGCCGGTGGCGATCGGCCCCCCGCGAGGTCAGCATAGCGATCGGCACCTGGCTGAGGGCGCTATCTTTTTGTATGCGAGAGAGCAGTTCTAGCCCATCCATGCGGGGCATTTCGATGTCGCAGAAGACCAGGTCGCAGGGCAGGCCAGAGCGCAGTTTTTCCCAGGCTTCCTGGCCGTCGCGGGCCTGCTCTACCCGGTAGCCCACCTTGTTGAAGCTCATTGAGAGCAGCTCGCGCACCGTAATCGAGTCATCTACAATCAGCACCGTTGGATCGGTTTGAACCACCGCATCCACGGGTTCTTCATCCACCGCCTGAGTCCACAGCGAGGTCGAAGCATCGCGACGCAGACGACCGCTGGCCAGGTCAATTAGCTCCAGCACGTCGGCAATGGGCATGACGCGCCCATCGCCCAGTACCGTGGCCCCGGCAATGCCAATGGGCTTGGGCACCGGCCCTTCTAGCTGCTTAATCACAATTTCCTGCTCGCCAATCACCTGATCAACCTGTAGGGCAACGAACGTGCTGGCGCTGCGCAGCACCACCATCGAAACTACTTCTTCGTCTTGGGGGCCACCATAGACTCGGCCCCGGCCTAGGCTGCGGTTAAAACGCAGCAGCTCGCTCAGGGGACGGAAAGGCAGCAGCGTATCGCGCCAGAGAATGCAGGAGTGCCCCTTGTCGTCGGTTTGAATGCGCTCTTTGGGCACATCAAACATATCCTCGACTCCATCCATGGGGAAGGCAAGGCGGGCCTGGTTGTTGACGCAGCTGAGCGCCTTGGTAATGCTGAGGGTGAGGGGCAGACGAATGGTAAAGCTGGTGCCTTTACCCACTTCAGACTCAATCGTAATCGAGCCCCGAATATCGGCTAGAGCAGTGCGCACCACATCCATGCCCACGCCGCGCCCAGAGAAATCGTCGGCCTGATCTCGGGTGCTAAAGCCCGGCAAAAACAGCAGATCGTAGACCTCAATCTCGGTCATGGTTTGAGCTTCGGCGGGGGTGATCAACCCCTGTTTGAGCGCCTTCGCCTTAACCACCGCCGGGTTGATGCCGCCACCGTTGTCGGCGATGTAGATCACGGTCTGGTTGCCCTGGTAAAAGGCGCGTACGGTAATCGTGCCCTCGCGGCCTTTGCCGTTGGCCAACCGCTCCTCAGGTGACTCAATGCCGTGGGTAATGGCGTTGTTGACCAGGTGGGTCATAGGGTCGTAGAGCCGCTCCAGAATCATTTTGTCGATCAGGGTGTCGCGCCCTTCGACTACCAGCCGAGCTTCTTTGCCGCACCGCAGCGAGATATCGCGCACCGCCCGAGGCAGGCGATCGGCGGTTTGACCAAAGGGCACCATGCGGGCCTTGTTGAGGCCCTCCTGCAGCTGGGTTGTGACCTGGCGAAACTGACGGGCAATCTGGTCGGTGGAGTCGATAGTGAACTCAATGTCAGAGGACGCCTCTCTTACCCTCACAATCAGCTCAATCATCTCCTGTGAGAGGGTGTGGAAACCGGTAAAGCGGTCCATCTCCAGGGCGTCGAAGGTGGCCCCCGTGGCGTGGCTGTTACCGCCTCGGTCAGAGGATGAAACCCCCAGAGCAAAGGCCTGACGGTTGGCAATTAGGGAGCTTTCGAGCAGCGATCGCTCGTACAGATCTCGCATGCGCTGCCCCACATCGTTGAGCTGTGAGACCTGATTCAGCAGGTTGTCGAGAAACTGCCGCAGCCGCTCCTGGTCTTGCTCTAGGGAGTTGCGGTTGACCACAAGTTCGCCCACCAGGTTGCTGAGAGTATCTAGGTGGCCCACCGAAACCCGCATGGTTTGATCGGCGCTGCCCGCCGCTCGTCGCGGC
>JBARVV010000095.1:0-12149 GCA_049646445.1 Nodosilinea sp. | reverse complement strand
TTATGGGCCGACTGGGCGCTCCAACTGATAGCACTTAAACCCCACAAACAGCGCTATTTTCAGCGAGGTTTCTATGCTCTATCTCTGATGCAGCAAGCGCTTTAGGTGCGTTGTCACCCGTTAAGGCTTTTCGGTTGCCTAGACCCCAACTCTTGCCAGATTGACCCTGGCTAAACCGGTCGGACAATCCTCACCGGGCTACCCACCTTAGAACGGTGACTGGTGCTAGCTGCCGGTTACCGGAGAGGACATGGGAACGTGGGCGGAGGCTGTGAGGTTTAAGACCATGCCCTCACGTGCCACCACGGCCCCAGGAAACAACGCTTTGGTTTGGGCCGCCACTTGATCCATGAATTCGTCATCGTGGGCGGGGTCGTGATGAAAAATAACCAGAGTCTTGACGCCAGCGGCCTTGGCTACTTTAACGGCCTCTTGCCAAGTGGAATGGCCCCAGCCTATTTTGCTAGATTTGGGGTCGTGGTACTCATCGTTGGTATAGGTGGAGTCGTAGATCATGACGTCAGCATCTCGAGCGAGCCACAGGACGTTCTCATCTAGCCGATCTGGGTAATGCTCGGTATCGGTGATGTAGGCCGCTACCTGGTTCTGCCACGATACGCGATAGCCCACGGCCTCGCCAGGATGGTTAAGCAGGGCGTTCTCAACGGTAATGTCGCCAATATGCAGGGTTTCACCCACATCGATATCGCAAAATTTGAGGTCGGCCCCCATCACCTGCAGCGGCACCGGAAAATTGGGGTGCAGCATTTGGTCGTTAAGGCGCTGCTCAATGGTGGATCCGTTGGGGGCGACTGTGCCATAGATATTGAACCGATTACCCCGTACGAAGGCCGGCACAAAGAAGGGAAACCCCTGAATGTGATCCCAGTGGGAGTGGGTAAAGAAAAGATTGGCCTCAACCGGCATTTCGCCCAGCAGGGTTATGCCTAGCTCGCGCAAGCCGGTGCCGCCGTCAAAAATGAGTCGATGCCCGCCGATCTGCATCTCGACACAGGAGGTATTGCCACCGTAGCGTACGGTAGGTGCCCCTGGGCAAGCGATGCTGCCGCGCACGCCCCAGAACCGGACTAAAAATTGCTCGGTTAGCTCAGCCATGAATCTCTCGGGTTTGGGAAAGCATGGAACATAAGGCCAAAAATTGCAGATGCGCCTTTGGGTAGAGCATTTACCTGAGATTTCTCTAATAGTAATGAACTCTGTTCAAAATAGTCAGGTGGGTCAGCCACCTTACCCAAGGAAACGCGGGGTGCTACAGGTTGTATTAAGTCTAGTTTGCCCGAAAGCGGGACGAGATACCGCCACCAGAGAATTTTTTGTTCCCGGCTGGCTTACTTTGGCAGGAGAGGCCGTCGCCCCTGGGCTAAATCTAGCAGATCGCCTACGGCGGTGAGGTTGTATTGCAGCGGTGTGACCGAAATATAGCGATCGCGAATAGCTTCTACATCGGTGGGTATGGCCGCTAGTGACTGCTTTAAGTCAGCCGGCCAGCCTTGGTTGGGGAGAGGGTCTTCAATATCAGCGATCGCCTCCCCGGCTAGCCAGTAGTAGGTTTTGCCGCGCGGGTCAAGGCGTTTTTCAAACTGGTCAAAATAACGACGAATGCCCTGGCGAGTAATTTTGGCCCCCTTGATGTCGGCGGCGGCTACCGCTGGCACGTTGATATTGAGCAACAGCGGGGCAGCTAAAGGCAAGCGATCGCGATCGCTCAGCAGATCGCGAATAAAGTCGGCGGCGGGGGCAAAGCTGCCCTGGGTGAAGCTGGTCAGGCTGACTGCGATCGCAGGAATTCCCTCCATCGCTCCTTCCATCGCAGCCGACACTGTGCCCGAATAAACTACATCGGTACCAAGGTTAGCCCCGTGGTTGATACCTGACACCACCACATCGGGTAGGTTCGTCATCAGTGCTCCCAGGGCCAGCTTGACACAGTCGGCAGGAGTGCCCGAACAGCTCCAGGCGTGAATGTCCTTTTCAAGTACCGACTCGATCACCTCGGCTCGAATCGGCTTGTGTATGGTCAGGCCGTGGCCAGTAGCCGATCGCTCGCGATCGGGGCACACTACCGTGACCTGGTGCCCTGCCGCCGCCAGAGTATTAGCCAAAGTGCGCATGCCCAGGGCAAAAATGCCGTCGTCGTTGCTGATGAGAATGTTCATGACTGTTCCCCCGCCACACTAAAATAATCAAAGCTTGGAGATATCAAGTTGGGCACCAGCCCCATTGTTGTTGCACCATACACCCAGAATGACTTCCGCACCCACCCAGCTAGAAGCTGATCTGATAGCCATGAAGCAGGCCACCCAGGGCGCGATCGCCGCTGCCGCCAGCCTAGACGAACTGGAGCAGTTGCGGATTAGTTACCTAGGCAAAAAAGGCCAGCTCTCTAAGGTTCTAGGCGGCATGGGGAAGCTGTCTGCGGCAGAACGCCCCCGCATTGGGGCCTTGGCCAATGAGGTCAAAGAACTCATTCAAACTCAGCTAGACCAGGGTAAAGCCGCCCTAGAGTCGGCTCGCATTGAGGCTCAGCTCGCCACTGAAACCCTGGATGTGACTATGCCAGGTGTTTTTCAGCCCCAGGGCCGCATTCACCCCATCAACAGCATCGTCGATCGCATTGTCGATATCTTTGTGGGTCTGGGCTACACCGTGGCCGATGGCCCCGAAATTGAGACCGACTATTACAACTTTGAAGCCCTCAACTTTTTGCCCGATCACCCGGCCCGCGACATGCAGGACACCCTCTATCTGCCCAACGGCCACCTGATGCGCACCCACACGTCCAACACTCAAATTCGCTACATGCAGGCCAACGAGCCGCCGCTGCGGGCCGTGGCTATTGGCCGCTGCTACCGCCGCGATACAGTTGATGCTACTCACGCCGCCGTATTCCACCAGATTGAATTTTTCGCCGTCGATACCGACATCACCTTCACTGACCTACGCGGCACCATTAAGGTCTTTCTAGAGGCGCTCTACGGCGATATTCCAGTCCGGTTTCGCCCCAGCTACTTCCCCTTCACCGAGCCCTCTGCCGAGGTAGATGTGCAGTGGCAGGACAAGTGGCTAGAGGTACTGGGCTGCGGCATGATTGACCCCAACGTGCTGAAATTCGTCGGCTACGATCCGGAGGTCTACAGCGGTTTTGCGGCTGGCCTAGGGGTCGAGCGTCTAGCCATGGTGCAGCACCAAATCGACGACATCCGCCGCCTCTACACGAGTGACCTGCGATTTTTGCGGCAGTTTTAGCGACTTCACGTCACGCTATGGCAAGGCTGTTACAGGCTCTTGGCAGAGTGGGAAATCTAAGGTCACTGGCTTAGACCGCCACCCCTGGGGTTAGGGCTGTGATCCTTGGGGTTAGGGCTGTGATCCTTGGCGTATTGAGTATGCCGAGGATCGAGCCGGTCGGCCTGGAGCGCAGCTATCACACCAAAACTCTGCGGCTACTTGATCGCGGCACAGAAGTCGCGGCACAGAAAGTTCTTGCTAGGTTCTCCCTATACAAAACACCGAAAAATCTTTGTATACAATAGACTGTATGCAGAGACGTCACAGTCATGATGATCTGTAACGTTTTCTGGAGTCAACGCTTCATCTCTTCACTGCACTCCTCCCAATCAGTACCTATGGCCCTCCTCCAAACCCTTAGCACTAACGGCAAACGACTCAACCAAAGCATCGACGACTTGGCCCAAATCGGGCAGCTCGACAATGGTGGTATTTGTCGGTTGGCCTTTAGCCCAGAAGATTTTCAGGGGCGCGAGCTGGTGCGGCGGTGGATGGTAGAAGCAGGGTTGAATACCTGTATTGATACGGCAGGCAACTTGATTGGTCGTCGCCCAGGCCGCACCAACGCCCCAGCCATTGCCACCGGATCGCACATCGACACCGTGCCCTGTGGCGGCAAGTTTGACGGCACTCTGGGCGTGCTGGCTGGCATTGAGGTAGCCCGTACCCTTCAAGAAAATAACGTCACCCTAGACCACCCCTTCGAGGTAATTGTTTTCGCCGACGAAGAAGACACCATGATTGGGGGCCGCGCCATGGCCGGTACCGCTGCTCTAGATGCCACCAACTACCACCGTAAAGATGGTCGCCCCATCGACCAGTGCATCACCGCAGCAGGTGGCAATTGGGATCAGCTGGCCCTATCTAAGCGCACCCGCAACGACATCTGCGCGTTTGTCGAACTCCACGTTGAGCAGGGCAGCGTACTCGAAACGGCCCAAAAGCAAATTGGGGTAGTGCAGGGCATCGTTGGCATGCAGCGCTACCAAATTCACATAACCGGACGGCCCAACCACGCTGGCACCACCCCAATGGATCAGCGCCAAGATGCCTTAGTGGCCGCCGCTCAAGTGGTGCTGGCGGTAAACCGATTGGGCAAGCGCCCCCCGGCTCAGCAGGTAGCCACGGTGGGTGCTCTGCAAGTATGGCCCAACGCCGACAACATTGTGCCTGGCCAGGTGCAGTGCAGTATTGATGTGCGTGACCTCAACCAGCACGTAATCAACGATCTAATCGACGATCTAAAAGAAGAACTGCGGTTGATTGGCCAGAGCACCGGCACCAAAATTGAGATTGTGCCCCAGCTTAACGTCGCCCCCAGTCCGGCGGCTGACCACATTCAGGCTCTTATCGCAGAGGTGAGCGATCGCTTTGGCCTCAGCCACATGCCTATGCCCAGCCGCGCCGGTCATGACGCCCTTGAAATGGGCCGCTTTACCGATATGGGTATGATCTTTGTGCCCAGTGAGGGTGGCTTTAGCCACTCGGAGGTGGAGTACACTACCCCCGAGGAGTGCGTCAACGGTGCCAATGTGTTGCTAGAAACCGTGCTGCGCCTCGATCGCCACTATCAATAGGCCACAACCTAGGGCGTTGCCTAGCCAGCCCCGGCGGGTAATTGCAACTGACTCGAACTACATCTTGCAAGACTTACTCGTGCTCACACCTTTAAAGAGCTGGGCATTTTTGCTATGCCAAGGCTGCAACGCCGCTGCTTAGGCCATCATCATAGGGTTATCCCTACTGGGGAGAGTTAAGTTGTTGACGCTATAGTTGGGCTAGTGCTCCTATACATATCGCAATCATTCCTATGGCTTTCTTTGGTTTAGGCAAAGGCAAAAAGTCCGAAATGCCCGCTTCTAATGAGGCGCTGCCGGGCCGGACTACAGCTATGTCCGTACCCGACAAACACTACGTCAACGGCAATCCTCTCACTCCCTCTTTTCCCGCTGGTATGGAGCTAGCCCTGTTTGGCATGGGCTGCTTTTGGGGAGCCGAGCGCAAGTTTTGGCAGCTAGAAGGCGTCTACTCGACTTCTGTAGGTTATGCCGCTGGCTACACCCCCAACCCCACCTATCAAGAGGTGTGCTCTGGGCTGACAGGCCACAACGAAGTCGTGCGCGTTGTCTTTGATCCAGCCGTGATTTCCTACGAGCAAATTCTCAAAACCTTTTGGGAAAGTCACAACCCGACCCAGGGCATGCGCCAGGGTAACGACGCGGGCACTCAGTATCGTTCAGGTATTTACGTATACTCTGAGGCCCAGCACCAGCTAGCTGAAGCATCTCGCCAGGCTTACCAATCGGCCCTCAATCGTTCTGGCTATGGCCCTATTACCACGGAAATTCTGGAAGCTCCAGAGTTTTACTATGCCGAAGCCTACCACCAGCAGTATCTAGCCAAAAATCCAGGTGGTTACTGTGGCTTAGGCGGCACTAATGTGGCCTGCCCAGTGGGGGTAGCCGTCGAGGGATAGAACTTCAATCTAGTCTTTAGATTGATATATTTCTAATCATGCGCTGCTTTGAGAAAATCACGAAGCAGCGCATGACTATTTTTTGCTACGTAGTTTTGATTCAAGCAGTGCAAACGACATTGGCTGCAGCCTGAACTTGAATATTTTAGGAAAAATGCCCAGCCCACCTCTCTTGTCAACCAGCTTAGATTCAATCAAAACTATTCGCCTTAATGACTTCAAGTGGTTAATAAGCAGTTGTGAAGCAAAAGCACTTAAATAGCGGCACGGAACTATCTTTAGACAGATTTTGAATTTGTAATTCACTGCTTCTAAGTTGCCTTAAGATAAAGCTCAACTGCGTTCTCAAACGCCATTATTGATGAAGTCTTGATGAATTCCTGAATGATTGCTTCAAAGACTGGAGCTTAAGCCTGTATTTTCAAGTTGAGCTTTAGTCCCTAATTCTCTTTTTTTAGCATGCATCAGATTGGCGTTGTGACTATTGGCCGCAATGAGGGAGAGCGCCTGATTCGCTGTCTCACGTCTCTACAGGCCAACGTGCCTAATGGCAGCCCCATTGTCTACGTAGATTCTGGCTCTACCGATGGCAGTGTAGCTAAGGCACGAGAGATGGGAATCAACGTTGTTGAACTCGATATGGCCGTGCCTTTCACCATGGCTCGCGGGCGCAACGCTGGGTTTCAGTACTTAGTCGACACCTTTCCCAATCTGACCTACGTACAGTTTATTGACGGCGACTGCGAGCTGCTGCCGAGCTGGATTGATCAGGCCGTTACGGCTTTAAGCCAAGCGGACGACTTAGCCATAGTTTGTGGACGGCGGCGAGAGCGGTTTCCCGAGGCGTCTCCCTACAATCGCCTGGCTGACCTGGAGTGGAATACTCCGGTGGGGGAAGCTAAAGCCTGCGGCGGCGATATGCTGGCCCGAGTTGAGGCGATCAAAGCCGTGGGCGGATATAACCCCAAAATGATCTGTGGGGAAGAGCCAGAGATGTGCATTCGGCTGCGTCAAAAGGAATGGAAAATACAGCGCATTGATGCTGATATGACCCTGCACGATGCGGCGATGACCCGCTTTGGTGAATGGTGGAAGCGATCGATTCGAGGTGGATGGGCGGTTGCAGAAGGCAACGCCATGTATGGTGAGCCTCCCGAGGCTTATATGGCGAAAGAAAATAAAAGCGGCTGGCTCTGGGGAGTGATTATACCTACAGTAGCGTTGGCTTTAGCCTGGCCTACCCGTGGGCTAAGCCTGCTGCTTCTGCTGGGGTATCTCGTCTTGGGATGGCGAATTTACAAGTATCGCCAAGGCCAGGGCGACCTGCCTGGGCATGCCCGTATCTATGCTTTCTTCTGTACGCTTTCAAAGTTTCCCCAGGCGCTCGGGCAGGGCCGATATTGGCTCAATCGCTGGCGCAATAAGCCTGCGACCTTAATCGAATATAAGTCAGCTTCGATAGTTAGCCCAGAGTCATAGTTCGCAACCAGGGCGAAGCCTTGAGCTTATGCCGAATTCTATTGGGAGGCCCACGATTGGCTTATCCAACCCGCTTGTCCCTACGTAAGCGGTCTGTTTCCTATCGGGCTCAAGAATGGATAGTCTAGCTGGTCGTGGCGGCGTTGATAATCTCCGGCAGCGCCGTGCGGTAGCCCATTCTGCCCACGGTTTTGATACAGTCGCTGCCCAATTTTTGCGCAGGTAGCCCACGTAGGCAGCGACAATATTCAAGCCAGGGTTGTCGCTGTAGCCCCAGGCCAAGTCGAGCAGCTGTTCGCGGCTGAGCACCTACCCCATATGGCGCACGAAGGTCTCGATGAGAGTGAATTCGCGCGCTGACGGTTCGACCCATTGCCCGATTACCTGCGCCTAGCGAGTCCTCAGGTCGAGCCCGATCGGGCCATCGCTAGAATAGTTTTGGCTGATTTGGGCCTGGTTTGCGCCGATCGCAGCTCTCTCTTGGGCGGCCCTACACTAACCATCTGGCAGGTGAACTCGACCCCGCGCTGGCGCTGGCGATCGCAGGCCTCACCCACCTGGCTAATGCCCTTTTTTTCTACCAGGCGGAACACCGAGAGAATCAGGAGCGATCGCCCCGCCGCTGACTGATAGCGCAGTTCGGTCAAATCCACGCCCTTGTAGATGCCAAATGCAATGGCACTCTGGGTTTGTGCAGTAGTCATTTTGCGTTTGGGTTGCTAAAGTAAATAAGCTTTGAGGTTTGTAAAGAAAATATTAACAAAGCTTATCTGAGCAATATTGAGTGTTACCCACATTGGGCCGCCTTTAACGGTGGGGAGATTTTGTAGCCTATGTCTGCGATCACCATTTTTTGCGATTTTGACGGCCCGATTGCCGATGTCTCGGAGCGCTACTACGCTACCTACCGCCAGGGGCTAGATTGGGTACAGGCCCAGGCTCGGCTCCAGGGTGCTGAGGTTGCTATTCGCTACCTGTCAAAATCCCAGTTCTGGACTTTTAAGCAAAGCCGCGTACCCGATCGCCAAATTGCCCACTGGTCTGGGCTAGAGGCCAGCCACATCGATGCCTTCTTAGCTCAGGTCGGCCGCATTGTTAACCATGCCACTCTGCTCGATCGCGACCAAGTGCAGCCCCAGGCCCGAGCCGGGCTGGAGCTGCTGCGCCAGTGCGGGGCACGGGTGGTGCTAGTCACCCTGCGCCCCCCCGAGCAGGTGATGCAGTTTTTAGACCAGCACGATCTGCACTGGGCGATTAGCGATCTATACGGTATGCCCAGGGTCGATGCCGCCTATACCAACCAGGCTAGCCACAAGGTAGAGCGGCTCAGGGCCGCGATCGCTACCCAGAAGCGCCATAGCTATGACCTGCGTCACGCCTGGATGATTGGCGACACCGAGGCCGACATTATGGCTGGGCAAACCCTCGGCATCGACACCGTGGCTGTCACCTGCGGCATCCGCAGCAGCAGCTACCTCCAGAGCTTTCGTCCCACCCACCTGCTGCCCGATCTCTGGACGGCCTGCCAAAAGATTCAGCAGCGAGTCACATTAGGCCAGCGCCTGTAGCCGTCGCCCGTCTCTCTGCCGCCCATCTCTTTGCCGCCCATCTCTCTGCCACGAAGGGGAAATCGGGACAAACGACTACACCACGAGGTCACTAAACAGCCTCGGGAATTGTGTTGGCTAGCAGTCTGTTTTGCGCATGGCCAGGGCAGCCCCCAGCAGTGACGATCCACTTAACAGGAAGCTAATTCCTACGTATAGGCCAATCAGCCACAGCGCACCGAACGGCCAGCGATTGATTACCAAAATTCCCAAAATTAGCGTAACGATGCCGTTAATTGCCACAAACCACGACATGCTGCGCCCGGCCCGATAGCTAAACGCCATGGCAGTGGTAAACACACCCTCGGCCATAAACAGCAGGCCAAAAGCCAGGGTGAGCACTGCCGTAGCGTTGACCAGGTTGAACAAAATGTATAGCCCTGCGATCGCGTAGAGAATGCCGACTCCCAGGCTTAACCCCAGGCCCTTAAACGCCCTGGCCTGAGACGCCTGCACAACCTGAAAAACCCCGCCGATTAACGCTATCCACCCAATCACTGAGGCAAAAATAGCCGAGGCAACGGTGGGCATTAAAATGGCCAAGACTCCTAAACCAATCAGCCCTATGCTGAGGGCAATTACCCAGCTCATCGCCGCTTTAGTGGCTGCAATATCAGTACTTGGTAGAGGTTTAACAGTCATAACAGTACCTCGACGCATAGGATCTGCTGATGAGATAGTCTGCAAATTCAGCTCGTAATCAAAATATATTCAAATCGAACATCTATGCCCCGCAGCGGCTACATCAAGTCCAGCTCGGGATCTGAAGTTTTCCTACCGGCAAAACTTCACTTCTAGACTTGAATTTGGTTTAGTATTGCCAGCTCAGCCACCTTATACCCTACTTTTGTAATGCAATGCTATCCCCTAATAGAGATAGCTCTCGTGCCCCACCTGCAACGCTTCTATGCCATGACTTATCCCTGCAATTTGGTGACCACCGCCTGGCTAGCCCAGCACCTCAATGACCCCAATGTGGTCGTAGTTGACTGCCGATTTGCCCTGTCCGACCCCCACCAGGGCCAGCAGCAGTACACCGCTGGCCACATTCCTGGGGCCTGGTACCTAGACCTCAATCAAGACCTATCTAGCCCGGTACAGGCCCACGGCGGTCGCCACCCCCTACCCGATCTAGAAACTTTTAGCCAAAGGCTTTCAGCGATCGGGGTCAGGTCTAACCCGCATACTCTGGTGGTGGCCTACGACGATTCGCGCTTTGCCTTTGCCTCGCGCCTCTGGTGGCTGCTGCGCTATCTAGGCCACGATACCGTGGCGGTGCTAGACGGCGGCTGGTCGGGCTGGGTGCAAGCGGGTCAGCCCACCAGTACCGAAATCCCTGCGCCTCGAGCCGGTAACTTCACTGCCGCCCCCCGTCAAGATTGGCTCGTAGACATTGATGCGGTGCGCCACCGTCCCGCTGGAGCCGTGCTGATCGACTCGCGATCGCCTGAACGCTACCGAGGCGAAGTCGAACCTATAGACCCCGTGGCGGGCAGTATTCCCGGCGCGATGAACCATTTCTGGCAGGATGTTTCTGGCCAGAACAACCAGATGAAAGCCCCAGCCGACCTGGCCCAGCACTGGGCCAGCTTGAACGATGCCGATCAGGTGATCGTTTACTGTGGCTCTGGCGTCACCGCCTGCGTTAACCTGCTGGCCCAAACCCTGGCCGGGCAGCCGATGGCCAAGCTCTACGCTGGCGGCTGGAGCGACTGGTGCTCTTACCTTTAGCCCTAGTCTTGATGAAAGCGCAGGGCTCGGGAGGGGTCTTCTTGGTCGTTAGCAAGGGCGTCTACGGGGGGGCTGCTCTGGGCCTCTAGCTCGGCCACAGTGGGCACTTTGCCGTGCTCCAGAGCCGGGTCGTCGCTGGCTGCGTCCGCCGTGCGCTTTTCTGCCGTGCGCTTTGAGAACCCCCAGGTAAACACCAGGGCGATCACTAGCACCATCGCCCACTCGGGGGGCACCAGGGTGGGGTCAATCACCCGCACCAGCAGGCGAATGCCGACAAAGGCGACGGTGATAAAGCCAGCGTCTTCTAAATGCTCGAACTCTTCGAGCCAGCGAATAAACAGCCCGGCCATAAACCGCAGGGTAATAATGCCGATGGTGCCGCCCAGCAAGATCACCGAAATGTCTTTGGAGAGGGCCAGGGCCGTGGTAACGCTGTCGAGAGAAAAGGCCAAATCGGTAAATGCAATCACCGGAATTGCCTGCAAAACGGTGGCAAACCGAGGCCCATGGTGCTGGGCTTCCGCGTCGGTTTCAGCGGTAAAGTGCTTAAATACGAGCCACAGCAGGTAGGCGGCTCCCATTACCTCAAACTGCCAAAACTGCAGCACCCAGCCCGCCGTTAAAATCAGCCCCACCCGCAAAATAAACGCGATTAGCAACCCAAAATTTAAGGCCCGCCGCTGCATAGCCTCGCTTTCTAGACCTTGGGCGATCGCGGCTAGGGCGATCGCGTTGTCTGCCGATAGCACCGCTTCCAGGGCAATCAGCACCGGCAGCAGCAGCAGGGTATCAACCCCAAAGTTGGCAGAAATATCCAGCAGACGATCTAGCATTAGCTCAGGTCAGCTACCTAGGGCAGCAAAAGTAAAGGTCTAGGGTAAAGGCACAGCGCTCAGCTAGCCCACGGTTAGCCCACGGCCGCAAACTATCCTAGGGAGAGCCCCCATTTACGGTTGGCCAGCGGCGCAATGATTTTAGTCTAACGTGCCCCACGTCCTTAGAATAGTACGGTTACCATCTACCCGCAGGGGAGACGTCTGGAGTGCTAAGTTCGCTGCTAAGCCAATTTCGACAACGGTATCCCCAGGGCAGCCTGACCTCTGATCTGCTAACTATCCACGACGGGTTGTACGTGGTGCGGGTCTGCGCGGGCGTCAATGGCATCACCCTAGCCCATGGTTTAGGAGCCAGCACCACCTTAGAATCCGCTGAGGATATCGCAACCACCCGCGCCCTAGAGCGACTGAGCTTCCCGGCATCCCCGCCCCCCAGCCTGATTCCCGCTGATGAGTTTCAGCCTGACGATATAGATGCCAGCGCCCCCGAACCCCCCACCCCTCTGCCCAAACCAGCCCTGCTCAACCCCAAAGTCAGCCCTAAAGTCGGCGCGCTGACCACCGAGGAGCAGTCTTTGATCACTGCTGCCCGCCCGCCCGATGCTGTCAATCTGCCCCGGCCCCTGGCCCCTCTAGTAGAGCCAAACAACGGGCTCAAAGTTACCCCCGACTTGCCACCCCCCGCGCTGGCCAGCCCGCCCCCGCCCCAGG
>JBARVV010000094.1:0-97900 GCA_049646445.1 Nodosilinea sp. | reverse complement strand
TTGCCAAACGATGGACTCGGCCCATCAAGAACTGGAGAGCCGCGCTGTCACATTTTGCTATCCTGTTCCCAGAACGCTTCAAACTCTGAACCGTTACAGGCTTACACAAAAATCTGAACACTCTCTTTTGTGGGATAGCCGTCTCGGTTGTCAGCCAGAACAGGCAGGGTGCCTGTCTCATAGAATTCTAAATACTCCCAAGATTTTCTGCCTCGCTCCCACACCTACATCACCGTCCTCATCCCCTCCCCTCCTCATCTCCCCGATTTGGTTAATAATTAAGTTTCATTCCTTCAGCATCGGCACACTATGGAATTTAGCAAGTACCACGGCCTAGGCAACGACTTTATTCTGGTGGACAATCGCCATCAGCCAGAGCCAGTGCTAAGTGCTGAAGATGCGGTGCGGTGGTGCGATCGCCATTTTGGCATTGGCGCTGATGGGGTGATTTTTGCGCTGCCGGGCCAGGCGGGCACCGACTACACCATGCGCATCTACAACTCCGACGGCTCAGAGCCAGAGATGTGCGGCAACGGCATTCGCTGCCTGGCCAAGTTTTTAGAAACCCTGGAAACCGCCGACGGTCAGGCTCCCCAAGCACCCCACACCTACCGCATTCACACCCTGGCCGGGCTAATTTCGCCCACCCTACAGCCCGATGGTCAAGTAACCGTAGACATGGGGCCGCCCTACCTGCTGGCCCCAGAAATTCCGACGACGCTGGCGGCGGCTGACGAAAAGGTAGTCGCCGTACCGCTGACGGTAGCGGGCCAAACCTGGGCGCTGACCTGCGTCAGCATGGGCAACCCGCACTGCATCACCTTTGTAGACGATGTGGCGGCGATCGCGCTAGAGGCCATCGGCCCCCAGTTTGAGCACCACGAAGTCTTCCCCCAGCGCATCAATACCGAGTTCATTCAGGTGGTGCGGCCCGACTATCTCAAAATGCGGGTGTGGGAGCGGGGGGCGGGCATTACCCTGGCCTGCGGCACCGGGGCCTGTGCGTCACTGGTGGCGGGGGTGCTAAATGGGTTGTGCGATCGCGCCGCTACGGTCGAACTGCCCGGTGGCCCGCTCCAGATTGAGTGGTCAGCCGCCGACAACCGCATCTACATGACTGGTCCGGCGGAGCTGGCGTTTAGGGGCGATCGGGGTTAGGGCATCAGATGGTGTGGCTAACGGCTGTTTCTCCTGGCCAGAGCTACTTGTAGGGGCAGGGGGGCTAGGGGGCTAGGGGATAACGGGTCGTCTGACCAAAATACCGTGCAGCCCGGCGGCCTTGGCCCCTTCTACATCGTCATTTGTGCTATCGCCTACGTGCCAGGCTTGGCTGGCGTCGCAGCGGTGCTTTTGCAGGGCGGTGGCAAAAATGAGCGGGTCGGGTTTGGCGGCCCCCGCCTCAGAAGACAGGGTAACCGAACTCAGGTAGGTGGCCAGGTTAAGCTCTTCGAGCACCTGGTACAGCCGGGTATCGAAGTTTGAAATCACCCCCAAGGCGATGCCGCGCCGCCGCCAGCGGTCCAGGGCGGGGGGCACATCTGGGTAGAGTACCCAGGGTTCGGCGGTAGCGAAGTGGGCATAGAGATCGGCAAAAAAACTGTCGAAGTCGACAAAGCGATCGAGCACCCCGGTACTGCTAAACGTCTGCTGGGCAATGACTCGCCACCAGCGATACTCCTGCTCGGGCACCGTAGCTGGGTCACTACCCGGAAAGGCCATCTCGGGAGCCGCCTTAAAGGCTCGAAAAAAGGCTTGATTAAGAGTCGCCGGGTCGGCCTCAATGCCGTGGTGCTGAGCTAAATCAGCATAGATGGCACCCACGCTGCCCTTCACCCCAAACAGGGTGCCAACTGCATCTAAAAAAATTACCTGAGGCTGAGGAATATTAGCCATCTGCCATTGATCTACAGAACGTGAACCCCTTTAGATTAGGAGGAAAGCCTCAGCTTGGCGCACGTTTGGCCCACAAAGTCTGGCTTTCAACTAGAGCAAGATGCCCACGATGCCTAAACAAGTCGTATTTTAAGCTTCACGATAGGCATCCATCCCCACGCAGGAGCAGATCAAGTTGCGATCGCCGTAGGCCTGGTCAATTCTATTCACAGCGGGCCAAAACTTGGCGCTGCGGGTAAACTCCGTTGGGAAAACGGCCTGCTCGCGGCTGTAGGGGCGGTCCCAGCCAGACACCAGGTCTGCTGCCGTGTGGGGTGCATGTTTGAGCAGGTTGTGGCCGCGATCGCTCTCTCCTGTTTCAATCGCCCGAATCTCTTCTCGAATGGCAATCATGGCGTCGCAGAAGCGGTCTAGCTCTGCCATCGACTCACTTTCGGTCGGCTCCACCATCAGCGTGCCCGCCACCGGCCACGACATGGTTGGGGGGTGAAAGCCGTAGTCAATTAGGCGTTTGGCCACATCCTCTACGCCCACATCCGCCGATTTTTTGAAGGGCCGCAGGTCGAGAATGCACTCGTGGGCCACCCGCCCATTCTGCCCGGTGTAGAGAATGTCGTAGTGCCCCGCCAGGCGCTGGGCAATGTAGTTGGCGTTGAGAATGGCCACTTCTGTGGCCCGCTTCAGCCCTGCGCCGCCCATCATAGCGATGTACATCCACGAAATCGGTAGAATGCTGGCGCTGCCCCAGGGGGCCGAGGTTACCGCGCCAATGCCCTGACTGCCGCCGACCCCACTCGCCAAACTGTGACCCGGCAGGTAGGGCATTAGGTGAGCCTTCACGCCGATCGGTCCAACTCCCGGCCCGCCGCCGCCGTGGGGAATGCAGAAGGTCTTGTGCAGGTTGAGGTGGCAAACATCGGCCCCAAAGTCTGCGGGCCGGCAGAGACCCACCTGGGCATTCATATTGGCCCCATCCATATAAACTTGGCCACCGTGGTCGTGGACGATCGCGCAAATCTCGGCAATGCCCGCCTCAAATACTCCGTGGGTGGAGGGGTAGGTCACCATCAGAGCCGCCAGCTTCTCGCTGTGTTTCTCGGCCTTGGCCCGCAGGTCGGCCACGTCGATGTTGCCGTCATCGTCACAGGCCACAGCCACCACTTTCATCCCCGCCATCACCGCGCTGGCCGGGTTGGTGCCATGGGCCGACTGCGGAATCAGGCAGATATGGCGGTGGCTATCGCCCCGCTGCTGGTGGTACTCACGAATCACCAGCAGCCCGGTGTATTCTCCCTGGGCACCGGCATTGGGTTGGAGCGAAACGCCGTTAAACCCGGTAATTTCAGCCAGCCAGGTTTCGAGGTCGTTGAACAGTTGTCGGTAACCCTGGGCCTGCTCGGCGGGGGCAAAGGGGTGAATTTGGCCAAACTCAGGCCAGGTAACGGGCAGCATTTCGGCGGTGGCGTTGAGCTTCATGGTGCAGGACCCCAGCGGAATCATCGCCGTTGCCAGGGAAAGATCTTTGTTTTGCAGGCGATACAGGTACCGCAGCATCTCTGTTTCAGAGTGATAGCGGTTGAATGTGGGGTGTGTGAGGTAGGGGGTGGTGCGGCGGAGGGGATGGGGGGATGGGGGGATGGGGGGATGATGGGATGGGGAAGTGGATCCTGTAAAAACGGTGATCAGGTCTTGGAGATCGGTGTCGGTAACGGTTTCGTCGAGGGCGACAATCAGGGTATCGCCGTCGAGTGCGCGCAGGTTGATGCGGTGGGCGGCGGCGCGGGCGAGGATGGTGGCTTGGGCTTCGCCTACAGTCACTCGCAGCGTATCGAACACGGGCTCTTGACCCAGCTCAAAACCAGCTTCAGCCAGCGCAGCGGCCAGGGTTTGAGCCTGGTGGTGAATACGGGACGCGATCGCCCGCAGCCCCTCTGGCCCGTGGTAGACCGCATACATGGCGGCCATAATCGCCAGCAGTACCTGAGCCGTGCAGATATTGCTGGTGGCGGCGTCGCGGCGAATGTGCTGTTCGCGGGTTTGCAGGGTCAGGCGCAGGGCGGGGTTGCCGTAGGTGTCTTTGGAAACGCCTACCAGGCGACCGGGCAGCTTGCGGGCAAAGCTGTTGCGGGTGGCAAAGAAGGCGGCGTGGGGGCCACCGTAGCCCAGGGGCACGCCAAAGCGCTGGGTGTTGCCCACCACCACATCGGCCCCAAATTCGCCGGGGGGGCGCAGCAGGGTAAGGCTGAGCAGGTCGGCGGCGACGGTGACCAGGGCATGATGGGCGTGGGCCTGGGCCGTAAAGTCTTCGTAGTCGTAGAGTGCGCCATCGGTGGCGGGGTACTGTAGCAGCACCCCAAACACAGGCGCATCAAAGTCAAACCTGCGGTGGTCGCCCACCATGACCGCAATGCCCAGGGGCAGGGCGCGGGTTTTGACTACGTCAATGGTTTGGGGATGGCAGGCGGCGGAAATCCAGAAGGTTTTGGCCTCTTTCTGTTTGCGGGCGTTGAAGGCCAGGGTCATGGCCTCGGCAGCGGCGGTGCCTTCGTCGAGCAGGGAGGCATTGGCAATTTCCATCCCAGTCAATTCGGTCACCAGGGTTTGAAAATTGAGCAGCGCCTCCAGCCTTCCCTGGGCGATTTCGGGCTGGTAGGGGGTGTACTGGGTGTACCAGCCGGGGTTTTCGAGCACGTTGCGCTGAATCACGGCCGGGGTGAGGGTGTTGGCGTAGCCCAGGCCCAGGTACGATCGCCACACCTGGTTTTGAGCGGCGATCGCTTTCAATTTGGCTAGTGCCAGCGATTCATCTAGCCCCTGGGGTAGTGCCAGGGACTGTGGTAGGCGAATGCTGCCGGGTACGGTGGCGGTAATCAGCTCATCTAGGGAGGCGTAGCCCAGGGCCGCCAGCATAGCTTCAATATCGGGCGTTGCAGGCCCGATATGGCGGGCCACGAAGGGGCTCAGGGCAGATGCAGACGCGGCGTTAGAAGCGGGCGGTGCGCTGGGGCTGGGGGCCACCGCAGCGGCATCAAGAGGGCTGGTCTGGGGAAAGAGTTGCGTCATACCCGTCTGCAGATGGCTCCAAATCGACAGCATGAATGTGTTGTAGACCAGCATACTGGTCTGTTCACCCTTCATATCTTGAAACATCTAGCGCAAATTTGCTGAGGCTGGAGCAGAAATGAGGTCTCACGCGGTCTGCTAAACCAGCTCGGCGACGAAGGGCGCGATCGCCGCTGCGGTCTCCTGGGGTTTTTCTAAATGGGGCACATGGCCGCACTGGGGTACCCAAACCAGCTTGCAACCGGCGATCGCGGCTTCAAACCGGCGTGCGTCTCTGGTGCCCAAAATCCTGTCCTGCTCGCCCCAAATCACCAGGGTAGGGCAGGCAATTTGAGTAATTTTTGCCGTCAAAAAATTGTAGCCGCCGCTCTTGGTAAACGCGATCAGCGCCTCCTTCCAGCCGGGGCACTGCAGGTGCAGAGCGGCGCACAGCTCGGCATCGGGGGTTACGAACGCTTTGTCGAAGTAGGCCTGGCGGCTAATGCTGCGCCGTACCCTGGGGTTGCGCAAAAAGGCCGTGGCCCAGCTGTCTAAGGGCGGCACCATCAGGCTACCCATGGCTGGCCCAGCGGCAAAGCCAGCGGCATCGAGCAGCACCAATCCGGCGACCGCTTCAGGATAGGTGAGGGCAAAGTCGATGGCGGCGGCCCCACCCATCGACGCCCCCACCAGCACCACCGGGCGATCGATCATCTGCCGCCAAAAGCTGTGCAGGTGAACTTTGATCGCACCGGGGGAGAGGCTGGGGCAAAGGGTGCGATCGCTAAATCCAAACCCCAGCAAATCGACGGCCCAGGCGCTGGGCAGCAGCGGCAGCAGCCGACGAAACTCAAGCAGCGAGCTATCAAATCCGGGGATCAGCAGTAGAGGCAGCGTACTAGCGCTATCTGCTCCTGCAACGTAGGCCGTAGGAATGGCGGCGTCAGCGAGCGGCGTGTTGATGGCTGCTACCTGTACTTGAGCCGCTAATGCGATCGAGGTGGGTTCACTTAGCCCCGCAGCGGCGGTGGGCAATACAGAGACAGGCATAGAGGGTAGAAATAATGCAAAACCTGCTGCCTATTCTCACGCATTCTCACGCCCTGGGCGAGGCTAGCCAAAAGATTTGCGCTCACTGGTGCAGATTGATCTGGTGAGACCCAATGGCGATGCCGTACTGACCATAGATGTCTTGCCCGAGCAGACCGTAGCTGCCGCCAATGGCAACTTTCACCTGTTCGCGGCGAAGACCACCCAGCTCCACGGCATCCACATAGGCAATGGGCAGGCTCACCACGCTGCCGTCAGCGATTCTGGCCTGGGTTGCACCCACAATAGTGGCCCCCACGGCCTGGGCCATTTCAGCGGTAATCAGGGTGCCGGTCGCCCCAGTGTCAAACAGCATCGGGAAGGTTTGCGTGCCGCTGCTGCCGCGCAGGGTAACGGCGACGATTGGGGTGCCCCCCTGCCGCCGCTGAATTGGAATTTGAGCCACCAGTCCAGCCGGTAAAGTCGCTTTGGGGGCTGGGGCGATCGCCGCCGCTGGGGCAATAGACCCCGTGGCCCGGTTCTGAGCCGCCGCCAAATGCTGCTTGTATTCCTGGGCTTTGGTTTGGGCCTGGGCGCGGTTGGGGCTGCCGCTGGGCACCTGCTCCATCAGGGCGATCGCCTGCTGCCAGCGGCTGGCAGCCAGCTGCCAATCACCCTTTGACTGGGCCGACTGTCCAATGGCGACAGCGCTAGTAGCCCGGTTCACCGCCTCGCGAAAGAAATCTGGGGCTGGGGGTGGTACCGGGGCTGGCTCGGCAGCGGCGGATAAAACCGGCTGCTCAGGAGCGATCGCTACCTTAGAGTCCCCAATAGCTTCCTCGGCGGGAGCAACCGGCAGCACTGTGTTCACGGACAGGCCGCAGCCGGCCAAACTCAAGGCCACAGTTCCCAGCATGAACCTATTTGCGATCGCCCAGGCTGTTCCCATCGCTGCCGCTCCCCTGTGCCAAATGCTCAACCAACCTAAAACCAGGATTCCCCATCCCCTCTCCATCAACGCCATCCCATGTAGATATGGGCCAAGACTGTATCGAGCTGGCCCCTAGCTATCTATAAAATAAAGGGAGAACTAACTCTAAATCAAATAGCGACCAAATGTCTGAAAGCCGTCCTTTGGCCTTAGGATAATAGCGATTCGTAGCGCTGAGCAAATCCCATGGTTTTTCCTGATGCCCCTCCTGCCGTGCTGGTTTTAGCCGATGGTTCAGTATTTCGAGGTTGGTCGTTTGGGGCACCGGGTACCGTTATGGGTGAGGTCGTCTTCAACACCGGCATGACGGGATATCAAGAAGTCATGACCGACCCCAGCTACTGTGGTCAAATTGTCACCTTCACCTATCCCGAGTTGGGCAACACTGGCGTCAACCCCGACGACGAAGAGTCGAGTCGGCCCCACATTCGAGGTGCGATCGCCCGCAACATCTGCGAAATCCCCAGCAGCTGGCGCTCGACTCAGTCCTTGCCCAACTACCTCAAGACCCACAAAATCCCCGGTATCTTTGGCATTGACACTCGCGCCCTCACCCGCAAGCTGCGGACAGCAGGGGCGATGAATGGGGCCATTTCAACCACCGTGCTCGACCCCCAAGAGCTGCTGCGTCAGCTTCAGGATGCTCCGCCCATGGCTGGGCTAAATCTGGTCGACCAGGTCACGACTGAACAAATTTACGAGTGGACGGAGGGTACCGATCCCGTCTGGGAATTTGGCTCCACTGCCCCAACCCCAGGGAATGAAGCCCCGCTGACGGTCGTGGCCGTTGATTTTGGGGTAAAACGCAATATTCTGCGTCGCCTAGCCAGCTACGGCTGCCGGGTCATTGTGGTGCCCGCCAGCACCACGCCAGAGCAAATTATGGGCTATAAACCTGACGGTATCTTTCTCTCCAACGGCCCCGGCGACCCAGCGGCGGTAGCCAAAGCCCCAGAGCTGGTGCAGGCACTGATGAACTATTCACTGCCAACCTTTGGCATCTGCATGGGCCACCAGATTTTGGGATTGTCTTTGGGGGCTTCGACCTTCAAGCTGCGGTTTGGCCACCGAGGGCTGAATCAGCCCTGCGGTTTGGAGCGTCAGGTAGAAATTACCAGCCAAAACCACGGGTTTGCCTTAGATGCCACTTCTATTCCTGACGATACGGTGACAGTCACCCACCTCAACCTGAATGACCAGACTGTTGCAGGGCTGGCCCATAAGACCCTGCCCCTGTTCTCGGTGCAGTATCACCCTGAGGCCAGCCCTGGCCCCCACGATGCCGATTATCTGTTTGCTAAATTTGTAGACACCATGCGCAGCCATCGTCAGCAGCTGTTGCCCCTTTAGCTGTTGCCCCTTTTAGCTGTTGCCCACTCTGAGGACAGGGGTTATTGAGCTGGATCTGGTGCTTTTCGACAGCAACTAGCAAAATTTAGCCAAACCGCTATATGCTGTCTGTCTAAACTAAAGTAAGGCGTTAGCTATAGGTTTGTTTTGGGGCAGGCCGGGTTTCCACCGGGTTTCTAGACACGGCGGTTTATCCGTACGGTTTCACCCCTTGCGGGCAGCAGTATCCTGACCTATATTTAACGTCGAACTGGAGCACCGAGGAGGTTTCCCATCGCTGAATCTCTAACCCTGACCGTAAGTTTACGAGGCACTCGCGATGTCAGGGGAACCTATCAACTTTTTCGCCTCACGGGTCTGCTAGACGCGTTCTCGGAACCTGCCTTTCGCAAGGCCATGGCCAAGTACATAGAGGCCGGGCCAACCAATATCATCCTAGACCTAGCTGCTATTGACTTTGTCGATAGCTCTGGCTTAGGGGCCCTCGTGCAGCTAGTCAAAAAAGCCACTACCGAAGGCGGCACTGTCCAGGTTGTGACCAATCCCCGCGTCACCCAAACCGTCAAGCTGGTGCGGCTAGAGAAGTTTCTGTCGCTACAGCCCTCCGTGGACGATGCGATCGCACACCTCGACAACCCGCCCAGTGAGTAGCCCCCGCGCGCCATTGGCCTAGCCAGAGGTAGCCGTGGCTGAACTGTCCCCCGAACATTCTCCTCCCAGCCTCCAGTGGCTGCTCCAGTTCAGCGCCCACAGTTCCGCCACGGCGCTTTCACCTGAGCAGGCCCAGGCCTTGTCGCCCGTAGCCCTGGCTTATCTTGGCGATGCGGTGTACGAGCTGTTTGTGCGGGGCGCTCTTTTGCAGCCCCCCAAACGCATTCAGGTCTTTCATCAGCAGGTGGTGAACCAGGTGCGCGCCGAGCGGCAGGCCTACCAGGTGCAGCAGCTCATGCCTCTGCTCACAGAAGCTGAGCAAGATCTGCTGCGGCGAGGTCGCAATGCCTCTTCCCGTGGCCCGAAGCGAGTAGACAGTCAAATTTACCAGCAGGCCACCGGCTTTGAGGCCCTGGTGGGCTACCTTTATTTGACAAATCCTAGCCGTCTGGCCGATCTGCTGAGCGCGTTAGACCTGTCAACGACCGAGTAAAAGAACGAGTTTTGGCTTTTCTATGGAGCGTGCTCCATCTGCCAGGCAGCGCGCACCAGGCGAATGTCTTCGTAGCTGAAGGTGGGGCCGAGGCGATCGCGAATTTCTGTCAGCGACGCATTTTCCATCTCTGTCAGCACCATCCCAATGGTGCGCTGACGGTTAGCATCCACCAGCTGGTCCACCTCCACCGTTTCACCCTGACGGATGAGCTGCTCCAAATGGCTAGCAATGGTGGTGGCTTTGAGCCCACGCTGGTCGGCAATCTCCTGTAAAGACAGCCCCTGGCGGTGCAAATCTAAGGTTTGCCGATGGGTATCGCCCACGGCTTGCCGACGTTCTCTCACTGGACGCGATCGCCGGGCTGCCGCCCCTGGGTCAGACTCTAAACCGTAATCGGCACAAAACTGACGAATAGCATCGGTAAACACCTCGCCATACTGGGCCAGCTTGCGGCTGCCCACCCCCGATACCTGGCCAAAAGCATCTAGGCTTTGGGGCCGGGTGCGGGCCATTTGCCGCAGGGCCGACTCCGGAAACACCACGTAGGGCGGCACGCTTTGCTGATCGGCCAGCTTTTTGCGTAAGGCTTTCAGCACCGTTAGAAGCTGGGCTACCTCTGGGGTGTCCTCAATCGTGGACGCCTCGGCGGGGCCAGGGGCAAAGTCTTTGGGCACCGCCACCTGCACCGGAATTTGCTTGCGCAGCACCTGCCAGCTGGCGGCGTTAAGCTTGAGCACCGGGTAACCGTCGCTGGTTTCGTCGACTAGCCGCTGGTGCAGCAGCGATCGCCCCAGCAACCTCCACTCATCCACCGAACGATCTTTGCCGATACCGTGAGTCGAGAGTTGGTCGTGCCGCAAGTCCATGATCTTTTGTTTTTTGGAGCCCCGCAGCACATCAACGATGTGGGCCATGCCAAACCGCTCCTGGCAGCGGGCTACGCAGGAGAGAAACTTCTGCGCTTCAATCGTCCAGTCTTCGATCGGCGGCGGATTGGTGCAGTTATCGCACTGATGGCACACCCCCTCTAGTAATTCTAATTCACCAAAATAGCTCAGCTGTACCCGGCGACGACACACGGTAGTTTCGGCATAGTCAACCATTTGCCTGAGCTGCTGGCGGGCAATGCGCTGCTCCGCTTCGTCGGGCTTTTGGCTAATCAGATATTCCGCCGTAGCCACGTCCCCGTAGGCCAAATACAGGGTGCAGTGGGCCGGTTCACCATCTCGCCCCGCCCGCCCGCTCTCCTGGTAGTAGCCCTCAATATTGCGGGGAATATCGTAGTGAATCACAAACCGCACGTCGGGCTTATTAATGCCCATGCCAAAGGCAACCGTCGCCACCATCAGCCGCACATCATCGCGAATAAAGCGGGTTTGGTTCTCCCGTCGCGTGTTATCACTCAGCCCTGCGTGGTAGGGCAGCACCGACTCGCCATCTTCAGTTAGGCGCTGGGCCAGCTCGTCAACGCGCTTACGACTGAGGCAGTAGATAATACCCGAGCCCTGGTGCTGCTTGACCTGCTGCCGCAGCTCCTGGTAGCCGTCGCGGCCTTTGGGGCGCACCTCATAAAATAGATTGGGTCGATTAAAGCTCGACACCTGGATCAGTGGGTCGCGCAGGCGCAGCTGCTGGGCAATATCGCTCCGCACCCGCTCGGTAGCAGTGGCGGTTAGCCCCATCACCGAAATTTGCGGGAACCGATCTCGCAGCACCGATAGCTGCCGATACTCGGGGCGAAAGTCGTGGCCCCACTCACTGACGCAGTGAGCTTCGTCGATCGCAAAACCGCTTACCCCCACGGTCTTAATCAGCTGCTCCAACAGGCCAAAAAAGCCTGGACTCATCAGCCGCTCTGGCGACACATAGAGCAGTTTCACGCTGCCTGCTAGCAGGTCGGCTTCCCGCTGGCGAATGGTGCTGTAGTCGAGGGAACTGTTCAGGCAGGTAGCCGCCACACCGTTGTCCACCAGGCTATCCACCTGGTCCTGCATTAGGGCAATCAGCGGCGAAACCACCACCATCACCCCCAGCTTCAGCAGCGCTGGCAGCTGGTAACACAGAGATTTTCCACCTCCCGTAGGCATAATCACCAGAGCATCCTGGTTCTTCAGCACGGCCTCAATTACGGATCGCTGGCCCAGCCGAAACTGATCGTAGCCAAAATGATGTTTTAGGGCTGTTTCCAAGGAAGGAAACGCCGCTGTGGGTAATGCCGACCCAACCATAGCCAACGCTCAAAAAGTTATCTTAGTGCGTTCAAGTGTACTCTTTTCGATGCCTTTGTCACCCTTAGGTTGCCCTGGTGTCGTACTTACCTAGGATGACCTAACTTGGGCGTAGCAGGCGTAGGCCTCGGTGTAGCGCCCCAGACGGTGCAAGGCTACCCCTCGGAACAGCAATCCCTGGGCATGATTGGGTGCGATCGCCAAGACCTGATCCGCCATCGCTAGCGCCTGCTCGGGCTGCCCCAGATGGATCAGGCATACAGCTTGGTA
Organism: Nodosilinea sp.; assembly: GCA_049646445.1. Classification (GTDB taxonomy): domain Bacteria; phylum Cyanobacteriota; class Cyanobacteriia; order Phormidesmidales; family Phormidesmidaceae; genus Nodosilinea. The sequence continues at coordinate 85,950 of JBARVV010000094.1, read as the reverse complement.
GACCAGCACCGATACCTCTTGAGGGCAAAGAATAGCGGCTTCTGCAAAGCAGCGCAACGCGCGTTCGTAGTCCCCAGCATTCGCTAAGGCTTCTCCCTCGCTATACCACCGCTGAAACGAACTATCCGGCATTGGCGATCGAACCACTACCTGAGGGCTAAAGCCAGAGGACGTAACCGGGGTAACGGTAGGCTTCATAACTAGCAAATCACAACAGAACAACCACAGTATTCCCTCAGACTGGCCCCACGACCCAACCCTCAAAATGTCCTAAACCATGGATCAGCCCGGTACAAGCAGCCTATCGCTGAAACTGCTTGCTACGTTCAACCTCAATTTTCAAGAGCATAATCGGTCTGCCCTACGCAAATTTTCTGGCTGTCGCATAAGTTTACGTCTGCCCCAATTACGCCTGCCCCAACGCGCCCTGATCTCGCTACGGTAGTAATTCAGGCCTAGTCTCCACCAACATTGGCAGGGACGCCAGCTAGCCCAGACTTTTCTTAAACCAGCCCATGGCTCTGCTGCGTTCTGAATCTTAGAGTTCTCCATATGGTGATGGGGCTTGGGTAGCCTGAAAGAATTTGCAGTATGTAAATTAATATTACAAAGATAACGTCATGACAGCATGCTGGCTTGACGGCCGCCGATATCCCGTTTAAGTTATTCACATACCCGGGTTACCCCTATCTAGAAAAGTGCAATGGAAGAGCAAAAAGCTACCAAGGTCACACTGTATTTACCCCCTGACCTGCATCGTCAGTTAAAAATTCGCTCCGCTGTTGAGGGCGAGGCCATGTCTTCCATTGCTAAGCGTGCGATTGATTTTTATTTGTCCCATAGTGACGTAGTCGCAGAAAGTTTAGAGTCTTCCTTTGGTCAAACCCACCGTGTTCATAGCTGTCCGAGTTGTGCGTCATCGGTGGTGCTGCGAGAAGGTGAGCTAGTCGAAACAGCTCAAATAGTTGGTGCTACCCAGGGCAGTGCATTAGATGCTGCTGTTGTCCCTGAGGTCGCTGCCAGCACTGGTTCTCGCGAAGAAGGGGAATTGGTTGTTTGCTAGGTACAGATTTGACTGGCCTGGCTGTAGTTCACTTAGACAGTGCCTAGACAGTAGTTTAACTGCCCCGTAGCCTGAGAAGGGATTTGGTCATGCGAGAGGATTTGAACGTACTGGTACAAGCCCAATATCCTCTGATCTACCTGGTCACTTTTGAGGAAGAACGGGCAGAGCAAACCATTGCCATGGTGGCTCGTCACGTATCTAAAGATTCAGAGGTCAAAGGGCCAATGCGGGTCTTTACCTGGACTATGACTCGGGGGATGGTCGAGTTTGGCAGTCAGGGCGCAGGCACTCAAAATAACAACACCGTTTCCCCTGAAGCGGCGGTGGAGTGGGTGATTCGTCAGCGTGAGCCCGGCATTTTTATTTTCAAAGATTTGCATCCTTTCAAAGATTCTCCAGCCGTTACCCGCTGTCTGCGAGATTCAATCGTTTCCCTCAAAGGCACCCGAAAAACTATCGTACTCATGTCTCCTGTGCAGGAGATTCCCATCGAGCTAGAGAAAGAGGTGGTGGTTCTCGATTTTCCGTTACCCAATATGTCGGAACTCGATGAAGTTCTCTCCACCGAAATGAACCGAGCTCGCGGCGGCAGCATTTCTACTGAAGAACGCGAGAAGTTGTTGAAGGCTGCTCTAGGTCTGACCCGCGACGAGGCCGAAAAGGTCTACCGTAAGGCGCGGGTGATCGCCAAGCGCCTGACTGCCGAAGAGGTAGATATTGTTCTTTCGGAGAAGAAGCAGCTAATTCGTCGCAACGGCATTCTGGAGTTTATGGATGTTGGTGAAACTATCAACTCCGTGGGCGGCCTAGAAGAACTGAAACACTGGCTGAAGCAGCGCTCTGATGCGTTTACCGAGCGGGCTAGAGAATACGGACTGCCCCAGCCCAAGGGTATGCTGATCCTAGGGGTTCCTGGTTGTGGCAAATCGCTAATTGCCAAAACCACCTCCCGACTGTGGGGGCTGCCGCTGCTGCGCCTCGACCTGGGTCGGGTGTACGACGGTTCCACGGTAGGGCGCTCGGAGGCCAATCTGCGCAATGCTCTGCGCACAGCTGAGTCAATTTCTCCCTGCATTCTCTTCATTGATGAAATTGATAAGGCTTTCGGTGGAGCAGGCGGCTCCTCTGACTCCGATGGAGGCACCTCTAGCCGTATCTTTGGTACCTTCTTGACCTGGATGCAGGAGAAGACCTCGCCAGTGTTCGTGATGGCCACAGCTAACCGGGTCGAGAAGCTGCCCAGTGAGTTTCTGCGCAAGGGTAGGTTCGATGAAATCTTTTTTGTTGACCTGCCCAACGCCGAAGAGCGCAAGGATATTTTTCACATCCATCTCCAAAAGCGCCGTCGCGACATTGAGCGCTTTGACCTCGATCAGCTGACCAAGGTCTGCGATGGGTTCTCTGGAGCTGAAATCGAGCAAGGATTGATTTCGGCCATGTATGAAGCATTTGCTCAAGGACGTGAGTTCACTCAACTCGACATTATTGCGGCCATTCGCGCCACGATGCCGCTGTCGAAGACCATGAGTGAACAGGTGACTGCCCTGCGGGATTGGGCCCGCCAGCGCGCCCGTCCGGCGGCAGCCTCCGTCGCTGAGTATCAGCGGATGGAGTTTTAAAAGGCTTTCCTCCCGGCGGTATCCGGGGGAAGGGCTAGCCTCGGCTAGCAGTTAGTATCCAGATAGCCTGTGGCTAACTGGTTTGTCTCTCTCAAACCTCGTTGTCTCTCTCAATTTCCCTACAGGAGGAAACACTATGTCTCACTTCAGCACCCTTCGCACCAAAGTGACCGATGCTGAGATTCTCAAGCAGTCTCTGGCTGACTTGGGTATCGCTACCAAGACCGAAGCTGATGTACGCGGTTACAATGGCCAGCGCGTTCGCGCCGACCTTGTCGCCGTTCTAGATGGTGAGTATGATCTGGGTTGGTCTCGTAATGCCGATGGCTCCTTTGATCTGATCGCTGACCTCTGGGGTGTGGCCAAAAAGCACAACCAAACTGAGTTGATCAATTCCATCAACCAAAAGTACGCGGTCAACAAGACCCTGGCTGAGGTTAAGCGTCCTGGTCTACAGAACGCCAACGTCAAGTTGGTGCTTCAGTAAGCCCGTATCGCGTTCCCTAATGTGGGATGGCTAGCGCCTGCTAGCCATCCCATTTTTTATGCCTACGTTTGTAGTGTTCTGCCCTAGAGCCAGACTACACTGACGAGGAGGTGAGATTTCTCAGGTACCAGATGTGCTTGGTATGAGGTAGCCCTCTCAAAATGATTGCCCTCTGGGCCGCGTGGTTTAGCCTGGTATGTCTCCGATTAGTCTTTCTGATTTATCAGCTCTGCATCAATTGCTAGTTGCCTGTGGCGACTATGCCAGTCAGCAGTCTCAAGAGTCGTTTCAAGTGTTTGAGAAAGGAGTTGATGACTACGTTACAACTGTTGATCAACTGCTAGACCAAAAGCTACTGGCCGGAATGCAGACGATCTTTCCGGGAGACGGCATTGTTACTGAAGAAAACCGGGCTACCGCCGAGCAGTTTCAGCGTAGCTATAGTCAAAGCGCAGCCCCAGAGGGCTGTCGTCCGCTGTGGTTTGTCGATCCTATTGATGGCACTGATGATTTTATCCAGGGTCGAGACCATTACTCGGTAATGGTAGGAAGAGTGGTAGGAGGAGTGCCCCAGGCTGGCTGGATTTACGCTCCAGTAGGACGACATTTGGTTTGGGGTGGCCCCGACTGGGGATTGTTTGAGCAGACGGATGGTGGCCAGTCGACTTCACTGATTCCCAAGGAGCCTACCTTTGACCCTGAGCAGGGCTGGGCTATGGTGATTGGGAATAAGGATGAACAGCGGTTTGGCGCTGCGATCGCCCGGCGCTTCCCCACCGTCGAGTTCCTCTCTTTGGGCAGCTTTGGCCTCAAGGTGCTGGCGGTGATCACGGGCCAGGCCGGCATTTACATTTATCTCAACGGGCGGGTCAAACTTTGGGATACTACCGGCCCTCTGGCCCTGGCGCGAGCAGCCGGGCTGGTATGCTGCGATTTGGTGGGGCAGCCGATTCGCTTTACAGAACCCGATGTGGCTCCCCAAACGCTAATTCATCATCAGCCCATCATTGTGGGCTGGCCTAGCTATGTAGAGGCGCTGCGATCGCCCCTGAGCGAGATTGCCGCTGCGATCGGTCTTCCAAGATAGATACCCCAATTCGGTCTCCCTTAGGTTTCTGGGTACCATGGGGACGTACCCTGTCAGCGCTAGTCTGACTCAACCAGTCCTGAGCGTCACCCTTTCACCATGCTTTCTATGCAAGCCGATACGCTAAGCGAACTGTATCCCCTATTCCAGGCTGCTAGCCCCGAAACTATTGACTGGCTCATATCTGTAGCTACCCACCACGACTACCCCGCCGATCGCGCTGTGGTTATGGAAGATGCCTGGGGTAATGCGGTTTACTTTATTGAGGCTGGCTGGGTGAAAGTGCGCCGCCATGCAGAAGACAGTTCTATCACCCTGGCGGTACTGAGCAAGGGCGATTTCTTTGGCGAGATGGCCATTCTAGATGAGTCTCCCCGCTCTACCGACGTGGTCGCCATGACCGCTGTTAAGCTGATGAGCATATCGGCCCAGCGGTTCATTCAAACCCTATTTAAAGATCCTCAGCTGCACCACCGACTGCTGCAGCTGATGGTACAGCGATTGCGCCAGACCAACCTGCGCTTTCAGCTGCGTCACCAGCCCCCTGCGGTTAAGTTAGCCAACACTCTAACCGCTATTCAGGAGGCCTACGGCGAACCGATGGAGGACGGCGTCGAATTGTTCAACGTTCCCCGCACAGACCTGGCTGATCTGGCCGATATCACCCCCGACGAAGCCGAAAAAATTATGGGCAAGCTGGCCGAAAAGGGCTGGATTGTGGAGGACACGGCGCGGTCGGTGCTGCGGCTTAAAAATAGCCGTCAGCTCGCCCATCTGGCCGGACGGCATAGGGGCTTTTAGTAAAAGCCGCTAATTTTGTAGAGATTGCTAAAGTTAGCCAACCCCATTAGTTCTCCGTGGTAGGTTGTCAACATCAGCTAACCGACGTAGTTCACTACCCCGGAGACTGCTATGCCACTACAACCTCCTTCTCCCCCATCTATCAGCCCCAGCCAGATGACCCTGCTGCGCATTGTGTCGACTATGGCCTGGAGCGACGGACATCTCGCCGACGAAGAAGTCGGCGTGATGCTAGATCAATTCAGCCACCTGTTTGCCAGTAATCCTAGTCAACAGTCCGCTCTGCAGGATGAGCTGCGCGACTATTTAATGCAAAACTTACCCCTCGAAGAGCTGGTGCCCAAGCTGACCAGTGCTGATGAGCGAGAGTTAGTGCTCAAGCTCGGCCACCAGGTGATCAGCGCCAGCGCCCGCACCCCCGGTGAAGACCCCATCAACGCAGAAGAGGCAGATGCCTACAGCCGGTTAGTGTCGTTGCTCAACCTGCCCGATGGCGTGGTAGAACGGATTGAGCAGGCGAGTGGAACGCCCGCCTCCGACAACAGCAACCTAATCGAGCAACTGACTGCAGAAATAAAGACCTTTGTGGATGATCATTAGGCTCTCAAGACCACAATTTAGGGACTAGCCAAGAAATAAAGTCCCAGCGTCATTCCCGCGCAGGTAGGAGTCCAGGCTAGAGCATTCATCCTCTCTAGTACCTTATTTCAATGCGAATCCCTTGAGGCAACTTCTGTAAAACACCTTCCTCTATGGTGGGCATTGCCTACCCTACAGCAGATCTAATCACTGGACTGAAGCTGGTAGTTTTCTCTCCTAAGCACTCATTTCTAGCATGCGCTGAATCGGTTTGAGGGCCTGCTGCTGTATCTTGGGGCTGAGAACTATTTCGGGCTGGCGGTTTTTCATGGCTAAGTAGAGTTTTTCGAGCGTGTTCAGCCGCATGTGAGGGCATTCATTGCAAGCACACGCTGCCGCTGGCGGGGCTGGAATAAACGCCTTGTCTGGAGCTTGCTTTTGCATCTGGTGAATGATGCCGGGTTCTGTAACCACAATAAACTCGGGCTTTGCGCTCTGCTGAGCGTACCTAAGCAGCGCCGTGGTCGAGCCAACAAAGTGGGCATGGCGCAGCACCGCCTCCTCGCACTCTGGGTGAGCAATGACGTCTGCTTCCGGGTGGGCGCTTTGCAGCTGTACCAGCTTCTTTTCAGAGAAGGTTTCGTGGACCATACAGCTGCCCTGCCACAGCACCATATCTCGACCCGTTTGCTGCATCACGTAGCGGCCTAGATTGCGATCGGGGGCAAAAATAATGTTCTGGTCATCGGGTAGCTGTTGCACAATGCTAACTGCATTGGAGCTGGTGCAAATAATGTCGCTCATAGCTTTGATAGCCGCTGTGCAATTGATGTAAGAAATGACCAGGTGGTCGGGATGAGCGGCTTTAAATGCCGCAAAAGCATCGGGAGGGCAGCTATCGGCTAGGGAACAGCCTGCATTGAGGTCGGGCAGCAGCACCTGCTTCTCAGGGTTGAGAATTTTGGCCGTTTCGGCCATGAAATGCACTCCTGCGAAAACAATAACATCGGCACTGGTAGCAGCAGCCTGGCGAGACAGCCCTAGCGAATCACCGATGTAGTCAGCAACATCTTGAATGTCAGACTCTTGGTAATAGTGGGCCAGAATGACCGCATTGAGCTCGCACTTGAGTGCCTCAATGGCTTCAAGCAGGTCGTAGGTGGGGAGCGTAGTAGCAGGCGTTAGGGTGGTGAACACGATGGTAGACAGGCCTAAAACTGGTGTAATTCGAATTATAGTTTAATTCACCAAAACCAGCTACGCCCCCATCGGCACCAGCACTTTGGCAACTGTCACTTGAGTCAGCTCCTAAACCCATAAGTTGGGCTAAAACCAACAGCAGAAAGCACCTGACAGATTTATATCTGTCAGGTGCTTTCTGAACTCTAGCAGCCGTACTGCCCCAACTCTAACCCTTGATACTGAACGCTTGGCAGCAGCCCTAGCCACATATAGAGTTAACCCTCAGTTTTCAAGCTCGCACGTTGGGAACTAGCTCAACGAGGAGGTGACCGCCAGGCTGGGGCTAACTCGGGGACTGTGGCCATTGGACTCAGCGGAGATGCGCTCGACATTAAAGCGATAGCCGACATTGCGCACCGTTTGAATAATATTGGGCTGTCTAGGATCGACCTCAATTTTTTTGCGCAGGGAAAGAATATGGGTATCGACGGTTCTAGGGTTGTCAATAGCATCGGGCCAGGCGCGGCGCAAAAGATCGGTGCGACTGAGGGGCGCACCTGCCGCCTGGGTCAAGACGTACAACAGGCTAAATTCCTGGGGAGTTAGATCGATATAATCGCCGCGAAAATTAACCCGCCGCTGCACCAAATCAATATTCAAATCGCCATAGGTAAGCGATGCAGGGGCGCTCATCAACCGCACTCGCCGGGTCAACGCCTCCACTCGGGCTAAGAACTCCTGCATACCAAAGGGTTTGGTGAGGTAGTCGTCGGCCCCGGCTCGCAGCCCGGTCACGATATCGGTTTCGGTGTTGCAGGCTGAAAGAATCATGATCAGCGGCTGCCCCTGGCTGTGTAGCCACTTGCACAGCTCTACCCCATTACCATCTGGCAGCTGCGAGTCTAAAATGACTAAGTCAGGCTGGCGATTTTGAAAGACATCGCGGGTGCGCACTATATCTGACGACTGAAAAACCCTGTAGCCAGCTTGCTGAAGATGCCAGCCTAGGAGCGATCGCAAATGGGGGTTTCCCTCGACAATCTGTACAGATACAGAGCCCACTGGATTTCGTCATAAACGGCAATTTTTATTTGTTAAACATAGCAAAGCTCTTCAGGGGGTTTTGTAGCTAGGGTTACTCAACCCTGAGGTCGACTGCCGACCCTAGACGCTACATCACAGGGATAAAACGTTGCTAACGGTAGTGAACTAACTACTTATAGATCAATAGTTCGCATAACTTAAATATAGTTTAGCTTCCGAAAGGAAGCAGCGTTGGAAAGCCTTTAGAGAAACTAAAAAAAACAAAAGAATGAATTTCGGTCAATTCGCTTAAATACCCTGGAAACCCTAATGTATAGGCCAAAAGAGCAGCAACAGAGGCAGTAGAGACGGTTTTTGGCCTAGGTAATATAGAGGTCAACTGCGTCGTTTCGAATCATGACTTTGACCCAAGGCTATATCCTTGTGCTCGATCCAGAGCGTCTTCACCATGGCGACGCTCACCCCCTGGTGACTAACCTGCAATACCCTGTGTTTGTGGCCAGTTCCACCGAGCAAGCGGTGAATCGGGTTAGCCAATCCCCCCCCTGTCTGGTGATTCTGGTGGGCAACAATTTTCAAACCTGGTCGCAGCCGTTAGTCAATCAGCTGCGGCAGTACAGCCACTCTCCTGATATGACCATTGTGGCTCTCACCGATTCCACCAGCCCCCAGTGGAACTACAGCGAAGACACGCCGTGGGTAGACGGTCTGCTGGTACAGCCTCTCAGTATCGACATTTTGCGATCGCTGGTGGAGTCAGCCTTTGCCCGCAGATTTGACATCAACAGCGCCTAGAATGAGCTGTGTTTAAAGTAGGTCAATTAGCCCGGTAATACACCCTATTTGCCTTGGCATCAGCATTTGCCAGACCAGCTGGGTATGCTGAAACTAGGTTAAGTGAGAGCCTTCATGCTGCCCAAGGTTTTGCCCGAAAGTCGAATTCAGATGTTTAAATTTTGGTTCAACGGTGCCCTGCAAGACGGCACTCACTACTCCAATGAACTGTACTACCGAGCATTGAGTGTTGAAGCCGACAAGCGCACCCGTTTATACCATCTAGCCTGTAAATTTTCAGAACAGCAAGCCGGGGCGCTGGTATCAATTGCCGAAGATCAGTGCAGCCTGTGGATCAGCTTACGCAGCCAGGTAATGGCGGCACAACTCCTGCAGCAGCGAATTGCTGGGTTGCCCCGACCCCGACTCTAGCCGACCGACTCCAATTCAGCGCTGGCCCAAGTGAGAATGCCCTGGTCGATGCAGCCTTTGACCCTAAAAGTAGCCGGGTCAAAGAGGGTTAGGTTAGCCTGATAACCTGCCAACAGCAGCCCTAGGCAATGATCTACCCCAATCGTCCGCGCTGGATATAACGTCGCCATCCGCAGCGCTTCCGCGACGGGAATGCCCACCTGGCGCACACAGTTGCCCACGGCTTCCATTAGCGTTAGGGCTGCACCCCCTAAGGTGCCATCGGCAGATACGCACTTGCCGTTGCGATAAAACACCTGCTGACCGCCAATCATAAACGACTCTAGGGCGTTGCCCACTGGCGGCGTGGCATCGCTGACCAACACCAGGCGGTCTTGCTTAATGTTTTTGGCCAGGCCAATAGACCCGTAGTGAACGTGGTGACCGTCTGCGATAACGCCCGCGTAAATGTCGGGTCGGCTAAAAACAGCTCCTACCAGCCCTGGGCTGCGCCCTTGCCAAGCCGACATCGCATTAAATAAATGCGTCACCATACCGACGCCTGCCTCAAAACCGGCTAAAGCGGCTTCAAAGCTAGCATCTGTGTGCCCGGCAGCGACCAAAATACCCGCCTTCGCCAGCTGCTGAATATGCTCCGGGAGAACCATCTCAGGGGCTAGTGTAACCAGCTTAATCACCTCTGGCCCCGCCTTAGAAAGGCGACTAACCATCGCGTCATCGGCCGGACGAATGTAGGCCTGATTGTGAATGCCGCCCCGTTTTGGGTTTAAGTAGGGGCCTTCTAAATGCAGCCCCAGAACCCGCTGAGGATGATGACGACGATACTCAGTCACGAGTGCGATCGCTGCGTCCATATCCGCATCGGAGGTCGTAATTAACGTAGGTAAAAAACTGGTCGTACCGCTCTGTAAATTAGTACAGTGCATGGTGTCTAGGGTCTCGACGGTAATCGCGTCATTAAACATGACGCCGCCGCAGCCGTTGAGCTGGAGGTCGATAAACCCAGGGGCCACCGCCCAACCTTGGCCATCTAGCCGGGGCAAATCTGTGGCCAGGTGGGCAGTATGTACCAGGTCAACAATATTCGCCCCTTCTACCACAAGGGCATGATTTTGCAGAATTTGACTGCCCGTATAGAGGGTACAGTTGGTAAGGGCATAACGAGGATAGCGGGATTCCATAGCAAGGCCAAAACTGCCGGCATTTGACTCTGTCGTAACCCCATCCGTCGTAATCCCATTCGTCGTAACTTCACCCGTCGTAACCCTAGAGGACATGGCGATGCTTCGTCCCTTTCATGTGGCGTTTCCAGTGTACGACCTGTCTAGCACCCGTCACTTTTACGAAACAGTACTGGGCTGCTCCGTAGGGCGTACCTGCGATCGCTGGATTGACTTTAACCTGTTTGGTCATCAGATTACGGCCCATCTGGTAGATGAAGCCCGAGCGGCTTTACCCACCAACGCCGTCGATGGGCACGGGGTTCCGGTCAGCCATTGGGGAGTCATTCTAACGCTAGCGGAATGGCAAACCCTGGCCGATCGCCTGCGCCAGGCCCAGGTGAAATTTCTGATTGAGCCCTACCAGCGGTTTGTGGGTCAGGTGGGAGAACAGGCCACCCTCTTCATTACCGACCCCAGTGGTAACGCCCTGGAGTTTAAGGCTTTTGCTCAAGATGAGAGCATTTTTGCCCAGTCGAAGTAGCCCAGGTAATTCTATCGCTGCCACGGCTGGCCGCGATAGATACCCTCAATCTTAGCGTCGGGCCGATCGGCGGACTGCTCAGCGGAAGATGCCTCTGGGGTGAACTGAGACGATCGGTATCGAATGCCGCGATAGGTTAGCTCATAACTGTCGTCAGCCGCCTCTGTCCCTTCGCTTGAGGTTGACTGAGCAAGTTCTGTCGGTTCAGGTTTGGCTGGTGTACTGGCCAGGGTTGGATCGGGAGCGATCGCTGGTGAGATATCGACATCACTGATCTCGGCTACCGATTCGCTGACCCAAATCTGCCGCTGTAGTGCGTAGAGAGCACCTAGGAGCCCCAGGAGCAGCACCTGCCACGGAGCCTCCATTAACCCCACGATCACCAACCCCAGCACAGAGACAATTCCCACTGCGGTCGCTAACAACGTAAAAAAGATCACCATAGAGCCCCCTGAGACAAGGGACTGCAATACCCCCGTAGTCTTTACACTACCGGAAGCGCCCAGGCTTGTCATCTAACTGCCTAGTGCTACAAGGATTCAACACCAAAGTCCTGTAACCGCAGCTACAGGGCTTTGCATCAACTTTAAAATACCCCCAGGGGAATTCGAATCCCCGTCGCCTCCGTGAAAGGGAGGTGTCCTAGGCCTCTAGACGATGGGGGCCTGGCTTTTTCAACGATCCTCAGTATAGATAAAGGGGAAACCCTTGTCAAACCAAGTTTTGTCTTTTTGGGTCGTCAGCTTGGGGCAATTAAGCCCTAACTGTTGCGACCTTTGATTATTCTAAACCGATGGGGCCACTGTGATCTAACCAAATTCTCCATCAAGTTAAGGAAATATTGTTTGCCGAGTGCGTTTGTACCCGTACATGGCGCGATCGGCGTTAGCCCAGGCCCACCGCAGCCCCTGGCTAGGATGGCGACCGGCAAGGCCCACCGAAGCATGTAGGTGGTTAGCAACTAGGGCTTGCTCTAGACGGGTCTTTAAGATCTCGCCTTCGTCTAAGGAGCACTCAACGCAGAGCATGGCAAACTCATCACCGCCAATGCGAGCGACTACATCTTGTTTGCGGGTAGTCTGTCGCAGTACTGCGGCAGTTTGTTGCAAGAGGTGATCTCCGGCGGCGTGACCCTGGCTGTCGTTAATGGTCTTTAGGCCATCTATATCGATGACAATAATGCAGGCTGGATAGCCGTAGATGGTACAGCGCTCTTCTTCGCTATCTAGCAGCTGGTCCCAACCACGACGGTTGTAAAGTTCTGTAAGCCCATCGGTGAGAGCTTCAGTTTGCAGTCGTTCGGCCAGTCGGGCCTGTTCGGCGGCTTTAGTATCGGCGTGAAGAATGCGGCTGAGTAGCTGAGCCAGCAGCTCAACTAGGGGTAACTCTTGCTGAATAGTCGGTGGCTGAGGGGCTGGATCGATGGCGCACAGGGTACCAAACAAAGAGCCATCGTCATTGACTAGGGGAACGCCTACATAGGCACCGATTTTGACCTGCTGGCCGATGGACGCTTCGGCGTAGACGGCTACGTCGTCAGAACAGGGGGCAATGCGGGGACCTTCGCCTTTGATCATGCGTGAGCAAAACGAATCGGTCCAGCTAAAGACGTCCCCTGCTTTTACCCCATAGCCCTGGTCATTGGCCTGCAAGACAATCCAATCGTTGGCCTCGGTGCGGGTGACCATCCATAGATCAAACCCAAGCCGATCGTGTAGATAAGCTAGAACGGCTAGCGCAGCAGTATTGAAGTCAAGGAGTTGACTGGCATCAATGGTGTGCAGGGGTTTCATCAACGGTAATTTTGAAGTGGGCTGAAAGCCTCTACGGTTAGATTACCCTTTGGCCATCACAAAGCAATCAGAAATGGCGTCTTAGTTACGGAGGTTTCGTTCAGAACAAGATAGGCCCAGAAGAGAGTTACCCCCCTGATTAACTGACAAAAGTTTCCTTCTTAGGTTGGGTTGAAGTAACGCAACCCAACACCAGTAACGGTTTCGTTGGGTTACGCTGTCGCTAACCCAACCTACGGCAGAATGAGGGTTTCAAGAGTTTTGTCGGTCAACCAGGTTACCCCTTCCAGCCTGGCTTCTAAATTCCTTATTTGGCGAGCGTTTGGGGATTTTCAATAAGTCACTAGATCACTTTAGCACAGCTGTTTTAAGTGATACATCAAGCCTTGCACCTAGCATTTGAACCCAGCAGTTAAGACACAATGCTAAATATTTAGAAGTCTAAACTTAATTAATCGCTCTAAAATCATCTGGATTTTTATGACGTTATCTTTAGTTTTTGCTGAGGTTTTTGTTTTTTGGTGCTTTTGTTGCCACTAATTTTTGATGCGCGGCCTTTAGCAGGCTAAAAAAACAGGCCCGCTGATGGGGCCTGCGATCGCGATATGGTCAACAGGGTGCAGAGCGGCGCTAGCGCCTAGGCTAGCGCCGCAACCTCTACAACCATGTCATTGAAGTCGTTGTCGCCGCCGCCAAACAGGTCTTCGAACCCGATCGCCCCATCGGCGACGCGAATATGCTCAACACCATCGGCGTTGGCGGCCCCAAAGGCAAAGTACACCTGACTAGCGCTAAAGCGATCTGGGCTGCCGTTGGCAATCAGGAAGGGAGCATAAAGGCTGCCCCCGGCCACGGTCGCCTCAAACACCGACTCGGTTAAGTCAGCCGTCGTTAACGCCACAGACTCAGCGCGAGCAGCCAGGGCCGCCTTGGTATAGCCCGCCTGGCCGGGAGTAACGTCGGCGGTACCATTGCCGTCCAGATCGATACCTCCGTTAGTATCGGTCACGCGGTAGAAGCCTACGAAGTTGTCGAAGGCGGCTTCCCGATTGACCGCAAAGGTGGTGGCCACGTCGCCGGTAATGTCGCGCAGGTCGAGGAATAGGCCAGGTACTTCGGGTTCAGGTTCCCCTGTCAGGGTGCTGGCCTCAAATACAGTGATGGTGCTGCTCTCCTCGCTAGCCACAACTAATAGCGGGTTGCCGTTGGGGCTGTCTGCCGCCGCAATGAAGGATAGACCTTCAGGGGCAATATCGCGATCGTCACGAATGTACTGCACAAACGCGGGGGCAGAGGGATTGCTGATGTCATAGATTAAAACGCCCCCGCCAGCTCGCTCAAGGCCAACAAAGGCGTAGGTCGTATCACCCACCTGAGCAACGGTCAGCGCTTCGGGTTCGGCTCCCTTATCGTCAGAACGCTGGTCAAACTCGCCAGGGTCGCCGTCGTTGGCGTTGAAGAGTTCTGGGGTGAGCTGCGCAGTGATGTTGGCAATGTCATCGCCGCTGTCATAGACCAGGTTGCCGCTCTCATCCCAAATGCTGAAGGATCGACCGCCAAAGCTGTAGAGTTCGTCAAAGTCACCGTCCCCATCGGTATCTCCTAGCGCCGTCGTGATGTTGAGGCGACCTAGATTTTCGTCCTGCTGCAAGAAGGCCGCATTGGGGAAAGCCGTAGGGTCAAGCACCACATCTGCAATCCGTGCTTCTTCGTTGAAGAAGACCCCCTCTTCAGCAATGACGTTGCCCGCTTCATCTTCCAGGTCACCGTCGGGGCGGATGCGAGCATCGCCTTCGTTTGCGGTGACATAGTAGGTCATGCCGTTGACGGCGTAGCTCGCGATCGCATCGGGTTGATAAACTCCAAATACGGGCCAGTTTTGCAGGTTAATGCCGCCGTCTTCGTTGCTGGCATCGAGCCGGGGGCCAGTGCTGTAATCCTTAAAGCCCAGCGGCAAGATATCGGTAACGGTGGCGCTGGCGATATCGATCAGGGCAAAGGCGTTGCTCTCTTGCAGCGTGGCCCAGGCGGTGGTGCCATCGGGAGAGACCGCGATGTACTCTGGCTCAACGTCTTGGGCCACCGTATCATTCAGGCCAAACAGCTTTACCCCAGCCGCCTTTAGCTCGTCGGCGCGATCGTTGAACTGCGTAAACCCGGCGGTTGCGACCGTCGCATGGTCTACGCTATTGCTGAGGTCGACAATGCTAATCGAACCTTCGGGGTCGATGCTGTAGTCAGCGTTGGGCTCACCTTCGTTGGCCACCAGTACTTTGGTGCCATCGGGGGTGAACGTCACCATATCGGGCAGAGCTCCTACGGTGAGGCTGTTCAGCACAGTGCCCTCAGTGTTGAGGAAGACGACCACGCCATTGTCGGTAGCCAGGTCAGCTGCCACAGCGATCGCCAAAATGCCGTTTTTGACCGCAACGCTATTAATGCCCGCGCCGTACGCGCTCAGGTCGATCGGCGGCAGCGCGACCGGGGCCGTGGGGTCACTGAGATCGACGACCTGCAGTGTGGGTTGGCCAGAAACCACAAAGAGTCGCTTAGATTCGGGATCATAGGCATTGATCTCAGCACCATTTGCGAGGTCTAGTCTGCCAATTTGGGCAAAGGGGCCGTCGAAACCACCGGAGAAATCAGGCCCATCGGGCGGGGTGGGGCCAACCGTGCCGCCGTCGACTACGGTATCGCTGCGAAAGGCCAGGTTTTGGACTCGGCTATCTAGGCTGCGATCGCTTTCAGCGGCGGCAAACGGCGCATCTACACCAAAATTGTCAGACAGATACTCCGCCAGGGCATCCTGCTCGGTGAAGTCAGCGGCAAAGGTGGCGCTACCCGTGGCAGCTGCCGTTTCGTCCACTAGGTCAATGCGGTTGGCCGCTTCGCTAGTCGGGAAAGGATAACCATCGCCCCCACCCGCTAAAAAGCTGAGGGTCACCATGCGGAAGGTGCGGCTAGGGTCGCCTACAATTTCGCCATTTTGCACGACCACATCCAGATCGGTGCCATCTGCGGCCTCAATGGCGAGTGACTGAACGCGATCGCCCGGTTCAGCAGTGGCATCAAAGCTAAAGGAGAAACCACCAATTTGCGGGAATTGCCCCGGCGTAACGCTGTCATCCAGGCTGCTGGCAGCAACGCCATGCTCAATCAGCGCCACCAATTCTGCAGCGGTAACAGTGACAAGCGATAGCTCGTTGTTAAACTGCAGGGTGTTTTCAATATCGGTTTGAGATAGGCCACCCTCGGGCTTCACCCCAGGGATGGCCTCGTTGGGCAGCAATTCAGCCTCTCCTGTACCGCCAGCGGGCACCACAACCTGCCCAATCGGGTTGCGAATGCCGCCGCCATTCTTGAGCGAAATGACCGTAGTGGGGTCAACCCCTTGCGCCACGGCCAGATTGGCGTCGGCGGTCAGGTTGCCCAGGTTGGTTTCCTCAGTGCGCACCTGGCTGCGACGACCCTCTAAAAAGACGTCGCTAACGCCAAACACATTGCTCTCGGTGGCGATGATCACCTCGCGCAGGGCATCAGTAATCGCCACAATTTGGGGATCGGCCAGCCCTTGGCCCCCGACATCAGCAACGCCCTGTTGATCGGTAGCGTAGGCACCACTGATCGCCGGGTTGTAGCTGGCTGGCAGCAAAACGCCGTTTTCGTCAAAATCGATTACCAGGCGGCCCACATATTTATAGTTGCCGTCGGTATTGACCACGGCGACGGGGTTACCGTCTGCCCCAGTCTGAATGATGGGATAAGGTCCCTGGTCGGTGTCGCCCGTGCGAAGGCGATCGCTCTCGTCAAACAGGCGAGTATTCGAGCCACCAGCCACAATGATGTCTACATTTGACAGGCGCTGGGCCAGCTCTTGCTCAATGGCGATCTGCTGCATGTGGGCCAGCAGCACGACTTTATCAATATCGGAGTTAGCCGCCAGCAGCGCATCCACGTCAGCCTGAATTTCAGCCGCTAGCGCATCGAGCTGGGCTGGGCTGGGGCTGCCGTCAAAGGGCTGGGGCAGCACCGTCACGTCGCCGGGGCTAGAGATGCGCACGTTGACGTTGCTAATGGTGGGGGTCGTGGCTCCCACGACGCCGATTCTTTCACCGTTGACCTCAATCACCGTCGAGGCCGCAATGCTGTTGGGCAGCGGTGCTTGGGCGCTGGCTACGACTAGACCGGCCAGGTTTTCGTCGGTGCTAAAGTCGAGGTTGCTGCTTAGGTAGGGGAAAGCCGTGCCCGCAAACGACTCGTCGATCGCAGTTTCAGGATTATTGTCTCCAGGGCCAATCAGACTAGCTACTAGGCCAGTACCCTGGTCAAACTCGTGATTGCCAAAGGCGATCGCCTGAAAGCCCAGTGCGTTTTGAATTAGAATATCGCCTCGTCCGGCACCACCAAACGCCTCGCCGCTGGCGCTGAAAAATACGCCGGGGATGTAGGCATCTCCAGAAGATAAAACCAGAGTGTTGGCAAATCCAGCGACGCCGTCACCATCAATATCCTGGTTTTTTAGAGCGTTTAATACAGCCGAAAACCGAGGCGCATCATCCAGGGCAGAAATATTACCCTCTTGATCGGCCGCGTGAAAGAGTTGGAGCGTGAAGTCAGCCATAGATAACACTTGGGGGTTACATCTTGTAGCCATTGCTACGGAGTTATCTTCGGCCATTACGCACGGCAAAGCTTCATGGGAGGACTAAGCGGGCGGTAAGCTTTGGTTAAAGCTTATTTAAGCGAGGTCAGGGCGGCGCTAGCAAATTCAGCCCTTTAGCGTTTTCTTTCTGTAAGACAACCTTGCCTGGAGATAAAAAGTTGGTAACCCCACCATAAGACCTCGGTGCGGGTCTGGGGCTAAAGCTAAAATGACATCACTCGGCCAGCATTAACAGCGCTAAACCGAGACTGTGGCTTAGCCAGTACCAAATACCCTAGAGATAATTCCTATGACAACTGAGATAAAAACTATCCTGGTGACAGGGGGTGCCGGGTACATCGGCAGCCACGCTGTGATGGCCCTCCAGCAGGCAGGCTATCGAGTTTTGATTCTAGATAATCTAGTCTATGGCCATCGTGACCTGGTCGAGAAGGTGCTAAAAACCGAGTTGATTGAAGGCAGCACCCTCGATAAAGCGCTGCTCAAGTCTATCTTTAGCCGCTACGACATCAGCGCCGTGATGCACTTTTCGGCCTACGCCTACGTGGGCGAGTCGGTCAGCGACCCTGCCAAATACTACGAAAATAATGTGGTGGGCACCTTGTCGTTGCTCGATGCCATGGTGGAGGCAGGCATTAAAAACTTTGTGTTCTCGTCGACCTGTGCCACCTACGGCGTGCCCCAGGAAATGCCGATCACAGAGACCCATCCCCAAAACCCGATCAACCCCTACGGTGCCACCAAGCTAATGGTGGAGCGCATTCTGACCGACTACGACAAAGCCTACGATTTCAGGTCGGTGCGCTTCCGCTATTTCAATGCGGCGGGTGCCGATCCCAACGGTCTGCTGGGCGAAGACCACAACCCCGAAACTCACCTGATTCCCCTGGTGCTACAAACAGCCCTGGGCAAGCGGGAGTCGATTAGCGTTTTCGGCACCGACTACCCTACCCCCGACGGCACTTGCGTTCGCGACTACATCCACGTGTGTGACCTAGCCGATGCCCATATTCTGGGCCTGGAATACCTGCTAAAAGGTGGCGAGAGCAACGTCTTTAACCTGGGCAACGGCAGCGGTTTCTCGGTGCGAGAGGTGATTGATGCGGCAGCACGGGTGACCGGTAAAACCATCCCGGTGGTAGAAGTCGAGCGTCGCCCTGGCGATCCGCCTGCGCTGGTAGGGGGCAGCGATCGCGCCCGCAGCGTCCTGGGCTGGAACCCTCAGTATGCCGACATCGACACTATTCTGACCCACGCCTGGGCCTGGCACCAAACCCGCCACGGCTAACAGGAAAATCTGCCTTATGTGGCTTTCTCGCTTTGAGCTGGCAAAAACACACAGAAAAGCCCGCTATCGTGATGGCGGGCTTTTTAGATCGTGTTTATCAGGTTTCCTTCGGCTTAGCCTATAGGGAGTTAGCCCCTGCTACCACTTCCAGAATTTCCTGGGTAATAGCGGCCTGACGAGCCTTGTTGTAAGTCAAGTTGAGCGTTTTAGCCAGTTCTTTGGCGTTGTCGCTGGCGTTGTTCATGGCGGTCATGCGGGCGGCTAGTTCGCTTGCCGCTGACTCCTGCAGCGCCCGCAGAATCTGGTTGTTCAGATACAGGGGCAGCAGCGCGTCGAGAATTTGCACCGGATCTTGCTCGAAGATCATGTCCTGGGGAAACTCGGTGGGAGTCGGCCCAGCCACCTTCTCGCGCTCGACCTGGAAGACGCCAGCTCGGGTCGTGAGCCGGAAAATTTCGTCGTCCGACACTTCTAAACCCTGGGGATCAAGGGGCAGCAGTGTCTGAATGACCGGGCGGGAGCTGACCAGCGACACAAACCGGGTATAGACCAGCTCAACGCGATCGACTTCGTCGGACAAAAAAAGCGATAGCAGTTCGTCGGCGATCGTCGAGGCCTCGTCAGCAGTAGGAATTTGCTCCATACCGATGAAGCTGGTTTCAATCGGCTGTTCGCGACGCTTAAAGTACTGGTTAGCCTTGCGCCCTACAATGATAAATCTGTAGTTCAGGCCCTCAGCCGCCAGTTCCTGAGCCCGAATTTCAGCCCGACGAATGACGTTGGTATTGTAGCCGCCGCAGAGGCCGCGATCGCCAGAAATGACCAGCAGGGCAACGGTTTGCACGTCACGCTGTTTGAGCAGGGGCAAATCGGCCTCCTCAAACCGGAGGCGGCTCTGAAGGCTGTAAAGCACCTGGGCCAGGCGATCGGCAAAGGGCCGGGTGGCAATCACCTGCTCCTGGGCGCGACGCACCTTAGCCGCAGCCACCAGACGCATGGCCTCAGTGATTTTGCGAGTGTTTTTAACGGACTTAATGCGGTCTCGAATCGCTTTTAGGTTAGGCATAGTGGATCCCTAAGGGGTCGGCGAGAGCCGGGGTCGTGCAAGAAGCACCACCCCGGCTAGAACAGGGGGTTAGACTGCCGCCATGAAGGCTTGCTTGGCTTCGGCGATCGCGTCCTTGAGAATGGCTTCGCTTTCGTCGCCGAGCTTCTTCTCGCTGCGAATCAGTTCGCCAAACTTAGGCTTACTGTTGCGGAGGTAGTCACGCAGCGACTTGGCAAAAGCCGTCACCTGATCTACGGGCACCTCATCCATATAGCCGTTGATGCCTGCGTAAATAATGGCTACCTGCTCTTCCACCGGTAAGGGAGAGTACTGGGGCTGCTTGAGCAGTTCGCGCAGGCGCGTACCGCGAGCCAGCTGCTTCTGAGTTGCAGCATCTAGGTCGGAGGCAAACTGCGAAAAAGCCTGCAGCTCGTCGAACTGGGCTAGCTCAAGCTTTACCTTACCGGCTACCTGCTTCATCGCCTTGATCTGAGCCGCAGACCCGACCCGCGATACCGAGATACCGGCGTTAATAGCAGGGCGCAAACCCGAGTTAAACAGGTCAGAGGACAGGAAGATCTGACCATCGGTAATCGAAATTACGTTGGTAGGAATGTAGGCCGACACGTCACCCGCCTGGGTTTCAATGATCGGTAGAGCAGTCATGCTGCCTTCACCCAGTTCAGGGCTCAGCTTGGCAGCCCGCTCTAGCAGGCGAGAGTGCAGGTAAAACACATCTCCAGGGTAGGCTTCGCGACCGGGCGGACGACGCAGCAACAAAGACATCTGGCGATAAGCCTGAGCTTGTTTGGTCAAGTCATCGTAGACCACCAGGGTAGCTTTGCCCTTGTACATAAAGTATTCAGCCAGGCTAGCCCCGGTGTAAGGAGCCAGATACTGAAGCGGTGCAGGGTCGTTGGCGCTGGCTGTTACCACAATGGTGTATTCCAGAGCACCCCGCTCGCGCAGCACGTCTACAATTTGAGCTACGGAAGAGGCCTTTTGGCCGATCGCCACATAGACGCAAATCACATCCTGGGATTTCTGGTTGAGGATGGTGTCGATCGCGATCGCGGTCTTGCCGGTCTGACGGTCACCAATGATCAGTTCCCGCTGTCCACGACCAATGGGAATCATCGCGTCAATAGCGGTAATGCCGGTCTGCATCGGCTCATACACCGACTTACGGGCAATAATACCGGGGGCAGCAGATTCAATCAGGCGAGTTTCGCTGGTTTGGAGGTCGCCCTTGCCGTCAATGGGGCGGGCCAAAGCATCGACCACGCGACCCAGCAGGGCCTCGCCCACTGGAACCGAGGCAATCTTGCCGGTGGCCGTAACGGCGCTGCCTTCTCTAATGTTGATGCCATCGCCCATCAGCACCGCGCCCACGTTGTCTTCTTCCAGGTTGAGGGCAATCCCTACGGTGCCGTCTTCAAACTCCAGCAGTTCGCCAGACATGGCGGTTTCAAGGCCATAGATGCGAGCGATACCGTCACCCACCTGCAGCACCGTACCCACATTGGAGACCTTGACCTCCTGGTTGTACTGCTCGATTTGCTGCTTAATAATGCTGCTAATTTCGTCAGGTCTGATACTAACCATAGGACTTGCTCTGGATAAACCTACATAAACACGAGACGTCAGAGAAACTGCCCGACTAAGGGGCAAACTGGATCAATAAAGCTAGGCAGTAGCCGCTAGCTGCATGCCAATGCGACGAAGCTGCCCCCTGAGGCTGGCATCGATAACCTGTGAGCCAACCTTGATGACCAGGCCCCCAATTAGGGAGGGGTCAACCTGTATCGACAGCTCGACGCTGTTGGCCCCCGTCATGGCTTTGACGCGATCGCGAATCGCGTTCTGCTGATCGTCAGATAGCTCAATGGCAGAGGTGACATCGGCTAAAACCGTCTGGTTCCGCTCTCGCAGCAGGGTCTGGTACTGCTGCAGCACAGGCTGCAAAAATGCTATCCGGCCTCTGTCAACCAGCAGCATCAGAAAGTTCAGCAAGAAGCCGCTTACATTACCCTCAGAAACCTGGCGCAGCACCTCTTTTTTAGAATCAGGAGCCATTAGCGGGTTAGACAAAAACGCGATTAGCTCGTCAGAACTGGCCAACACCTCTAACAAATTGGCGACTTCGCCACCCACCTGGTCGACAGCGCTATTATCGTCAGCCACCGACATCAGTGCTTTGGCGTAGGGACCGGCAATCTCAGAACTCAGTGTTGTATCGTTCATGGCTATTCTCCTTTAAGCGACGCAATACTGGAGTCAACCAGACGACGCTGCAAATCGTCGTTTAGCCGACCAGGCAGAGCGGCTTCGCTGCGCTCAATGGCCAGGGCAGCAATGCGCTGCTGCAGCTCTCGCATGACCCGAGCCTCCTGGGAGGTGAGGTCTTGAGCAGCGTTAGCCCGCATGCGCTCTACGTCAATATGAGACTGCTTCAAGATCTCATCACGGCTGCGCTCTGCTGTTGTGTGAGCTTCGGCCAAAATCCTTTTAGCTTCTTCTTTCGCCTGGGCCAGCTTTTGCTGCTGCTCTGCCAAGGCGGCGGCGGCCTCTTTCTTACGCTGCTCGGCCTCAACAATGTCTGTTTTGATTGCCGACTGGCGGGTCGATAGGGTTTTCCCTAAAAACTTGCCGCCAAAGTAATACAGCACGCCAATAATAATGACCAAATTAATCAGGTTGGTCTCTAGGATGTCGAAATCCACACCAAAACCACCTGTTTCCGCCGCCAGTAACCAACCAATAGTCATATCCCTACTTTCCGTCAACGACGCGGGCAACGCTAGGGGGTCTAAACCACCCCATTATCACCAATAGACTAGGCCGCTAAAGAGCCCAGCAGCTTATCTAAAATTTGCCGACTCAGACCATCCACCTGTTGCTCTAGGGTGGCCATTGCCTGACTCTTTTGCTCGTCTAGCTCACGCTGCACCTGCTCACGCTGGGCCTGAGCCTCCTGCTGAGCAGTGGCAACGGTCTGAGAGGCAATCTTTTGCGCTTCTTCCTGGGCCTCGGCAATTACCGTTTGGGCCTGACGGCGGGTTTCACCCAGCTCTTGCTGATACTGCTTAGCAATTTGCTCGGCCTTAGCCAGGCGCTCTGCCGCATCAACCTTGTTAGAGCTGATATACCCGTCACGCTCGTCTAAAACTTTACCCAGGGGCTTGTAAAACAGGGCGTTGAGCGCCACCGCCAGCAACACAAACTGTACCGCCATCAGCGGCAGAGTGGCGTCGAGGTCAAATAAACCGCCACCTTCTTCAACCGTTTCAGCGGCTTCAACCGCTAATAACCAAACAAAATTCATCATTGTGGGAATGCCCTTTAACCCGGCCCAGGGCCAGCACTACAGAGTGAGATTCCACAGAGGAAATCGCAAGTGTGGCTAGCTAAGGAAAGGAATAGAACCTTTCCCTAGCTAGCCGATAGCCATTTACGCGAAGGGGTTGGCGAACAGCAGCACCAGAGCTACTACCAGACCGTAGATGGTCAGTGCTTCCATGAAAGCCAAGCTCAGCAGCAGGGTGCCGCGAATTTTGCCTTCAGCCTCGGGTTGGCGAGCAATACCTTCTACCGCTTGACCAGCTGCATTTCCTTGACCAATACCAGGGCCGATAGCTGCTAGGCCAACGGCTAGAGCAGCTGCAATTACGGAAGCGGCAGCGATAATAGGATCCATGTCTTTACCTCGATTTGGAAAATTAACAACTCGTTAAATCAGGTCGTAGACAACGCGCAATCGGCGTTTCTTATCGGTGCGGCCCTAAGACCACGTCGGCTGGCAGCACCTGCCCTACCAGCCAATACCAAACTGAATGCCCCTAGGGGTCATCCATGCTCTTCACCACCATGCCCCTCAATGGCCTCGCCGATGTAGGCCGCAGCCAGGGTTGCAAAGATCAGCGCTTGAATAGCACTGGTGAACAGACCCAAGACCATAACCGGCAGCGGTACGAAGAGAGGTACCAACAAGACCAGCACAGCGACCACAAGCTCATCGGCCAGGATGTTTCCAAACAGACGGAAACTGAGTGAGAGAGGCTTGGTGAAATCTTCGAGAATATTGATGGGCAGCAAAATTGGAGTTGGCTCAATGTACTTGGCAAAGTACCCCAACCCACGCTTGCTAAAACCAGCGTAGAAATAAGCTAACGACGTCAACAGAGCTAGGGCTACAGTGGTGTTGATGTCATTAGTAGGAGCGGCCAATTCGCCTGCCGGCAGATGAATTAGCTTCCAGGGAATCAGTGCCCCAGACCAGTTAGACACAAAGATAAACAGAAACAATGTGCCTACAAAGGGAACCCAGGGCCGGTATTCCTTTTCGCCGATCTGGTTTTTGGCCAGGTCACGGATGAACTCTAGGGCGTACTCCATAAAGTTCTGGAGACCGGACGGTATCCGCTGAATGTTGCGGGTCGCCAAAAATGACACCAGCAGCAGCACGCCGATTACAAACCACGAGGTCAGAAACACCTGACCGTGGAGTTTAAGCCCACCAACTTGCCAGTACAAATGCTGGCCAACCTCTAGCTTTGCCAGGACTAAGGGATGAATCGTTAACATATTGAGCGCCATCTCTTAAATCAACTTCTCCTTAAGACCCGCCAGGAAAAAGCATGCTATGCTGGGGAACCACCGATCTAGGGCAAGCCAGATGCCTGGGAACCCGACGGTGATTTTGGCAGCACTGCAGTCCAGAGGGTGTAAGCAATTAACGCCCCCTTGTAGGTTAAGAACCCAAGAAAAACGGGTACAACCTGAAGCTGCTGCCACTGAGTAGCCACCAGAACCAATCCGACTACGAGAGCCAATCGGCCGCTGCCTAGCCTGGCGCTTCCACGCCCAATGCTGGCCACGCTTTTTGCCAACATCCTCAAGTAAACCACACCGCCGCACGCTCCTATTAAATAATTGAGAGCAATTGGCAGTGAATAGGCCAGCCAGACGGAAACAAAAATCACGCCGCTGAACGCCAGAGTAGTCAGCAGCAGGTTTTGCTGCAGCTGGTAATACTCGTCCATGGCAGTCGTTGAGGCTGGAGGAAGAGTTTGACCATCGGTTTGACCTGGGTCTGCGTCTGCCACCACCGGGACGTTAGGGTCAGTGTGTTCGGAGGGCAATGGGGCCACGAAAGCGCCTAATCCTTAGCCGTTAAAGGGTTTTACCTGTGTAAACAGGCCGTAGACGATCATATCACGGCAATAATACTTAATAGACACTTCCTAAAAGTAAATCCGCTATCTTCGGCCCAACTTCATAAAATTCGCTGTGATTCATCGCAGCAGGATCAGCTGCCGCTGGTGCATTTGGCGAATGTCTGCCAGGGTGATCTCGGTCTGGGAGATGAGGTCAGCCACGGTGGCAGAAGGCTGGCGATCGCTCGCTTGGGCTGCTTTTTGACTATCGCAGGCCTGCAAAAACTCAAACTCTGTTTTATTTAAAGAAACAATCTGATAGTTGTGGTCAAAGATGCTTTGGCTGGGCCAGCCCTCCATACAGGGATTGCGGCTGGGAACGGCGGCTAGCAGGGTGGCATCATCTGCCCAGGTGATGCGGGGATAAGGGGGACGGGCCAGGAACCACTCAAAGTGAGTGATTTCCGGATCTAGCAGTTCAATTAGACGGTACTGGTCTTGATCTGAAAGCTGTTTGGCGCGCTCTAGCAGCACGGGATTTTTTTCTAACAGACGATCGAGCTGCCATACCTGAGGGTTTGAAAAGCCAACAAACTCCAAACCCGAGGCATCAATTAAATTGAATAGATCGTCCAAGGTGTAGTCAACTTCCTGGGGGTGGACGTACATGTCGGCAAAGCACTCGTCACGCTGGTTTTCCATCGCCCAGCGATCGCGCTCTCGCTGCTTCAGCCGGTTGCCCTCGGGCAGGCTGGCAAAGATCTGCCGACCCACCTGAACCCCATCGCGATAGTCGCCCCGCTGACTGCCCTGTACCAGTGCGATCGCCCGCTGCATCAGCGAAATCTCCCAGCGACCAACGGCGGCGTACACAAATAAATGGATGAAACCACCGGGAGCTAGCTTGGTCGCCAGTGCCTGTAGCCCCTTGAGGGGATCGGGCATGTGGTGGATGACACCGACACAGTTGATCCAGTCGAATTCACCGTCTAGCTGGTCAACGTCGTAGATACTGAGCTGGCGAAACTGGACGTTGGTGGCCCCAGAAGACTGGCAACGCTGGGTGGCGGTGGCGATCGCCCGCTCGCTCAAATCAATGCCCAGTACATCAGCCTCTGGATTGAGGTGGCTGATGTATTCGGTGCTCACCCCGGTACCACAGCCCGCATCCAGCACCCGCACCGAACCTGTAGTCGGAGCCGCCCCCGTACAAAAGCTGTGCACCGTAGGCCAGTACCAGCGCCAGTTGTACCCCGGCGGAGCCTCATCTAGAATTGGCTCGGGCGGAAAGGGATAGGTGTTGTACAGGCGAGCGACCGCATCGCTGACCACCTGAGTTGTTGTCGAGTCGTCCATAGCTGATCTGTCGGTTCAAGTTACTCAAATTACCTAACGCAATCAATTGGGAGGGGCAGCGAACTATATAGGATAGGGAGCCGACCTAAAAATACGCTTCAAGGCGATCGCATCTGATCTGTATCCAGGCGATTCTGGCGGCGATCGCAGCGGGCAAGGATGGGGACGGAGCGGGCTGACCTCATTTACCAGCGTTACAGTCGGCCAGCGGATCAAACCCTTCCCAGAAGAGGCTTCAGAGCCGCAGGGATTCCGGCTTTATCACGAAACGTTACAAAACTTATCCGCTCTCTCAGGCTGTAGTGACCATCCTCTATGATGACCAAAGGCATTTACCCGGTTGGATAATACACAGTTTTTAATAATCTGTGCTGCTGTCCTGAAACGGTTTAATCTGATTTCAGGTCAGCGAACAGCCCGCCATTCATAGATACCGCATTCGGTGCCCAGCTTGGGTGCCCGACAGGTGAGGTTAACAACGCTTTACCTTCAGGCGGGTTCGGTGATTTTGCGCTAGCTCAGGGAGCGTTCCTGATCGGTGCCTTTGAACCAGGGCAAGACTCTAAACCTTTCTAACCGATTGATAGATTCTTTAAATTTGATTTGATGCCGTCATTGTCCGCATAGGGAGCTTTTGAAAACGCATGAGTGTTAAAGCAAGTGGTGGAAGTGCACCGGCACGACCCCAGCTCTACCAAACTCTGCCGGTGGCTACGATTTCCCAGGCCGAGCAGCAAGATCGCTACATGGGCCGGGGTGAGCTAGAAGAGCTATCAGGCTTTTTTAATTCCGGCCTGAAGCGGGTGCAAATTGCTGAGGTCTTAACCCGTTACTCCGAGTTGATTGTCTCCCAGGCGGCCAACCGCATCTTTACCGGTGGGTCTCCCCTGGCCTACTTAGAGCGGGCTGACAGTGAGTCGCCGGTTGAAAAGACCCGAGCTGGCACCGTTTTAGATGAATCAGAGGCTTCCCGACTGGGCACCTCAACCTTCATTGAGAGCGGCGGCGGCCTGTTTCAAAACCTATTTAGCTCTACGCCTTCTGGGCCGGTGCCTCCTGGGTTTCGCCCGATTAGCGTGTCTCGCTACGGCCCCAGCAACATGACCAAGTCGCTGCGCGACATGAGCTGGTTCCTGCGCTATGTAACCTACGCTATTGTGGCGGGCGACCCAAACATTATTTCGGTCAACGTGCGCGGTCTGCGGGAAATTATTGAGAGTGCCTGCTCCTCGGCCGCGACGATCGTGGCCATTCAAACCATGAAAGCAGGGTCTCTGCGCTACCTAAATAGCGACCCCGACGCCCAAGCCATTGTGGATCAGTACTTCGACGTACTGCTGAGCGAATTTAAGGCACCAACCCCGTCGAATAAGCTGCGCCAGCGTTCCTCCAACGACCTGCAGGGGCTAGAGCTACCTCAGATTTACTTCAACGCTGCTGAGCGTCGGCCCAAGTACGCGATGAAGCCTGGGCTTTCGGCAACAGAGAAAAACGATGTGGTGAAAGCTGCCTATCGTCAGCTCTTTGAGCGCGATATTACCCGAGCCTATTCACTCTCGGTCTCTGACCTGGAGTCGAAGGTGAAGAACAGCGAAATCTCCATGAAGGAGTTTGTGCGCCGCCTGGCCAAGTCACCGCTGTACCGCAAGAATTTCTTCGACCCCTACATCAACAGCCGCGCTCTGGAGCTGGCCTTTCGCCACATTCTGGGTCGCGCCCCTAGCTCTCGCGAAGAGGTTCGCAACTACTTTGCGATCGTATCTAGCGGCGGGCTGGCCGCTCTGGTCGATGCTCTAGTCGATTCTAAAGAGTACGCCGACTACTTTGGTGAAGAAACGGTGCCTTACCTGCGAGGCCTGGGCCAAGAAGCTCAGGAATGCCGCAACTGGGGGCCTCAGTTTGAGCTGTTTAACTACAGCGCTCCCTTCCGCAAGAAGCCGCAGTTTATTACGCTGTTTGCGTCCTACGAGCAGCCCCTGCCCGACCAGCATCCCTACGGCTCGGGTAACGATCCGCTGGAAATCCAGTTTGGGGCAATCTTCCCCAAGGAAACCCGCGATGTCAGCGCTACGCCAGCGTTCTTTAACAAAGACACCCGCCGTATCCTGATTCACCGAGGCCCTGGCATCAACAACCAGTTGAGCAATCCTGCGGCCCGACCCGAAAACCCCGGTTCTTTGGGTGCCAAGGTGTTTAAGCTCGATCAAATTCCCAGGACTGGCAACACTCAGGCCAGCGTTCGCTATTCCGAAAGCTCGACTCAAACGATCATTAGCGCCGCCTACCGGCAGGTGTTTGGCCGCGAGGTGTACTCGGGTCAGCGATCTAAGGTGGCCGAGATCAAGCTGGAGAACGGCGAAATCACGATGAAGGAGTTCATTCGGGCGATCGCCAAGTCCGAAGCCTTCCGCAAGACCTACTGGTCATCGCTGTACGTGATGAAAGCGGTGGAATACATCCACCGTCGCCTGCTAGGACGGCCTACCTACGGCCGCAACGAAACCAACGCCTACTTCGACATCTGCGCCAAGAAAGGCTTTTATGCCCTAGTTGACTCGATTATCGACAGCCAGGAGTATAACGACGCCTTTGGGGAAGATACTGTACCCTACGAGCGTTACCTGACGCCTCAGGGTCTATCGCTGCGCAGCATGCGAGCCGGGAGCCTGGCTGAGAAAGGCATGGTTCCCGTAGCCGATACCAGCACTCCCCGCTTTGTGGAACTCGGCACAGTCAGCGAAGATCGGGCGATTCCTGAGGTCCAGCGTCGTCTGGCCCAGGGGGTCAACCGTCAGCGCCAGCAGACCAAGGTGTTTAAGCTCACCTCCTTGGCCGACAAACCCAACCTCAAGCTGGTGACTGCCGCCGCCTATCGGCAAATTTTTGAGCGCGATATCGCCCCTTACATTGTGAAGAGCGAGTTTACGGCGCTTGAGAGCAAGCTGAGCAACGGTGAAATTAGCCTGAAAGGGTTCATTGAAGGTCTGGGCTGTTCGACGCTCTACATTAAGGAGTTCTACGCACCCTACCCCAACACTCAGGTAATTGAGTTTGGTACCAAGCACTTCTTGGGTCGCGCCCCGATGGATCAGGCAGAAATTCGCAAGTACAACCAGGTGTTGGCGAGCGAAGGCATTCGCGGGTTTATCCAGGCAATGCTCAATACTCCGGAATACGCCGAAAACTTTGGCGAAGATACGGTGCCCTATCGCCGCTATCCCACCCTGCCAGCGGCCAACTTCCCCAATACCGAAAAGCTCTACAACCGCTTGACCAAGCAAAATCGCGATTTAATCGTGCCTAGCTTTACAAGTTCTAAAGCTGCTATGGATGTAGCCGACATGCCGCTGATGGCAGACGCGGTAGCCTCCCAGGGGGCCGCTTCCGCTGAGCTAGCGGCTACGGTTGGGCGAGCTTCAATTGACGCCGAGGTGACAGCAGCCGGGCCGACAACTCGGTTCTATCGGCACCAGCCGGGGTCCACTAAGCAGGTCGATCAGATACTCACGGCGGTCTATCGTCAGGTGATGGTGCTGCCGACAGGAGACATTCCTGATGGGTGGCGACTGAGCCAGGCTGAGGCCTTGCTACAGGGCGATCGCATCAGTCTGCGCGAGTTTGTTCGCCAGCTTGTGCAGTCTCCTGCCTACCAGGCGCGATTTGTGGCGGCTTATCCGGCGGCCAAGCTCGTAGCTATCATGGGTCGCCAGCTGCTGGGTCGCAGCGTGGAGGACGGTGAGTATGGGGCGATCGCAGCCCAGCGGGGCGCTATGGCTGTCGCCGAAGCCATGCTCAACTCTGCCGAGTATCTGCGTTACTTTGGCGAACAGGGCGTACCCTACCGTCGCACCTAGCCACTGCTTAGTTAAAGGGGATGATTTACAGCATCCCCTTTAACTTGATCTAGCGTCATTGATTCAACCGTTGAGAACAAACTGGCTGAGGCAAGCCATTGTCCTGACCGCAAAACCACCCAAATGTATTGCGAGATATTAAGCCGGGTTCTAAATTGTATCCGGCTCATAGTTTTCTTGAGGCTTTAGGTATCTTTCTAAGCCTCTAAGATGGCGCCGTTGTCGAACCTTGGCGAACCTGAGGAAAACTGTTACAAAATATTTCGCTGCTTTGAAGAAGGCTTACGCGATACCGGACAATTAATCGGGAAGGCCGCCAGAACTGAGGTTCTGTACAGAGTTAGCTCTGGCCCTGCACCCTTAAATGCCAGTTTCATTACTATCTGGTCATATTTTTCGGAGGAATCCATCAATGAGTATTGTCACGAAGTCAATCGTGAATGCCGATGCCGAGGCTCGTTACCTCAGCCCCGGTGAGCTAGACCGCATCAAGGGCTTTGTTACTTCTGGCGAGCGCCGTCTGCGGATTGCTCAGGTGCTGACCGAATCCCGCGAGCGCATCGTCAAGGAAGCTGGCAACCAGCTGTTCCAAAAGCGCCCTGACGTTGTTTCTCCCGGTGGCAATGCCTACGGCGAAGAAATGACCGCCACCTGCCTGCGCGACATGGACTACTACCTGCGTCTGATCACCTATGGTGTGGTCGCTGGTGATGTCACCCCCATCGAAGAAATTGGGCTGGTGGGCGTGCGTGAAATGTACAACTCCCTGGGCACTCCCATTCCCGCTGTGGCTGAGTCTGTGCGCTCCATGAAGGCGGTTGCAACCGGTCTTCTGTCCAGCGATGATGCCGCTGAAGCCGCATCCTACTTCGACTATGTTGTCGGCGCTATGCAGTAGTCGCAGCTGCGCTACTCCGTCGATTCGTTGTTGAGATTACGTCAGTTCTAAGGAAGCTTCACCAATGCAAGACGCAATTACTTCTGTTATCAACTCCTCCGACGTGCAGGGCAAGTACCTGGACGGCTCTGCCCTAGACAAGCTTAAAGCCTACTTCCAAACTGGTGAACTGCGGGTTCGTGCCGCTAGCACCATCAGCGCTAACGCCGCTGAAATCGTCAAGGAAGCTGTAGCTAAGTCTCTGCTGTACTCCGATATCACCCGTCCCGGTGGCAACATGTACACCACCCGTCGCTATGCTGCCTGCATCCGCGATCTCGACTACTACCTGCGCTACGCCACCTACGCCATGCTGGCTGGAGATCCCTCCATCCTGGATGAGCGGGTGCTCAATGGCCTCAAGGAAACCTACAATTCCCTGGGTGTGCCCATCGGCGCTACCGTCAACTCTATCCAAGCCATGAAAGAAGTCACCGCTAGCCTAGTAGGCGCTGACGCTGGCAAGGAAATGGGCGTTTACTTCGACTACATCTGCTCTGGCTTGAGCTAGTCTAAGCTCATCCATGTGCGCTTTGGCCATTGGCTAAAGCAAATCTAGGCCAGAGTCAGGGCGAGTGTTGAGGACACTAGGTTGTGCTGTACTGTCTTCCTGCTGTCCACAGCATTGGCTTTCGACTCTGGCTTTTCAGTGTTCCTAACAAGTCAATCTCAAGATCTGTTGTTTCTGCCATTGGCAAACTCCATTTCTGGACTTGAATTGGATTGATATCTGTCCCGTGAGATAGCAGGAGAGTTTTCGGCCATGCGCATGTTTAAGATCACCGCTTGTGTTCCTAGCCAAACCAGGATCCGTACCCAGCGGGAACTGCAAAATACTTTTTTCACTAAGCTCGTCCCCTACGACAACTGGTTCAAAGAACAGCAGCGGATTCAAAAAATGGGCGGCAAAATCGTTAAGGTTGAACTGGCCACTGGGCGGCAGGGGTCCAACACTGGCTTGCTCTAATAGTTTGGCCCTAAAAGATTCCCCAAAAAGGTTCATAAGGGTATCCGATAAAATTTTTACTGCATTTCTAGTGCTGCGATACGTGCAGGGTCGGCCAGAGGGCTAGCCCTGCCGTTGTGCTTTAAAGGGATATTTTTATGATGATTAGCTTGATCAAAAATCCCAAAAATATTCCCCTCCGCTATACTTGGCCCTGAAAAGAGTTGGCCCTTGGGCACGCGGGGTATGGGTGTGAACATTGCTCGATTGGTTCCATGGATTGACCCTACGGTGGGTCAGTGGTCGGCAGAAGCGCGCTGGCTGCGGTGGTTAACCTTTCTTTGGTTGGGAGGGGGGCTACTGGTGCTGTTTTCGGCCTCCTATGCTGCAGCGGTGGTAGAGCACGGCTATGGGTTGCACTACGTTATGGTGCAGCTGCTTTGGGTCGCAATCGGTTTGGCCATTTTTAAACGCATTGTGCATACGTCTTTAGATCGCCTCATCCAGGGGTCAGGCATTGTGCTGCTGGGGCTGGTGGGACTGGTGGCGCTTACCCTGATTCCTTCTCTGGGCGTGACGGTGAATGGGGCGACGCGGTGGCTACCCCTGGGGCCGTTTATGATTCAGCCCTCAGAACTTATCAAGCCCTGTCTGGTCTTGCAGGGGGCACGGCTGTTTGGCTGCTGGCCACAGATCCCCTGGACAACACGCCTCACCTGGCTGAGTATTTTTGCGGCTATTTTGGGGCTAATTTTGATTCAGCCCAATCTAAGTACGGCGGCTATCTGTGGTCTTACCCTCTGGCTAATTGCTTTGGCAGCGGGCATTCCCTACAGCCATTTGCTGCTTACCGCTGGCGGTGGGCTGGTGGCGGCGGGGGTGAGTATTAGCGTTAAGGCTTACCAGCGCCAGCGCATTATTTCGTTTTTAAATCCTTGGGCTGACCCTGACAACCAGGGGTATCAGCTGGTGCAGAGCCTGCTGGCTATTGGCTCGGGCGGGTTTTGGGGGCAGGGGTTTGGGCTGTCTCAGCAAAAGCTGTATTCCCTACCAATTCAGTACACCGATTTTATTTTTGCGGTATTTGCTGAGGAGTTTGGCTTTGTGGGCTGTCTGGTACTGCTAACGCTCTTAGGCGTCTATGCTTCTGTGGCGCTGCTAGTGGCGCTACGGCTAAGGCAGCCCCTGCATCGATTGGTGGCGGTGGGGGCAATGGTGCTATTAGTAGGGCAATCGCTGCTGAACATGGGAGTGGCGACAGGGGTGCTGCCTACGACAGGATTGCCCTTTCCGCTGCTGAGCTACGGTGGTAGCTCGATGGTTGCTAGCCTGATAACGGCGGGATTGCTAGTGCGGGCTGCGCGGGAAATTAATTTGGAAGCTCCAGTACCCCTATGGCGCAGGTCAAAACCTGGAGCGCAGGAACGATGGTCTCTGCGAGTCTTAAACGGCGGCAATCTTTTCTCTAAAAACTAATTTTTTAGGGCTGAAATCTGAGAGCGGGTTGCGAGATTGTTACAATGGAGAGTGCTCCTGCACTTCACTACTTCGGCAATGCTCCAGAGCCTTCAGCTTTATTTGTATGACATTGCCCAGTGGGCCAACCAGCTAGTCTCCGACCAGCTGACTCAAGTTTCTTGGGTCAGCCTGTCGGTGGTAGGTTTGGCAGGCCTACTGACCAGTCTGTCGCCCTGCCTACTATCGATGCTGCCCATTATGGTTGGCTATATGGGAGGCTACGATGAGGGTAATCGAGGTGGGGTGGTGGGGCGATCGCTTTCCTTTGCCCTTGGCTTAGCCACCACCCTGGCGCTGCTGGGTCTGATCGCTGGGCTCTTTGGCTATGTCTACGGCCAGGTGGCCTGGGGTTTGCCAGTGGTAGTGAGCCTGGTGGCCATTGTCATGGGCCTAAATTTGTTGGGGATAGTTCCCCTGGCTCTGCCCGCTGGAGCAGGCCCCACCTTTGAAGGCTGGAATGTGCCGCCCTGGCTGCGGGCCTATGCCCTAGGCCTTACCTTTGGAATTGTGGCGTCGCCGTGCAGTACCCCGGTGCTGGCCACCCTACTGGCCTGGATTTCGACGACACAAGATCCTGTTTTGGGCAGTGCGCTGCTGCTGGCCTACGCCGTGGGCTATGTGACCCCCCTGATGCTGGTAGGCACCTTTACCGCCAGCCTCAAGCGGCTGATGGGTATGCGCCAGTGGTCGAGTTGGATAACTCCTGCCAGCGGGGCGCTGCTGCTGGGGTTTGGGATATTTTCGCTGCTGTCGCGGCTGCTGCCGTCTGCCCTGGTTTAAGTGGCCTGAGGAGAGGGCTAAATTGAGAATGGCCGCTGTCACCGTGCTGATCTGTTTTAAGGGATACTATGGCCCGATCTGATGCTCCCGACACCTCCCTCAGGAATAGGGTAAGCCACTATTTTCGGCAAGATTTGCTGCCGCTGCTGGCCGATCTGCGGTTGGCGATCGCGCTGCTGCTGGCGATCGCGGCCTTTAGCGTCAGCGGTACCGTCATAGAACAAGGCCAAACCCTAGAGTTTTACCAAAGCAGCTATCCCGAGCATCCGGCCCTGTTTGGCTTCTTGACCTGGAAGGTCATTTTGATCGCAGGGCTAGACCACGTCTATCGCACCTGGTGGTTTTTAGCCCTGCTGATTCTATTTGGGGCTAGCCTGGTTGCCTGCACCTTTACCCGCCAGTTTCCGGCCCTGGGCGCGGCCCAAAAGTGGAAATACTACAGCCAGCCGCGCCAGTTTCAAAAGCTGGCCCTCAGCGCCGAGCTCACCGAGACTGATCTAACCTCTCTGTCTAGCCGGTTAGTCAAAAGGCGCTACCGGGTCTTTCAGAATGGCTCTCAGATCTACGGGCGCAAGGGAATTGTGGGCCGCATTGGCCCCATTGTCGTACATGCCAGCATGATCCTAATTTTGCTAGGGGCGATCTGGGGAGCCATGACCGGCTTTTTTGCCCAGGAGATCGTGCCCAGCGGCCAGACCTTTCAAATTCACAATGTTTTCGATGCCGGTCCCTGGGCGGCAGCCCAAATTCCTAAAGACTGGTCGGTGCGGGTGAATCGCTTTTGGATTGACTACACCCCCGAGGGTAAGATTGACCAGTTTTACTCTGATTTATCGGTGCTAGACCTGAGCGGGGACGAAGTCGATCGCAAGACTATTCACGTCAACGAGCCCCTGCGACACCGGGGTGTGACGCTCTACCAGGCCGACTGGGGCATCGCGGCGGTGCAAATCAAGCTCAACAACAGCCCCGTGCTACAGCTGCCCATGCAGCTGCTTGAAAACGATGGCCCCCGCTTTTGGGGCACCTGGCTTCCCACCAAGCCCGATATGAGCGAGGGCGTCACCCTGCTGGCCAGCGACCTGCAAGGATCGGCTCTAATTTATGACAATGCGGGGCAGCTTGTTTCCACCGTTCGCAAGGGTATGGCAGCCGAGGTCAATGGCGTCAGTCTGACGCTGGTGGACGTAGTGGGCAGCACCGGCCTGCAAATTAAGGCCGACCCCGGCATTCCTATGGTGTACGGCGGCTTTGGCCTGCTCATGCTGGGGGTAATCATGAGCTATGTGTCTCACTCTCAGGTGTGGGCGATCGAGCGGGCTGGCACCGTTTATGTGGGCGGCAGAACCAACCGCGCCCAGGTGACCTTTGAGCGCGAGCTGCTGGCGCTGTTGGCAGAGCTATCTGAAGAGTCTGGTGAAAAGGCCAGTGGAGATGCCTCTAAAATCCAAACTATTGTTCCCCCTATGGTCGGCCGTTCAAGTAGTTGAGAATGCCCTGGGCGATCGCCTGGCCCATCTGGGCCTGCCAGCGGGGGTCACGCAGTTTGGGGGCATCGATCGCCCCGGTCACAAAGCCAATTTCAATCAGCGCGGCGGGCATAGAGGTGCGGCGCAGCACTAAAAACCGGGCCTGGCGGACGCCGCGATCGTTCATAGCCATGGTGCCTAATACCTGCCGCTGCAGGGCTGTGGCCAACACCTGGCCCGTATCGGAGTAGTAATAGGTCTCTAGGCCGTTCACTTCGGGGCGCTGCATATTCACTGCATTGGCGTGAATGCTGACAAAAACCGTAGCCCGAGCTGATTCAGCCATGGTGGCTCGGGGCTGTAAGTCTACGGTTTGGTCGCTTTGGCGGGTCATCTGCACGGCAACGCCCTGGGCCTGTAGGGCCGCCGCTGTGTACTGGGCCACCGCCAGTACCACGCCCTTTTCCTGCAGGCCGCCAATTCCCACAGCGCCCGGATCCATTCCGCCGTGGCCGGGATCGAGCATGACTAGTACTTGGCCCCGACTCGGTTGACTCGGGGTAACCACAGCCTGAGGCCCGGCAGCCACTGCTGGAGGCTCTACGGGTCGGTTCATGGGCGGTGGCGCAGTCACCGCATTGATTACCGGCAGTGCCACCGTAGTCGGTGGCGCGGCAATTTGGCTCGGGGACACACCGACCGGCGTTATCCAAATACCGCCCCCGGCCAGGGGTGTAATCTGCCAATCGGGGCTGTGCCCATCTAGAGTCAGGGTGACGCGAATAGCTGGCGGGGCCGTCGCAAACTGAGTTACGCTCCAGCGAGAAATGCCGTAGCGCCCCTGGGGCAGTGCCTCAGCCGATAGCCCTGGGGCAATGGCAGCATCCAGCAGGTCAATGACAATTTGCCGCGCCTGGTTCGCATCGCGGGTGCGGTATACCCGCACCTGGGGGGCGGCCCCAGCTGTGGGTATAAAAAATCCTTCGGCGGCAGTCTGAACGCCCCGCAGCACCGTGGCTGTAGCCCTAACTGCAACTGTATTTACCTGATTGCGGCTAATCAGCAAAGGTAGAGGCTCGATACCCACTGTGGTGAGAGGCCGCGAGGTTAATGCTTTAGACAGATCGGGAATGGATAAGGGGCTATGGGGAAACGTGTCGCTGGGGGCGCTAGGCTGTGCTGTGCTGGGCAACTGCACCACCCACTGCTGGTTGGTCATCCCCCATACTTTGACCTGCTTGGGGTCAAGGTTATAGTCGGGGCTGAGGTCTAGCACCATCCGGGTGGTATGGGCATTGGTCTGAATTACCCGTACCGCTTGAACTGCCCCACCAACGACCTGATCACCTAGGGCATCTTCCGACACAATACCCGGTAGGTCGATAACTAACTGGTGGGGGTTGGCCAATAAACTGACCTGAGGTTCTACCCCGCTTTCGGTGGTGAATACGAGACGGTTTTGGCCGGTGTCAAACTGCCAGGCTTGTAGGCGTGCGCTGGCCTTAGCCGGGAGGCTGCCCAATAGACACAACCCGGCCACACCAACGACCCCAGAAAATAACTGCCTTAGCCGCAATTGGGCTGATCTCCCCACATACCACCAGAACTTAGCTTGGTTCTTTAAGCTGTCGCAGTGCGATCGCACTGCGACAGCAAACCGCTACTTACGCCAGTTCCAGTTCCCTTGATTGGCCTGCACTGCGGCCAAAAAGAGCCCTAGAAATTGGCCCTCACGCTTAAAAACGACCCTTTAAACGGGTATTGAGCCGCTGAATCGGCTTAGATATTAGCTCACTTTGAATGAAGTACAGCCCCATTTGTTTAGCTGCAGTAAAACTTTGGCAGCCCCCAGGGAAACTGCCCACATCCCCGCTGCCGAGTCGCTACCATAGCCCGAGGAGGCTGAATCAGCCGATTGAGTCTAGGGATTGGCCGCACCCAGTAGCGTCAGGGTAAATTGCCTAAAAGGGAATCTGAAAAGATGTTGTCTAAGCTCAACTGCTGGCCTCGTAGAGCAGCGCTCTGGCTGGGCGTACTGGCTTTTGCGGTGGCCTGTACTGCCGGTACCCTGGGCCGTGTGCCCACCGCCAAATCCGAGCAGCCTGATATGACAGCGTCCGTCGTTAGCCCTGATGTTGTAGTGGTTATGCTGCACCAGGGCGAAATAACTCATGCTCGCCAGGTACCTTACCAACCTGAACCCCAAGACCGTCTAGAAACCTCAGGCAACGATACCTGGGTGGTCCGTCAGGGGCAAGCCTTAGGCACGTTGGTTAGCCCTGACCAAAACATTCTGTATGGGTTCGATCGCTACACCGAAACCCCGTTCAATGCCGATCGCGCCAGCCAGCCCCGCAGCTATAGCATTCAGTCAGCCAATGACCCCGACTACAGACAGCCCGCCGCCCCGGTCGAGGTCTACCGCAAAAGCAAGCCGGTAGACCTCGCTCGCACGGGGCGGGGCGGTGATCTGCGCTGGGCCATGGAGCATCGTCTTTACCTGCGGCTGCCTACGCCCCTGACGCTAGGAAAAACCTACCAAATTGAGCTAAAGGGACAAGATCTGCCACCGCTTGTGCTGACCTATCAGCCCGATCGCCAGTTTAGCGAGGCTGTCCATATCTCTGCGGTCGGTTTCCGCCCCGACGACCCAGTAAAAGTGGGCTTTTTGTCAACCTGGATGGGCACGGGTGGCGGGCTTAACTA
The DNA here is from genome assembly GCA_049646445.1 of Nodosilinea sp. Lineage (GTDB taxonomy): Bacteria > Cyanobacteriota > Cyanobacteriia > Phormidesmidales > Phormidesmidaceae > Nodosilinea. The sequence goes on along the minus strand of JBARVV010000094.1, from coordinate 47,661 downwards.
TCCAGAGGGGCTGTCGTTTCAGGTTGTAGACGAGGCCAGCGAAAAAGTCGTATTCACCGGCCAGGCCAGTCGCCGCTACCGCAGCGGCGATGTTGAAGACGCCCGCGATCGCACCTATACCCTTGCCGATGTTGACCAGCTCGACTTTAGCGCCCTCAACCAGCCCGGTCGCTATCGCCTCTGCGTAGACACCGTGGGCTGCTCCAGCACCTTTGCGGTAGCTGAGGATGCCTGGCAGCAGGCTTTTCGCCTAGCTGCTCGCGGGTTTTACCACCAGCGCAGCGGCATTGCCCTGGGGCCGCCCTATACCGATGTGGAGCGTCCCCGTCCCTTTCACCCCGCCGACGGGGTCACCGTTTACCAATCGTCGACCGGGCTGATGGATACCGGCAACGGCCTCAACGCCCAGGGCACCGACCAAGGCAACTTTGCCAACCTGGTGCAGGGCAGAACGAATACGACTGTAGCCAACGCCTGGGGCGGCTACTTTGATGCGGGCGATTGGGACCGTCGGATTCAGCACCTTGAGGTAGCTCGCCAGCTGTTAGAACTGCTAGAGCTGTTTCCCCAGCCGATGGAAAATTTGGCCCTCAATATTCCAGAATCTGATAACGATCTGCCCGATCTGCTCGATGAAGTGCTCTGGGGAGTCGACTTCTTTCGCCGCCTACAAACCTCCGAGGGTGGCGTGCGCGGCGGCATTGAGTCGGCTCAGCACCCCCGTCGAGGTGAGACCAGCTGGCAGGAGTCACTGCCGATCATGGCCTATGCCCCAGATCCTTGGAGCAGCTACGTTTACGCTGGGGTAGCCGCCCGTACTGCCAGGCTAATGAGCACCTATGCCCCTGGCCAGTCCCAACGCTATCGCGACAGCGCCCTGGCCGCTATGGGCTGGGCCGAAGCCCGTCACGAGAGCGGCATTAAAGCCCAGGAGTGGCCCCGGCATCGAATTGAGGCCGATCGCGCCCTGGCCGCCCTGGAGATCTACAATCTGACGGGCGATCGCACCTGGCACGATCGCTTTGTCGCAGCCCGATCGGCCATTCCCACTGAGGCTAGAGATGACTACCGCATTGCCATCCCCCAGCGGGAAATCGCCTTTCTCTACAGCCAATTGCCCGCCGACCAGGTCGATGCCGACCTGCAAGCCGAGCTGCGAGCAACGCTACTTGCCGAGGCCGATGCAGCCGTAAAAACTGGCCAAACCACGGCCTTTGGCTGGACGAAGCTCCTTCCCTCTACCCCCGTAGGCTGGGGCGATGGGCTGGGCGCACCCAAGGCGCGTACCCTGCTGCGGGCTCATGCCCTGACCGACAGCGATCGCTACCTGAATGCCGCCCTACTGGCCTGCCAGTTCTCCGCCGGGGCCAACCCTGACAACATGACCTACACCACTGGCCTGGGCCATAAGTCTCCCCAGAACCCCTTGGTAGTTGACCAGCGCATTACCGGCGACCTGTTGCCGGGCATTACGCTATACGGCCCCATTGACACAGGTTTCTACGGCGATGAGTGGTTCTTTGACGTGCTGGAGTCAGTGGCGGTCCCCCCAGCCCGTCAGTGGCCCTCTGTGGAGACTTACTTTGATATCTACTTTGTGCCCAACATCAACGAGTTCACCGTCATGCAAAGCATGGCTGATGCCGCTTATGCCTGGGGCTATCTGACCGGACGAGACTAGGCTAATACCGAATCCTGACTGGATGCCTCCGGTTTGTAGGGGCGTAGCATGCTACGCCCCTACGGGGTGCCTGATTGTGAATCGGGGTCTACCAAATCGGATTTTGTATGTATAGCTCACCCCGTGAAGATCCCTAAATGTTGCGCTAAAGTGGGGCACTAAAAAACCGGGTTCCGATCGAGCTGCCGGCCTTTAAGGGCAGCTTTCCCAGGAACCCGGTTTTTAGATCAGCTAAAGCCTACTTAGAAAAACGAAGGCTGGTGGCGAATCAGACTGAGAAATTCTTCCCGCGTTTTAGAATCTTCCTGAAAGACCCCCAGCATGGCGCTGGTCACTGTCCAGGAGCCGGGCTTTTGCACCCCGCGCATGACCATACACATGTGGCTGGCTTCCACCACTACTGCTACCCCTTTGGGGTCGAGAATTTCTTGCACGGCCTCAGCAATCTGGCGGTTGAGGCGCTCCTGCACCTGCAAGCGGCGAGAGTACATCTCAACAATGCGGGCCAGCTTGCTCAAGCCTACTACCCGCTGATTGGGAATGTAGGCGACGTGGGCTCGCCCCATAAAGGGCAGCATGTGGTGCTCACAGAGGCTAAACAGGTTGATATCGCGCACCAGTACCATCTCGTTGTGGCCCTCGTCAAAGATAGCCCCGTTGACCAACTCTTCTAAGGACTGTTGGTAGCCGCTGGTCAAAAACCGCATCGCTTCTGCTACACGCTTAGGCGTTTTTAGCAGCCCCTCGCGCTCAGGGTCTTCGCCCACCGACAGCAGCATGGTGCGCACGGCGTCGGTCATGTCCTCCTGGCTGGTTTCGGGAATGGGGTACTGGTCAGCGTCGTCGCGGTAGCTGCGGGTGCGATCGGGACGGACGTCGGGCTGGATAGTTTTGGGGCCAGTACCATTGCCGGTAACTTTGTCGTTGCGGCTATTTGAGGATGCAATAGTCATAGGGGTTTAAACACGCTAAAGGTTCAACAGAATTGAGGCCACTCGCTGAGTTAGCCAGTTCGCTACAGGGTAAAAACTTGCTACAGGGCTCCGCCAGCGGGCATTAGGGTGAGATCTTCAATCACCGCCTGGGAGGGCAAGAGAATGGTGTGCAAAATGGTTTGCGCCACCACCTCTGGCGACAGCATGGAGGAGCGATCAAAGTCGGCGTGCACTGTGTCGGTATCCCAAATTGGGGTGTTGACGGCACCCGGAGATACGGTTACCACACGAATGCCATGAGCCCGCTCTTCTACCGCCAATACCCGTGATAGCGACACTAAGGCAGCTTTACTGACGCTGTAAGCACCCCAGTCGGGGAAGGCAGACTTGGCCGCAACGGAGGCAATGTTGACAATGGTGCCGCCGCCCGCCGCCCGCAGCGGTGGCAAAATCGCCTGAATGCACTGGAACACGCTGGTTAGGTTTAGGTCCATTACCCGCTGCCAGTCGGCTAAGGGCATGGTGGCGATCGCGCCGGTGTAGCCCATGCCAGCGTTGTTAACCACTACGCTAAGGGGGCCAAAATCAGCCAGCACCTCTGCCATCCGATCCTGTAAGCCCTCCATTTGGGCCAGATCAACGGCGTAGGCTTTGGCCACTACCCCGCAGGCCGCCAATTCCTCCTGCACCGGCTGGAGTGAGTCTAGGGAACGGCTGAGAATAGCGACGTCGTACCCCGATTGAGCCAGGGCAAGGGCGATCGCACGGCCAAGGCCACGACTAGCTCCGGTTACCAGAGCGCGGCGCGGCAGGTCAGGAAACGTAGAAGTCTGCAATAGTAAATACCCATCAACAAAGAACTTTGGGAGTTTGGCATCTAGGGTCACTAGAGCCAAGAACGTCTCACCTGAGGGCCTGACCTCAACCCATTCACCATGTTAACAAATGTAAACAGTTTATTAGCGTAGTGATCGCTGGACAGCCTCGGGGGGGTCTAGCCTAACGCTAGCCCCAGGTTGACAGATGAACAGACGATTAACGCCTGCTCAGGTAACTCGTGCTCAGGTAAGGAGCCAGAAGATCGCAGCAGCGCTGCGCGGCTTGAACCTAGGGTGCCCCTAGGCCGCCTCAGCAAAGACGCCAATCCGACGATATTTTTGGTAGCGGAGCTGCTGGCGCGCCACCGGGCTGAGCTGAGATAGATCGTCGAGCTGCTGGATCAGCGCCTGCTTCAAACTATCTGCCGCCTCAATCGGGTGGGCATGGGCTCCCCCGACAGGTTCGCTCAGCAGAACGTCTAAAAGACCCAGCTGCTTTAAGTCCCAGGAGGTAATCTTGAGCGCCTCGGCGGCTTCTCCAGAACGGGCGGCATCTTTCCACAAAATGGCGGCGCAGGCTTCGGGGCTGGCGACGGTGTACACCGAGTGCTCAAACATCATTAGGCGATCGCCCACCCCAATGCCAAGGGCACCGCCGGATCCACCCTCACCAATAATGGTGCAAACGATCGGGACCGTAAGCCCAAACATTTCTCGCAGGTTGTAGGCGATCGCTTCGCCCTGGCCCATTTCTTCGGCCTCGTAGCCGGGGTAGGCCCCTGGAGTATCGATAAACGTAATGATTGGCATTGAAAAGCGATCGGCGTGGCGCATTAGCCGCATCGCTTTACGGTAGCCCCCGGGCGAGGCCATACCAAAATTGCGGGCCACATTGTCTTTGGTATCGCGGCCTTTTTGGTGGCCCAAAATCACCACGGGTCGGCCATCTAGGCGAGCGACGCCGCCAACCAGCGCGGGGTCGTCTTTGCCCGAGCTGCGATCGCCGTGCAGCTCAATCCACTCGTCGGTAATCGCCTGAATGTAGTCGAGGGTGCTGGGGCGGCGGGGATGGCGAGCCACCTGCAGCCGCTGGGCTGGGGTCAGATTCGAAAAAATTTCTTGACGCAGATGGCTGGCCCGGGCCTCTAGCTGTCGAATCTGGGTAGAGACATCAACGTCGTTTTCTTCCGCCAGCTCTCGAATTTGGTTGATTCGGGCCTCTAGTTCGACTAGGGGCTTTTCGAAGGACAGCAGAATGGACTTGCGCTCGGTAGGGGCCATAGCCAGGAAAATAAAGGGCTAGAACAGGGCAGCACTGGGGTGAAAGCCACGCCCTGATACCCCCCAAACTATATCTAGTACGTCTCCTAGGATACCAAGCTAGCGACCGCTTGCTCAGCCCAATCCCCCTACTCTCGATGGGGGAGAACCGAATAACCTAGCCATTAGCCCATCAACGTGACGGCCTGGGGAGGTGATTTACCCAGACCATCCTAGCCATCCGGCCCTGGAAATGGGTAGGGCTGGCCTAGGGGCGATGAGTCAAGAACTTAATCGAGGGTGGATTGGCCCCGAGACTCTCTGGCGTTTTGGGATGCACCCGCAAAATATAAACTCCCTGCTCGGCCATGGGGGCAGTGGTGTGCTGATCTTGACTGACGGGATACCAGTCGTAGGGAAAGCAGTCGCGACTGTAGAGGCTGAAGTAAAGCCGGTGGGTAGACAGCAGGTTGGCGGGAAGGTCGATGGTCAGCTGCTCGTCCTGGTCAAGTGCGCCATAAAAAAAGTGGGTTTCAGGATTGGGTACTGGTAGAAAGGTAGCTTTGACAAAGGGTTCAGGTAATCGACCCTGGAACCAGCGCAGCAGCGGGTAAACGTAGTAGTTTAGGCTGCTGTAAAGCCAGCCCCGGCGCGCGGCCAACCCCCGATAAAACTGGTTGAACTCAGGCGGGGTTGATAGTGATTCTGAGGCTAGGGCTAGGTCTCCATCTACCGTGATGGCGGGGAGCTGAACCGGATTGCGCCAGTTGTAGTGGCGCACCCCCACTAGATAGCGGCCTGGGGGCACGTCAATGGTGGCGGTGGACTGGTCTGGGGGTAAGGTCAGCGAGCTGATGCTGGTGATGGTTTTTAAGCCTTTGACGGTGTAGACTACCGCTGTCCAGGTGGGGGCCGACTGCCAGATCGATCGGACATCTAGGGTGAGGCTAGATTGGACGCTAAATGGACCTGCGATCGCAATCAGGGCGTGCAGATTCCATCTCGCCCGGCTCATGGTCCACAGCAGCTTTAGGGGCGATTTCAAAAAGTCTGTCGATACCACCTGCCAGTCGGCTTTGGCCTTGGCATCGGCGGGGTTGTAGTAGCGGCTGACCAGGGTCAAGGTTCCCTTAACTAGCCGAGAAAACCCGTAGGACAACAGCCCCAGGGGAATTTCCCACAGTACGGCAATCTGGCGGGTTAGGGTCATGGGCGAGACTCCAGCGGAATGGTTGACTGGCCCTCTAGGGCGATCGCAGCCTGAATGATCTGGGCCAGGCCCACCGGGGTTTCTAAGGGCAGATCATGCCCCCCCGGCAGCGACAGCTGATTAGCCTGGGGTAGGTTAGCCTGCAAAAAGGCCAGATCTTCAGGTCGGTTGAACTGGCTATGGTGGCCAAACACTACTGTAGTCGGCGGTTGAATTCCCTGGAGAATCTGGCCATAGCCCTGACGATCGATCAGGCCGCCGCTCAGGCTCAGGGTGGTGCGGGTCTGCAAACGTGAATCTTGCCGCCAGACAACCCCCCCTTCTATCGGTTGGGTGAGGCGCTGAGCCATACTTTTGGCCATAGCTGGCGTCAGGTGAGGTTTTAGATCTTGCAGGCGTTGAGCCGCTGCCGCCACAGAGTCCATGACCACCGGCTGGGGTGGTGCGGCTAGGGCGTTTAGATGGGCTACGATCTGGGTAGTCGGCGCTGCGGCAGGGCCGGAGGCCGGTACTACCGGCTCTACCAGCACCAGGTGCTGCACTCGCTCGGGTCGCAAACTGGTCAAAATTGACCCCAGTACCGCCCCCATAGAATGCCCCACCAGCACAAACGGCTGCGAACCAAGGGTCTGGGTCAGGCTATCGAGATCACCGAGAAAATCTAGCAGCTGGTAGCCACCATCGGGGCCTGCATGGGCCGATCGCCCATGACCACGCAGATCGGGGGCGATGACGTGGTAGCCCTGGTTCGCCAGGTTTGTGGCTACCCCATCCCAGGCCGCCCCGTGCTCTAAAATGCCGTGCAGACACAGCACCAGTGGATCGTGTTCCGATCCCCAGTGGCAGAGGCAGTTCTGGCGCTGCCGCAGCACAATGTTTTCCTCATGCATGGCTCCCAGGGGCACATAGTCGGCGGGTAGCTGACCCGGTTCGGCCAGCACTAAAGCCGGAGCCGACTCTACCGCAGGCGGCTGGTTCTGGGGTAGCGGATAGTCAAACTGGGCGGCTAGCGCCTGGCTGGTCGGGCCGAGCCGATGGGGTAGGCGAATCTTTTGCCAGGCCTGGGCCAGGTGGGCCTCAATGCGGCTGCGCTGGCGAAAATTTGGATCGTCTACCGCCAGAGACTGGGCGTTAACACCGTCGGTCATCCGTCGCCCTTGGTAGGGGGTGAGCACCGCCGGATCGAAGGGGCAATCTAAAAAGGCGCAGAGATCTCGCATTGTAGAGTCTGGATCTACCACTAGATCTTCATACCGCAAAAGGGTGTGGCGACTGGGATCAAGGCCACCGACAAAGGTCTGAATGTTGTCGTTGCAGGTCTGCCATACCTGTTCTGCCAGCTGATAGGGATGCTCGGGTTCGAGGTCAAAAATTTTGTACATGCGGTTGCGCACAAACGAGTCCATTACCGCGTAGGGGTGGCGCACCAGATGGATGTACTTCGCCCCTTCGAACATTTGCTCCGCCCGCTCTAAGGTATCTAGGCTGAGGCTGTAGGTGGGAGACTTATCGACCAACAGCCTGCCCTCGGCCATCTGCTGGAGCTTGTCGTACACCGCTGGAATTGAGGTTTGGTGCTGTCGCCACTCGGTGAGCAGGGCTTCGGCGGCTTCAGCCTCGATCTGCAGCAGTTCCATGACGGCTCGCTGTAGCCCCTCTTGCAGGTAGCTATAGCCCAGCGCCGTGCGCTGGGCATCAAGGGTGTTAAAGGGCAGCAGGTGCAGCTCGGGAGGGCAAAATAGGTCAGGATGACCCGCCAGCATCACCCGCAGCAGGGTAGATCCCGACCGGGGGGCCGACAGTAAAAAGACCATCGGCGGGTTGCGGCGCACCGGCAGCGGATCTAAGGGAGCTAGGGCTTGCCAGGGGCTCTTGGGCAAATCGGCTGGCCGCTCAGCCCCCGACGAGGAACTGATCTGATCGGTAGACTCAGGGCGATGCACCCGCACCAGTTCCCGAGCCACGTAGGCTGACAGATCGGCCACGGTGGGGTGAGCAAGTACTTCTCGGGGGTACAGCACCAGATCCAGGTCTTGCTTACACAGGGCCAGCAAGTCCATGGTCATTAGCGAATCAATACCTAAATCGAGCAGGGGGGCATCTAGGGGTACCCCTGTCGGCAGCCCCATAACGGTAGCCACCTGGGCTTGAAAGTAGGTTTGCAGGGCTGTTACCCGCTGGGCTTCAGGTTGGGCGAGCAGGTGCTCCAACGATGGTGCAGTGGCTCTGGCCTCGAACGCTGGAGCCCAGGGCTGAGCCGTTTTGGCTGGGGCCGCTAGGGCTGCAATCATCGCGGGGGGGCGATCGGTGGGCAGATAGCGCCGCAGCCGGGGCCAGTCTAAGCGGGCGATCGCAACGTGAACCGGCGGTGCCGCCAGCAATTGTCCTAACCAGCCCCAGCCGTCGGCCACCGCCAGGGGCGGCATACCCCGCTGTTCGAGGGCGGCGGGGTTTTGGTGAGCCGTAGCCATACCGGCTCCCTGCCAGGGACCCCAGCTAATGCTAAGGGCCGGTAGCCCCCGCTGGCGGCGGTACTGAGCCAGGGCATCGAGGCTGGCGTTGGCGGCCCCATAGTTCCCCTGTCCAGGAGACCCTAGCACCGAAGTAATCGACGAAAACAGCACAAACCAGTCCAGGGGCAGGGCTTCGGTCAGCTGGTGCAGATTCCAGCTGCCCTGCACTTTGGCCGCCATAACCTGGTGAAACTGGTCTGTTGTCTGGTTGGCCACAAAGCCGTCGGCCAGGGTGCCCGCCGCATGGCACACGCCGTGCAGCGGCGGCAGCTGCTGCTGAATCCGGTTGAGTAGTGCCGAGAGGGCAATGCGATCGCAAACGTCCACCGCCTCTACCCACACCGTTGCCCCCGCCTGACGCAAGGGGGCCAGAACCTGGTCTAGATCGGGGCTGCTGCCCCGGCGGCTGGTCAGCACCAGGTGGCGAGCCCCCTGCTTGACCAACCAATCCGCCAGCTGCTGGCCCAGAGCGCCAGTACCGCCGGTAATTAAGTACGTTGCCTCTGCCTGGATAGCCTGCGGTGAGGATGGAGCTAGATCAACCGTCTGCAACCGGGGTACCCAGCTTTGGGGCTGGCGCAGGGCCATTTCATCTTCTCCGTTAGGGGCCAAAATATGGTCCACCAGCGGTTCTAGCCAGGGTGATACGTCTGGATTCCCCTGGGCAGCATCCCCTGGCAGATCGACTAGGCCGCCCCAAAATTCGGGATGCTCTAGGCGCAGGGTGCGGCCTAGCCCCCAGAGCAAAGCCTGCTGGGGCGATGTAATCGGGTCTGTCATCGTCACCGCCTGGGCTCCACGGCTAATCAACCAGAGGCTGGGCTGATCAGAGCCTGAATGACGGGCTAGAGCCTTTACCCAGTCGAGCACTGGGCCGGTGATGGCTTCAAGATTGCCCTCGGTTGGCTCAGGGGCCAGCACCAGAATGGCGGTAAGGGGCTGCGGCAGCGCTTCGATCAGGCTATGCAAAGGCCAGTTTGGGGACAGCGGCACCTGATAGTGATCGGGCTGGAGAGCCTGGAAGCGATCGCCCCTAGAGCCGCGAATGGGCACAATTCCTCGGTTCTGTAAGGTTTGGCTGAGGTTAGACCACAGAGCGTCGGCAGATCCCCAAACTAGCCAGGTTTCCCCAGGCGATTTAGCCGCAGCGATGTCGTAGGGCTGCCAAACAATTTCATAGGCGGCGCTAGGAACGACGCTAGAAACGGTTTCTGTCGCGCCCTCAGGCGTAGCTACCGGGATGGCAGGCTGATGGGCAGGTAAGGTCAGATCGACCCAGTAGCGCTGCCGCTGGAAGGGATAGGTGGGCAATGACAGCCGCTGACGGCGGTAGGGACGGTCAAAACTGGCCCAGTCGATGGTTAGCCCTTGCTGATACAGATGGCTCAGGCTGGTCAGCAACGTATGCCAGTCGTCTTGCCCCCGGCGGAGGGAAGGCAGCCAGGTGTGGTGGCTGTGGGCCACACAGCGTTTGCCCATAGTGCTAAGCACCGGATGGGGGCCAATTTCTAAAAACAGGCTGTGGCCAGCCTGGTGCAGAGTTGCGATCGCATCGGCAAACCGCACCGGCTGGCGGGCATGGCGTCGCCAGTAGCGGGCATCCAAATGCAGATCGGGGCCGACGAAATCGCCGGTTAGGTTAGACACCAGGGGTATGGTGGGCGGGTGAAAGGCGATGCTCTGAGCACTCTGCTCAAACACATTCAAAATTGGATCCATCAGGGCTGAGTGAAAGGCGTGGGATACCTGCAGCGATTTTGTCCGAATCCCCTGGCTGTGCAAGTCTTCTACTACTGTCTCTAGATCGGTGATGGGGCCGGCAATTACCGTATTGTCTGGCCCGTTTAAAGTGGCTAAAGAAACGGTGGGCGGTAGGGCTGCCGCTACAGTATCGGCATCGGCAAACACCGCTACCATGCTGCCGCTGGCGGGCAGCGTCTGCATCAGCCGCCCTCGCAGGGCCATGAGCCGCAGACCGTCTTCTAGGCTAAATACCCCGGCAACACAGGCGGCCACGTACTCGCCTACGCTGTGCCCCATCACCGCCGCTGGCCGAATTCCCCAGGATAGCCAGAGCTGGGCTAGGGAATATTCCAGGGCAAAGAGGGCCGGTTGGGTATAGCCGGTTTGGTGCAGTGGGGCCGTAGGCGAGTCTATCGCTAGACCATCAGCCGCTAGACCATCAGCCGCTAGACCATCAGCCGCTAGACCGTCTTCACCAAACAGCACACTCTGTAGCGAACGGTCTAAATAGGGCTGTAGCAGCTGGTCGCAGCGGTCAATTTCGGCCTTAAACACCGGCTGGGTATCATAAAGCTGCCGCCCCATGCCCACATACTGAGAACCCTGGCCCGTAAATAGAAAGACAACGTTTGGCACCGCTGGGGAACTGGGGGGCTGGGGGGCCGGTTTCTGAAGATTAGCCACCAGGGAAGGGAGGTCGCTGGCTAGTACCGCCAGCCGATGGGCAAAAGCCGTGCGTCCGGCATTAACGGTGTAGCAAACATCTCCCAAACTGGATGTGGGGGTTTGTTTTAGGGCCGTGGCCATAGCCTGAGCGTAGGCGTGCAGAGCTGACTGCGATTTGGCCGACAGGCAGAACACATGTAGCGGTCGATCGGCCCCTGGATCTGCCGCAAAAATTGGGGCCGCCTGCAGGGCCACGTGGGCATTAGTGCCCCCAAAGCCAAAGGAGCTAACCCCGGCAATGGCCATATTCTCGGCCTCTGCCCAGGGCTCTGACTGCTGCTGCACTCGCAGTGGCAGCTGGTCAAAGGGAATGTAGGGGTTGGGGGTGTGGAAATGCAGGCTGGGCACTAGCGTGCGGTGGCGCAAGCACAGAGCTACCTTGATTAGGCTGGCGATGCCTGCGGCCGCCTCGGTGTGGCCAATATTACTCTTAACTGAGCCTAGCCGCACCGGCTGATCTAGCCCTCGACAGGTGCGAAACACGTTCCCCAGGGCTTTCGCTTCGATTGGGTCACCCAACAGGGTGCCCGTGCCGTGGGCCTCAATATAGTCCACCTGGCTCAAAGGAATGCCCGCCCGCTCGTAGGTAGCCCTAACCACCGCCTCCTGGGCGGCCGGGTTGGGGGCGGTGAGGCCATTGGTGCGACCATCTTGGTTAGTGGCGCTGCCCCGCACCAAGGCGTAGATGCGATCGCCATCGGCCAGGGCTTGCCCCAGCCGCTTTAGCACCACGGTACCCACCCCTTCTGAGCGCACAAAACCATTGGCCGCCGCATCAAAGGCTTTACATCGGCCATCGGGGGACAGGGCCGTAAGTTTGCTGAAGCCCACGGTGACGGTAGGGGTCAGCATCAGGTTGACGCCCCCTGCCAGGGCCAGATTTGCTTCCCCATTCCACAGGCTTTGGCAGGCTAAATGCACGGCCACCAGCGATGACGAACAGGCCGTATCGAGGGTTAGGCTGGGGCCCTGTAGGTTGAGCAGATACGAGACCCGATTGGCCACCATGGTTGAGGCCAGACCAGTAGTGGTATAGGTGTCTACGACCTCTGGCCCCTGCAGCAGCAGCTGGCCATAGTCGAGGGTCGAGGCCCCGGCGAATACGCCTACCGGCTGCCCCGACAGGGTTTGGGGCACAATTCCGGCATCTTCTAACGCCTCCCAAACGGTTTCTAAAAACAACCGCTGCTGGGGGTCGATGTAGGGGGCTTCTCGGGGGGTGATGCCAAAAAAGGCCGGATCAAACTGATCGATCTGCTCTAAAAAGCCGCCCCAGCGGCAGTAGGTTTTACCGCTGGCCTGGGGGTCAGCATCGTAGAAGGCGTCGGCGTCCCAGCGGTCGGCGGGCACGGCTTGAATGGCGTCTTGGCCCTCGGTTAGCAGTCGCCAAAATGCGCGCAGATTGGGGGCTGCCGGAAATCGACAGGCCATGCCCACAATGGCGATAGGCTCTGGTAGCCCTCGCTTTCGCTGCAGTTGTAGCTCCAACAGCAGCCGTTTCTCTGGGGAAAGGCTGCTAATCCGCCTTGCGAGATCCTCCACAGGCTGACTCCCACGCTCCTTTAATAACCCTGTCTGCCTAGCAGGGTTTGCACCTCTGCCTCAGACAGCATTTCTAATTCTCTTACCAGCTGCTCCAGTTCTCGATTGTCTACGGCCTGTACCTGGGGAGCAGCAACAGCGACATGGTTTTGGGCCGAAGCCAAATAACCTGACAGCGCTTCAATCGTGGGGTACTCGTAGGCCAGAGTAGGCGATAGCGGTATTCCCAGCGCTGATTCCAGCGCCTCCGCCAGCTCCACCGCCGCTAGAGAATCGAGGCCATGCTCGGCTAGGGGCTGATGCACATCCAGGCTGGCCCTAGGCACCTTTAAGCTGGTGGCTAGCCAGGTGACCATCCAGTCGGCAATGACTTCAGGGCTAGTCAGCACATAGGTCTCAGGTATGCTCTGGTAGCTAGGATCCACCGCCGATGTCTGCGATGGATTCTGGGTGGCGATCGCCGCCACAGCCACGGCGGCGGATGGGGTTGCCGACTCTGGCGAGTTGTCTTCGATTGGGGTCTCTGTACTGGCTAGAGCCTGCTTAGCGGCGGCGGCAGGCCAGCCATGCACCACGTCAAACTGATCGGCTAAAAACATTGATCGGCATAGGTGGCGCTGCACCTTGCCGCTAGAGGTTTTAGGCATGGCGTTGGGCTTGAGCAATGCGATCGCGCCCACCTGCAGGTCGTGGTGCTCGGCCACCCGGCGGCGCAGGGCGGCAAAAATGGCCTCGGGGTCGGCGGTGCGCAGGGCGCTGCGCTCTAGCTCATGGGTAATAACCAGCTGCTCGGTATCTTCCCACACCACTGAAAACGCTGCCCCGCCCCCCTGACGCAAAGCTCGATGGGCCTGCTCGGCGGTGGCTTCAATGTCTTGGGGGTAGTGGTTACGGCCTCGAATAATAATCAGGTCTTTGAGCCGACCCGTGACATACAAATCATCGCCATGCAAAAAACCCAGGTCACCCGTGCGCAAAAAAGGCCCTTCGGCCGTATCGGCCAGGGTGGCTTTGAAGGCCTGCTGAGTGGCGGCCGCTTGCTGCCAATACCCCTGGGCAATACTGCGGGACCAGCGCACCCAAATTTCTCCAATGGAGTCGGTGGGGCAGAGCCGGTGGCTGTCGGGGTCTACAATGCACACCTGATTGGGGATGGCTGGCGGGCCACAGCTGACAATCGGGCGGGCCGTATCATCAGCTGCGTCGGTTCCCAGAGTGACCCGGTTTTTTTGCAGATCGGCGGCTTTGAGAACTAGGCGTTTAGGCTCGGTCTGCACCGCTTCTCCCGTCACCAGCAGCGTGGTTTCGGCCATGCCATAGCAGGGGTAAAAGGCCTGGGGTCGAAATCCGCTACAGGCAAAGGCCGCCGCAAACTGGGTCAGGGTGGCCTGCTGCACCGGCTCGGCCCCGCTAAAGGCCAGTTCCCAATTGCTTAAATCTAGAGCCCGGCGCTGCTCGGGGGTAGTTTTGCGCGAACACAGGTCATAGGCAAAGTTGGGGCCGCCGCTGGTGGTGGCCCGATAGTGGGAAATCGCCTCTAACCAGCGCACCGGCCGCTGCAGAAACGACACCGGCGACATCAGAGTCATTTCGGCCCCCACGTACAGGGGCTGTAAAATGCCGCCCACTAGGCCCATATCGTGGTACGGAGGCAGCCAGGAAACCCCCCGACTGGCAGTGGTGTTGCCAAAGCAGCGGCTAATTAGCCCAGAGTTGTGTAGCAGGTTGTCGTGGCTGATCATCACCCCTTTGGGCAGGGCCGTTGAGCCTGAGGTGTACTGCAGCAGGGCCAGGGTTTCGGCCTGGACGGCTGGGGGCCGCCACTGTTGGGCTAGGTCGGGTTGCAGACCATCGGTGCTGAGGCAGTAAAGCGATCGCAGCGAGGGAGTCTCGGCCAGCCGACGCTCCAGCTTTTGCAGGGTGGCCTGGTCGGTTAGCGCCAGCGTAGCCCCAGCATCTTGCACCATGGCCTGAATCCGGTCTAGCGAACGGTTGGGCCGGGGGGGATAGGCTGGAACGGCGATCGCCCCCCCGTAGAGACAGCCCAAAAAGGCCGCAATGTAGTCTAGCCCGGCCGGATACAGCAGCAGCACCGGCTGATTTTGGCAATTTAAATCTTGCAGCAGCACCGCGATCGCCTGGGCCTGCTGCTGTAGCTCGCTGTAGGTAATGGTCTGGGCCGTGTCTGGGGTACCTTCTGCCAAAAAACGATAGGCTACGCCCTGGGGAGTTTGCCGCGCCCGCCAGGCCAGTAACTCCACAAAGGTAGCCGCCTTGGGCAACGGCTGCAGCAACTCCTGATTTAGCGCTTGGTTCACCATATCTACAGCCTTGAGAAAATCGGAGAAATACCACCGCTAGCAGCCTGCCGATCGAGCCATTGCCTCCCATCTACCACACAACTGAGCCAACCCTCTGCTAATAGCTCAAGGGTTAAGCGCCAGGCATATAGCTTAGCTGGGGTGGGGTTCAAGGACAGCAGACTCGACCTTGGCTCAATCGGCACCATAGCCAGAATCATTACGGTGATAAAACGGTGGTAAAACAGAAAGCTATGTCTCCCTATCTTAGTTAGAAGCTGCCTAGGCGCATTCTAGAATACCAACAGAGGTGTCCACTACCTAGACTTAATCCAACCAGAGCGCAGCGACAGTTGATCAAGCCTGGGGTGATTGCCGGTTGGGTAAGCCTGCTGGTTAGAAGGGGGGAATCCAGATTTTAGTGACTACCCCCAGCCCAGCCCAGTTTCCGATTGGCGACGGTGCGATCGACAGGGGAGCAGGCACCATTTCGCCGCGAAAATCGAGCAGCTGCACCAGCACCAAATAGCCGATAGCTAACAGCAGAGAAAGGACGCCGGTAATCACCGCAACCAGTTTTGAACGATCCATAGGTCAGATTCTTGCCTAAAACGTACTAATGGCTTTTATCCCTACCCTCCTAGCCCTGTAGGCAGGTAAAACCGGGCTATGGTGATGATTCTTCTCCCATAGAGAGACGATCGTTTTCTTACCCTGACATAAATTGCGATCAACAATCTATAGCAAGAGGACGGTTTTTGGGGGGGTATTCTAGGGGAAAGCTACGCCATGATTGTCGTCTATTGGGTCTTAGCACGGTTTTTATGAGCGCCCCACTGCCACCGATCGAACTCACCGCCCCTAGCGATCGCCCCCCGGAAGGTCGCCCTGTAGTGGTGCAAACCCAGGGGTTAACCAAAGCCTATCGCACTGGGTTTTGGCTAAATCAGCGAGTCACCTCCTTGAAAAACTGCTCGCTCACCATTTACCAGGGAGAAACCTTTGGCCTGCTGGGGCCAAACGGAGCGGGTAAAACCACGCTGCTCAAAACCCTGCTGGGCATCATTCGCCCTACAGCCGGTAGCGCCACGCTGCTGGGTCATCCCCTAGGCGATAGCGCCGTGAAGCAGCGCATTGGCTATTTGCCAGAAAATGCCTACTTCTACGACTTTTTGACCGGCTGGGAGTTTTTGCAGTACACCGCTGGGCTGTTTGGCCTCTCGCGGGCCGCCCAGCAGCGCCGCATTACCGAACTGCTCGACCTGGTAGGCCTACCTCAGGCTGCCGCCAAAAAGAAGCAGCTGCGCCAGTACTCGAAGGGCATGCTGCAGCGGGTAGGCATGGCCCAGGCGCTAATCAATGACCCCGACGTGGTCTTTTTAGACGAACCAATGTCGGGGCTTGACCCCACCGGACGATTTCAGGTGCGGGAGATTATTTTGGCCCTCAAGCGGGAGGGCAAGACGATTTTTTTTAACAGCCATATTTTGTCGGATGTGGAGGTTATTTGCGATCGCATTGCCATTCTCGACCAGGGAGAGCTAATTGCCAAAGGCAGCCTCGACGATCTGCTGGGCACCGCCGACCAGTACGTGGTCAAAGGGCGTGGCGGGCGCACGGCTGAGCTGGAGCCCTGGCTCGATCAGATGACCGTGCAGGGCGATCTCTGGGGCGGCCACATCAAGGGCGACCCCTACGGCTTTGCCAATCAGATTGCCCTAGCGGGGGGGCACTTGATTGCGCTGCAGCAAACCCGCCCCACCCTAGAGGAGTTTTTTATTGCCAAAATTCGTCAGCGCCAGGCAGCAGATAATACCAGATCCGAATTACATACCCCCAGTTCCCAATAGATCAAACTGTAGGGGCAAATGCCATTTGCCCTTACCCAAATTTATGCCTCTCCTCAAGCTTGTATCAGCCTCTGGATGTAGTCAGCGGTGAGATCTGTCACCCGACTAACCACCCGATCGGCCCCGGCCCTTTTGAGCGCATCCCGATAGTCCTCCCGGTAGGTAGCGTCGCTAGCGACAATGTGGGGCGGCAGCACACCTACCCCCAGCCACCGCCGCTGAGCATAGGCCGTTCTGGCCTGCACAATGGTCTGCATATCGGCCACGGTGTCGCCCACATAAACGATGGGTAAACCCTCAGGCAGCGAGCCCTGCGCTATCAACCTATCGGCCACCTGCAGCAGTCCGGTCGGGTCGGGCTTGCCGGGGGCATCTTCCATGCACACCAGCACCGGATCGCTCAGCCCCAGGCGACGCTGCAGCACAAAGGTGGCGGAGCCTCGGGTAGCGCCGCTAAAGAAGCCCCAGGCAATGCGATCGCGGGTCAGACGTTCAAAGTATGATTTTTCGACCAGTAAAGGTTCCTGGGTAATGTAGCCAGTCCACTGGCTGGGGTCAGTAGAGTTAGGGCCCCGGTAGCGCCGCTGAAAGAACTCAACAATCGTGTCATAGTCGAGGGCAACGGCCGCTCGGGGTTTCCCCTGGGCTTTAAAGTAGCGATAGACCAGCTCTTGAGACCCTTCCCAGTCGTTGTTCCAAATTCCTTCCTCCTTGAGGCGGTCAATGTCTTCGCTAGAGGGACGATACCCGCCGCCGGTAAATTTCTCTACGGTATCGGCCAGGGCGCGGCGGTAAGAATTACCCACATCCCGCAGTACGCCGTCAATATCAAACACCGCGATCGCGAGGGGAGCAGCCGGGGAAGTCATAGTATGCACACTTGGGGTAGAGTTGAGGGAGCTGAGGTGATAGGATTATAGACTGTAGTATTTTTGGAATTGCGGCGGAGGTCTACTTGTCCAGATTTGTCCTAAAAGTACTCTGGCTAGAAAATGACGTTGCGCTGGCAGTTGATCAGGTGGTAGGTAAGGGCACCAGCCCGCTCACCTCTTATTTCTTCTGGCCCCGTAACGATGCCTGGGAACAAATGAAAACCGAGCTAGAGG
The DNA here is from genome assembly GCA_049646445.1 of Nodosilinea sp. Classification (GTDB taxonomy): domain Bacteria; phylum Cyanobacteriota; class Cyanobacteriia; order Phormidesmidales; family Phormidesmidaceae; genus Nodosilinea. The sequence continues at coordinate 29,977 of JBARVV010000094.1, read as the reverse complement.
GAAAGCCCTGGATCGAGGAAGAAGAGCGGGTTGAAATTCTCAACCAGGCTACCGAGATCATCAACTATTGGCAGGAAGAAGGGAAGGGTAAACCCCTAACCGAAGCCCAAGACCGCTTTCCCGAGATTACCTTTACCGGTAGTTCGTGATTGTGGGCCGGGATGCAGGTTCTCTTACCAGCAGTTCTCGGTGCAGGCTAGCTTCCTGTGGTTATGCCTTATCTTAGGTATTAACGCTAACAAAAAGCCCACTGTCTTAGTCTTCACTAAAGCAGTGGGCTTTTTAGATAGGCGAATCCAGGTCGGCTTACTTCAGCCCGCCGGCAGCTTGGAGCCGAGCACGAGCCCGCTTCAGACCCTGGCGAGCCTGAAAGGTGGCCTGCTTGTCGTCAAGATCGACCTCACTCAGGCGAGTCTCGGCCTCTTGATAGGTCGTCTGGGCCTTGGCGGCGTCGATAGAATCGCCTCGTTCGGCCCCGTTGACCAAAATAATCAACTCGTTGCTGTCGACTTCGGCAAAGCCACCCATCAGCGCAATGGGTACCCACTCTTTATCAGATCTGATCCGCATCACCCCCACATCTAAGGCCGTTAGCAGGGGAGCGTGGCCAGCTAAGATGCCCAGCTGGCCAGTAGTGCTGGGCAGAATGACTTCCTCAGCCTCAGAGTCCCAGACGGTTTTGTCTGGGGCAATTACACGAACGGTTAATGCCATAACAAGGATGAAATAGGTATGTCATATGGTATTGAGGGCACGCAGTATGGGGGCCGGCAGCTGACCCGCCCCCAACAGCAGCGGCTTACTTTTCAGCCTTGAGCTTTGCGTTGGCTTCTAGCACTTCTTCAATGCCGCCTTTGAGGTAGAAACACTGCTCAGGAATCTCATCTAACTCGCCAGCGAGAATCTGGTTGAAGGCTTTGATGCTGTCTTCCAGAGAGACGTACTTACCGGGAGCACCCGTGAATACTTCGGCCACAAAGAAGGGCTGGGACAGGAAGCGCTCGATTTTGCGGGCGCGGGCTACTATCAGACGGTCATCTTCAGAAAGCTCGTCAAGACCTAGAATGGCGATGATGTCCTGCAGCTCTTTGTAGCGCTGTAGGGTAGATTGCACGGCCCGAGCGGTGGCGTAGTGCTCTTCGCCGACCACGCTAGGCTGGAGCATGGTAGAAGCAGAGTCTAGGGGATCTACAGCGGGGTAGATACCCTTAGAAGCCAGCCCCCGAGACAGCACCGTGGTGGCGTCGAGGTGGGCAAAGGTGGTAGCCGGAGCGGGGTCGGTCAGGTCGTCCGCAGGCACGTATACCGCCTGAATAGAGGTAATAGACCCCTCTAGGGTGGAGGTAATGCGCTCTTGCAGGTCGCCCATGTCGGTACCCAGGGTGGGCTGGTAGCCCACAGCAGAGGGCATGCGGCCCAGTAGTGCCGACACTTCGGAACCGGCTTGCACAAACCGGAAGATGTTGTCGATGAACAGCAGCACGTCTTGCTTGTTGACGTCGCGGAAGTACTCGGCCATGGTCAGGGCGGAGAGAGCAACTCGCATCCGCGCCCCAGGGGGTTCGTTCATCTGACCGTAGACCAGGGCGACCTTCGACTGGCCAAGGTCGTCGGCATTGATAACGCCAGATTCGATGAATTCGTTGTAGAGGTCGTTACCTTCGCGGGTACGCTCGCCAACACCGCCAAACACCGACACACCGCCGTGGGCTTTAGCAATATTGTTAATCAGTTCTTGAATGAGTACGGTCTTGCCTACGCCTGCACCGCCAAACAGGCCGACTTTACCGCCACGACGGTAGGGGGCCAGTAGGTCAATGACTTTAATACCGGTTTCAAACACCGAAGGCTGAGTTTCTAGCTCAGTAAACTTGGGTGCTGCTCGGTGGATGGGGGAGGTCGTTTCGACGTTGACGGGGCCTTTCTCGTCGACAGGTTCACCCAGCACGTTGAAAATTCGCCCTAGAGTAGCAGCGCCTACGGGCACGCTAATGGGGGAACCTGAGTCCGTTACTTTCATACCCCGCACCAGGCCATCGGTGGTGCTCATGGATACAGCTCGAACCTGGGAATCGCCCAGAAGCTGCTGAACTTCGCAGGTGACGGAAACCTCGTTGCCTGCGGGGTTGGTGCCCTGAATCTTGAGAGCGTTGTAGATTTTTGGCAGTTCGCCGGCCGGAAACTTGATGTCTACAACCGGACCAATGACTTGAGTGACGTAACCAACGTTTGTTTTTTCTGCTGTGGTGACCATGCCTTGCGCCTATCTCGTATGATCAGCTATTGCGGTCGCTTTATTGAGTGACTGTTACGTTTTAAAGCGCCATCATTCAGAGTATCACTAGAGCGTGACAGCCTACGATGATTGTGCTGACTTTATCTAAACCTCTAATGATTTGCCTGCCGAAGCGCCGCGATCGCTCGGGCGGAACGGCAAGATTTCTTAACCAAACCATCAAGTTGGGTGATTAAAATGCCCAGATATATAGATCTGAGGGCACAGAAATCGCTATGACAAAAGCTGAGCCGGCCAAGCAGGGAGCAGAGCAGGAGATTGATCTCAGCGATTCTCGCTACTACATCAACCGCGAGGTGAGCTGGCTGGGGTTTAACGAACGGGTGCTGCACGAGGCCCTAGACCCCCGCACTCCGCTGCTGGAGCGGCTGAAGTTTTTAGCGATCTACAGCGCCAATCTAGACGAGTTCTTTATGGTGCGTATCTCTGGGGTGATGGATCAGGCGGAGGCTGGCGTACACCCTGAGACGCCAGATCAGCTGACGCCGGTGAAGCAGCTAGAGGTGATGCGATCGCACCTGGTCGAAAAAGTGCAGCTCCAGCACCAGACCTTTAAGCACGAACTGCTGCCAGCGCTGACGGAGCATGGCGTTTACCTGCGAAACTACCGTGACCTGAGCAAAGAGCAGACGTTTTACCTGAGGGACTATTTTGAGAAGCGCATTTTTCCGGTTCTGACGCCCCTCAGCGTCGACCCATCGCACCCCTTTCCACGCATGTCGAACCTGAGCCTGAACCTGGCGGTGAGGGTGGCTGATCCCGATACTGGCGTTGAGCGCTTTGCCCGAGTCAAGGTGCCGAGCAGCCTGCCTCGCTTTGTGGGTATGCCCGAGCCGCTGTGCACCTACCAGGGCGAATCCTGTCTGTGGATTGGGGTGCCGCTGGAGCAGGTGATTGCCGAAAACCTGAGCTACTTATTTCCGGGCATGACGATTGTAGGGCATCACCTGTTTCGCATTACCCGCGATGCCGACTTTCCGGTTTTAGAAGACGAGGCCGATGATCTATTGATTGCGATTGAAAAAGAAATCAACAAGCGGCGGCTAGAGGGCTTTGTCTGTCGGGTGGAGATGGAAAGCACTATGCCCGCCGACCTTCAGGAAGGGCTGATGCGCGAGCTGAGGGTCAGCCGCGATCGCGTCTACGAGATTGATGGGCTGCTGAACCTCAAAGATCTGTTCTTTTTTATGTCGCTGCCCCTGCCGGATCTGAAGGAAAAACCCTGGGCTGGGCTGGTGCCTCCCCGCTTTAAACCGGTGATTGAACTGGACGATGAGGGCAACCGCAGCTACTCTAAGCACCCCCCCAACGTTTTCGCCACCCTGCGAGACGGCGATATATTAATGCACCATCCCTACGAATCGTTTGGGACTTCGGTGCAGGAGTTTATTACCCAGGCCGCCAACGATCCTAAGGTGCTAGCGATCAAGATGACCCTCTACCGCACTTCCGGCGACTCGCCGATTGTAAAGGCGCTGATTGCGGCGGCAGAAAACCGCAAGCAGGTGGTGGCCCTGGTCGAACTCAAAGCCCGTTTTGATGAGGCCAACAATATCGAGTGGGCCAAAAAGCTGGAAGATGCCGGTGTGCACGTAGTCTACGGTATTGTCGGGCTCAAGACCCACACCAAAACCACTTTGGTAGTGCGCGAAGAGGGCAGCGAAATTCGCCGCTACGTGCACATTGGTACCGGTAACTACAACCCCAAAACCTCAAAGCTCTACACCGACCTGGGCCTGCTAAGCTGCCGCGATGACCTGGGGGCCGACCTGACCGATTTGTTTAACTTTCTCACCGGCTACTCACGGCAGAAGGCCTACCGTAAGCTGCTGGTGGCACCGTTGACCCTGCGCGATCGCATGGAATCTCTGATTCATCGTGAGATTACTCACGCCCAAAACGGTGGCGAGGGCAAAATTATTGCCAAGATGAATTCTCTGGTTGATGCTCGCATTATCAAGCTGCTCTATCTGGCGTCTCAAGCGGGCGTCGAGATCGATCTGATTGTGCGCGGTATCTGCTGCCTGCGTCCGGGGATTGCAGGGGTGAGCGAAAACATTCGCGTAATCAGCGTGATTGGCCATTTTTTAGAACACTCTCGCGTTTTCTGCTTTCACAACAGTGGCCAGCCTGAGTACTATATCGGCAGCGCCGACTGGATGACCCGCAACCTTGATCGCCGGGTAGAGGCGGTGGTACCGATCGAAGCCCCCAGCCTGATCAAGGAGCTACAGTTTATTCTCGACGTGCTGCTAGCCGACAACCGCCAGGCCTGGGAAATGGCCTCTGACGGCACGTTTACCCAGCGCCGCCCCCGTGAAGACGAGGAAGAGCGCGGTACCCACGCAACGCTGATGGCCTATGCGCTTAAGCGCGATCGCATTCTGTAGCAAATCGCCCTAGACCAGATCTCCTGCCACAAAAGTCCCCCCGTGTCCAGAGAGACACAGGGGGATTTACTCCGGTCTAGCTAAAAAGCTGACCCCTAAATCATGGAGCGCTTTACCTGGCCCCAGCACCGGCTCGACGGGGCGCGCTGCTGGGGCCACTGCGGCGACGGGGCCGCTGACGACGGGGCTTACCGGGAGCACCAGCGGCCCTAGCCGTCGTGGTATCGGTGGAGAAAGACGGTTCGTAGCCGGGCACTACATCCTGAGTAATTGACTGCTTGAGCATGCGCTCAATACTGATCAGCAGAGGCATCTCATCAGCGCCAATCAGCGACACGGCGCGGCCCTCATTCCCGGCCCGGCCAGTGCGGCCAATGCGGTGCACGTAGTCTTCGGGCACGTTGGGCAGCTCAAAATTAACCACGTAGGGCAGCTGATCGATGTCGATGCCGCGAGAGGCCACATCGGTCGCCACCAGCACCCGCACGCGACCCTGTTTGAAATCTTTCAGGGCGCGGGCGCGGGCCGCCTGGGTTTTGTTGCCGTGAATAGCGGCGGTTTTGAGGCCGTCTTTGGCCAGCTGCTCGGCCAAGCGGTTGGCCCCGTGCTTGGTGCGGGTAAACACCAGCACCTGCTGCCAGTTGTGGAAACCAATGATGTGCGACAGCAGCTCCCGCTTGCGATGGCGATCGACGGGGTGCACTACCTGCTCGACCCGATCGGCGGTGGTATTGCGCTGGGCAACCTCAATTTGCACGGGCGACTTCAGCAGGGTGTGGGCCAGCTGCTGAATGGGCTTAGAGAAGGTGGCCGAAAACATCAGGGTTTGACGCTCGTCGGGCAGGCGACCCATGATTTTGCGAATATCGTGGATAAAGCCCATGTCGAGCATGCGATCGCACTCATCGAGCACCAAGATCTCGACCGCACTGAGGTCGATGGTGCCCTGGCTAACGTGGTCAAGCAGCCGACCGGGGGTGGCGATCAAAATATCGACCCCCTGACGCAGCTGGCGAATTTGGCCGCCAAAGCTAACGCCGCCGTAGATCATCGCCGCCCTAAACGGCATGTGCTTACCGTAGGTGATCACGCTTTCGCCCACCTGAGCCGCCAGCTCGCGGGTGGGGGTGAGCACTAGGGCACGGGGAATGCGCTTGCCCGAGGTTTTATTTGCAGCCAGTCGCTGCAAGAGCGGCAGGGTAAAGCCTGCGGTTTTGCCAGTGCCGGTTTGAGCACTCGCTAAAATATCTTGCCCGTCTAAGATTGCGGGGATCGCTTTCTGCTGAATGGGAGTTGGCTCGGTGTAGCCCTGATCGGCAACAGCACGAAGTAAACCGGTCGTAAGACCGAGTTGCTCAAAGGTCATGTAATTTTTGCTCCGAATGGTGCCCCTATCCCAAATCAACTACCTGGGCCCAGTCATAAGAGCAGTGAATTTAATCAAAAGAACGGCTGCTAAGCAAATTCTGTTGGCCAGCGCAGACCGGATGGCTGACGAAGATACAGTCTAGCAGATAAGTTTCGACTTTGAGCTGGAGCTGTCCGCCCGTGGCTATCGCCAGGACTCCGCTGTTTAGAGCGTTTTAGTCTACAAATTCCCCCAGAGCCCCCACCGCTTGCCGGTATTGTGAATACGCTGGGGGTTAGGTGTACGCCCCACGGCGGTAAATCGAGTGATTTTAGAGATGAGCCATGTGGGTTTCTCTGACTCAGTTTCTCTGACTCAATTGAGTGGAGTAAGCCCATTCCCACCGATCGCCAGCAAGAGTCAATGCGAGTACTCACCCGCATCGTATTCGGTAATTCGTACGTAGAAAAGAAACCCGAATGGTTTAACCATTTGCCTCTGAGGGTCTTGATCCTGGAACCCTGGGGGTAAATGTTAGACTGTTGCCAACTCAAGCTTGTTTTCTGGCGATCGCCCATGACCCCAGCTCGGCCCGCCTCGGCCCTTTCTCTACACGAAGCTGACTATCTTGGCTGGATTGAAGCGACAGCCGCCGCCCTCAAGCGCCAAGACTACGGTGCGATCGACTGGGAAAACGTGATTGAAGAAATTGAAGACATGGGGCGACGGGAACGGCAAAGCCTAAGAAATAACCTGGTGATTTTGCTCCTACATTTGCTGAAATGGCAGTTTCAGTCTGACAAACAAAGCAACAGCTGGAAGGCAAGTATCGTTGAGCATCGCCAGCGCCTAGAGGATAGCGTGGAGGCATCTCCTAGCCTAAGGCCTTACTTAGAGACCATACGCACTAAAGCCTACGGTAACGCTGTAGAACGAGCGGCGGCAGAAACTGGCTTATTTGAAGCTGCCTTCCCTCAGGATTGCCCTTATACAGTTAGCCAGATCATGTCCAAAGGCTTCTTGCCTTGAGCATTGAGTTGATGCGGGTAGAGGGTACCGACCTAAGGCTAATTAAGAGGTTTTGCTCTACATTACCTGCTGACTCGCTCATCTATCACCACTGCCTGCGGTAGTGATGCTCGACGTAGCGTTTAATCTGTTGAGCCATACGGCGAATGCCTGCTTTTTCGTCGCGGCGAATGAAGGGCAGAAACATGCGGGAGAGAAAGCCGGAGATGCGCTCCTGGTGAATGTATTTGGTGCGGTTGGGGCCGACATCTTCTAGCTCAAAGACGTGCTCGCTTTTGAAGCCGGGGCCAATAGAAACCCACCGCAGGTAGTAGTTGGGCTGCACCACCAGCACGCGGGGCTGAAACTCGGTTTCATCTTCGCCCTCTAAGCGGCGCAGGGCGAGGAAGATTTCGCCACCGGGGCGGATGGGCAGGTTGGGGTCGCAGTCGTAGAGAAAAGTGTTCCAGCGGTGCCATTCTTCTTTGCGGACGAGGGCATCCCAAACGGCAAACCGGGGAGCGTTGATGGTGACTTCGCTGTAGAAGCTGGGCATGGCGGTGAGGGTTAGCCAGGAACAGTGCGCCAGAAACCGTGCATAGGTAACAGACGCTACTGCTATCTTCACACACACTGGGAAGACACAGATGCAGGTAGGCTGAGTGGCCTAAGCGGCTCAGTCGCTTAAACTGAGTGGTTAGGCTTAATATTCCCTCAAGACGGCATTTCTATTTCGCTGGCGCGATCGCCCAAAGGTTTTCCATGGCAACTCTTACCCCCAACCCCAGTTACAGTCTCAGTCTGCGGCTCAAGCTGCCCAATAAAACCGGCATGCTGGCGCGAGTTACCCAGGCGATCGCCGAAGCCGGGGGCAACCTGGGCGATTTTGAGCTGATTAGCCGCAGCCGCTACGATATGGTGCGAGTGCTGCACGTCGATGCCTCCAGCGAAGCCCATGTAGAAGACATTATTGCGGCGGTCAAAACCGTGGCAGAGGTTGAGATTTTAGAAATCTGCGATCGCACTTTTGCGATCCACGAGGGCGGCAAGATTAGCGTCGAGAGCAAGCTGGAGCTGCACAACCAGGACGACCTGGCCATGGCCTACACTCCTGGCGTCGGACGGGTGTGCGTGGAGATTGCCGAGCACCCCGATCGCGTCTTTGACCTCACAATCAAAGGCAACACGGTGGCGATTGTCACCGACGGTAGTGCGGTACTGGGGTTGGGCAACTTGGGGCCTGCCGCCGCCCTGCCGGTGATGGAAGGCAAGGCGCTGCTGTTTAAGAAGTTTGCGGGGCTAGACGCCTTTCCGATTTGCCTCGATACCCAAGATACCGACGCCATTATAACGGCGGTCAAGCAGCTTGCCCCCGTCTTTGGCGGCGTCAACTTAGAAGACATCAGCGCCCCCCGCTGCTTTGAGATTGAGGCGCGGCTGCGCAAAGAGCTGGATATTCCGGTATTTCACGATGACCAGCACGGCACCGCCATTGTCACCTTGGCGGCGCTGGTCAACGCACTCAAGCTGGTAAGCAAATCGCTCACCCAGGTCAAGGTGGTGATCAACGGCGCGGGGGCGGCGGGAGTGGCGATCGCCAAGCTGCTGCAAAAGGCTGGCGCTACCGCCATTGTGCTGTGCGACTCAAAAGGGATTATTTCCCACAGCCGCGATGACTTGAACCCCCAGAAGAAAGAGTTTGCCGTAGACGAGTCGGGCAGCCTGGCCGACGCCATGGTTGGGGCCGATATCTTCTTGGGGGTTAGCGCGCCGGGGGTGGTGAGCGTCGAGATGGTCGCGTCGATGGCCCCCAACCCAATTGTGTTTGCCATGGCTAACCCGATTCCTGAAATTCAGCCCGAGCTAGTGACGGATCAGGTGGCGGTGATGGCCACGGGCCGCAGCGACTACCCCAACCAGATCAACAACGTGCTGGCCTTTCCTGGGGTGCTGCGGGGCGCGCTCGACTGTCGGGCTCAGGAGATTACGCCCTCGATGTACCTAGAGGCGGCCTATGCGATCGCGGCTTTAGTCAACCCCCATGAGCTGACCCGCGAGCACATCATTCCCTCGGTGTTCGATGGGCGGGTGTCTGCCGCTGTTGCCTCGGCGGTCAAGCATGCCGCCCGGGTCGATGGAGTGGCTAGAAAATGACCGTAGGGGTAGGGGCACAGCAGGCTGTGCCCCTACGGGGTCTCGTCCAAAATTCGCTCCACCAGATAGCGGGTGAAGGGCACGCCGTTGCGCTCGACGACCTCGGTGTCGTACTGGCTAAAGCCAAACTTGGTGAACAGCCCCAGGCTAAACTCGCTGGCCTCGGCGTAGAGGCGCTGGATTTTTTTCTCCTGGGAGTGAGTTAGCACCGCCTGCATCAGCAGTGAGCCAATGCCCTGGTGTAGGCAGTCGTGACGTACGTAGGCCGAGGCTACATAGCCGTTATCGCCGATGCCCGCAAAGCCGAGAATGCCGGTGTTGTCTTGGGCCAGGTAGGTGGTGACCCCCAAAATTAGCTGGCGAAAGCGATCGCTTTTATCATCGATCGCAGCCCAGGCCTCGGTTTGGGCTGGGCTGTAGTGCTGGGGGGCGTGGGCCAGCACCGTTTCTCGATACAGCGCCGCTAGGGTCGGCAGATCGGCTTCCGTCGCCGTGCGAATGTCCATGCGTCAGTTACCAGTGAACTAAACCCCGGAGCGGCCCAGAGACTAAGCTGTTTCAGAGCATCCCCTTACCCGAGAGCGGTTTGTAGCCCTCTATTAAGACTACTCAGGGGAGATTACTCAGGGGAGATTACCTAGCCTACATACCCACATACTCCTGGAGGGACTTGACCTGGAGGGGATGTTGTTGCAGGGAGCCGATCGCAGCGGTGGTGGCCTTGGCCCCGGCGATAGTGGTGATGATTGGCACCTTGTAGGCCAGGGCAGTACGGCGAATCGAGCGGTCGTCCTCGATCGCAGTGCTGCCTGCCGGGGTATTGATGATCAGCTGGATCTCACTGTTCTTGATCGCGTCTTCGATGTTGGGGCGGCCTTCGTGTACCTTCAGCACTAGGTCTACGTCAAGTCCTTCGTCCATCAGGGCTTTGCGGGTGCCGCTGGTGGCGATCAGCTTCAGGCCTAGGTGCGCTAGTTCTTTGGCGACAGGGATGACGGCGACTTTGTCGCGATCGTTCATAGACAGAAATACGGTGCCCGAGAGCGGCAGCTTTTGGTTGGCCCCCAGCACCGCTTTGGCGAAGGCTTTGCCGAAGTCGGCGTCGATGCCCATGACTTCTCCGGTGGATCGCATTTCGGGGCCGAGCAGGGCGTCGGTACCGGCAAATTTGTCGAAGGGCAGCACCGCTTCTTTGACGGCGATGTGCTTGGGGATGACTTCTTCAGTGAAGCCCAGCTCGGCCAGGGTTTTGCCCGACATCACCCGCACCGCCAGCTTGGCCAAAGGATGACCGATCGCCTTCGAGACAAAGGGCACCGTGCGCGAGGCGCGGGGGTTGGCCTCAATGATGTAGACCTCGTCGCCCTTGACGGCAAACTGAATATTCATCAGGCCGATCACGCTGAGGCGCTTGGCCAGCTTCATCGTCCAGTCACGAATGGTAGTCAGAGCCTCAGGAGGCAGGGTCATGGTGGGCAGTGAGCAGGCCGAGTCGCCGGAGTGGATACCCGCCTGCTCGATGTGCTCCATAATGCCGCCGATCACGACCTGTCCGGTGTGGTCGGCGATCGCATCGACATCCACCTCGATCGCGTTCTCCAAAAACTTGTCGATCAAAATCGGGTGGTCGGGCTCCACATGCACCGCGTAGGTCATGTAGCGCTCCAGGTCGGTGTCGGAGTAGACGATTTCCATGGCGCGACCGCCCAGCACGTAGCTGGGCCGTACCACCACGGGGTAGTCGATCTGCTGGGCTACCTTGAGGGCGTCTTGGTAGCTGCGGGCCATGCCGTTGGGGGGCTGTTTGATGTCGAGTTCGCGCAAAATAGCCTCGAAGCGCTCCCGGTCTTCGGCGGTATCGATAGAATCTGGCGAAGTTCCCCAAATCTTGGTGTCGGTGGTGGCGAGGGAGGCCAGGTATTGCTGCAGCGGTACGGCCAGCTTGAGTGGGGTTTGGCCACCAAACTGAATGATGATGCCGACGGGGTTCTCGGCTTCAATGATGTTGAGCACGTCTTCTTTGGTCAGCGGCTCGAAGTAGAGGCGATCGCTGGTGTCATAGTCGGTCGAAACCGTCTCGGGGTTGGAGTTGACCATGATCGTCTCGTAGCCGTCGTCGCGCAGGGCGAACGAGGCATGGCAGCAGCAGTAGTCAAACTCAATGCCCTGGCCGATGCGGTTGGGGCCACCGCCTAAAATCATCACCTTGGGGCGATCGCTGGGCAGCACCTCGGTTTCGTCTTCGTAGGTGGAGTAGTAGTAGGGGGTAAAGGCCTCAAACTCGGCGGCGCAGGTATCGACGGTTTTGTAGACCGGAATCACGCCCAGCTCTTTGCGGCAGTCGCGCACGGTGTCTTCGTGGGTGCCGGTGGCGTAAGCAATCTGGCGATCGCTAAAGCCCTGGCGCTTGACCGCCCGCATCTGCTCGTAGGTAAGCTCGGTTAGCTTCGTGCGCTTGAGAAACTTTTCGGTCTTCAGCAGGCCGCAGAGCTGGTTGAGAAACCAGGGGTCAATGCCCGTGAGCTGGTAGATGTCATCGACCGTCAGGCCCAGCTGCATGGCGTGGCGCAGGTCGAAGATGCGCTCGGGGTTGGGGGTGCGCAGCTTGGGGCGAATTTCGTTGAGGCTGGGCAGCTTTTCGGGGCCATCGCAGCCCCAGCCCGCTCGCCCAGTTTCCAGCGATCGCAGCGCCTTCTGAAACGACTCCTGGAAGGTGCGGCCAATGGCCATCGCCTCGCCCACCGATTTCATTTGCGTGGTCAAGGTGGAGGAGGTACCGGGGAATTTTTCAAAGGCAAAGCGAGGAATTTTGGTCACCACGTAGTCGATGGTGGGCTCAAAGCTGGCCGGGGTTTTCTTGGTGATGTCGTTGGAAATTTCGTTGAGGGTGTAGCCCACCGCCAGCTTGGCCGCAAACTTGGCGATCGGAAAGCCCGTCGCCTTCGACGCCAGGGCCGAGCTGCGCGACACGCGGGGGTTCATCTCAATCACGATGAACTCACCGTTGTCGGGGTCAACCGCAAACTGAATATTCGAGCCGCCGGTCTCAACACCAATCTCGCGAATGATCTTAATCGAGGCATCGCGCAGGCGCTGGTACTCTTTGTCGGTGAGAGTCTGGGCCGGGGCCACGGTAATCGAGTCACCCGTGTGTACGCCCATCGGGTCAAGGTTTTCGATCGAGCAGATAATCACCACGTTATCGGCCAGGTCGCGCATCACCTCCAGCTCGTACTCTTTCCAGCCCAGCAGCGACTGCTCAACGAGAATTTGCGATACCGGGCTGGCGTCAAGCCCCGATCGCGAGATTGTTTCAAACTCCTCCTGGTTGTAGGCGATGCCGCCGCCGGTACCGCCCATGGTGTAGGCGGGCCGAATAATTAGGGGGAAGGTGCCAATCTGTTTGGCAATTTGCTTGGCCTCATCCATGGTTTCGGCCAGGCCCGAGGGGCACACTGGCACCTCAATTCGCGCCATCGCTTCTTTAAATAGCTTGCGATCTTCTGCCATCTCAATCGCTTCGAGCTTGGCCCCAATCAGCTCGACGCCGTAGCGATCTAGCACGCCGGTTTTGGCCAGCGTCACCGCCAAATTTAGCGCCGTCTGGCCACCCATGGTCGGTAGCAGCACGTCAGGGCGCTCCCGCTCAATCACCCGCTCCACAATTTCTGGGGTCAGCGGCTCGATGTAGGTGCGATCGGCGGTCTCCGGGTCGGTCATGATGGTGGCCGGGTTGGAGTTGATTAGCACCACCTCGTAACCCTCTTCCCGCAGCGCTTTGCAGGCCTGGGTGCCAGAGTAGTCAAACTCGCAGGCCTGGCCAATCACAATCGGGCCAGAGCCGATCAGCAAGATCTTTTTGATGTCATCACGGCGGGGCATAGGCTACAGGGGTGCTTATGAAAAATCCAAATCATTTTAAGGGGTATTCGCAAGATCCGTTTGCTCAGATTAAAGCGATCGAGCGGGATCGGGCGGGGCTGCTGGCTAATGTCAGTGTTTGTTGAACTTAAGCAAAATTCCCAATCTGAATGGGAAGGGTGCCTTTGCCTGGTGGGATAGCCGTCCCGGCTGTCCATCTTGGACAGGGTATCAGTCCCGATCGGGCGAGCAGGGGCTGGCGGGGCGCTGGGGGCTGAGCTGGTGCAGGGTGCTGAGGTAGTCTTCCAGTTCGCCAAACTCCGCCGAGTTGAGGCGGTAGTAGATCCAGCGGCCATCCTGTCGGGCGGAGATTAGCCCCGCCTCGCGCAGGGTTTTGAGGTGAAAGGAGAGCTTCGACTGGGCAATGTCCATGCGATCGCACAAATCGCACACGCACATTTCCTGCGATCGCAGCAGCTCAATCACCTCCAGCCGCAGCGGGTCAGCCAGGGCTTTGAAGCGCGCCACCATGGTGCCAGAACGTATGTCAGAACGTTTGTCTAAAGCCGTGGCCATGGGCTGAGTGCTTGCTTTACAAAAGGAAATCGCTAGACCCAGGGTAGCAAAGCTGCGCCATACCCGCTGCACCGCCAAATGCTACGATAAATGCCGCTCTGCCCTTTGTTCTGCTCCCCGGAGCGCCCATCTTGACCCAGGCTTTTTCCTTTAGCTGCGACGCTCGCTGTAGCCACACCCAGGCGCGGGCCGGTACCTTCTCCACCCCCCACGGCCCGGTACACACGCCCCGGTTCATGCCCGTGGGCACCCTGGCCAACGTCAAAACCGTCACCCCGGCTCAGCTCGCCACCACCGGGGCGCAGATGGTGCTCTCCAACACTTACCACCTGCACCTACAGCCGGGCGAAGATATTGTGGCCGAGGCGGGCGGCCTGCACCGCTTTATGGGCTGGGATGGCCCCATGCTGACCGATTCGGGCGGCTTTCAGGTGTTTAGCCTTAGCCAGATGCGCACCATCACCGAAGACGGCGTTACCTTCAAGTCGCCCAAGGATGGCCGCATTATCAATATCCGTCCCGAAACCTCAATTCAAATTCAAAACGACCTCGGGGCTGATGTGATCATGGCCTTTGACGAATGCCCCCCCTACCCCTGTAGCCGCGAGACCATCAAGGCATCTACAGATCGCACCTGGCGCTGGCTCCAGCGCTGTGCTGAGGCCCACAAACGGCCAGATCAGGCGCTGTTTGGCATTGTGCAGGGCGGCGTCTACCCCGATCTGCGTACCGAGGCGGCCCAGCAGCTAGCCACCCTCGATCTGCCGGGCTATGCGATCGGTGGGGTCAGCGTGGGCGAACCGCCAGAGCTGATCGAAACCATCGTCAAAGCCACGGCCCCCTGCCTGCCCGAGCACAAGCCCCGCTACCTGATGGGTGTGGGCACGTACAGAGAAATGGCCCAGGCGATCGCAGCGGGGGTAGACCTGTTCGACTGCGTTATTCCCACTCGGCTGGCCCGCCACGGGGCGGCGCTGGTGGGTGGCGATCGCTGGAACGTCAAAAATCAGCGCTTTCGCCGCGACTACACCCCCCTTGACGCCACCTGCCCCTGCTACACTTGCCAGCACTTTACCCGCGCCTACCTCTGCCACCTGATCCACGCCAAGGAAATGCTGGCTTTTACCCTGATCTCGATTCACAACATCACCGAGCTGGTGCGCTTTACTCAGCGGATCCGGGAGGCGATTGTGGGCGATCGCTTTGCCGCTGAATTTGCCCACTGGCTCGCCCCAAACTCGGCAGCAACCGCGATCGACGCCCCCCAGCCGTGATAAAATGCGAAGAAAATTTACCAATTCTCAGATTCCAGCTCAGGCGCTAAGCCTATGGCTCTGCTGGCTTCTGGGGCTGGTTTCGGCTGTGTCATGAGAGGATAATCATTAAATGGAAGTCGCAATGCTGCTGGCTAAGCTGCCCGAGGCCTACTCTTTGTTCGATCCCTTGGTGGACGTGCTGCCTATCATCCCCGTGTTTTTCCTGCTGCTGGCTTTCGTGTGGCAGGCTTCCGTAGGTTTTAAATAATCACAGTGCTTGTTTAGTTGCTGTGAGCCGCAACCATCGTTGCCAGAAAGCTTCGAAGTCATGGGATTTCGAAGCTTTTTATTTAATACCTATTCAAGAATCAATGAAATAAAAATGCCATAGGTGTATAGAATTTCTGCATGAATTCGTAGTGTAGACGGTTCATCTGAACGAGCAATATACCCGTTTTACCTCTACGAATCAATCCGAATTGCTATAGTTTAACTGCACAGGCTCAAAATGGAATTCTCTACCGAAAAAGAGCTTCAGGCCTATGCCGTCAACAAACTACAAAGGAAAGGAATAAAGTGTCAAGCAGAATTTCCTGTTGGAACCCAAGAAGGAAGAATAGACATCCTAACAGACGAACACATAATCGAGTGCAAACTATCACTCAATAGAAAGAATGCATATGAGGCAATAGGGCAGTTAAACCATTATAAAAATTTTATTCAAGAAGAAAAGGAGTTGGTGATACTAACCGCTCACATTTCTTCATCTAATCTTAAAAAGATAATAGAAAATACAGGGATAAAGATTTGGCTTGCCCCTGACTGCTTCTCAACTCAAGAAGATCAATCAACAAGTGATTGTCAAGATTTTCAAAACAGAACAAATCCATATATGAATGATCACGAAAAGATAGATGAGAGCGAATTAGAGGATCAGGATAGATATGAATATCCCAGGTTCAGAATACGCTGGACTTTTAGAAGCGAAGCTTCTAATCTAGGTTTTTCTGGCAAGTTTATTTATAGATGCAGATGGATCCTAAGGCATGAGTTTAATGATGTAGCGATCTATCTAAAAAGGTTAGAAGATCCTCCATCTCGTTACGAAGAAGAACTTATGAAGGCACTCGAAGATTTTGACATCATTCAAAAAACTGTCATGACGAGTACACTTGAGATAGCAATGAGAAGATTTGAATCGGGGATTGAAAAGACAACGAAAAGTATGTTCGGCGTAATTGAATATACTGTATATGATTTTGCGACTGGGAAAGAATTTAACGAGGAGTTGAGTGTTAAATCGCCGACTCTTCTAGATCTATGGCGGAAACTGTTCAGGAAGATGTAAAACGTCATTTAATTAGCAGCTGAAACTTAGTTATGGACGGGATATAAAATTGTCTTATCACCACAAAGCCGGGAGGGCAAAGCGCTAGGCAAGCAGCATCCTGTTGCTGGCAAGCTCACGAAAGACAATGTCCTTGCGCTCTTTAGGTTAAATCGGTGGGGAAGTTGGCTGTAAGATCAAAAAGTTAGGTTGTTTTTTGATTATAGAAATACTAATCAGAATAAAATATAGTGATCCGAAATTACTCATGGAAATGTTTCCGTATAATCACGGAGATTGCTTATTTGCTAACACCGAGGTACGGCGGTCATGCCCACCCCCCCAGAGTGCACCTGCTAAACCCAAGGGGATTGAAGAACTTAAGACCTTTATCCGTACCGAACGAGAGGCTTACCAAGCGAAGAAAGCGCTGGCAGTCCCTCATCGCAGTGACTGGCTAGCTCCCTATAAATCTTCCGAGTAACCATCTGGCTGTCTCTGCGCCGGTAGGAAAGGAAGGCTCTTCCGGATCTGTGGTTAAAACCGTATAAACGACTACAAATCACTACCTGGCTAGCGGCTGAAACCCAGTGATAGCCTGACATAAGTTTGCCTTATCAGCGCAAAGCCGGGAGAGCCGAAAGGAATATGGACATCATGACTTATCCCTGATGTGTTCTGACTACCTGAATTAAAGCAAATCTACACTCTAGGGTGAAGGTTGAACTAAAAAAAGTAGGCTCTTCCGGATCTATGGTGAGAAGTGTACAGGAAATACAAAATGCTAGTCGATCAACGGCTGAAACCTAGCTATAGCAGCATATAAGATTGTCTTATCACCGCAAAGCCGGTATAGCCAAAAAGTATAGATTTCAGGCCGGAATTGACGCAAATTTTATCGCGCTGTCTCAGAGAATTTTTTGCCGCTATAAAGTTTTTTGGCTGATTGCGGTTCTATCAGTGCTGATATACTATTTCTATTCGCTTAATACTCTGCTATGCCTGAGAACACTGACTTACTAAAAGGATTTAGACTTTCAGTTAAGTCTTCAGAATCTGGGTTAGATCCAAAAGTTGTACACGCGGCAGTTCAGGTCTTACGCAGCACCGTTTCTGCCTTGAGCGAGCTTGAGCAAACGGCCTTTTCTTTTTTCTATGGGTCTCAAGGGGACGCTCAGCGGCACGCCGACAATCTCCCCGCGGCGAAAGGTTCTGGGGGCACAATGTACACCGGCCTTCAGTTTGAGGCCCCTCTCGACAAGTTCAATGTAGTGTTGCGGTGCGTGGGCAATTGGCTAGAGCGGACTAAGCAGAAGGCTCTGTTTGCCATCAACATTCCGCCGACTTACACGCTGACGCTGCAAACTGACCAGGCTAAGGAACTGGCCCAGCTGCTGCCCCTGGGCGAAGCACTGCTGCCGCCCCAGGAGCTTTACCTCACCAAGGCTGAAGACTATGTCAATACTTTTGGCGAACTAACTCCAGCTGCTAAAGCCAACTTACTCCTGATGCGCCATCGCATGGGGCTTTACAGTGAAGAGACTAACGACCTCAACGCCAAGGCGATGGGGCCGTTCAAAACCCTGAGCGAAAAGTACCAGCACTTTCGTCGAGAGCTACTGGTGTATAAGCAGGAGAGCGACCTCGATAGCGAACTGTGGCAGGTGATGCAGGCAAAAGCCGACACTATGAGCCTGCCCGAGGCCGATGCCCAGTTTCTCAAAGCCGAGCGCCTCAACACTCTGCGCCAGCAAGCCGACCGGGATCGCCAGCAGCGGGAGGCCAAGGCCGAAGCCGAGCGCCAGCGATACCGTGAGCAACAGCAGCGCTTAGATCGCTATCGTCAGGCCTTTGTTGCCTTGGTAATCGATGCGCTGGTACCGCTGAACATTGCGCCCGAGGTAGATCAGTTCCGTCAGGCCACTATGGCTCAGCTCTCTGGCTCGGAGTTTAACCGGGGCCGCCTGACCCTAGCCCGAGACTTTTACCACCTCAGCCCGCAAGAGGCTGATGCCCTTGAAAAGAGCGTTTTAGATGAGCTGTATTTGCTATCTGGCTTACTATAAAGTTGCGAAGGAATGAACCGTTGGCTAAAGCCCGGTCTGGGGTGCGTCTGTGAGGTGCTGGCTTGGCGCAAGATATTAAATTTTCAATCAAGTTCATAGATCCTCAGCTCAAGAGCGACGATGTGGCGACTGAGGTTCACTACTTAATTGAAGATCTGCGCGATCTCGATGACATGAGTCAAACCCGCTTTGAACCCTTCTCAGAAATTAGAGATGTCGCCGAGGTTCGAGTTGGGGTCAAGTTTGACGCTCACCCAGATATGCTGGGGCCGATTTTGCGGCGGCTGCGCGATCGCCTCTACTACAATCCCATCAAAACGGCTTTCTCTTTCAAACTAGACGGCATTACCCTGCGCATCGAAACTCACCAGGCCGACGATCTGATGGGTTTTATAGCCGCAGCCCAAAGCGGGCTGCTGTTTCCCCCAGAGCGAGACTACTTGGCCGAAGCCGAAACCTACAGCCGCACCCAAGGCGAACTGTCGCCCACCGAACTCGACAACCTCAACCTGCTGCGCCAGCGCCTGGGCCTCTCGGTCGAACAGGCTGAAGTGCTCAATGCCAGCGCCACTGGGCCTTACCGCACCCAAACCGAAAAACGCCGCCACTTCGAAGACATCACTGCCGCAGAGTTTAGTCGCCTGCATACCGTGGGCGCAGGTCAGTCCTTTGCCCCCAAAGACATTTGGCCTGTACTGCAAGAGCTAGCCGAAAACTTGGGCCTGCCCATCCTCGAAGCGGAAGCCATTTACCAAGCGCACCAGCAGCGCTACGACAACGACACCCAGCTCAAAACCGAGCTGTCTACGGCTAAAACCGCTGAAGATACCAGGTTAGAAGCGGCGGCCAAAGCCGAGACCGAGCGCCAAAAGCAAGCTCAGCAGGCCCAGCAGCGTCTCAACCAATACCGGGAGATGTGCCGCCAGGCCATGGCTAATGGCCTATATCCCTCTGAGTTTGACCAGGGCCGCCTCGATCAGTCTCGCCTCCTGCGAGATATCCCCATCGATGAGGCGATCGCGATTGAGGCGCAGGTACGCGATGACCTGTACGGCAGCGTGGAGTCTGCCGCTGGGGTCGACTACAACCGTCTGCGCAGCCTGCTCCACCAGCAGACCTGGCACGAGGCCGATATGGAAACCGAAATCGTTATTCTCAAGGCGCTCAACTGCGATATGCAGCCCGCTACCGCCGCCACTGTATCGCGACTGTCGCCAACTGATGTAGCCACCATTGACGGCCTCTGGAACCGCTATAGCAATGGGCGCTTTGGGTTTAAAGCTCAGCAGCAGGTCTATCAAGTCCAGTCAAAAATTCAGCCGGACGATCGCCAGCGATGTTTAGCCTTTGAGCAGGTGCTGGGCTGGCGCGAGGCCTCCTCGTTGTTTTCCCGAGGCTACAAGCCCTACCACGACCTCAATTTTAGCCTTGAAGCGACCCAGGGCCACCTGCCCACCTGGCGCTGGTGCTGCCCCAGCCTCAGCGATCGCTACAAAATCGACCTAGAGGTCATGGCCGCTGTCATCCATCACCTGAATGAGTGCATGCCCTCAGAGGCCGTGGCGATTCCGGCCCTCGACACCACGTTTCCCACCCAACTCGCCTAATCGGAGGGCTTGCCCGTGCTCGCTAGCGCCACTAATAACAGTTTAGAAGAAAGCCTCAGCGAACTCAGCCTGTTGCTCGGTGAAGAAGACTGGGAAGAGGCCGATCGGCTAACAGCAGATCTGCTGCAGGATGCCGTAGCCGACAGCCGAAGCAGTGAAGCAATGCGATCGCGGGGAAAAGAGCCCCGCCAGCAGCCCTACCTAACGACCGAGGCGGTAGCTGCCCTGCCCTGCCAACTGCTACAGGCCATTGACGATCGCTGGCAGAGAGCCAGCGGCGGGCACTTTGGCTTCTCAACCCAGATTCAGATCTATGCCGACATTTTAGAAACCGTAGACTTTGACCCCGCCCTGCGCAACTGGTCTACCCCCCACCCCTTTTTTGAGGATGTGGGGTGGCTGATGCTGTTTTCGCTGCGGCCCGTCGGGTTCCTGCGGTTTTATAACTGGCTAGAGTTTGATCTCGATGCCCCCAAAGGCCACCTGCCGGCGCTGTGGTACTGGCAGGTGCCCCGCATTGCCTCTTTGCGAATGGGCGGCTTTTTGACCGGCCAGGGGGGGGGCTTTGGCGATTTGGCCCGGCTCGATGCCATGATGCTGCGGCTCGCGCGCTGCCACCAGCTCGGCGGGTAGGTTGAAGCTACAAGGAAATCCAGCTAGTCTCATACCAAATCTGAATCGCATAATCCCGTTCCGAACAGGCGGCTGGTGTAGGGGCAAACGGTGTTTGCCCAGCCCAACCGGGGCTGGCCAAGGCGAATTTAGTCTCATCAAAATCTGATTTGGTAAACCCCGGTTCATAACCAGAAACCCCGTAGGGGCGTAGCATGCTACGCCCCTACAAATCGAGGTATTCATTCGGGATTCAGGATCACAGGATCGTAGCGGGTGCTTGGGGCTGAATTTGAATGGTAACCTCGGCCAAGTAGGGCATCTGCTGGTGCAGATGAGCTTTGAGCTGGGCAGCGATCGCCGCCACCGCCGCCACTGAAAGATTGGCCTCTACAGCCAAAGTTACGTCTCCATGCAGCCGGTGCCCTAGCCAGCGCCCCTTCACCTGCCTGATGCTGGCTGCCCCTGCAACCCCGTGATCTACTTCATGGCGCAGGCGATCGAGCACCTCTGGCTCTATCCCATCCAGCAGGCGGGTAAACACCGTTTGGCCCGACTGCCACACCACCCGCAGCAGCACCAGGGTAATTCCCAGCCCCATTACTGGGTCGGCCCAGGGGTAGCCCAGCCCCACCCCCAGAGCGCTGACCAGCACCGCCAGGCTGACCAGCCCATCGGCGCGAGCGTGCAGCCCATCGGCCACCAGGGCTGCGCTATTGATCGCGCGCCCCACCCGCAGGCGAAACAGGGCCACCACCTCATTGCCCACAAAGCCAATTACCGCCGCCGCCGCCAGCGCTCCCAAATGATCTAAGGGCTGGGGATGGCGAAGCCGCTCAATCGATTCGTATCCGGTAATCAGCGCGCTGAGGAAAATCACCGCCACGATCGCCACCCCAGCCAAATCTTCGGCCCGTCCATAGCCGTAGGCAAAGCGCGGTGAAGCCTTAGCACGAGACAGCACAAAGGCCACCCCCAGGGGCACCGAGGTCATGGCATCGCCCACGTTGTGAATCAGGTCGGCCATTAGCGCCACGCTGCCCGAGAAGACAAACACCACAGCCTGGGCGATCGCCGTGATCACCAGCCCCACAAACGACCACTTTACCGCCCACAGCCCCCGATCCGAGGCGGCAATCTCAGGGTCTACGGCACCGTGGGTGTGGGTGTGCCCATGCCCATGATCATGCTGATGCTCAGCGGAGTTCACCAGGGCGATCGCGCCGTCTGCGGTAATATCGCTCGCATCAGCGCCAGGATATTGAGAAACCGGGTTAGCCATAGTTAGCAAAAGTGCTACTGAAGCACTATGGTATTCGCTCAAATCAGCATAAACAACAAGGCCGGGGAGACGGCTATGTCTCCCCGGCCTCAGCCTAAGCACAAACGGCTAGAACTAACCCCGATCAGATTTCTTCACCAGGTGCGCCTCCAGGAACCACAGACGCATGTCAATGGTGCGAGAGATCTCGGTGTAGAGGTCGGCGGTGTCGGCGTCGCCCAGGTTATCGGTGGTGTCGATCGCTTCGCGCACGTGCTTACCGTAGGCGGCAAAGCGCTCGGCCAGAGCGGTCACGTGCTCAGGCCCTTCCACCGCATCAACGGGGTACTCGGGTAAAATCGACTCGGCGGCGGCCATACGGGCTGTGCCCATGGCGGTACCACCTAGGGCGGTAACGCGCTCGGCCACCATATCGACGTACCCTTCCAGTTCACCCGCCAGCTCGTCAAACAGCTCGTGCAGCTGGTAGAAGTTCATGCCCTTCACATTCCAGTGAGCCTGCTTGGTCTGGGTCTTGAGATCGAGGGTGGCGGCCAGCGTTTTATTTAGCACGTCACAAACCTGCGATCGCACCTCAGCCGACATATCAATGCGAGTGGGGTAAAACCCGCGCTTAGTCTTGTTTTTTTCAGCGGTTGCAACCATATGGCCTCTCTTTAGTTCTGTCAATCGAATGGATAACCAACAAATCTGTGATGCGGCCTGCGGGCCTAGTCTTGAAATCGTACCACTATGGCCCCGGCCTTCTCTAAATCATACTCGTTACGAGTACGACCTGCAACTCAGGGTCTGAGTCTTCTACTGGCCAAATTCCAGCCGCACCTGCTCTACCAAGTCCGCCGTCACCGCCTCGGCTTCGATCTCGCGCGCGACATCTTCAATCCGCTTGCGGGCCTGAGCGCGCACAAAAAACGGAATATTTTTGAGCTTAGCCTGGGCGTCGGCTGTCCAGGGAAGTCCGTCAGTCATTAGCGAAGTCTGCTCCCAATTGCACCAAATGCCCTAATCCTATAATCGCTGCGCCATCAATGTGAGGTTTTTGCCAAGGTGCAGCGTTCCTTCAGGAATTACGGCAGATGGCGGCGTAGATTATGGTGTCGGTTCACATTTGCCTACCTCAGCCCCCGATCTGCATCGATCGTCTTCAAACCTCTGGGATTTCTAAAAAGGATTTACCAGCAGGGCTGACGTTTAACCCCCACAGGCGCTGGTGCCCGTGGCTGGCTTAGGCTAGCCCGCCCCCGCCCTGGAACTCAAGCCCTTGTTCTAAAGTCCTGATGGTTTGGGAACACTAGGCTCAAGTTGGCAAATGGCCCATCGGCACACGTTTAGACACGTTACTAGAGAGCGTCATGGTAGCAACACCCCACTACAAGAAAAATGAAGCCTCCGCCCTGTCCGATCAGGAGTTTGGCCTTCCCAACCAGGGAGAGGAGGATGAGGGGGCGGCCCTTCCGAGCCATGATTTTTCCCCTGCCGAAGCGGCTGACAGCGATTTTGAAACCGACGCAGCCGCCGTGCTAAAGGGAAAGCACACCACCGATTTGGTGCGCCTCTACTTGCAAGAAATTGGCCGAGTGCGCCTGCTAGAGCGCCACGAAGAGGTCTCTGAGGCCCAGGCTGTGCAGGGCTACATGCAGCTGCTTGAAGATTTGACCCAGGCCGCTGAGGCTAAAGGCGGCATTTTAGCGGTTTACAGCAACCTGCTCAAAGCCCGCGATCGCCTCTCGTCGCAGCTGGGCTATCGCCCTTCCCTAGAGCGCTGGGCCAGTGCGGCTGAAGTGCCCATTACCGACCTCAAGCCCACCCTGTCCGCAGGCAAGCGGGCCTGGGCCGAACTGAGCAACCTCACCGTGCCCGAGCTAGAAAAGGCTATCTCCGAAGGCATTCGCGCCAAAGAGCACATGATCAAGGCCAACCTGCGCCTGGTGGTATCGGTGGCCAAAAAGTACCAAAACCGGGGCCTGGAGCTGCTCGATCTGATTCAAGAAGGCACCCTGGGCCTAGAGCGAGCGGTCGAGAAGTTTGACCCCACCAAGGGCTATCGCTTTAGCACCTACGCCTACTGGTGGATTCGTCAGGGCATTACGCGGGCGATCGCGACCCAGAGCCGCACCATTCGCCTGCCCGTCCACATCACCGAAAAGCTCAATAAAATTAAAAAGGCCCAGCGCAAGCTCTCCCAGGAGAAAGGCCGCACCCCCTCCATCGAAGATATCGCCCGCGAGCTTGACATGACCGCCATTCAGGTGCGCGAAGTGCTGCTGCGCGTTCCTCGCGCCGTTTCTCTCGAAACCAAGGTGGGCAAAGACCGCGACACCGAGCTGGGCGACCTGCTCGAAACCGACTGCATGTCGCCCGAAGACATGCTGATCCGCGAGTCGCTGCGCCGCGATCTGCAGCAGCTGATGGCCGACCTCACCACCCGCGAGCAAGACGTGATCAACATGCGGTTTGGCCTTGGCGATGGCACCCCCTACTCCCTGGCCGAAATTGGCCGCGCCCTGGAGCTATCGCGCGAGCGAGTGCGCCAGATCGAGTCGAAGGCGCTGCAGAAGCTGCGTCAGCCCAAGCGCCGCAACCGCGTTCGCGACTACCTCGAAGCACTGAACTAGAGAACTCGCATAGCTAACCCAAATCCCCTTGCTTTTTAAGAAAGCAGGGGGATTTTTCTGGGGTATAACTGTCGGCTTAACTTGCCCGCCTCACACTTTCTAGCAGTTTGAGGTTGGCCCGCAGCCACTCATTTACCAGAGCTTGCACCTCTACGCCACTTTCCTCCGCCAGGCGACTCATCGTGGCATTGATATCAGGCTCCAGGTAAATAGGAAACTGAAATTCGGCCTCGGGGTGATAAAACTTTCCCCTCTCGCCCCCAGAAAAGTCGTACTCTGCTTTCATCCCTCAGTCTCCTGATATTGCAAAATCTCTGCTCTGGTTGCCTTGCGAGCTGAAATAATTCGGATTTGGCACAGGCTAGGGTCAAGCTGCTCGAAGGTGTGAATGACGACCTGCACAATGCCCCGATTGTCTATTCCAAGGGTAATCCAACGGTCTTCCTGCTGGCTATGCTCTTCGTCGTAAACAGAAAGTTGTTGAGGGTCGCGAAAGACGCTAGACGCCTGTCGAAACGACACGCCGTGCTTCCGCAGATTAGCAGCCTCTTTTGTAGGATCCCAGTCAAAGCTGTATCGCAAGCTAGAAGCCCATATCAGTTAGTCTACTTGTACCACAACTAAATATGCTGCATCGAGATTTGCTAAGTGTGGGCGTTGAAGCGGATTTTGATGGCGGCATCGTCGCGACGGCTGGCTAGCAGGGTCTCGTAGTCGTCCCAGGTTTGGTAGTGCAGGGTAACGGTGCTGCCGGGGGGCAGCTGAATGCGCTCTGGGCTGACGGTGAGCATGGTGCTTTAGTTGAGCGGGGGATGGTGCGATCGTAGTGCAAGATTAAAGCGCTTAGGATCTTTGATGAGCAAACGCTCAAGGCCCGCTAGCTAATAGGAAGGAAAGCAAACGGGTTCCTTAGAACTGTGAGCTAATTTGGGTTAGAGGTCAGAACAAGATCTAGCGTTGAGGCGATCGCGCCTAAAAATGCCCCAACCCTGCTATTGCTACCAATGCATTGAGCATCTTGGTGACTCAGGTACAATAAATTAATTAGGTAGACTCTAGAGCTTTATTTGACCTTGCTTCACCAAGAAGCAGAAATGCCAAAATTTCCCACCTACGAATCAATAAAACAAAAAGAGTTGAAAGAATAATAACGACAAAAGCAACTATCAATTTTGACGACACTGAATATGGCAAATAATCTAAAGATGATTTATTAAGAGCAAATTCAATAATTTCAATAAACAAATGATGACAGAGATAAATTCCATAAGTTGTACTCAAGATACTTTTCTTGAGCTTGGATGTCGTGTGAACTGGACACATTAAACAAACCATCAAAATAATTGATGCAAGAAAAAGCGAGGCGAGGCTATCAGGAAAAAATCTGCTCTCAATACCTAGAAACAGTAGAGCAGATGCGCTTATGATGCCATAAAAAAATACCTGGCTTTGCATCTTTATTAAATATGGAATCAGAATTAAGATTGCCTTAGAGAAAACAATATAATATAGAGATTTTGGGAAAAAGTCACTACTAAAACCCAAATAGCTAGATCCCTTGAGGAAATTGCTAGCAACAATCAAAAATATAACAGAAAAAACAGCTAGGAACTTAGCTGGAGTTTTGCAATCTCGCTCTGCGAACAACGTGTTAATTGCTGATGCTGTTATCAAAAAGCATAAAAGAAGAGGAAGGAAATAAAGCTGAACCGCAGATCCTCCAAGGAAGACTATCGCAAACCAATCATAATCTACTCTCGCATGAGTTAACAAGCTTTTTATAGTGCGAAATATGAGGTAGATAGCACTCCAAGAGGCATATGGAATTAGAATGCGCAAGAAATTAATTTTATCGAATCTAGCGGCTTTTGATTGAAATAAGTAAAGAGATGTAAGTAGAAAAAAAGGCACAGATCCTATTCCAAAATATCTCGTTATGCTTTCTGCATTTAATGATGATGGCGCTAGATGAATTAGAATAACGCCGAAAGCAGAGATTAATCGAATATAGTCAATTGTGTGGTTTCGTGGCATGACATGCTATTTAGTTGAAAGCAAAGTGTCGTGGATTGTCTTTAATCTACTCTGCTAAGTCCTAAATGGAGCTCAGGTTTGTGAGAGCAATTAATTAAAATGTCTAACTCGTAATTAGAGAAAAGATTTTCGCTTAACATACTTTTAGGCTGACTAGGTATAAATCAGACAGCTTAATATTTCTGTCAACGTAATTAGATAGAATTGCGTTGACTTAGTTACTCTAGCGAGCCGACTAGGTTGACGCAGTTCAGTATAAGCACCCCTCTGTCGTAGGCGGCAAATTTTCAACTTTCCTTTACGGGTCGGTTCCCCAGCAATTCTCATTTTGGAAATGAGCCTTATCCAATCGGGCCAATGTGCTCAGGACTGAAGGCTGAAAGTCTTATTCTCTCGTCTGGAGGGTGAGTCCAACAGTCGCTCAGAAGCACTAAAAACAGTACATATGTTTCAAGGTGAGAATTGCTGTCAGTTCCCCTTCACGCTTGACGGGGAGCGTCTGTACCAGTACTCTCTTACATTAAGCCGTTCAACCCGAGCGGTGCCATGCAGAACTCGAAAGCTTTGGCGCTGTCTGAAGGTGGTGGAACACCAACAGACAGCTAACCCAGCAAATCTACCTCGCAGATTGCCGGGCTAAGGTCGATCGTACCCTAGCTCTCCCAGTTTGCACCTCAGCTGCGGTTAGCTAGGGTTTTCGCGTTCTGTCTTCCTCAAACCCAAAAAGGAACACAGAACCGATGTTTGAATACCTCGAACCCGACGCCAGCGGCGCGTCGAACATTCCGCCGTCTCAATCTGCAAGACCTCAGCCCCGACCCGAGCGGGTGCGCCACATGCTCTACGGCAGCCTGGCAGGCATAGACCGCACCATCAAAATCCTTCACGCCCTTGGCTATGCCGACCCCAACGACTGGAGCGGCCCCACTCCCGTGCCGCCCAACATCGCAGCCGTAGGCGCGCCCTCCCCAGAAGGGATGGCGTGGATGGTCATTTTGACGAAAACCTTGCTGATTGAGTAAGCAGAATGCCTTCCAGCTGGGTCTCATCTGGCATCAGGTCGGCCAGTTGTGGCGTGGTTATCACCATCGCCTGCCTATCCTCAGCAACGGTTAATACCGAATCCTACTTGGTTACCTCCGGCTTGTAGGGGGCATTTCACTGCAATGCCCCCTACAAGATCCCTGTTTTGAATCAGGGTTTCTCAATACGGATTTCGTATAACCCCATTGTAAGCTCAGCCTTAAAAGGACGATGCTACCCACAACCTGCCCCCAGAAATCTGAGGGTGGTGGCTTTTCTCTCCTACACATTCAGCACTGTGAGCTGGCTCAGCAGGGGGTCAACCAGCGTCTGGTGCTTATCGGCCAAGAGCTGCTCCATGTAGGCTTGCAGCCGTGCGCCCTGTTCTAAGTTGGGCACATACACTTGACCGTTAGGGCGGGCAAACAGAGGGGTAGTGGCCAGCTTTACCAACTCATTGCTGATCGGGGCTAGCACCAGAGGGCTGCTGCCGGTGCTGGGCAGCAGGCCGGGGGGCAGGCGGCCTTCCAGTAGCGCCATCAGGTGGGCCTGGCAGGCTTCCACATTTAGCCCTCGCTCTTTGAGCAGGTGCAAAATGCCGTTGAGGGGCATGGGCTGCTCGGGGAGCGCCCGCAGCACCTCCATCAGCAGGAACATGTCGCTGTACTGGTGGCGAGTCAGGTCTAGCACCTGGGGGTAGCGCACCAGGTTGACCAAACCGTAGGTGACCCGGCTACAGCTGGGAGGGCGATCGCTGTGGTAGGTATCTTGCACAATGGTGGCATTGGGGAACTTTTGCCGCAGCCAGCGGGCGATCTTGGGCAGCGAGGCGCTGCCGCCCGTACAAATCACCTGATTGATGCCCTGGGTATTCAGCCCAGATTCACTTAGCAACCGATTTAAGTGGCCGTTGATGCGCTGAATGTAGGGCAGAATGATCCGGTCTTCGAGATCTTTGCTGCGCACGATCCAGCGCTGGTCGGCCAGCTCTAGCTCAAATTGGGGCTGGTGCTGAAGAATGATCTTCAGGTGGCGAGCGGCTTCCAGTACGCTCTGCCCCAGCAGGGAGGATTCTAAACGCTGGTAGAGGCGCTGGCGACGGGCAATATCGGGCTCTGCCGGGCGCGGCATGTCGCAGCCGTCGAGGCCGAGGTCGTGCCAGTAGGTGCCATCTAGCTCAGGCATGGCGGCCTGCCAACCCCAGCCCGTTGCCTCAGCGGAGCGGCCATAGCCTTCGCCCGGTCGGCTCTGGCGGCGTTCTGCTGGGTGCAGCAGGTGGGCAATAATATCGAGGTCAATGGCGTCGCCTGCGTAGCTCATCGAGTGCAGGACAAAGTCGCTGTAGGTGAGATCGCCTAGAGCACTGGGCAGATTGACGATGCCCACCTCAGTCACACTGGCCCCAGCGGAGAGCACCACCGTACCCCCAGTCCAGGGGCAGGCGTACAGCGTTTGCTGCTGCATGGGCTGACCGTTGCCCTCGGGCAGCGGTGTCGAGGGGTCGGGTAGACCTGAGAGCACCGCCGCGATCGCATCTTCGACAAAATAAATATCGTCGGGGGTGGCGGTTAGCCCGGCCCCCAGCACGGCCTCCCGCAGGTTGAAGGTGTAGGTGTCGGGCCAGTTGGCTGGGTAGCTAACCACTACTCCCCGCAGCTGGCTCAGCGCCTGGGCGATCGCTTGGTTATCTAAACCCACCGCCCCCACGCTAAAGGCGGCCTCTGAGAGCCCCTGGGGCAGCGTCGCCAGCAGATCTCGCAGGCTGTCTTGAAAGATCTGGAGGGGCAGGCGATCGCGATCAGACCACTGAATTTGGGGCTGAGGGGCAACACCATCGCCCACCATCGCCGGAATACTCAGCTTGAGGTAAGGCTTGAGGGCCTTTAACAACACCGTGCTCTGGTCGGTGGCGTCGCTATCGCTCCAGTTCACCGTCAGGGTCGAAGACCCAATAGATTGCACTCGGTAGCTCTCGGTATCGTCCACTGTTCCTACCGAAGCTAGGCTGGGCAGCCGAAAGAACTTATCGGCGGTGACGCCCGAAATAGCATTATCGACCCAGTAGAGCGGATAAACCTGCCCACCGCGCCGCTCTAGCAGCACCGCCGACACACCCGTGGTGCCTACATCTAGACCCAAAAACCACAGCGGGCTAGGCTCCGCTGCCTCTGGTTCGTCGGCCTCTGGCGGGGCTGGAATGCTGGCAGACTGGTCTTCGAAGGCGATCGCCTTGTCTACACCGAACTCGTCTGGTACATCTGATCGATCAGCTGGCTCACCAAGTTGGTCGTCAGGGGCAGGCTCGGGCTCAGCTAGGGGATGTGGGGCGACAGGGTCGAGTACGGGCGGGGCGATCGCCTCCGGTGCCACCGCGTCAAAGGCCTGAGAAATTATCTCTTCTAAGCGTTCGACCGGCTCCAGGTCTGGCTCGGGCTGATCTAGCGGCCGATCTGACTCACTTGGTTCCAGATCAAAGCTGGCTAGATTAAGAGGGTCTAGTTCTAGCACCTCTGGCGCTGGAG
>JBARVV010000093.1:0-42476 GCA_049646445.1 Nodosilinea sp. | reverse complement strand
GCCCCCAGCCCTCAGCCCCCAGCCCCCAGCCCAAAAACCATGACCCAACTCACTCAGCCTCCGCCCGTCACTCAAACGCCCCTGCTTCAGGTTCAAGATCTCTGCAAAACCTTCCCCGTGAGCAAGCAGGCTCACCTCCATGCGGTAGACCATGTTTCCTTCAACATTCAGCCGGGGGAGAGCCTGGGCCTGGTGGGAGAATCTGGCTGCGGCAAGTCCACCCTAATTCGGCTGATTACCCGGCTGCTGGATGTGACCTCGGGCGAAATTCGCTTTGACGATACGATTTTGAGCACCATTGCGGTGCGGCAGTTTCCCCAAAGCAGCTACCGGGCCGGGATTCAGCTGGTGTTTCAAGACCCCACCGACAGCCTCAACCCTCGATTCACCGCCTACGACACGATTACAGAACCAATCCGGCGGTTGAGCAATTTGAAAGACAAGGCCAAACTCCAGGAACGGGCGGCGGAATTGGCGGATCTGGTGGGGCTACCCCAGGAGTTGCTGGGGCGCTTTCCGCACCAGCTTTCGGGGGGGCAAAAGGCACGGGTGGGCATTGCTCGGGCGATCGCCCTCAACCCTAAGCTGCTGGTGCTCGATGAACCCACCTCGGCCCTGGATGTGTCCGTGCAGGCGGTGATTTTGCACCTGCTGGCAGATCTACGATCGCGCCTGGGCATGAGCTATCTGTTTGTTTCCCACGATTTGAATGTGGTGCGGCTGCTGTGCGATCGCATCTTGGTTATGTATCTAGGCAAAATTGTTGAATCTGGCCCGGTAGATGAGGTTTTCAACCGCCCGCGCCACCCCTACACCGAGGCGCTAATTTCGGCCATTCCCAGCTTTGAGGCCAAGCCCCACCCGATTCCGCTCACCGGGGAACCGCGCAGCCCCATCGACCCCAACCCCAACGTCTGCCGCCTCTACGGTCGCTGCCCCAGGGGCGAAGACCGCTGCCAGCAAGAGATGCCTACCCTACAGAATGTGGGGCCAGAGCACTGGGCCGCCTGCCATTTCTCGTTGACCCCTCAGGCGGCCGCTTAGCAACGAACGCCGCGCCGCAATCATCCCCTAGCTGGTGTCCGGGAACGGTGATATTTAGCCCAGTGCTTTATCAGGCTATGATCACTTGGTTTTGGCTCTCTCAGGCGATCGAACGGTGCGATTTGGCTGGTTAACAGAGGTCTCTAGCGCGATCGTGCCGCCATCAATTCAGGTAAGCATTTCTAAAAGTGGTCTATCTGCCACAGCGATCTTGGAGCTTATGGCTACAATAGGGCTGTATTTAGGTTGGGCCTACTGCCAGTTGCCATGTCGCCCCCGAACCCCTTCCAGCCCCGCACCCTGCTAAAAACCGTTACCCAAGCGTTTCAGGCCGTGCAAGCCAAGGTCGACTTTGGCAAACTGGCCGTCAAGCCTGGGGCTCGCGCTGCCGAGCTAGAAGTCACCGTTAACGGTAAGCCCACCGCCTATCCCCTGCTGGGCGAGCACTACATTATGGGGCGCAGCAGTTCTCAGTGCGACATTGTGGCCCCCAGCCCCATCGTCAGCCAGGTGCACGCTACCCTAACCCGCGACACCAACCGCCCCAGCCAGCCCTTCGTCATGAAGGACCGCAACTCGACCAACGGCATTTACCGAGGCAAAAAGCGGCTCACCCAGACGGTGATGAACCATGGGGATGTCTACACCCTGGGCCCCCCTGAGCTTGAAGATGCCGTTACCGTGCGGTTTAGCGAACCGCCCCCCTGGTACGTTAAAACGGCACGTTACACCCTCTACGGGTTCACTGGGCTTTCTCTAGCGGTGGGGGCCTGGATTGTCGGGGTTGAGTGGCCCAAAATTCCGATGCGACCCTTGCCCGACTCGGTGCAGGGGCCTGTGGTGGTGCTGGGCGAAGAAGACGGCGTCACCGTGCCGCTGCGGGAGCAGCTGACCCAGTCTCACCAAGAACTGCGCCGCATGGGCGACTTTTCGCCTTACTTACCCCAGGCACTGCTTGCATCTGAAGATACTCGCTACTACTGGCACCTGGGGGTAGACCCGCTTGGCATTTTGCGGGCGGTGCTGGTGAATATGCGCGGTGGCGGCATTCGCCAGGGGGGCAGTACGATCACCCAGCAGCTAGCCCGCAGCGTTTACCGCGAGTATGTAGGCACTGAAGACTCGGCGGGGCGCAAGCTGCGCGAAGCGGTGACGGCACTCAAGCTAGAGACCTTCTATAGCAAAAACTACCTGCTGCTTACCTACCTAAATCGGGTTTACCTGGGCGACAGCCTCTACGGCTTTGAGGATGCCTCCCAGTTTTACTTCAACAAGCCCGCTCGCGACCTGACCCTGTCGGAGTCGGCGACTCTGGTGGGTATTTTGCCTGGCCCCAACGCCTTTAACCCTGTGCAAAACTACGATGCCGCCGTGTTTTACCGCGATCGCGTGCTCGATCGCATGGTGGCCCTGGGCATGGTCAGCCAGGAGGAAGCCCGACGGGCACGGCGATCGCGCATCGAAATTAGCCCCGATGCCACTCGCCAGCTACAGAACACCCGCGCCCCTTACTTCTATAGCTACGTGTTTGAAGAGCTCGACGCCGTGCTGGGCACGTCCCTGGCTCGCGAGGGTAACTTCTATGTGCAAACCAGCGTTGACCTCGGCCTTCAAGCCGCTGCCGAAGGTGCTCTCAGCCAGGATATCGCCACCCAGGGGGCGGCCCTCGCCTATTCCCAGGGGGCTGTGGTTACCCTCGATAGTTCCAATGCGGCCATTCTCGCTCTGGTTGGCGGCGTCGACTTTGGCGAAAGCCAGTTTAACCGAGCCTCTCAGGCCCTGCGTCAGCCCGGCTCAACCTTTAAGCTGTTCGCCTACGGAGCGGCCCTAGAGCAGGGTATTTCTCCAGGCCAATCGTTCTCCTGCGCACCGTTGAACTGGAGTGGGCAGCGGTTTGCAGGCTGTCGATCTGGGTCGGGTGCCCTCGATATGTACGCCGGTATGGCTCGCTCTGAGAACGTGGTGGCCCTGCGGATTGCCCAAGAGGCAGGCCTGCGCAACGTCATCAACGTAGCCGAACGCCTGGGCATTGAGTCTAAGCTGGTGGCGTCCCCTGGTCTGACCTTGGGCGAAAGCGAAGTCACCCCGCTAGAAATCACGGGGGCCTTTGCGGCAGTCGCCAATGATGGCGTGTGGAACCGCCCCCACGGCATTGAGCGGGTGCTCGACAGCAGCGACTGCGCCGACCCCAACGACATCAGCACCTGCCGCGTGATCTACGAATTTGGTCAGGCGGGTGATTCAAATCGACAGGCGATAGAACCTGCGATCGCCAACACCCTAACCGGGCTCTTGCAGGGGGTTGTGCAGGGCGGCACCGGGCGCAGCGCTTTCTTGGGCCTGGGCGAAGCGGGCAAAACCGGCACCACCGACGACAACCGCGACCTCTGGTTTGTGGGCTTTGTGCCCGGTCGCGACCTGACTACGGGCGTTTGGCTGGGCAATGATGACAACACCCCAACGCGGGGCAGCAGCGGCCAGGCGGCAGCGATTTGGGGCAACTACATGCGGCAAGTAGTGCAGTAGCAGTGACCAAGTTATTGACCTTTTAATTAACCCCAAACAAAGGCAGCTTTGGGGGGCACAGCGTCAACTAATGCAATGCCTTAGCCCTCACCGATTGATACTTTGTGACGTCACTTTTAAGAATTGTTGAACCAATACTCGAATCAGCGTTGCCTTCATGGCTGGAAGCAACCCTAGGATAGTGACATAACTCCTACCCGCCCGCTTTGCCAGGCTCGCTATTGCGATCCTGATGCCGCTGGGGGCATAGTATAATTCCTCACACTAAATGTTTTATTCGACACCTATTTATCCAGGGTTTCACCGAAGCTTTACGGGACCATAGGGCACTATGAACGTCTGAGCGGCTGCGATCGCGGCGCTAGGCCAAACCCCAAGCATTAAAAACTTGTTAAGGGCAGTCGCTACCATCCCATTCCCCAGATATGCTTGACGCAAGATACCTCCTAACTGCGTCTCCAGCCCCGTCTGACCCCTCTATTGGTGTCATTTAGATGGGGCTGCTACTTTGTTAGGGTGGACGCGAGGATGGCTAACGGGTACTAGACGGCGCGAGTTGGGTGACTGTTGCCGACGGCTAGGGAGCTAGGGGGCAGGGGAGCTAGGAAGCTAGTTTTACCTCAGTTGCCTAGGGCAGGCTTCGAAGCAGTATCTTAAAATTTCCGTAAAGAATGTCGTTGCATATACAAATTTTAGATGTTAGGCTGGAAAGCTATTCGCCAAGGTGCGAATAACCTCGAAAGCTAGCTTTTTTTGCCCTAGTAGCTGAGCAAGCGCTGTTGCCGGGGTTGCTGCTTTCTATTGCCCCCAGCTACAGCTTGCCGCTAGGTCTACCGTTGGGTAGGTCTATGCGGACTGAGGGCGTCGATTTCAGCACACGCATAAATGACGTTATTTGGACTTCTCTGGGCTGCAGTTCTACCGCACTATCTCAATCAACCTGATTTGCTGCCAGCGGCTAACCCCTACGCAGCAGATTACTTACAACGCCAACAACGCCAATCGGCGGTAGAACCTAGCGCACTGCCCTACTCACTTCTAGATCTGAAAGTATCGGCTCACCGGCCCCTATCGGTGCAGCCTCAGCTCGCTTGGCCGCAGACTGCCGCCGTCGATTGGTCTCACTGGGTGGCGACTGCGGCGGTGGCTGTAGTCGCCCAAGACAGCGAGGCTCACGCCGGTAGCGGTGTTACCCAGATCACGCCAACCTCTAGTGCCTGTGGTAACGCTCTTGCGGTTGGGGTCGATAGCTCAGTCAAGGGTTTTACCATTCGGGTCAAAGATGTGCCGATTGGTCGGGTGCTATCTCGCCAGGTGGCAGACCGTATTGCCAACCAGATTCGTCAGGCGGTGCCTGTTTTAGAGGCCAAACCAGACCAGCTCACCCCTAGCCTGAGCCAGCACCAGGCGGCCGCCCAGGTCGATGGTAAAACCGTGTTTGTGCTGTCCGAAACGGCGGCTTCGGCTTCCCCTGAGGGTAAGCCGCCCGCTCTACAGGCCACCCAGTGGGTCAACAACATGCGTCTGGCCTTCGGGGCAGATCCTCTAGACGCTAGCCAGGTGCAAATGGTGGCCAAAGGGCTGGGCGAAACCCAGCAGACCTTTGGCGGCATCGCCTCCTGGTACGGGCCGTACTTCCACGGTCGACAGACGGCTACAGGCGAAACCTTTAACCAGCACGACCTCACAGCGGCCCACAAGACACTACCCTTTGGCACCTATCTCAAAGTGCGGAACCAGCTCAACGGTAAAACCGTAGTGGTGCGTATTAACGATCGCGGCCCGTACATTGGGGAGCGATCGCTCGATCTCTCCTATGCCGCCGCCCAGTGCCTTGGT
Source organism: Nodosilinea sp. (assembly GCA_049646445.1). GTDB lineage: Bacteria > Cyanobacteriota > Cyanobacteriia > Phormidesmidales > Phormidesmidaceae > Nodosilinea. Next base: position 37,067 of record JBARVV010000093.1, on the reverse strand, counting down.
AGCGATGCTGTCGGAGTAATTCCTTACCAGGCAACCATTCTGGCCCCCGGCTTTCCCTCTGCCTGGCGCAAGGCAGATGTCGTGGCGACGCGACCTTAGAGGTACGCCTGACCTATCGGCGTTGCCCAGATACCCTACCTAGGCTCGCCACTTGAGCAGCTGCGTCTTGACGGGGGTAACAAACTCGCGCGCTTCGGTCTGGGAGCGCTGGTACTCTTTTTTGAGCTGGTAGTACCAGCGGGCCAGGGTGTCAGAGTCTTTAATCAGCCGCAGCACCGACTCGTGCTTGAGCCCTTCCTGCTGCTTGATCACCACATCGCGATCTTGGCCCAGAAAGGATCGAATCATCAGGGGCAAAATGGGCTTGAGCAGAGCGCCCCAGGGCAGATCCCAGTACAGCTCAAAGGTGACATCGGTTTGGTCGTCGGTAAGCGGCGTCACCGTGGTTAGGTTCACCACGCGGTGCTTGGCGGTGGTGGTTTCTTCGGTGCGCACGCCGGGCAGGTAAAAAATAATTTCGTTGTCGGGTACGCCGCCAATTAGCCAGTAGCCGTAGCCCATGCTCTCGCCCATGTGGTGCTTGCGCATGGTGAACCCGTAGGTGGAGGGGTCAAACCACTTGATTTCGTCGTTGAGGGTGGCCCCACGCCACCACCACGATCGGTGTACAAAGGGCGAGTGGGCCGGGTCCATCAGCCCTACCACGGCATGGTCGATATAGCAGGGGAAACGCATGGTGTAGGTGATATTGGGCCGCACCTCGTCGCCAAAGCCGGGAACTCGCGGCACGTCGAAGCGGGGCGGCTGGGGATTGGCAGGGTCGCTCACGTAGACCCACACATTGCCCTGCACCTCTTTGACCTCGTAGCTGTTGACGTCAAAGCGGCTCAAATCCATCTGCTGGTCGGGCATCAGCGAGGGAATCTCGGTGCAATGCCCATTTTCGTTGAATCGCCAGCCGTGGTAGCAGCATTCGACCTCGGTGCCATCGAAGCGACCGCAGCTGAGTGGCACCGCCCGGTGAGGGCAAATATCGCGGATGGCAAAGGCTTTGCCCTGACTGGTGCGGCCAAACAAAATTGGCTCGTTGAGCAGGGTTTTGGCCACCATCTTGCCAGCCTTCAGCTCGTGGCTGGGCATGGCGTGGTACCAAATGTTGCGCAACAGATAGATGTCGTTAACGGCAACCACAGGGTCTCAGGGGGTTACTAGGGTTGAAGGCAATCAATACTCTACCAGAGGGGTGGCTGTGGCGATGAAGCCCTTTGGGCCAGTTTTTCAAGTGCTGCGATCGCGCCGAAGGCCATCCCTCAAATTTTCGAAGGATGACTCTGGACAGCGAAGAATACTCCATGCTAAAGCCCGAAAACAGCATTTCACTCAGGCAAACGTCGGTTTGCCTAGGTGAAATGGATGTCCACAATCCGGTTTATCAGGCCCTACACGGCCTGGGGTTCCTGCACCTGCTTGAGCTGTTCGCGCAGGGGTGGGCCTTCGATGACCTCGGTTTCGAGCAGCTGCTGGGCCAGGGTTTCGAGCAGATCGCGGTTTTGCTTGAGAATGTCTAGCGCTCGCTGATGACCTGCTTCTACCAGCGATTTAACCTCTGCGTCGATTGCCTTGGCGGTGTCTTCGCTCATAGGGCGGCGGGCGTTAGGCATGCCGCCATCGAGGTACGTATTGCGCTGGGCGCGATCGTAGGCGAGGGGGCCAAGTACCTGGCTCATGCCGTAGGTGGTAACCATTTGCTCAGCCAGGTCGGTGGCCCGCTGCAAATCGTTGGAAGCTCCAGTGGTAATGCTGCCAAAGATAATCTCTTCCGCCGATCGCCCGCCCAGCAGGGTAGCAATCTGGCCCTTCAGCTCGGCTTCATCTCTAAGGAAGCGATCTTCGGTGGGCAGCTGCAGGGTATAGCCCAGGGCGGCCATCCCGCGCGGCACAATGGAGATTTTTTCGACCTCGTCGGTGCCGGGCATCATCGCCCCGACCAGGGCGTGACCGACTTCGTGGTAGGCGACGATTTTCTTTTCTTTGTCGTTGAGCACGCGGCTCTTTTTCTCCAGACCCGCGACCACCCGCTCGATCGCTTCGCTAAAGTCCTCCTGCTCGACCACGGTGCTGTTGCGGCGGGCGGCCAGCAGAGCGGCTTCGTTGACCAGGTTGGCCAGGTCGGCTCCGGCAAAGCCTGGGGTGCGGGTGGCAGTCTGCCGCAGATCTACGGTATCGGCCAGTTTCACATCCTTGGCGTGAATTTTGAGAATGGCTTCGCGACCCTTGAGATCGGGGCGATCGACGAGTACCTGGCGATCGAAGCGACCGGGGCGCAGCAGGGCCGGGTCGAGGGTTTCGGGTCGGTTGGTGGCGGCCAGCACAATTACTGTGGTGTCGCTGGCGTCAAAGCCATCCATTTCGGTGAGCAGCTGGTTGAGGGTCTGCTCGCGCTCGTCGTTGCCGCCGTACATGCCATTAGAGGAACGCGATTTGCCGATCGCATCCAGTTCGTCGATGAAAATGATGCAGGGCGACTGCTTTTTGGCCTGATCGAACAGGTCGCGCACGCGGGATGACCCGACACCAACGAACATTTCGACAAATTCGGAACCCGAAATGCTAAAGAAAGGCACCCCGGCCTCCCCCGCGACCGCCTTGGCAATCAGGGTTTTCCCGGTTCCTGGCGGGCCAACGAGCAGCACTCCCTTGGGAATTTTGGCCCCTAGGTCGGTAAAGCGTTTGGGGGTTTTGAGGAAATCAACTACTTCTACCAGCTCGGTCTTGGCTTCTTCCACCCCGGCGACATCGTCGAAGGTGATTTTGCCCGCATCGCCTTCGACATAGACCTTGGCCTTGCTCTTGCCAATCGAGAGCGCCCCCTGGGGACCACCGCCACCGCGAGCAATAAAGAACCGCCACACGCCAATAAAGATCAGCGGCGGAATCACCCAGCTCAGCAGGCTGCCAAACCACTGGCCCTTGGGCGGCGGCACGGCGGCAAACTCCACGCCGTTGTCTTCGAGCAGCTGCGGCAGCTGAAGATCAAAAATCGGGGTGGTGGTATAGATATCGCCCGGCTCTCCCGTAGTCGAGTCTCTGAGCTGATAGCGAATCTCGTTTTGGCCCACCGAGGCCCGCATCACCTCTTGCTCTTGAATGCGGTGAATAAACATGCTGTAGGGTTCGCGGGCGGTTTGGCTGCCGAAGAAGTTGGAGAAAACGATATTCAGCAACAGCAGGCCGGTGGCGGCCCAAAGAACGATATTGACGATTTGGCGCGATCGCGGCGGCTGAGGATCTTTTTTAACAGGCATAGGAATTTTGAATTGGCGATTTTAGAGTTTGGATTTTGAAGGAGCGATCGCCCAGCATGGCAGAGGATCGCTCGTAGGGTGGGTTGGGCGCTACCGGGCTTTGTGCTGTTCAGAAGACCTAGAGGTCGTAACCCACCGCTAGGAAATTTCACTTAATTAAAATCCACATCTACAGTGGTTTTGGTGGCTTCGGGGGCATCGGAACGCAGCCCAGACTGCTTTTTGTTGGTCAGCCCCGACAGCACGATCTGCGACATGGCCGTAATAAAAATAGAGGCCACCGCCGCGTCATCGATCCAGCCGAGGATGGGGATGAAGTCGGGGGAAATGTCGATGGGGCTGAGCAGATATAGCAGCGTAGCACCGGCTAGAAGCCAGCGGTATTTGGGATGCTCTAGGGTGCGCTTATACCAGTCGTAGAAGGCTTGAGCGGTAGAGTTCATGGGGGGCCGTTGAATGCGATGGCTTTATGGTGCCACGGAACTCCTGGGTTACTCCTTGGTGGATTGCCGCCCGCCGGGTAGTGCGAGGGCCGAACTCCAGCGATTTTGGCCTAAATCTATATCTATGGACAGAAGGCCAAACAGAAGGCCAAGCTGCTTACAGCCAGCGTCCAAAATCCAAAATCTAAACTTTTCCCTGGCTGGCCCGCAGATGCCAGGCGCGGGGCTGCAAGAAAGTGTACATCCCTGCCAGCGAGAGAGTTGCACCTAAACCGGAGTGGCCCCGACCGCTCCAGGGCAGGCGGGGGCTGACGCGATCGCAGCAGTTCCAGTACGCGCTGCCGGTTTTGAGCTGGCGCAAAATCTCCACCGCCCGCTGCCGATTCGTCCCATACACCGCCGCTGTCAGCCCGTAAGGCGTATCCTGCATCAGCGCTACGGCTTCCTCGTCACTGCTAACTCGCTGAATACCAATCACCGGGCCAAAGGTTTCCTCCTGCATCACCGTCATGGTGTGGTTGACCTCGGTGAGCACCGTGGGGGCAAAGTACCAGCCAGGGCGATCGACCCGTTCACCGCCGCATTGCAGAGTAGCTCCTTTTGCGATCGCATCCGCCACCTGGTCAGCCAACACGTCTAACTGCGGTTTGCGGCTCACCGGGCCGAGGTAAGTGTTTAGATCAGTCGGATCGCCCAGCTTGAACCCTCCCACCGTTTCCACAAACGCGTCTAAAAACTCGTCGTACACATCGGTGTGGACGTAGATCCGCTCGATCGCACAGCAGCTCTGGCCATTGTTGTAGAACGCTCCGTCTGCCAAACCCGCCGCCGCGATCGCCACATCAGCATCGGCGCACACGTAGGCCGGGTCTTTGCCGCCCAGTTCTAGCTGAGTACGGATGAGTTTGGGTGCCGCCGCCACCGCGATCTTTTGCCCCGTGGCATAGGAACCAGTAAAAAATATACCGTCGATGGGCTGATCCAGCAGGGCTGCGCCCGTCAGGCCTGTGCCGACTACGGGGATGAAAATATCTGTGGGAATGCCGGATTCGTGGAGGAGATCTGCGATCGCCAGCCCAGTCAGCGCCGCAAACTCCGACGGCTTATACAGCACCGCATTGCCCATCAGCAACGCCGGAATAAACACGTTTCCGCCCACAAAGTAGGGATAGTTCCAGGCCGAAATATTGGCCACTACCCCCAGCGGCGCGTAGCTAATTATCTCCTCCAGCGTCCCCATCCCCGGCAGAGCATGCCCAGGCTCGGAGTAAACCCGCTCAGGAGCCAAAACTTTGGCCGTATTCTCTACAAAGAAATCAATCCGCTCCGGCACCGCCAAAATCTCGTTGCGCGCCTGGGTAATCGGCTTGCCCGTCTCCGAGGTGAGCCGCGCCGCTAGGGTATCGACCCGCTCAACTAGCAGCTCCCGAAACCGCAAAATTGGCTTGGTACGCGCCGCTGGCGGCAGCGCTGCCCACTCTGGCTGCGCCCGCCGAGCTGCGGCCCACTTCTGGGCCACAGCTGCCCCATCATCCGTCGGTATGTCTCGAATCAAAGCCTCCGTGGCAGGGTTGATGATGGAAAGCATGTCAGCCATAGCGATGAGATAGGGATAGGGCCATCTGGATCTGGGGCGAAGGGGGGCATTGCTCACCCTGGCAAAGAAAGTCTATGAATGAATGACACTGCAATTTCTTCAGGTTAAGCACCGGATGGCGCGGTCAAGGTCGGCCTGGTATGCCAGTAGGCCCAGGCCATTAAAACCGCCTGCAGCGGCAGCCGCACCCACAGCAGGGTAGGGCTAATGGCCGGGAACAGTTCGGCATGGGTTGCCATGTGAATGTTGGCCGGAAACACCGCAATCAGCAGCGCAATCAGCCCCCAGGCCGCCAGCGAACTATACTTTGGCACCAGCAGCAGCGCCCCCAGCAAAATCTCGAACCCGCCGCTCAGCGCCACCAAAAATTCATGCCACGGCAAGTAGGGCGGCATCATGCTCAAGTAAAAATCGGAATTTAAGAAGTGGTTGGCCCCGGCAAGACTATAGAACAGGGCCATGAAATATTTTGAGACTGTTTTAAGCCAATGCATGGTGAGTCACTGCGAAGTACTAAAGAACTCACGGGGCTGGCTGGAACTTGTCTCGAATGCGCCGAGCCACCGTAGTCGCCTCTTCTGGAATCTCGTCGTTATTTCGCACCGACAGCTCTGACAAAATAGTCTCCAGCACCTGCTGCTCCTCTGCGGTGACAACGCCGTCAAAATCGGCTAAGCGATCGCATTGGGCGAGCAAAAACAGAGCGAACTCGTCGTCTAGCTGAGCCAATAGCTGCTTGAGATCGGCAGGATGATCGATCTCGTGCTGAATCACCTTTATGGATGCAGGGCTTAGGTTTAGGGCCGCTAGCTGGGGTAGCAGGGTTTCCCAATCGGTATCGGGATAACCGGCGACAATCACGTGGGTCAAGATTTGGTCGATGATCACCTGCTGTGCGATCCAATTCTCAACCTGATCATCTTGGGATAAATCGGCGATCGCCACGGTGTTGTCGGGCGACTGCCGTTTGGCCTCGTAGTATTGAGCAGCGGCATGGCCAACGGCGTAAAGCGCAACGGCGTTGGTGCTGGCCCCAACCACGGCCCCGGCGATCGGAATACCCCTGGCAAAGTAGGTCAACCCGGTTTTGATCACCTGGTTGCTGCCCAGGGCCAGGGCAAAAATGGTCAAGATTTCCCCTTTGCGGTCCTCGTCGTGAACGTCAAAGCCGTAGGCGCAGGCAATTTGATACCCCATCTCAGCCTGAATGGCCGTCGTTGCCGCCAGATCTACGGCTACCATCGCGGCTGCAAAACCAGGCAGCAGACTGCTAGCAAGCCCGGTTCCGCCCACATAGAGCGCCTTGCGAGTCATGATGCGGCGAGCAAGCTGGCCAGGCGTTGCGTCAGGATACTGGGCCTGAAGCTGACGCACCTGCTCTTCGGCTTTGGTAACATCTACCCGATCTAAAATCTGGAGTAGCCAGTCTACTCTGAGCGCCTTGGTCACGCTCCGCAACTCTGAGTTTTGGTTGATGGCCTGCAGCAGGTCGCCCAGTCCTTCGGGGACATAGGCAACGGTTTTGCCAAGGCTATCCAACGCATCAGCCGATGTGCGGACTACGGCACCACCGGTTCGCGTGGCGGCGTTCCCTACGGTTTGGGCCGTTTCCGCGATCGCACCCGTAACCATCTCTCCCCCCTGGCTGGCCATCTGGCCAGCCGCGCTGGCAGCTGTACCGACGGCCCCAGCAGCGGCACCTACTGCACCAAAGACCAACTTGAGGCGAGACTGGCCGGGCTCTGCTGGGGTATCAATACTGGTTTCAGACCCCGTAGCATCGCTGCTGGAATCCGCAGCATCAACCTCTACCGGCTCAGCCTCTTCACTGGCGGGAATATCGATCGCGGCTTGCCAAGTGGGAAAGTCGTCTGCATGGAGCCAGCCGAAGAGGTCAACGTGGGTAGCTTTGGGCAACTTTAGGTCAGCAAACAGGCCCTTCACAAAAGCAGTCGATCGCGTTTTGTCGGGCACCAGAACGCTCTCTAAGCGCGTCTTGTATCCTGCCTTGACCTGACTCACCTTGACTGTCAAAGCCGGCACGTTAATTTTGGCCTTTATTAAGTCTGCAATGGCGTCTGTTTTTCCCTGGCGGGCGGCTTGCAGCAGATTGGTCAGGTCGTCCGACATTTTGTTTTTTGGGTGAGGTCAACAACTGAAACAGGCCGTGAGGCAAACTTACACCAAATCCGAATTCAAAACCCTGAATCGAAACAGGTATCCCGTCAGGCCAAACGACCGTTTGCGCCTACCAATTGGGAGGATGCAACCAGGATTTGGTCTTAGCCCAGGTCACACCAACCGTACCGATCGCGCTGGGAGTATTTCGGCAATGTTTTGCTTGCGCTCCAGTGGGACGAATTTGACCATATATCGAGCATTCTCTCTTGTCATCCCCCCTCGTAGGGATGCCGCCGTCTGTTTCCTACAGACGTATCAAGGGCTACAAACTTGTTATAACAAGTTGGCTTTACTGAGACCATTCTTGCTGCTCTGCACAACTAGGAGATTCCACGGTGACTGGAGTACTAACACGGACTGACACCTCAACCGATCTAGAGCGCTACGTCTATGCCGACGGGCGTGACGAGTTGGTCAAGCAGGTGCGGGCCAAAATCGACGAGCTGGGCATTCAGTACATCTATTACCAGTTTGTCTCCATCACCGGGCGCATTGTCGGCAAGGGCATCCCCGCCGACTACTGGGAAACCACCGCCGAAAGCGGCTTTCAGCTGGTCTACGGGGCCACCGTCAACCTAGCGATGGATCGCCGCAGCCAGTACCTGGGCTACGGGCCAGAGGCCGCCGAGTTGGTGGCGATTCCTGACCCTGAAACCTTTTGCCAGCTGCCGTGGGATAAGCGGGTGGCGCGGGTCTACTGCGTCTGCTTCCGCAATCGCGAAGAAGAGCTGGATGCGGCGGCATTTCTGACCGGCGACTGTCGCGGCAACCTCAAGCGCATCCACGCCGAGTTTCAGGCCAAGCACGGCTTGCAGCTGCGCCACGGCTGCGAACCCGAAATGATGTGGCTAAAAAAAGGCCCCGACGGCAAGCCCGACGGCGGCGTCACCAAGCCCAACTGCTACCACATTGACCAGTTTGAAGAGCTGCGCCCAGTATTCTTGCGGGTAATCGAGTACGGTCGGGCCATGGGCCTAGACATGATCCAGGGCGACCATGAGGATGCGCCGGGGCAGCTAGAGCTAAATTTTATGTTTGACGATGCAGTGCGCACCGCCGATCGCCTCACGACCTACCGCCAGATTTGCGCCCAGGTGGCCCGCGAGTTTAACCTGATCGCCTGCTTTATGTCGAAACCGTTTATGGGGGTGTCGGCCTCGGGCTGCCACCACAACCTGTCGCTGTGGCGGGGCGGCGAAACCACCCTCAAGACCTTTGGCTATGACAGCCTGCCCGGTTTAGAGGGCAACTACACCTACCATCGGGGCGGCGAAAATACCTTTATGCCGGTGGAAGGCACCTCCAAACGCATTCCCGGCCAGGTGGGGCTGCACTGCATTGGCGGGGTGATCGAGCACCTACCCGCGCTAACGGCAATCGGCTGCTCGACGGTCAACTCCTACCGCCGCCTGTGGGATGCGGGCTTTTGGGCTCCGGTTTACTCTGACTGGGGCTACCAAAACCGCACCTGCGGCCTACGGGTGTCGGCACCGGGTCGCTTCGAGTACCGGGCAGTCGATTCAATGGTGAACCCCTACCTGATGGCCGCCGCCATTCTCAAAGCCTTTGACGACGGCCTTAGCAACCAAATTGATCCCGGCCAGCCCGAGCAGCGCAACATCTACGAAGCGATGGAAGATGGTAAGCAGGTGAAAAAGCTGCCCATGTCTTTGGGTGAAGCGCTCGACGCTCTGGCCACCGACGAAGTAGTGCAGTCGGCGCTGCCGGGAGAAATGTACCGCCTCTACGACCAGTACAAGCGCGATGAGTGGATTCGCTTTTTGGCCACGACCACCAACTGGGATATGGAGAACTATATGGATTGTTTGCCCTAGAGAAATCTGAGGTTGCAGACGAGAAACCAGATTTGACTATATCGATTGGGTTTCCCCTTGCCCCATCTGCATTTACCTCCGCACACCTCCTCTCTCGCCGCAAATACTGGCTAAACTGACTCACGCTCAGCGGGCGAGAAAACAGGTGCCCCTGGCCGAATTCGCAGCCCAGCTGATTGAGCGCCTGGAGCTGGGAACTTTGCTCAATGCCCTTGGCGATCACCTGGATATTCAGGTGATCGCCGAGGCGAATAATAGCGTCTACAATGCCATACCGCTGGGGGTTTTGGTGAATATTGGCAATGAAGCTGCGATCGATTTTAAGACTATCGACGGGCAGCTGTTGTAGTAGCCCAGCAACGAGTAGCCGGTGCCAAAGTCGTCAAGGCAGAGGCGAATGCCGCGATCGCGCAGAACCTGAATGATCTGCATGACCTGGGTTCGGGTTTTCCATCACTACGGTTTCGGTGATTTCGAGCTTGAGGTTGGCCGGGGGCAGCCCGCTCTCGACTAAAACACCACTCGCAATAGCGACCAAATTGGGCTGCAAAAACTGGGTCGTTGAGAGATTGACGCTCACCACCGAGGCAAACACCCCGCTCGAACCCCGATGTCTAGCGGGGTGTTTGTCTTGTAGGAGTGCCCGAAGGGCTTCGTCGTGAGATCAGCCGAATGGTGGGGTGGGCCAACTACCGACAAAGAAGTTCTGGGAGTTAGGGCAAATGTGCCTAACTTAGCCACCAAGGCGTTTTCCTGCGATCCTTCTAGGGTTAAAAACCATAACGTTTCTGCCATTGCCTCTCGGGGTAGGGAATGATCTATCTAAGGGTAATGCTGTGCCATTGGATACCTGTGCTTTAGCAGCTGATTTTTGGCATTAGGTACACAACCGTTTATATGTCTAACCCAAGAGGTCGTTTCTATGTCCACCGATGCTATGACAAGACAAACTGTTCTATCGGTAGACGACAGTCTAATTAGCCAGCAAATGATCAAACGCGCCCTGGATGACAGCTACCGCGTGCTGCTGGCTGACAATGCGGTAGATGCCCTCTCGGTGATTTACCAAGAGTCGTCGATCAAAGCCCTGCTGCTCGATATTTCGATGCCAGGTATCGACGGGTTTGAACTCTGTCGTACCGTGCGTAACCTACCGGGGTTTAGGCATATTCCCATTGTCATGGTGACGTCTCGCGATACCGAGGCCGATCGCCAGGAAGCTCGGCTGTCCGGGGCTTCGGGCTATTTGACCAAACCCTGCGAACCGTCTCGGCTCCAGGCGGTGATGGGCAAACTGCTGTCTAGGTCGACTGCCCCGGCGGTGGCGACTTAGGTGATTTCTGGATAAGAACATACCCGCGTAGGATGGGCAAAGCCTGCGTGCCCATCGGAACGAATGCCTAACGATGGGCACGGGCAAGGCCCTTTGCCCATCCTACGCACAGGGGGAACTCTTTCCTAGAATTGGCCTAGGGCAACCGACTGACAAATACCTGCGTCAGCAAAAAAGGCACGATCGCAGGCAACGGTAGCACCTGCTGGGCGGCCCCCAGGGCGATCGCTTCTTTGGGCATGCCAAACACCACGCTGGTGGCTTCGTCTTGGGCGATCGTGAGGCTGCCCGCCTGGGCCATGGCCTGCAAGCCATCGGCCCCGTCGCGCCCCATGCCCGTGAGCAGCACCCCCACCGCCGATCGCCGGTAGTAGGCGGCCACCGACTTAAACATCACCGTCACCGAGGGACAGTGGCCCGCCACCGGGGTGCCCTGGGCCAGGGCAATCTGGCCCCGAGAGCTAATTTCCATATGGTGTCGCTCGGGGGGAAAGTACACCGTCCCCGGCTGGGGAATTTGGCCGGGAGATGCGATCGCCACTCTCAGTGCGCAGCTGCTATCTAGCCAGTCCACTAGGCCCTGCAAAAAGCCATCGCTAATGTGCTGCACACAGAGAATGGGCACCGGAAAGGTTTTGGGCAACTGCTGAAAAATAGCCAGCAACGCCTGGGGGCCACCGGTAGAGGCTCCGATCGCCAGCACCCGAGGCGTGCGAATATCCATCGTCAGGGGCTTAGAGACTGGCACCGCAGCGATCGGCACCCGCACCGCTGGAGCCCCCCGCCGCCGCTGGGTAAACACCGACACCCCCGACAGCACCCGAATTTTAGCCAGCAGTTCAGCCTTTGCCTTTTCATATTCCGAGGCCAGGCCCGTGCGGGGCTTGGGGAAAATATCCAGCGCCCCCGCCTCTAAAATACGAAACACGTTTTGGGTGTCTTCTTCTTGTACCGAAGCACTGACTACCAAAATTGGGCAAGGGAAGCGAGCCATCACCTCCTGGGTCAGCTCTAGCCCGTTCATTTTGGGCATGTGCAGGTCGGTGCAAATCATGGTGGGCTGCACCATGGGCACCATCGCCAGCGCTTCCTGCCCATTGCGGGCCACCCCCACCACCTCAATATCTGGGGCTTCCCGCAAAATACGTTGCAAAATGGCCAGGGCCACGGGAGAGTCTTCGACCAGCAGTAACCGAATGGGGCCAGAGGGCATTGAGGGTTCTCAGGGTTGTACCCAGTCCAGATCGGGATCTATGAAGATCAGTTGGAGATCACGTTTGCCCACCGGCAGAACTCCAGGTTTGGACTGGGGTGAAGTTTCAATCGGGAGATTCAGTTGAGAGATTCAATTGGGCGGCTAAATCAGGCGATCAAGGGTTTCGAGCAGCACATCTTGGCTAAAACTGCCCTTGGTAATGTAGGCACTGGCTCCGGCTTCGGCTCCGCGACGGCGATCGTCGTCGCTGGCCAGAGTGGTCACCAGCACCACCGGCATCTCATTGTATTCGCGATGCTGGCGAATGCGCTGGGTCAGCCCCAGGCCGTCGAGGTTGGGCATTTGAATGTCGCTGATCACCGCGTCAAAGGCCCGCGACTGGAGCTTGGTAAAGCCGTCGATGCCGTCCACGGCGGTGACCACCTCGTAGCCCGCCGACTCTAGAATGCGTTTTTCCTGGGTGCGGGTGGCAATGGAGTCTTCCACTAGCAGTATGCTTTTGGGTCGCTGGGGGGCCAGGGGATTGGTAGCCAGTGCCGCGCCCTGATCAGGCAGCGCAGTACGCCCAACCCGATGGCGCACCGCCCCAATTAGATCCTGCGGGTTAAGCACCATACACACCTCGCCGGTACCCAAAATAGTCGCCCCAGAGATATAGCGAATGCGCTTGAGCAGCTGACTTTGGGGTTTGAGCACCACGTCTTGTTCGTCGGTGAGGGCATCGACAAAAATGCCCAGCCGGTCTTGGCCGGCCTGCAAAATAATGCAGGAGAGGCGCTGGTTACTAGATCGGCCTTGGCCCTCGGCCTCGCGCCCCGGCAGCCCTAGTAGGTCAGACAACCGCGCCACCGAGACCGGGCGATCGTCGTGGATGATCGTGTTGTGGCCCTCTAGGGTGAAAATATCTTGGGCCTGCACCAGGCAGGCGGTCTGCACAAACTCCACCGGCAGGGCGTAGGTTTGGCGGTGGGCGGTCACCAGCAGCACGTGGGCCGTGGCCAGGGTGGTGCCCATCTGAATGCGCAGGGTGCAGCCCTGGCCCGGCGTAGACTGAACTTCGATATTGCCCTTCAGCCGCTCGACGTTCGATCGCAGCACATCTAGCCCCACCCCCCGGCCCGAGATCTCGGTCACCATAGTGCGGGTCGAGAACCCAGGGCTGAGAATGAGTTCCTGAATTTGCCCTGGTGTCAGCAGGTCTAGATCTTCGGGGCGGTACAGCCCCCGGCGCACGGCGGTTTGTTTGATCGAGTCGAGGTCGAGACCGCGCCCGTCGTCGCTGACTTCTAGGACAATGCTGGTGGGGGTTTGGTAGCCGCGCAGGGTAATGGTGGCCACTTCGGGTTTGCCCCGCCGCAGGCGATCCGCTGGGGTCTCAATGCCGTGGTCGATGGCATTGCGAATCATGTGCAGCAGCGGGTCTTTCATTTCTTCGAGAATGCGCTTGTCGGCGCGGGTGTCACCGCCCTCGATCACCAGTTCCACCTGCTTGCCCTCCTGGCGGGCTAGGTCGCGCACCAGCCGAGGAAACAGGTTGAAGATGGTGGAGAGAGGCAGCAGTCGCAGAGTGCGAATGCCCTCCTCTAGCCCGTCGGTGATCATATCTAGACGGGTGGTGTCTTCGTAGAGGGCGCTGCTGAGCTGGCTGACCAGGGTGCCGAGCTGCTCTAGGTGCTGCTCGCTGCGGCTGTGAAAGCTCTCCAACTGCCGCCACACTGGCTTGCCCTGCTGCGCCTCGTGGAACAGGAAGCGATTCATGAACAGATCGCGGCTCCACTCTTCCCACAGGTTGGTGATGGTGTCGATTTCGGCCAGGCGGTGGGCGACGCGAATTTTGGTTACTGTCAGCTCGCCGCTTTGGGTCATCAGAGCGTCGAGGCTCCGGGTGGGCACGCGGATGGTTTCAATGCGGTAGTTGGAGGCGGTGGTGAGGGCGGCGGTGGGGTCGTCGTGGGTGGGTGGTGGGGCGGGGGGCGAGTTTTGAGTTTCAGGCGGGGGGAGGGGGGGAGTTGGGGGCTTGGATTTTGGCTGGGGTGGAGTGGGTGCGCCCATGAGTTCGGCGAGGACGTAGAAGACGTTGACGCCGGTATTTTCACCGGTGGTGGCTTCGTGGACGAGCTGTTTCATGGCGGCCATGCCGTGGGCGAGGCGATCGCACACATCCCCGGTCAGCCCTTCTTCACCGCGACTGACGGCTCCAAGAATATGCTCGACTTGGTGGGCAATTTTACCCAGGTCGCCGACGCCGAGCATGTTGCTGTCGCCCTTGAGGGTGTGGGCTTCGCGCATCAGGGCGGCGATCGCCGCTAGATCCTCAGGGTGTTTCTCTAGGTGCAGTAAGCCTTCGTCAAGGGTTTGCAACCGCTCTTCGCTGGCGGTTTTGAAGATGCCCCGCAGTTCATCGTCGTCAATGTAGCGATCGCTGAGCATCTCTTCTTGAGTACCGGTCATTTCTGGGCCAGTCATTTCTGGGCCAGAAATAACGGGGCCAGTGCTCTCTGTCCTTGGCGACACTGACATTGGCAACGCTGGCTCTAAGTCGGTCAATACCGATGGGGGAAGATGGTCAAAGATCACCTCCGGCAAGAGATCATCTAGATGGTGGTTATCCTTCGCCAGTGGCCCAACGGGGACGTTATCGCCGATCGCATCCGCATCCGGTAGATCTAAGGCCGGGGACTCAAACAAGACCGCTTCTGCCTGGGTACCGTCAGCGGCGGGGCCGGGCTCAAATAAGCCATCGTCCACCCAAACATCCACTGGATCGGGCGGTGGGGCAGCGGTGGGTTCAGATCCCATCAGCTCGGCGATGACGTAGAACACCTTGACGTTGACCGGGTCGCCCGTAACCGCTTCGTGCACCAGCTGGCGCATCGCCTCTAGCCCGTGGGCTAGGCGGTCAAATAGGCTGGCAGAAAGGGTCTGCTCCCCCCGGGCGATCGCCCCCAGCACATGCTCGATCTGGTGGGCTACTTTACCCAGGTCATCTACCCCCAGCATGTTGCCATCGCCCTTGAGGGAATGGGCTTCGCGCATCAGGGCGGTGATGGTGTCTAGGTCGTCGGGGTATTTTTCGAGGTGCAGCAGCCCTTCGTCGAGGGCTTGCAGCCGCTCTTCGCTGGTGGTTTTGAAAATGTCGCGGAGTTCAGTGTCGTCAATCATCATGGTAGGGTGATCCCCTCCAGTGGTGGCGTGGGTTGCGGGCAGTGCTTAGGTGGTGGGGTGATAGGCGAGCCTAGATCGCCACCTTGAGCAGCAGGGCACTCTCGTTGAGCTGGTGAGTGCCGACCTTGATCTGGCTGATGCCGTTGGCGTTCTCTTGCGCTCCGGTATTCAGGCTGTTCATGGCGCTGACCACCTGCTGAATGGCCACCGCCTGCTGTTTCACATTTAGCGAAATCTGCTGGCTGTTGAGCACCACGTTGTTGACCGCATCGGCTACGCCCGCAAAAGCATCGGCGGTTTCTTCGGCAATTTTGACGCCCTCTTCTACCTTTTTGGTGCCCTCGTCGGTGACCATCACCGTGGAGTTGATCGCGGTTTGAATGTCGGCTACCAGAGCGTTGATTTTCTCGGCAGATTTTTTGCTCTGATCTGCTAGCTTGCGAATTTCACCGGAGACCACCGCAAAGCCCTTGCCGTGCTCCCCAGCCCGCACCGCCTCTACGGCGGCGTTGAGGGCCAGCATATTGGTCTGGTTAGCTAGGTCGCTGACTAGGCCCGAGATGCCGCCAATCTGGCTGGTCTGCTCGCTCAGGCGCAGGATCTGATCGGCGATCGCATCCACTTTTTCCCGTAGGGCGGTCATGCCATCCAGGCTGCGCTCCACGGCGCGGGTGCCCCCCTCGGCAAGGGTTAGGGCCTGCTGGGCTCCGGCAGCGGCGGCCTCCGCCTGCTCCGACGACTGCCGCGACGACGCCCCCAGCTCATCCATAGTGGTGCTGGTTTCGTTAACACTGGCGGCCTGCTGGCTGCTGGTGCGCTCCTGCTGTTCTACACTGGCGGCAATTTCGCTGGCCGAGCTGGCAATATCGCCCGCCGCCTGGTTCATCATCCGCGACGCTTTAAGCACAATCCAGGTACCGATCAAGATGGAAAGCACCACTGAGGTCAAAGCGGCGGTGATCAGGGTGAACTGGAGCCGTTGCAAGGCAGCGGCTTGCAGTTCCTCCGCCTCTGCTGTAATCTCATTTTCCAAAGTATCCATTTCGTGCATCAGTTCAGTCAGCTCCGTAGCCGACTGAAGCGCCCCCGACGCTTTCCACATCTCTATAGCGGCCTCTGCCCCATCGGCATCGACTGTCTGAATGAGCCGCCGGTTTAAATCGATTTGGGCCAGAGCCTTCTCCTCTAATAGGGCTAAATTTTCCTTTTGCGTCTCATTGGTGATCAGCTCTTTTAATTCTGCAAGGGTGTCGAAGTAGGTCTCTTCTGTTTCGGCCAGTAAGGTGACCGAAGTCGGATTTTTTTCTAGTAAATAGCCCCGGGTATACCGTGATATGGCATGGAGGTTGCTATCCACAATGTGGATGTTACTCTGGGTATTCCACGTCCGACTTAACCCCTGGGCATAGTTCCTCAACTGGGCCACGTTGATCACCGTTACCCCCGCTGAAACAACCAGCGCCACAATGGGGACAGAATAGCCTGCAATGATCCAATGTCTGAGTTTCCAAAATCTTTGCTTGTCCATGGTGTTTCTCCTGGGGGAAGTACTGTAGGGCTGGGCCAAGTTGTGCGCCCAAGATTCAACGGCAATGCACGATATAGCGCCCGATAGTGACGACTGATGCCTAGGTCTGATTGACCACAAGTTCACCCTGGGTGAGTAACTTGGGCAAGTCCAGCAGGCTCATCATGGCGTCGTCGTACCGGGCAATGCCTTTGAGATATTCGTTGTCGCTGGAGTGAATGGCGGTGGGTATGGTGGCGATATCCGCAGGATGGACATAGACCACATCAAACACATCGTCCACCACCACTCCCGCCACTAGGCTGCCTAGGCGCATGACTACGGCTTTTTGTGGGGTTTGATCTCCGGCGGGGGTGAGGTTTAAAAAGCGCCGCACATCCACCAGGGTCAAAATTTCGCCGCGCAGGTTCATGTTGCCGACAATGTGGGGCGGGCAACAGGGTATCGGGGTCACCTGGGGCACCTCGGTAAACTCGTGCACCGACTCTAGCCCCAGGGCGTAGCGCTCGCCCTCTAGGCTGACCACCGCCAGGGCCGCTAGCCCGGCAAAGCTCTCGTCTTTAGAAATCTGCCCTAGGCCAGCGGCCCGATCTAGCAGCACCCGTCGATCGGCGGGGCTAAACTGGGCCAAAAATGTATCCCCGCCTCCTTTGTCCCCGCCTACCTCTACCCCAGCGCCTACGGGGGAGGCTTGGGGGTTGGCTCCGTAGCCCCGTACCAGGGTTTCAGGGTTGAGTAGGGTGACAATGGTGTCGGCAAACCTGGCCAACCCGGCGGTGAGGGGGTGATCTCGGTTGCCAATGTAGGGAGTGTCAAGGTCAGTAGAGATGTCGGTGGTGGCGATCGCCTCCACGTTTTGAATGTCATCTACCACCAACCCTAGCTGCTGGCCACCACACTTCACCAAAATCACCGCTTGGCTGAGAGTGTTGGGTTTGTAGTCTGCGGCCAGGCAGGCTCTGAGGTTGAGCACGGGCAGCAGTTGGCCGCGCAGGTTGAGCACCCCGGCCACCTCTGGCCCCGACTCGGGCACTGAGATCAGCGCGGGCAAAAAGAAAATTTCCTGTACGACCCTGGCCGTTAGCCCGTAGTGGGTGTCGTCTAAGGTAAACAATAGGTAGGCATCGTAGGTCATAGCGGGTTCCCGTCGCAGGGGTAGAGCAACGCCGATGGGGCTATGGCTTTAACCCGGCCCCATGGCTTCGGGCTTATCGTTCCCACTCAAAAGTGGAGGGCTACGACAACATACAAAAGTCTATTGTTTGGCAAATAACTTAATAGAAAGATAGCATCATTGGGGGTAGATAAAATGGTAGCGACGGGGGCAATAGAAGCGATCGCGCCCCCTATCTATTCTGAGCTAAATCCTTCTTTTCCAGGTAGTCTTTCCACTCTGCGATGGTAGTGGCGCTAGTGGCATCGAGCAGTGCATCGGGGGGTAGCTTGCCGAGCAGAGTAAGGGCATAGCTACGCATTTTTCGGGTTTTATCGGGCTGTTTTTCGCGCTCGTAGATGCTGGCCAGATCTAAGTAGGCTTTGACATAGCTGGCATCGAGATAAATAATTTTGCGCAGATGATCTTTAGAAGCCTCTAGATCATTTTGGTCTTCGGCAATTTGAGCCAATAAATAATACATATCCACACTTAAGGGGTGGCGGCTCAGTACCTGATCGCAGAGCTGCTTAGCCTGGTCGTACAGCCCCGAATTGGCGTAAGCCTGGGCGGCAATTTTGCGGGCAGCATCGCAATGGGGGTGAGTAGTATAAAGATCTTGGGCCTGCTGAATGGCACTGGCGTAGGCCCGTTGCTGAAGTAAACCCTCAGCGGATTGGAGCGCTTGATCTAGGCCTGGAGGCGGATCTAAATTGGGGGCGGGAGCTGTGGATTTAGGTCGTGCTGTCTGGGACGGCAGTCGCTTGCCATGCTGGGCTGTACTTCCTCGGGCTGTACTTCCTCGGGCTGTACTTCCTCGGGCTGTGGTGGCTCGGGCTGTGGTGGCTCGGGCTGTGGTAGCTCGGTGTTTGGGCCCCAATCGCGCGCGGGGTAACCGCTGATCAGTCAACGGCTGGATCGATTGTCTCTCCCATGTCGAGGCGGTTTTTGCCGACCAAAGGGGCTTTTTGTAGACGACCGATTCTGGAAAGCTCAGGGTCTGAAAGTGGCTGATGTCTTGACTGTACAGTTCGGTGTGGCCTGTTAGCAGGTAGCCCTTGGGCACCAGCGCACTGTGAAATTTTTGAATAATTTGACCAATGGCGCGGCTGTCGAGGTAGATAAACACATTGCGGCAAAAAATCAAATCGAGATCACAGAGGCCGCAAGCGGGGTTGGGCACCCGGTCGTTGAGCAGGTTGCCGCACTGAAAGACCACCCGCCGCTGAATGCTGTCGCAAATTTTGTAGAGCTGATGGTGAGAGTCAAAATATTTTTGCTGAATTGCCGGGGGAATCTGTCGAAATGACCAGTTGCTGTAGACCCCTCGGCGGGCCTTCTCGATCGCCGCTGGGCTGATATCAGTACCGATTAGCCGCACATCCCACTGATCCCAGGCAAAGCCCAGTTCGGTCAGGGCGATCGCAATGGAATACAGCTCTTCCCCGGTGGAGCAACCCGCGCTCCAGATGCGCAGCCGAGGCTTAGCCAGCGCTGGAGATAACTCAGCCTCAGCCTGATTGCGACTGATCAGATCCGGCAATAGGCGATCTATCAACAGCTTAAACTGGTTACTGTCGCGAAAAAAATAGCTTTCGTTAATGGTCAAAATCGAGTATAGCTCTTGCCATTCTGAGCGATTGATCAACTCGGTTCCCCTGCCTCCATCCTGACCGACAGCGATCGTTTTCTCCAGTTCTCTTAGTAGGTAGTTGTGGTAATCATTGAGCGAAGTCAGCCCTAAAATTTTGGCTCGCTGCCAAACCTTTTCCGAGAACGATCGATAGTCTTGGTCACGAATATAAATGCCCGAGTGATGGGTGATGAGACCACTAATTCGCTTCAGAATGAGGTCTTCCATGGGTTAATTTGAGGATTAGTTTAAAATGCTGCTGTCGAAGGTAATCGAGTCTCTGTCATGGCCGGGATGGGTCAAAATTAGCTGGCCCAAGTTCACGTGCCATAGGTTAGTTTTCTTAAAGTTGGCCCCTGCTAGCTGGGCGTAGTCAAGGCAGGCCTCAGACAGATTAGCCCGAAACAGATTGGCATTTTCAAGGGAGGCGTTGCTCAGGTCGGCCAAGCGCAGCACCGCCTCGCGCAGGTCAGAGTCGGTAAGGTCGGCACCGCTAAGCACCGCCCGAAATAGGTTAGTGCCGACGCAACTGGTTCGCCGCAGGTTGGACTTAGCCATATTGGCCCCCATTAGGCTGGCGCTGCTCAAATTGGCTTGACACAGGTTAGCATTACTCAGGTTTGAGTAGTAGAAGGTTGTTCTTACCAGGTTGGCCGACTGCAAAATTGCCTCCCGCATGTCTACCTCGTAGAAGTTAGACTCCCCCATATCCGCCCCCGACAGCAGGATTTCCTGCATATCGGCTTTGTAGAAGTGCGAGTAGCGCAGATTAGCGTCGGTGAGGTTGGCGGTGTAGAGGTTGGTCTTGTAAAAATCTACTAGGCTGAGGTTAGCGCTGGTTAAATCGGCCATACAGAGGTCGCATCGGTACAGGGTAGATGCCTCAAAATTGGCCTGAGTAAAACTACTTTCGCGCAAGTTGGCTTCGTAAAAGTTTGCGTGGCGAAAGTCAATGCCCGGCAAATAGAGCTTGGAGAGATTTGCTCCCTGAAAGTCGGGTCGAATGTCTGGATGCTGAACTCGCCAGTCATTCCAACTCTCAACTCCTCTGTCAAGAATGCTCAGGTGCTCGGTATTAGCCATTGGTATATGCTCCCTAGGGCACGCATGGACAGAAGCAGACACCATACGTGAGTGACGATGCCAAAAGAGTTGTGTTGCTAAGGGGGCTAAATTAGCGGCTAAATCCAGCAGCGGGGCGATTGATGGATTTAGCAGGAGAGTCCCTGAAGCGGGTCTTTTGACGAGTTGGCAGACCCCAAATAGACGCCTTAGCGACGCTACAGTGGTCTATCCAAATTAAATTTTCCCTTGGTGTCCGATGGAACTATCGCTTCGATTACATATCTACCGCTTCGATTACATATCTATGTAATTCAGTGTCACTGACTTAACCTGAATCAGGCCGCCAGCTTAGCTTTGAGCACAGCGTGAGGTTGTCGCATCCATGGAAAGGGCTTTGGGTCTTCGCTTGACGACTCTAGGTTCTTGTCGGTGGGGTCAAACCGGTAGCAAGTCTGTGGCTATCTCGTTGAGCAGATCGCTATACAAAGTGTTACGAACGTTTCGAGGTAGTCCTTAGCAGTAACGATATCCGATCTCCAGGGGAGGTTAGAGGTAACCCACAGAACAATGTCACTGACATAAGCAGGTAGAAAACAATTGCCGCTGACGCAGCGCAGCGATCTAAGCGCGCTGATCGGCCCCAACAGAATTTGAGCGGAACGCTCCTACGGACGCAGCGACACCGGCTGGGCCGAGGCCACCACCTGGTCGTACCAGGCATTGGCCAGCTTCTCGGTAAACTGAGCCGACCTCACCCAGTGCAGCATCAGCTGCTCCCGCAGTTGATCAAACAGGTGGGGATAGTTGGCCTCAATCCAGTCCGTTTTGAAGGCCATCCAGCTCATTACAATTTCGGGGGTGACTTCGGGATGAAACTGCAGGGCGTAGGTGTAGCTACCCAGGCGAAACGCTTGATTGGCGCAGATTTTATTGGTCAGCAGTAGCTTGGCCCCAACGGGCAGATCAAAGGTGTCAAAGTGCCACTGCATCATCGGCATTCCGGCTGGATAGTCTTGCAGCCAGGGTTCCTCAGCACCAGCCACCGGAAACAGCGGTGTAAAGCCTAGCTCTGGCACATCGTTTTGATAGACTCGCCCCCCAAAGGTGCGGGCAATCAGCTGCGCCCCCAGGCAAAGGCCCAACACAGGTTTGCCCTGCTGATGAAACTGCTGAATTAGCTCGATTACTCGCGCCAAATGGGGAAAAGCCTGATCTTCGCAGGCGTTCATGGGGCCGCCCAGCACAATCAAGCCGTCGTAATGGCCCTGGGGCGGCGTGGCTCGTTGGGGCACCAGCCAGGTGTGCAGCCTGGCTCCGTTGACCTCCAGGTAGCGGCCCAAAATGCCAACCGGGTCGGCCTCGACATGTTGAACAACCAAAATATCCATGGGATGTTAGATCTAGCCTGTAGATACACGCTCGGAGTGCAATCTCGTGCAGCCGTTGCGGCTAAGCCTAGCTGGATGGGCCAGCTGAAGCCCGCCGCAACTTGTTATATCAAGTTATCTCAGACTTTTTCTGGATTGGCAAATAATTCATTCAAGAGCTGCAGCGCATCAGGTTGGGCACGGGCGCTGGGCGCGATCGCGAACCGCCGAGCCAACTTAGTTGACTCGGCGGTTGAATACGATTGTCGGGTGATGGCGCTGTGGTGGCCCCAAGATCGAGGCCGCAATCGGCTCTAGCGCTGATGCCGCCGAGTCGAATCATCGGTCACAGCAGATTCTAGCCGATGCCACGCATCTTGAATGGCATGTTTGGCCTGATTCCAGTCGAGCCGCCCCGTGCGGTTGTGGCGATCGTAGTCTCGGCGCAGGTGGGGTTCGGCCTGGCTAAAGTTCAGCCCCTGGCTGGAGTAGAGGTTATAGCCTTCGTAGCCGGTGCGGTAGGCGGGGCTGTAGTCATCGTAGCCGTAGCCCGTTTGGGCATAGGGGCGACGGCTGTAATTGTCGCGCCAGTACTTTTCCTCAAAGATAGGATCTGCGTGGTCTGTGGTCATGCCCTCGTTGGCAAGTCCGCCCGCCACAGCGCCCACAGCAGCCCCAATCACCGCTCCTACCGGGCCACCGGCAATACCGCCCACGGCAGTACCCACAACGCTGGCTCCGGCGGCACCTACACCCGTATCGGTGCCGCTAGTCTGATCGGCGGGGTTAACTGGCTGTCCCATCGGAGGTGCAGGATGGGCATCAGGATGGCGATTTACGTTTCGGTTAGTTTCGCGATCGCTGGGCATGGTAGTTTCGTTCCAGAATCAAATGCAGTGCTTCCTGCGGCCTCAAAAACGTTGAATGGAGGACGTTGAAGAGTTCAAGCGTGGCTTGGTCGACAGGTAGCCTTGTCTATAGGCTAGCCATTTTCTGGCCTAGGCAGGTCGGCTAGAGGGCAGGGTTGCACCTCTGCCCTGGGGCAGAGGTGGCTCCACGGCGCTAACTCTGCGTCGCCACCCCCGCCCTGATTGGCAGCCCTGATCGACCCGATGGAGACGCAATCAGAGGTCGAGCAGAGGGGGACATTTTGGCTAAATGCCCTGGGAGCCTTAGATCTAGGGGCGTATCTACAGATACAAAAGCCACCCCATCGGCCTGGTTTACTAGGCTGAAACTCTCGGAGTCGTTGCCATGGTCGGTACGTTGGCCCAAACTCAGAGCCTGGCGGAAAAGGCTAAGGCTCTCGGCATCAAGTTTTTTCTAGTGTCTTATACCGATTTGCTGGGGGGCACTCGGGCCAAGCTAGTGCCCGCCGCTCAGATTGCCCCGGTGGAAAAAAACGGCGCGTTTTTCTGCTCTTTTGCCTCGAACCTGGGACTGGGGCCAGAGGCGGCGGAAATTGCTGCGGTGCCCGATCCCGACTCGCTGATTCAGCTGCCCTGGGAGCCGACGGTGGGCTGGGTAGCCAGCGATGTGTACTACAAAGGCGAACCCTTTCCTGCCGCGCCGAGGATGATGCTGAACCGGGCGATCGACCAGGCGGCAGCGCTGGGGTACAGCCTCAAGACTGGGGTAGAAGCCGAGTTCTTTTTGCTGCGCCAGACCGAGAAAGGGTACGAAATTGCCGACCCCAAAGACACCGCCGAGCGTCCCTGCTACGACCAGCTCAACCTGATGCGCCAGTTTGACCTGATTTCTACCGTTGTCACCTATATGGAAGAGCTGGGCTGGGAGCCCTACCAGTGCGACCACGAAGACGCCAACGGCCAGTTTGAGCTGAACTGGACCTATAGCGATGCGCGGACGACCTGCGATCGCCACGTTTTCTTTAAGTACATGGTCAAAACCCTGGCCGAGCAGCGGGGCTTTGTGGCCACCTTCATGCCCAAGCCCTTTAGCCACATCACCGGCAACGGTGGCCACGTCCACAACAGCCTGTGGCAAGGCGATACCAACGTCTTCGCCGACGGGGCCGACGCCGGTGGCCTGTCGCCAGTCGGCTATAACTTTTTGGGCGGTGTACTGGCCCACGGCAAAGGATTAACGGCCCTCTGCGCCCCCACGGTCAACTCCTACCGCCGACTGGGGGCTAGCAGCACCACCTCCGGCAGCACCTGGAGCCCGCGCTACATCTCCTACGGCGGCAACAACCGATCGCACCTGGTTCGCATCCCCGATACAGGCCGCTTTGAGTGCCGCATGATCGATGGAGCCGTCAACCTCTACCTGGCCACCGCTGGCATTCTCGCCGCTGGTATCGACGGCATCAAAACCCAAGCTGACCCCGGCGATCGCATCGACGAAAACCTGTTCGCTCGCGGCGACGAGTTCCCCAACCTGCAAACCCTGCCCCGCAACCTCTACGAAGCAATGGTGGCCCTCAAGCAAGACCCCCTACTAATAGAGATGATGGGCGAACTGGGAGCCAAAACCTTCTTTGAAATGAAAACCAAGGAATGGGACGCCTTCAATGCCCAAATTACCGACTGGGAGCTGAACCAGTACGTAAATATTTAGGGGACGATGGCAAACAGCCGTTTGCCCCTACGTTTGCTTTTACAGAGCGTTAGGAGATGGTGGGCAGTGCCCACCCTGCGGCTGCCTGTACTACGGCTGCCTATGTCAATCGCAGAGACGGACAAGTCGCTTGGCAATACAGGGGTTTAAACCGATGAACCGTCAATCCTTTCCGTTGGGTCCAGGGCGGCGGCACGGCCCTGGTCGAGGGGGTCTGGGGACAATCGAAATGTCCCCAGCAGCAGGCTTGGCTTTTTCCCCAGCCTCTCTCAACGGGCAGTCAATCACGCCCCAAACAATCGTGCATCGCTGCTACAGTTCCCGACTCTCTCAACAGGCAGTCAATCACGCCCTAAACAATGGTGCATCACTGCGCGGCTGCACCCTACGGTTCCCAGCTTAAGGACGTAAATCTTGTATGGCTTCTACCATTCACACCTACAACTTCCCCACCCGCATTCGTTTCGGCCCAGGGGCACGAGCAGAACTCGCGGCAGAACTAACGACTCTAGGCATCACCCGAGTCCTGATTGTCACCGACAAAGATGTGGCTCAACTGCCCTGGTTCCCCGAACTAGAAGCCATCCTCGCCGCCTTCCATGCCGCTACCTTTAGCGGCGTCTGGGGCAATCCAGTGGTTTGCCAAGTTAAGGCCGGGATTGATGCCTGGAAGGCCAGCAGGGCCAACGGCATTGTGGCCGTAGGCGGCGGTGCGCCAATGGATGTGGCCAAAGCGATCGCGCTGATGGCCAACCACCCCGGCCACCTGTTTGACTACGAAGACGGAGCCAGCACTCGCCCCATCGATCAGCCGATTCCCCCCATCGTTGCCCTGCCCACCACCGCAGGCACCGGCAGCGAAGTGGGCCGCAGCGCGGTGATCTCCGACGACAACACCCACGCCAAAAAGATCATGTTCGACCCGCAGCTGCTGCCCAAAGTAGTACTGGCCGACCCAGAACTGCTGCTGGGGCTACCGGCCAAAATCACCGCCGCCACGGGCATGGATGCGCTGACGCACCTAATCGAAGCGTTTTTGGCCAAAGGATTCAACCCGCTCTGCGATGGCATTGCACTAGAGGGCATTCACCTGGTGGCGCAGCATCTCAAGGATTGCGTGGAGTTTGCCGAGCGCTTACGGGCGGGGGATAGCTTTGACGAGGCGACAGCGGCAGCCCACCTAGCGGCTCGGGGCGGAATGCTGAATGCGTCAATGATGGGGGCGATCGCATTTCAAAAGGGGCTGGGCGTTACCCACTCCTGTGCCCACGCGCTCTCTACGGTGTACGACACCCACCACGGCTTGGCGAATGGGATCATGCTGCCGGCGGCAATGCGGTTTAACCTGGCGGCAGCGCCGCAGCAATTTTTGCGAATGGCCAGGGTAGTGAAGCCCGCAGCGACCAGTGGGCAGGAGTTTGTGGACTGGATTGTGGCACTGTCAGAATCGATTGGCATTCCCACTTCGCTGGGCGATTTGGGGGTCAAACCAGATGCGCTTGAGCCGCTGGTGGCGGTGGCGATTGAAGACGGATGTCATCCACTAAACCCTAGATCTGTGGCGGAAGCAGATTTTTACGCGATCTATCAAGACGCTTTTTAAGCCTTACGCCAAATCTTGTTTATTTACCCCCAATTCAGCCGGGCGAATGCCGTATGCCTCGGGCATGGCTGTGCCAACGTCCCTGCAGTTTGGCCTTTTGAAAATCGGGGTTGTGGGATTCAGATTTGGTATGAGCCTCTATGAGAATGTTAGTAGAATTTCGTTGCAAACCAGCTTCGATCGCGACTCGAAAGCAGCAGCGATCGGAGTCATGCTTAAAATTTTCTCAACCCTGCCAAGGTGGCAGGAACCGGCGATTTGCCGTCGCTTTTGGTGCGCCAGGGCTACTCAAACGGGAATGGTTTCCAGGGAATCCATTCGGCCCAGAGTTTGGCCATCGTGCCATCGGCCAGGGCGGCGGCGATCGCGGCATTTAGCGTCGCATTTAGCGTTGGGTTGGATTTGGCGGTGGCGATCGCAAAGGGCACCCGCGTCGGCAGGGTAAAGGCAATCTCCAGGGAGTTATCCTCTTCGGCGGCGACCACCAGCACCAGTTCGTCGTCGATCAGCGCGTCGATTTCCCCTGTCCGCAGGGCCGCTAGCATTTCGGGCAGCACCTGGTCACTACCGGGGTAGGGAACCGCGATCGCGCCCGAAAACCCCTCCACCAGGGCAATATTGGTGCTCTCGGCCAATCCGCCTATCCGCTTGCCGGTCAGGTCTGCGGCAGTGGCAATACCGCTGCCCTGCTTGACCAACACCGCTTCGTCAAAGAGGCCATAGGGCTGGGTGAAATTGACTACCTGCAGGCGATCGGGGGTGATCGCCTGGTTAAACCACACCACGTCATACTTGCCGGTGGCCAGACAGGTGTAAAACTTGGCCATGGGCAGGTTGTGCCACACGGGGGTAAGCCCCAGCTGCTGGCAGAGGTTGCGAGCCAGTTCGGGTTCGTAGCCGTTGCGGTGGCCCTCAGCGGTGAGAAAGCTCATAGGGCGGGCATCGAAATCGCTGGCGGCAATGTGCAAAATGCCCGGCTCAACGGTAAGGCTAGTTGGAGATTCGGCGGTGGGTAACGGGGGACACATAATCTTTGGAGGGAGAACTTATTATGACAAGTAGATAAGGCACCCCCAGATTTGTCAACTACGAGGTGAACAATTCAGTTAAGTAGGGTTGGTAAAACGCAGTGTTCGCAGAGCATCTGTGGAAGAGAAAACCCCATGTAGGGTTTGGCTCTGTTGGGTAAGCGATCGCTTTACCAAGCTAACTCCCCTGTAGGGTGGGCAGTGCCCACCACCACCAAATTCCTGTAGATCAGACTCGCCCGCCCCGCTGTGTTTCCTGCTCCAGAGACTCGGTTTGCCATGGACTATCAACCCATTCAGCTATCTTCAGCGCAGATTCAGCAGTTTCAAAACGACGGCTTTTTGATTCTGGAAAACTTTCTGCCGCCAAACTTTGCCGAACGCTTGGCCAGTCGTTTAGAACCCATGTTCCACGGCGAGTTTGAAACCGGCATTTACCCCGATGAGTGGCACTGGCGACCGCGCATGAGCCTGCCCGACATCACCCGCGAAATCTGCAACGGCTGGAAGAGCGATCGCACTGTCGCCAGCCTGGTGCTTTCGTCAGAAATTGGCCGCCTCAGCGCCACCTTAGCGGGGTGGGAGGGGGCCAGAATTGGTCAGGACAGCCTGTGGATGAAGCCGCCCGGTGCCAAGGCGATCGCCATGCACCAGGACGGCGTCTACATCGACTTTTTAGAACCCGCCGAAATGATCACCTGCTGGGTGGCGCTGGATCGGGCCACCGCCGCCGATGGCACCCTGGTCTACGCCAAAGGCTCCCACAAGTGGCCGATCTCCAGCGTGGCGGGCGAGTTCCACGCTCCCACCAAAGACTACCGCTGGGCCATGCTACAGGCCGCCGAAAATGCTGGTGTGCCTGAGCCGGAGCTAGTTGTAGTCGATGTGCCCGCCGGGGGCTGCGCCTTCCACCACGGGCGCACCTGGCACGGCCTCGGCCCCACCACCCGCAGCGAAGGCATGTTCAACAGCATTGGCTTGCACACGCTCCCCGCCGCCGCTCGGTTCCACCCCACCAATCCCCAAGGCTACATTTACGGGCGCTACAAGCGGGTGGGCGATACCGAAATGGACGAGAGCTTTTTCCCGATTCTCTGGCGCAACGACGGCTACCGCAGCCCACACCTAGCGGAGTATTGCGACGACCCCCTGGGAGCGGCAATGGCGATCGCCTGACGATTTTGGATTGGCGATTTTGGATTGTTAGCTAGGTTCTTAAACGGTGGGTTACGGCCCTAGCCAAAGCGATCGGTTTACCCAAAATTGAACCTGAGGCCTGACCCACCCTACCTGCCGAAATCCAATATTTGCCCCGGCTTCATTCAACCAATCAACCACACTGCAACCATGCCCACCAAAACCTGGAACGGTCTCCCCTTTACCGGCCTCAGCGAAGACTTCGACCCCCAGTGGCTGCTGACGCCCGAGCAGCAGGTGCTACAGGCCAAGCTGATCGAGCTGTGTGCCTCGGTGCTGCGGCCCAATGCGATCGCATCAGACCGCAACTTGATCTACCCCCGCAAAAACTTCGAGGCGCTGGCATCGCTGGGATTGCTGGGCCTGTTTGTGCCCAAAGAATGGGGCGGCCTAGGCGAAAACCACATCTGCGCCGCCATGGTGGTGGAAACCATCGCCCGCTACGGCTGCCCCAGCACGGCGATGTGCTTCACCATGCACCTAGGGGCGGTGGCGGCGGCTTTGTTTCGCGCCCACGACAGCCCCGAACTGCAAAGCCTGCTGAAGCGGCTCGATAGCGAGGTGCTAATCGGTACGCTGTCTTACTCCGACCCGGAAACGGGGTCGCACTTCTGGTACCCCGTTTCCTCTAAGGCGACGGCCACCCCAGACGGCTGGCAGGTGAACAAGAAGGCGTCGTGGACGACCTCGGCGGGGTTTGCCGACTGGTACATTGTGCAGACCACCAGCCCCCACTTCGACGGCAATTTCTCTGACCTTTCCTGCTTTTTAATCTACGCCGAGGAGGTGCAGGCCGAGCCCCACAAGTGGGACGCCCTGGGCCTGCGCGGCAACCAGTCGGGCACGCTGCTGGTGGATGGGGTGACAATACCGCGCGATCGCATGGTCGGCCCCGAGGGCGACGGCACCTCTTCTAACGACGAAATTGTAGACCCGTTCTTTTTGCTCTGCTCGTCGGCCTGCTGGAATGGGATAGCCCTGGGGGCGATCGATATTGCCAAGGCCCACGTTACCCGCAAAAAGCACGTCGATGTCGGCATGCGCGTGGCTGACTACCCCACCATTCAGGACTACTTTGGCGAGGCGATTATGGACACCAGCGCCTGCCGCCTGTTCACATTCTCCATGGGCCAGCTGATGGATCAGCTCACCGACGGCTGCGACTGGAGCATTCATGCCGACACCAGCGCCCTGCCCCGCGCCGCCCACCTGCACTGGTACTGGCAGATCAAATTTGAGGCAGCCAAGAATGTGGCCCAGGTCTGCGACAAAATGCTCCACGCCTGCGGCGGCTCCGGCTTCAAGAAAGATATGGAAATTGAGCGCTACCTGCGCGACGGCAAAGCGGGCTGGGTGATGGGGCCAACCAACGAGGTGCTGCGCCAGTTCGTCGGTAAATCGGCCCTGCTCGGCTTCGACTCCCTCGACTACTGGAACCAGTCGGTGAACGAGCGGATATTGCACAACGAGCTAAAGAAAATGGATGCCGACGAAAAACGTCAGCTAGCCGAGTCGCTGCTGGCCGATCTGGAGGAAGCCAAAGAGCCCGCCACCCCCATCCCCATCGCCGCCGCGTAGGGTGGGCATTGCCCACCACCCATACCAGCCAAAGTCCCCAAAATGTTGCTCCAAAAGACGCGATCGCACACCCGCAGGAGTTTCGTCACGTCAAGAAGAGTTAAA
The DNA here is from genome assembly GCA_049646445.1 of Nodosilinea sp. Lineage (GTDB taxonomy): Bacteria > Cyanobacteriota > Cyanobacteriia > Phormidesmidales > Phormidesmidaceae > Nodosilinea. The sequence goes on along the minus strand of JBARVV010000093.1, from coordinate 7,155 downwards.
CGTTTGTAGCCCAGGGTAATGGTGGGCAGTGCCCTATTTTCCATTTCCCTACTTTTTCTATTTCCCTACCTTCCATCAGGAGTCTATCTATGACCATTGCCCAAGACCGTCCTACCGCGATCGCCGTTGCCCACCCCCTTGAACCCCTCACTCCCGAGGAAATCACCGCCGCCGTCGCTATTCTGCGGGCCGAAAAATCTCTGGGGGCAACCGCCCGCTTTGCCACCGTCACCCTAAATGAGCCAGCTAAAGAGACGGTAATGGGCTTTAAGCCGGGGGATGACATTGTGCGAGAAGCCTTTGCGATCATTCTCGACAACGCCACAGCTCAGACCTACGAGGCGATCGTCTCTATCACCGAGGGCACCGTCACCTCGTGGCAGCACATCCCTGGCGTGCAGCCACCGATCATGCTAGATGAGTTTATTGAGTGCGAGAACGCGGTCAAGGCCTGCCCAGAATTTCAGGCGGCGATCGCCAAGCGCGGCATTACCGACACCAGCCTGGTCATGGTCGACCCCTGGTCTGCCGGTAACTACGGCCTAGAGGACGAAGACGGCGTGCGCCTCTCCCGCGCCCTCTGCTGGGTGCGGGCCAGCCCCACCGACAACGGCTACGCCCGCCCGATCGAAGGCGTTATTCCCGTGGTGGACCTCAACAAAATGGAGGTGATCCGGGTCGAAGACCACGGCGTGGTGCCGCTGCCGCCCCAGTCGGCTAACTACTCTCAGGAATACATCACCAATTTCCGCACCGATCTTAAACCGCTGGAAATCATTCAGCCCGAAGGCCCTAGCTTCACGGTCGAAGGCCACCAGATTTGCTGGCAAAAGTGGAAAATGCGGATTGGCTTCACCCCCCGCGAGGGTCTGGTGCTCTACACCATCTCCTACACCGACAGCGGCGAAGAGCGGCCCATTCTCTACCGCGCCTCCCTGGCGGAAATGACTGTGCCCTATGGCGACCCCCAGCCCCACCACTACCGCAAAAATGCCTTCGACGTGGGCGAGTACGGCGTTGGCACCCTGGCCAACTCGCTCAAGCTGGGCTGCGACTGCCTGGGCAAAATCCACTACTTCGACGCCTTTATGACCAACTCGCGCGGCGAAGTGGCCCAGATTGAGCACGCCGTCTGCCTCCACGAAGAAGACTTCGGCATTCTCTGGAAGCACGTCGACTGGCGCACGGACGAAACTGAAGTACGCAGGTCGCGCCGCTTAGTCGTCTCCTTTATTGCCACCGTGGGCAACTACGAGTACGGCTTTTTCTGGTACTTCTACCAGGACGGCACCATTCAGTACGAGGTCAAGCTGACGGGCATGCTCAGCACCGCCGCCGTGCCTCCTGGCGAAACCCCCAAGTACGGCACCCTGATTGCCCCGCAGCTCTACGCCCCCGTCCACCAGCACATCTTCAACGTGCGCCTGGATATGTGCATCGACGGCCTGCAAAACTCGGTCTACGAGGTGGATATCGAGCCGGAGGACGACGACCAAAACCCCTACGGCAACGCCTTCTACGCCAAGTCCACCCTGCTCGCCACCGAACAAGAGGCCCAGCGCCTGATCGACCCGATGAAGGCCCGCTACTGGAAAATTGTTAACCCCACCGAAACCAACGCGATGGGATACTCCACCGCCTACAAGCTAATGCCGGGCGAAAACACCCTGCCCATGGCTCGACCCCACGCCAGCGTGACCAAGCGCGCTACCTACATGACCAAGCACCTGTGGGTGACGCCCTACGCCCCCGACGAAAAATTTGCGGCGGGCGACTACCCCAACCAGCACCCCGGCGGTGAGGGATTGCCGAAATGGACGGAGGGCGATCGCCCCGTAGACAATACCGACCTGGTGGTGTGGTACACCTTTGCCCACAGCCACGTACCTCGCGCCGAAGACTGGCCGGTAATGCCCACGGCCTACCTTGGCTTTATGCTCAAGCCGCTAAATTTCTTTAACGAAAACCCCGCTAACGACGTGCCCCCCGCCGCCAGCAAACAAAGCTGCTGCAGCTAATGCAGGAGAAGTGCCTCCAGTTGCCATAACGTATTATGGAAAGACTGGAGGCACTGACTTTTGGGGTGCTGACGCAAATGACTACAACACCAAAGCAAGAACCTTCACTGCAAGGCTTGTCTGATCAACTTCAGGGTTTGTCTAGCCAACTCGACAAGCTGACAACTGACTTTGACCAACGGTTTGATACGATTAGCCGCGATCTAGAACGCTCTAACGACAAATTTGATGCCTACCAAAAGGGCACCCAGTGGATAGTGCAGCTGGCGTTTACGCTGATTGCCAGCGCTACCCTTACAATCATTCTCTCAACGGTATTTAAGTAGCAACTGTGACGCGGCGGCGATCGCAACTGGTTAGTTCCATGGGTGTTGTCGAGCTTCGTAGACTATCTCTTGAGCCTCTTCGAGGGAAATATCATAGCGATCGCTCAACAGTTGAGGAATGCGATCGCAGTCGCGATTGGGATTCACATTTGGCTGGCTGGCATAAGCAGGCAGTGCAGCATTACATAAAAAAGGCGAAGGTTTTGCCTCTAGCTGAAGCGGTTCAAGATTTTGAACGTCTCGTGAATTGATAAAAAATAGCAAGGCACCGCTGAGGTTGGCATCGCTGAGGTTGGCATCGATCAGCAGGGCACAGTTGAGGTCGGCACCGCTGAGGTTGGCATGTCTGAGGTCGGCACCGCTGAGGTTGGCATATCTGAGGTCGGCACCGCTGAGGTTGGCATATCTAAGCTCGGCACAGTTGAAGTTGGCACCGCTGAGGTTGGCACCGCTGAGGTCGGCACCGCTGAGATTGGCACCGCTGAGGTTGGCACCGCTGAGGTTGGCATCGCTGAGGTCGGTGCCGATCAGGTTGGCACCACAAAGGTTGGCATCGCTGAGGTTGGCACCGATTAGGTCGGCACCGCTGAACTCAGCACAATTGAGGTCAGCACCGCTGAGGTTGGCATGGCTAAGGTTGGCTGTCTCTGCATTGCTGTTGGCCGTGGGGGACTTGCGAAACAAGAAGACTCCACCGGCAACCGTTGCGATCGCGCCAATACCGCCGATGAGGGTTTCACGCTGTTGGTCAGCAAGGGTTGCTCTTTCGCTGAGGGATAGGCGATCGTAATCGGGCTGAAGACTGCGATCGGGGAGTAGCCACAGCATCCCAAGAAAAACTGGGGTGGCGATCGCGCCCATCACCCACCACTTATTGATCCTTTTGTTTGTCTGCCACTGCTTGAATCGCTCCCGCATGTTTGAGGCTCCCTCGCTGGTGAGTCCATTATCGCTACCCTGACTCTGGGAACGGCCTAATCTTTATGTACGCTTAACCGTCCCATTGACACCAAAGTAAACGGGCCGCGATCGATATGCGCCGGGGGGCAGCGGCTCCGGTGCGATCGCGATCGCCATTCCTATCCCAGATACAGCTCCTAAAATTTAGTTTCCATTATGTTGCCTGACTTGCTGCAACAATTCCTGGATGGATAACACAGATATAGGCGAATTCAGAAAACCTTGAACATCACGAGTCACAATTGCTTCTAATCGGGAGCATCCCACTTTCGCGAAAACAGTGTGAAGAGGGAGAATGGAAGCGTAGCCCCAGAGATGCCTCACCATGACACTTGAAGACCAAAAACGATTGGAAGCTTGTGCAGCAGAGATTGCCGAGATTTTGTACCGTGATAGCAACCGAGAGGGGCTCGATAGTCTAGAAGGCATTGAGCAGACTGTGCGACGGCAAATGCTGGAGGAGGTGAGTCCTCGAGTGGCCCTTTTTTTGTTAACCAGCAGGCCTACCCCGCCCGAGGCCGTGTTCGCCGACTGAAGAGTTTGGTAGGGGTTCTCGAGATTCGTCAAAGTCAGGCAGAACGCCTAGGCGTCAAGGCTTACAGCCGTCTCAGTGGTGGACTAGAAAAAGCCAACCTACGCTTAAGTGCCAACGAATCGTTTCAAGCGGCCGAGGATGACATCGCGGCCCTGACCGGGATGAGGGTCGGGCACTCGACCCAACAGCGCCTGGTGGGGCGTCAGTCGTTCGAGAGTGCCGAGGCCAAACAAGGCGTCAGTGAGATCAGCATTGATGGTGGTAAAGTCCGCCTGCGTGACCTCGTGGAGTCCGCTAGCCCGTGGCGAGACTACAAAGCGGTGCGGGTGCAGGGGATCTACTACAACGCCTTCTTTCAGGACAATGACAGCTTGATTGATTATCTCAGCGCTCAACGCTTACTCTCACCGCTAGTCTGTCTGGGCGATGGTCACGCTGGCGTGTGGAATCTATTTGGCCAACTCACCACCGTTGAGACTCGCTGGGAAATCCTCGATTGGTACCACCTCAAAGAAAACCTCTACAAAGTCGGTGGGTCGCTCAAGCGCTTAGCAGCGGCGGAAACGCTGTTATGGCAAGGCGAGGTGGAGGCCACCAAGGCCCTCTTTGCCGACTGTCGGCGCAAGCAAGCCCGCAATTTTGAAGCCTATCTGGGCACCCATCAGGCTCGCATCGTCAATTATGGGGCCTACCAGAGTGAGCAACTCTGTTCTATTGGCTCAGGGGCCGTAGAGTCGGCTGTCAAACAGATTGGGCGACGCCTCCAAATTTCGGGTGCTCGCTGGAACACAGCCTCCGTTAATCCCATGTTGAGTCTGCGCTGTGCCTACCTCAATGGGCAGCTCGCCAGTTGACTGTTTCATCGAAAGTGGGATGCTCCCCTTCTAATCCTTGAGTGGCCGCACTAAAAATTTGAACAGCGTCTTCAAAATCAACCAAGCCAGAGTTGAAAGCTGATTCCAAAACGACTCGATCAACTGGACAAATCATCATGGCGGTCAGCATTGCCGAGACTGCTTGCCGCGCTTGCTCAACGCTACGGGTATGCCTACGTGCAATATAGAAAATATCCGTTAGCGTTGTTGCTGTAATATAACCCACGATCTCACCTTCATCAATTGTCTGAAACAGCAGTTCCGCATTTTGAGAAAAAGGTTCTCGTTGCAGCAAAAAATCTAGAACAATATTGGTGTCGATTAAAACTCTCACTGAAGATACTTCTCCACCCGTTTCTCTTCTAGTATGGCGGCCACTTCTGCATCGGTCGGTGCGGGTTGCTCTGTTTTTAACAATCCCCTCATCCGTCGAATTGCACTGGAACGGTCAGTCTGGGCAACAGCTGTATCTTGCAAAGACTCAACGATCGCAGAGATCAGCGCGAGGCGATCGCTGGGTGCTAGCTTTAGAACTTGGGCTTTTAGGTCTTGTGACAACATAGATATCTCCCATAATCGAAGAGATTTGTTATTTAGTATGAGCGATCCTGTCCTTTATAACCAGTTTAATGTCTGGCTAGCCAACTGAACCAGAAAGGATTAGTGCGTTGCGGTCGAGAGGTGGATGAAAGTTGCCAAAACCTTAGAGCCGAAAACGCACCCTACGCTTACTATGGCTTCCTCAATTGCCTTCGGATGGCACGAAGCTCCTCAGAAATTTCAGTCATAGCAATTGCAGCAGGATCAATTCGGATACCTAAGGCACTGAATCCAATACTTCGCAAGAATGATGGAGAAAGCTCAACATCCCATACTGTTGGAGACTTGCGCTTGAGTTCAAGCCCAGGTGCGGCGACATCAACATCAATAATTCCAGATTCATGATTACTAAGTATAAATTCAAGCTCGAAACTGCGCCCAGGATTTATAAATGCGACATCAATATGGCAATTATTCTCGTCAAATTTCCACTTAATTTCCTTTCCATACTCGCGCAAGTTTGTAATCGATCTTATTTCAAGGATATTTGTTTCATCATTAAAGAAAACGCCAATTGTGAACTTCTCCACAACATCATTTCCTGCACATCCGAATCGAAGCTTTACAACACTTAGTGATTCGGGCTGATAATTACCTACTTGCAAAACAACTGGCATACCAAGTACTTGTGACAGTTCTCGCGGAACCAAGTCGCTCTCAGCCATTACTGCCCAAGCAACTATTTTGCGTTTTTTAGTTAGTCGAGGCACAACTACGCCAGCAGATATAGCACCCAGAAAAAAAGTGACGATCCAACCGGTTATAGCAATGTAATCTCTAGGCTCCAACGTCATTCGAAGTTGACTCTCTAATACACAGCTTCGTCACTAATTCCATGTCTTCTGCCATTTTTATCTAAGGGACTTCTATATCGAACTTGCAAACATTGATTTAGCTACTGGTGCTATGTGACAGCATAACAATCAATTGGATCGCGCTCATCTGCCTAGTTTCCTACGTTTTCTAATTGCTTCTACTATGCAAATATTTATGAATATTTGCATAGTAGCCCTTCCAGGGTTTAAAGAGACAGAAAAATTTTATACTCCTTGAACCTCTATAGCATCGTGAGATATTCCACATCTACTGTTGACGCCGAGCGCATGTATCAGTACTCTTTTACGTTAAGCCGTTCAGCCCGAGCGGTGGCTACGCAGAACTCGAAAATCTTGGCGCTGTCTGAAGGTGTTACGAGCACCAACAGACAGCTAACCCCGCAAATCTCGACAGCAGATTGCGAGGCTATGGTAGATCGTACCCTAGCCCCCTCAGTTTGCACCTCAGACTGCGGGCGGCTGGGGTTTTCGCGTTCTGTTTTCTTCCCATCACAAAAGGAAACAGAACCGATGTTTGAATATCTCGAACCTAGCGATCATGACGCGACTGAAGGTGCCCCAGAGGCCGGTTCCCTGCCTCTGCCGCCCAAATCTGGAGCCAACGACAAAGGGAGCCGCTCCCTCAACCCCGAGAAAGTGCGCCACATGCTCTACGGCAGCCTGGCAGGAATCGATCGCACCATCAAAATCCTCCATGCCCTCGGCTACGCCGACCCCAACGACTGGAGCGACCCCATCCCCGTGCCGCCTGGTGCTGAGCTGGGGGCATCGAGCGGAGTCGTTAGCGCAGCCTCCCCAACGGGGATGACGTGGATGGTCATTTTGACCAAAACGCTGCTGCTGGAGTAGTGCCGAATCCTGCCTGTATACCCCCGGTCTGTAGGGGCATTGCAGTGTGTCACGCGCTGTAAGGTTGTACCCTCCCCCAGCGACACAAGGTTATGCCCCCTGATTCATTCAGGGGGTTCTTTTTTTGGGGTGGGTGAGTTGCAGGGTTTGCACGGC
>JBARVV010000092.1:0-6187 GCA_049646445.1 Nodosilinea sp. | reverse complement strand
TCAGTATGGGCCTCACCCTCAGCGGGCTCGCCGCCATGGTGGGGGGCGGAGCCTTGGCGTGGGCCAATCCCCAGCTCTACAACCCCCGTGTCTATGAGGATGCTTGGGTGTCTGGGCGGATGCAGGGGCAGCTAGCGTATCAAGCCCCCACCGACCGGCGCGGGCAGGCGCTGGGGCAAGCGCTGATGGCCTTTGGGTTTGTCCTCGGTGGCAGTGGCCTCTATCTGGCCTCTGGCGACCCATCCACCCTACGCCCCGAAGAACTCCCCAGCGCTGGCACAGGTGGCCTCGAAGGGCTGAAAGGCCTTGGAGCTAAAGGTTCTCCAGGTGAGCTGGTTCCTGAAGATGCCGTTATGGCAGCCATCAAAACCAAGATCATGCACCTGGTTGGGGCGAATGAATGGCTCAGGCAGTGCCTGATGGCCCCCACCATCGTGATCGTCGGTGACAGCGGCAGCGGCAAAAGCACGATCGCCAATGCGATCGCCGTGCTCCGGTTCATTCTGTGGGGCTGGCCTGTGAGCATTTTTGACCCCCACGCCAAAGAGAACATGCAGTTCTCTACCTGGCTGGTGGGGCATCTCTACGGCTTGGGCAGCGACCCCGAGGGGTCGATCCGCGAGGGGCTAACGCAGGCGATGAAGCCCTTTGAACCCTTTGCCCAGGACAACAAAACTCGCCACACCCTGATCTGCGATGAGTTTACCGGCTGGTCTGACGGTAGCTACCCAGGACTCGCGCCCATCGCGCCGCCCACGCTGAGCCACGCCAACCGCACCACCCGCAAGCAGGGCCACGGCATGATCGTGCTGCTGCACGGCGACAAAAAGGGGACCGCAGGCGGTGAAGACATGGGCAGCGGCATCCTGGAGTCTGTGCTCAGGTTTGCTGCCGTCATCAAGGTTGACGGCAAAACCGACGACTGGGGCAACCCCTGCTGGGCTGGAACCGCCCGGTTTAAGCCCCCTGGCAAGCCCTACCACGAAAGCGAGATGAGCCCCGTGGTGGTGCCCGAGCTGATTGGCCCTGGTCGGCTCAGGCGCGAGATTGGCGATCTCCTAGAGTATCTGGGCATCGGCCTCGAAGACGACCAAACAGCACCTGCACCAGCCATTCCCCAGCAGGTGCAGCAGACCGTCGAGGCTGCTTTCAATCCCGATACGTGGCAGGCGATCGCAGAGCGGATCTATGAGGGTCCAGTTGCCGCCGATGCGCCAGGCCTTGACTCTTTGCCCGATTGGGATGCTATTCGCCCCATCGCCGAATTGCAATCGATGCTCGTGTTCTGCCGACAGAAAGACTGGCGAACCGTTGACGTTGCTCGGCTCAAAGGCAGCTGGGGTAAGGCCAACAAAATTACCAGCCGTGAGGCCATACGAAATTTAGTCCAGGCCGCGATCGCCGCCAATGTAGCGGTGTGGTCGGCCACGAATCAGAACGGCGAGGGTTCTGAATTTCAGATCTTGCCAGGGTGGCATTCTTGGCCCACCTGGCTTGAATAGGGGCGGTGCTGGGGAATGTGGGGATCTTGGGGCCATAAGGGTTTCAGCGTTCCCCACCTTTCCCCATTGCGCCGAGTTAGCACCAGTTTTTCACCACATCAACACCAGAGGAAATCATGGCTAAAAATCAAAGTCCAGTTCTAGGCCCAAACGGTCAGCCTCTTCCTAGCAGCAGCAGTCGCCCAGCGCTGGATGACAAAGCTAAAGGCGTAATCGGCGAGATCTCTACCGGCTACTACCTGTGGTGGTGGTGCATTACACACCCGGTCAAGCTGCTGCTGTATTCCATCGGTGGCATCGGGGCGCTTGCTACGGCCATTCTGGTTTTGAACTTTGGCATCTCGTTAGCCGTTGGCGATGGCCCCTCAGTCATTCGCCCGATTCGGCGCGCCGACGTTGGCGACTGGGGCGATCGTGCTGGGCGCAACACCCGAGACTTCTTGGAGCAGCGGCGACTGCCAGCGGCCCCTGAGCAGTGAGAACCGCAGCCGTCCTAATTGCCCTGGTGGTATTGGCCTTAGATCTGGCCGCCCCAGGGCAGTACACATTTAAGTGGGTCAACGATGGTCAGCCAGCCCTACAGCTTAACTATCCCACTCCCCCGCCCCAGTAACGGGGTGCGTGACTGGCTGCTCTCGGGGCTGCTGATCGCTCCAGCCATTGTGGCGATCGCTCACCCTGGCTTAAACCAATGGGCCGACGATCGCCTACATCACCAGGGTGTGCACGTGGCTACCCCAGGCCTAACCCTGTTTGGCAAGACAATCATTCCCGGTAAGACCCTGTTTTACTGGCAGCCGCCGATGGCAGGTCAGGAGGTACCAACCGGGGTTAGTACCGGCCTCAGTGACGAACCTGTAAAAGTGGGCATGACCGTGGCGGGTTATGCCGTCACGTCTAACTTTGGCCCCCGACCCTCACCGTGCCCAGGCTGCTCCAGCGACCACAAAGGTGTAGATCTGGGCACACCCATCGGTACCCCGCTCAAGGCATTTGTCGCGGGCACCAAGGTCACCTGCTGGTGGGATAGCGGCGGTGGTGGGCAGGTGGCCAGCGTTTGGATTGGCCCTGAGTTCTATCAGGCGCTGCACCTCAGCAGTTGTAGGAATGGCACCTACGGCCCTGGGGAGGTCTACGCTCGCACGGGCAACAGTGGCAGTGGTACCGGGGCTCACCTGCACTGGGAGCAAAAAATTGGCGGGTCAAAGGTGCAGCCCAAAAAAGGGGTGCTCGAAGCCACCCTGACCGGCGCACCGCCCGCAGGTTTTGACCCTACACCCTACCTGGGCAGCGCTGGCGCGGGCAAAGACTTGGCCCAATTTGTGGCTAAGTGGGAAGGGTTTCGCCCGTGCCCCTACCTTGACCCCGTTGGCGTCGCCACTATCGGTTACGGCACCACCCGATACCCCGATGGTCGAGCGGTAGGAATGGGTGACCCCTGCATCACCGAGGCTAAAGCCGCCGAATACAAGCGGGGTGATCTGGCCAAGTTCAACGCGATTGCTAAGCGTGCGGTTGCCCGTCCCATGACCCCGGCCCAAGAAACGGCATGGACTAGCTTTTTCTACAACGTTGGCCCCGCTGGGGCTCAATCCACCGCTGTGCAGCGCTTTAATGCAGGCGACATCCACGGTGCTGCCGAGGCTCTAAAGCAGTGGAACAAAGGCCAGGTTGGGGGGCAAATGAAAACTTTGCCGGGGTTAGTCGACCGGCGGGCCGAAGAAGCAGAACTACTCAAGCAATAGGAGCCCCTATGTATCGTCCCCTTTTGGCCTTGGCCGCGATCGCCGCTGCCCTCGTCACCAGCAGCTGCACCGTTCGTCCTACGGGTGATGGCGGTATCGCTGTGGCTCCGATGCAGGATAGCCCCGTCAGCATCAAAGCGTTGGTGACTCAGCCTGAGGCACCAGCCCCCGAGCCCAGTCCCGCACCAGCAGCGGCACCAGCACCAGCGGAGCAATGTTCCCCCGCCACGATTGCCTATGGGGAATGGTTAGCCGCCCGCATTACTGGGCAAAAGGAGGGTAGCCGGGTCAACGTACGGCCCCAGCCCTCTACCTCTGTCCACATCGGTAGCTATGGCCTGGTCGGGGAGTCAATCGCCGTCATGGGCGAGGCCATTGGCCCAGACTGTTCAAAGTGGTATCACGTTCAATTCCCCACCTCTGGTTTTCAGGGCTGGGTGTTTGAGAATTTTGTATCTATTCAGAAATAAACAATGACTCCCCCTACGGTTTATTTTCGGTGGAGCCAATCGCAAGCACCATTTGCCGGAAAAAGGTTATTGTCGACAGGATACTGCCGAGGCGACCGCTGAAAGTCTTATCTATCAACGCTTCTGAAGCGCTACAAACAGTCCCCAAACAAGATCTTCAAAACCCAGATCAAAACTCTTGCTGGCTTGAGTTAGATAATTCTTGTTTTTCGAGCCAAAGTATTAATCCTTCTTGAAAAATCCGACTAAGGTCGCCACGCTGATTGACGTGTAAGTGAATTTTATTCAGGATTTCAAGTTCGATCGACACAGCAGTAGAGATACAAGGCATAAGAATTCCTCCCAATAGATTTGAGAAAACAGGCTCTAAATCAGACGCAAATTGATCAGTTAGTCAAATGCAAGCGGTCTAGATTTGACAAAAAATCAATCAGATACTTGCTCGAAGAAAAAGCGCATAAACAGATCAAAATAAGATCTAAAATCGAGATATCAAATCCAATTTTAGGCAGCGATCGCTCTTCATCAGATTCAATAGATTCCAGCAATCCTATATGAGTAGCTAACTTAGCCCGAGAATACGCTCAAATACTATAAAAGTCAACAGCCCATTTCGCGTCCTAACTAAATTTTGTTTTCTAAGAATGGTAGGAAAAATCAAAAAAACCCACTCATCCTTTCTATAACATAGACAACATTTTTTGGATCACAGAATTATGAGATTTATTGTAAATTTTTATTAAGTTTCTGCTCTGAATAGTTAAAGCGCTTGTTTAAGGCTATCTAAGATGGTTTGAGGAGGTTTCAGTCAAATCCAGAAATTTTTTTAATGAGACCGTGCTGGATTTTTACCCATTTCGAAATGGGTAAAAATCAAAATATGCGCGAATAACCTCTTTTCCCAAACCCAAATTCTTGAGTACGTGTTCTTCGCCAGCCTTGGAATACATATTAGAAGCCAACCTACTGCCCAAAGCCTGAGAGCCCATGTCTCTTGCACACTAGGAATTTGAGGCTTAAATTGCTCTTTTAAGTTAAGTCTCTGAAGGCTTTGCGCTAGATGGTCTTCACGACTTGTAAAGCCAGAGCTGAGCCCTTGGAAATCAAGAGATGGAACTGCCTAGGATCAATTTACCCATTTCGAAATGGGTAAATTGCCTTGCTATTCGTATAGTTGCATAGGATCCACTTCTGAATAGAAGTTGAACAAGTTGTGTCCGCGTAATCAGTCAAGCATGCCTTAAGGCTCCCGGTTCGCTCATTTTTTTAGCGCTTAGTCAATTAGCCAAACGCTGTATGTAGCGCCTGGAGGCATATTTACCTGACCGGCTTCACGAGTTGAGGAAGAATACATAAGGCATGTATTTAGTCAATAGCCAAATAGAAGGCTGTAAGCCCTAGTCTGCCGTAGCAATTCTGAAAAGCCTTTCCGAAATGAGCAAACCGTGAGTTAAGGAAGGTTAAATGACTCTTCCCTTCTCCACTTATTGATACTCGATATCAATAAGTGGAGAAGAAAGTAGCTATGTTTCTCGAAGTTTCTTTAATTTGATTACTTACTGTCAACCCTTAGATTCGGTAGCTTTACTGCTTTCAGATTGATCTCCTAAGCTTTTAACGCAGCCGTACCATCTCTCTAAGCCGCTCGCTGACTGATGCTCAATAAACTCCCATTCAGGCCATTTTTTGCGGAAAGCTTGATGCCCTTGTTGAGAATAGTTCCTGACTTCATGCAGTGTAGTATTGACATATTGAGAAAAGTCAGATTCCGACAATAGACTTAAGCCGATGTCTTTACGCGCTAAGGGATGCACGGTTCCATAGAATACGAACAACCGCTTATGGGATAGTCGCCGGACGTGAGGAAAGTTTTGGAACGAACAATTTTCACCAAACATCTCTTTAAAGTACTGAAGTCCTTTCCTAGCAGCCTTATTTACTCTTGGAGGATTGGATCCAACCAAGTCTGCAAACTCAGCAGCTGTTAAGTTTGTGTGGAATTCTGGGAGATTGACTTGAGCAAGAGTCAGTGCAGCCTGCCATTCAGATGACCACCCTTTGCTATCATCTGCATTCTCTACCAGTTCTATAGGACTATTCGCTACATCTTCTAGCAGGTCTATAGATGGAGAAACCACAGGGTTACTGGTACTTTGGTCTAAGTCTTGAGTGTTTATCGGCTCAATCTGCAACGTTACCTTGGGGCTAAAAAACCAGCTTTTAAATTTAGACCCTTTCACCGGCAGGGTTCGCACCTCCCAATCAGGGAATTTGTCTGCAAAGGAGCCTTGCTTGACCCATTTAACTACCGAACAAGGATGTGTATTCATTCTTCGAGCAAATGGCGTTGCATAATGAGGGTATGAATCAGAGGTAATCTGCAATGCAATGTCCTGAGTGTGGAGCTACTCATATCCGTAAGAACGGCAAGAAGAAAGGTAAGCAAAATCACATCTGCGTCGAATGCGGT
>JBARVV010000091.1:0-9793 GCA_049646445.1 Nodosilinea sp. | reverse complement strand
GCTGGGTGGGCACTGCCCACCCAGCCCTGTCAAGGCCATTCAACTAAGGGTAATGTGCCCTTAAAGATTGCCCAACAGATCGATATAGCGATCCTGCGTGAATCGTGAAAACTCGCAGGGCAGGCGTCCCGCCCGCAAGGGCAAGTGGCCCGTCCTACCTGCATGAATCAATTCGGATTGCTATAAGTAGGGGAACGGAATCATTTATAAAACGATGCAGCCTCTTCACAAAGCGTGAAACCTTTGAATGGCAGGAGTTTGGCAGTGTCACGCTATCCTACGTTTAATCCAGCCCGCCTACTTATCACCGTTATTTTGCTGCGCCAGGTAGATAAAGTAGCCCTAAACGCAGCATTATGACCCTAAAAAAAAAGGTCGCCCTTCAGGGCGACTTTTGGTAAAAGCTGCTTATTAATCAGCTTAATCAGCCAGCAAAAAAACTAAACACTCAAAGATCTAGCTAAGGCACTAGCTCAGAAGACTAAGCGTTGTCTTCTGCAGTTTCGTCTTTCTTCCGTCGTAACGCCGCTACACCCATACCGATTAGACCAGGAAGCAGTGCAGGGGTAGGCACCGCTTGGGCCTCCTGCAAAATACTAAACTGTTGAAAAGCGTTTAACCCGGCGGTATTCACGCTAAAGGAGACATCGAAATTATCCCCCACGTCTACAGCATTAGCTAAAACAAGACTAACTACATTGTTGGTGATGCTGACACTACTAAATGCCCCACCGCTGACAGAGGTGATTGGGGATAGATTAGCGACTGGGTTACCCTGCCCATTAAAGAATGAGAACTTGTAACCTGCGATCGCAGCGCTTAGCCCATTGGTAACACGAAATGTCAGAGTTTGTTGAGCTAACAGATCGGCAGGTGTAACAAGCAGAGTCTTGCTAAACTCAGAACTGGTGTCGCCAAAGGTTTCATTGATCAGCGTGGTGCGAGTCGACTGGCTAAAATTAACGTTGTCGACTACGTTAGCATCTAGGGGATTATCGTCAAAAACCCCAAAAGCGCTGGCTGATTCATTGAAGATAGGAGCTAGTACCAGTGCGGCACCAGCGCCAAAGCCGAGAAAAATAGACTTCAACTTCATAGGGAAATACCTTGTTTCAAGGTCAAAACGTCAATTTGGTACCGAATATCTGCGTGAGCTCTACAGTTGCAGTGACGATGGTAGAATTCACTGGTTTGTTGGGAGGGCAAGCCCTACCCTTACCAGCCTCAGAGACAATTCAGTAGATGACTAACCGATGCTAAGGCAACACCTTGCAGAGAGTTTTTTACACTAACGTCTTTTAATTGCGTTTTGAGGCCCTGATTCAGCGATAGCAATGCGATCGCTTATAAAGAGTCTATAAGATATAAATCAAGTTGACAATGCCTTGAAGACTACTTTACATCAATTTTATAGTTCAGCCAACGGCATAGCCTCAACAAGTCTGCTGTTGCTAACCAAAGTGTTTTATTCTTTGCCAGACTTAGATATGTGTAGATAAGCCTTGTGATTGAGATGATTCATTAACCTAGCACAATCTGTCAAAAACAACTCTGATCTCAAAAAAGAAAAAACCGCCCCAGGGACAGTTTATTTAAAAAAATAACGAGCGAAAAACCAATGCAAATATTAAGCTCTTTTAGGAGATAGGTAGGCTCTATGGGATTCACTATGCTAGGAAGCTACCCAAATTCACCGAAGCCTTTGTCTGAGCAGGCTCTCATGTATTTCTTGTTTGCGTCTAGCACATTAGATTCGGTAGAACCATCTATTTTTAGGCGTGTTGTCTACCCAATGGGCAGCAGCGCCCCCTTAGCAGCGTACTCCTTGGCGATCAGCCCCACCAGCGGAATCTTAGAAATCCAGAGTTTTTCTAAAGCTTGCTCAAGCTGATTTGATTTTACGGTGCCTAGGTGAGACACCAGCGCCAGACCGCTGGCCTCGGCGGCAATTAGAGAGGCGTCGGCGTACTCGGAAAAGGGCGGTGCATCGTAGATCACCAGGTCAAAGTAGCCCTCGGTTTTGGTAATAAACTGCTGAATTTTGGCTGAAGACAATAGCCGTACTGGGTCACCAGTGGCGCTGCCAGCTGTTAACACAAACAGGTTGGGTTCAGTGGGCGATCGCTTAATTGCCTGCTTGAGCTCTAGCTCACCAGCCAAAATGTTGCTGAGCCCCTTTTCGTTGGGCAGCGCTAAGAAATTGTGCAGGTGGGGAAAGCGAAAATCGGCATCTACGAGCAGTACCCGTTTGCCCATTTCAGCGATCGCCCAGGCTAGATAAGCAGCGGTGGTGGAATCGGCCACCTGGTTATCGGCTGAGCTAATCACTAGCCCTTGAACTGGCCGCTCAGCATTCACCCGCTGCAGGTTGGCTGCCAGCGATCGAAAAGCTTCCCTAAAGCTGTGCAAACCATTGGGTGGAGATGACCCGTTATTTAGAGGCGATGAACCTCGCTGGTCGCTGGCGGCCATCGTCGTCCGGTACAGCGACAGTAAATAAGCCTCGTCGTAGCCCGTTTCAACCACACTGCTGTGGGGAATAATGCCCAAAATAGGGACTGGCGTAATGCGTTTCAAATCGCCGGGGGTGTAAAGCACATCTTTTTGAGCATCGAGCACCAGAGCAACGCCAATGCCTAGCAGAAGGCCCAGCACCACTCCTAACGCAACATTGCGGGGCAGGCTAGAGTTGCTAATTGTCAATGTCGGCGGCGTAATCAGCTCCCAGGGCAGCTCGCGCTGGGCTGCCTCAATCTCCAGGGTTTCGCGCCGGGCCAGCAGCTGAGTCAGGTTTTCGGTGGCAATTAGCAGCTCGCGATCGAGATCGGTAAACTGCCGAGCCACCGAGGCTAGCGAGTCAACTTCCACATTGAGTGACGTTAGGGTTTGCTGCAGGGCGGCTTCTCGAGTCTCTAGTCCCTCCAGCCGTAGAGCTAGCTCTTGCTGAGCGTTAGTGCCCTCGCGAGCCAGCAGCAGCAGCAGGTTTTGGCGCTGTTCTTTGAGAGCCTGTAGGTCGGGGCTGCTGTCTAAAAACAGGGTAGAGGCCTCGGCAATGGCGTTGTCTAGCTGCAGCAGTTCTTGAACCAGCGCCTGGTAGCGGGCATTTTCGCTCAGTACTGGGGAAACAGCCTGGTCTTGGGGTTGGATGGCTAGCTGCTGCTGCAGACTCTCGTATAGATTGAGCGTTTCTTCTAGCTCAACCAGCACATTTAAATATTCGCTTTCATAGGTATTAATTTGACTTGTGAGCTGGGTGCCTCTAGATTCTGGGGTAATTAAATTGTTGTTCTGGCGGAGGGCCTCTAGCTCAATCTGCAGGTTATCAACCTGGGTTCTGACTTCGGGTAGTTTTTCGTCTAGGAAGGCAATGCCCTGTTGTATATCTCGCTGTCGCGTTTCTAGCCCATAGTCTAGAAATCGTTGCGAAATTAAATCGGCAATGCGCTGCACCTCGGCGGGGGTGCCACCCACAACCTCCGAACGAAAGATGCGGCTGGCCGGAGCGCTATTGTTGCTGGCGGCCTCGGTCAGCTGAATGTTGAGCCGTTGGCGAATGCGGCGGTAGCAGGCCTCGCCGGGCTCTAAACCTAGGGAAGACCCATCGGAACTACCCACGGAGGGGGCTAAAAATAGGTCGCTACAGATGGGCAAATTGTCTGATTTGGCTTGTTCAACTACCGATTCCAGCACTCCAGGACTGGTCAAAATTTTGACCTGATCGTCGAGCGCTAAAAGGGTATCGTTGGACTGTACGGGTTGACCGGTAATGGATGAGGCTACCTGGGCTTCGCCCGTGGGCGGCTGAATCAAAATTTCAAACACCGCCGAGTAGGTGGGGGGGCTTAGCTTGGCGCGCAGCCCAGCTAAGCCCCCTGTAGCCAGAGTAATAGCGAATATGAGCAGAGCTTTCCGTCGCAGGGCCGAAAACACTCGTCCCAGATCAAGGGTCTCCTCGCTGCTTGGTGCGGTTGTGGCCTCGGCAGATGAGTAAGGCAATAGATTTATAGACTCAGTTTTCATCCCTGATCCTAGTAAATAAACAGCGCAGCATGTCAAAACAGGTTTAGGAACCGGAATGGGGCAGTCAAGATATTGAGAATGCCGCTAACTGGGCTGGTTACCAACCCGACGTTATCGGAGAACTGGGCTAGCCCAGACTTGCCAACGATAATAATGTCGTCGTTTTGCAGAATGGGATTGTTTTCATCGTCAATACCTTGAGCAAAGTCAACCGGAATTTCGCGCTGGGTGACACTGCCGTCGGGGTTGAGGCGCACTAGCCCTACTACATCTTGCTGGGCACGGGGCGTAAAGCCACCAGCGGCCAAAATGCCCTGGTTAAGGGTTGTGTTGGGGTTAACCTCTACCTGTCCACCCCGCTGCACCTCGCCTACTATATTGATGCGAATGGTATCGGGTGAAAAACTGGCTCCGGCTACCTGAGTTGCCTCGCCTGGAGTAATGGCAGCGGTGGCGGTGGGAATAAATACCGTGTCGCCCTCCTGCAAAATTGCGTTTTGGCGGGTTTCGCCGGTTTGCAGCAGGCTCCAAAGGTCAACGTTAAAGACCTGCTCGCCGCCGCTGCGGGTGACTCGGCGAATTTGCACCTGGCGAATGTTGGCCCTGGGCTTAATGCCCCCGGCAATTTGAAGGGCATCGCTGACTTTGACCGGGGTAAACACGACATTGCTGCCGCTAACTCCAACCTGGGCACCGGGCAAGCCTGCATTTCCGGTACGGGTGGAGCCTCCCCGCAGCGAGTAGGGGCCAGGCCGAAACACCTCGCCCACCACCGCAATGTTGATTGGTACGCTGCTGTCGGGGGAAAATCGGGCGGCGGCTAAAATCGGGGCTTCGTCGAGGGGCACCAGGGTAGAAGGAATAAAAATGCTGTCGCCGTCACGCAGCGCTATGTCTTGGTTGAGGTTGCCGGTATTGATCAAATCCCACAGGTTGGCGGTAAACGTTTGGGTGCGGCCATTGACCTGCCGCTGGATTTGCACCTCGCGCAGGTTGGCGCTTTGGGTAATGCCCCCTGCCACCTCAAATAGCTGGGTAAGTTTGGGGAACGATGTGCCCTCAATGTTGAGGGGGTAGGCTCCTGGCCGGTTGATTTCGCCTGCGATTCCCACCACCAGAGGGCGGCGCGCAATCAGGTTGAGGCTGACCTCGGGACGGCGCAGGTACTGGCTGTAGCGTTGGGAGATAGTCGCGGAGGCCTGCTGTAGGGTAAGGTCGCGAATGTTGACATTGCCCACTAGGGGCAGGCTAAGGCTGCCGTCGACCTGCACCTCAAACTCGCCGCTGTACTGGGGCAGACGAAAGAGCACCATCTGCACGCGATCGCCTGCCCCCAGGGTATAAGGCCCGACGGGCTGCTGCGGCAGCGCTACCGTTGGAGTCGCTGGGGGATCGGCCTGCCTGGAGGGATTGGGAGTAGTTTGAGAGAGTGGGGCTGAGCTTGAAGCGCCGCCCGGCATTAGCTGAGCAACCTCAACCGCAGAGGTTAAGTCTCCACTGGACAACAGCAGAGCTAGAGCGCCGACTACAGAACCTGACAGCTGCAAAGAGCTGCGTTTGAATGCTGACCAAAAAACCATGCTATACCTCCAAAACCAATGTCATGGTTTAGCGCTCCTCAATATCTGCCACTTTAACCGACATCTGTTCAGACATTCGTACAGATATATAGGCTATCGGTGAAACCGCTGAGTGTTTTACACAACCTTTGAAGAGCGGCGATAAATGCGAAGCTCACCTAAACAAACATCAGTGTTTTTACTGCTGAGAAGATAAAGTATGTCAAACTCTTAAATGAAATGGTGCGGCAAAGCCGTATCGCTGCCAAAAGTGAGGGTTGATAGTTTTCAGTATTTACTCTCTTCAATATTACTAGGACTTACGAACTAACCCAAAAGGACAGGTATGTATTCACGTAATTACTGAGTTTTAGCGTTTCTAAGCAGCGGCTTTCGCTGGAAGATTTGCCAAAAATCTCCTGAAAATCTGCTCCAAAATGTAGTCTTTGATACCAAATTATAGGGATCCCTATTTCAGTTTCCTGTCAATGCGTAAGTCCTAATCACTACCCTGAGAGCTGAGTTAAGTTTGCATCTACAATACTTCAGACAGGTTTGGACAGGCGACGGTAGAAGCAGGGGGCTAAGCCCTCTTCCGCAGTGGTCTAGCCAACCAGAACTCGCGGATCTCAGCTCTCAACTAGACAAATGTCCGGACGATTACCTTTACAATCTGTATCTATGTCTAAAGACATAGTTGTAATGGTTTTCGATTAGATAGAGTGTAGCGAAGCCTTTGTCGTCAAGGCATTACAGGCATCTCCATATACTTCATCAAATTAAGAGTCGCTATGTACCTTGACCTTAGCCAGCGATGGTAGCTGTAGTTACAGATTGAAAGACAGAGTTTTGAGGCTAAGGTTCCTGGATTCAAATATTTTATCTACTTTGGGTATAGGACACCTCGATTAATGGCTTGATTGCGATTGTCTTAATTACGCTTCTTGGGATCCTAAGTCCCTGGTATTCCGTTGTTTTTCTCAATAGGTTCTGTGTTTTTTGAGGTGCTGCATTATATAGAGTCTTCGGCTCCAATGTGTAGTATTTTTTGGCCTCAGAAGCCTAAACTGGTTTTTGGAATGAACTTTATAAATTTATTTACGTCAATTTAGTTTGTGTTAGTTTATTTGCATCCATTTATTTGCGTCAATGGTGTTGTCAAAATGCTCTGACTAAGTATGCTTTGAGCATAAGATATGTCGTTTAATTTGCTGAAGCTTTACTTTGGGGCATCTACCATCCCAGACAACCATCAGAGTCCTAGAGATCATGTCAAACCAATACAGCTTTGTCAGTCAGAACGTTTCTAACCGTCCTGAGTGTGAAAAAATTCTTGGATTTTCGGTGGCGACCCAGTCGTTTGCTGATCAGATTGGTATCGTCATGCAGTGGGCTCAACAACGGCTGAGCCGCGTGATCTGTGTAGCGAATGTCCACATGCTGATGGAGGCCTACTGGGATCCATCGTTTGCGAGTGTTCTGCACAGTGCTGACTTGCTGACTCCCGACGGAATGCCCCTGGTGTGGACCCTGAATTTGATTCGCAAAAGCCGTCACGATCGCGTGGCCGGCATGGATATCTTGCTAGAGACCTGTCGTCAGGCCTCGGCCCTAGGCGTGGGAGTTTATTTCATTGGCAGCAACGCCGAGACCTTAGACAAAATGCAGCAGCAGCTGAAGCAAGATTTTCCGGATCTGGTGATTGCAGGCATGCGTCCTCTACCCTTTCGCCCGCTAACCCCAGAAGAAGACCGCCAGGTGGTAGAGCACATTAATCAAAGCCAGACCGGGGTTGTGTTTGTGTCTTTGGGCTGCCCCAAGCAGGAACTGTGGATGTATCAGCATCGCCATAAGGTTCAGGCTGTGATGGTGGGCCTAGGCGGTGTGTTCCCAATCTATGCGGGTCTGCGCAAACATGCCCCAGAATGGGTACGCGCGTCGGGGCTAGAGTGGCTGTATCGGCTGGTGCAAGAGCCAGGGCGGCTATGGAAGCGTTATTGGAGTACTATTCCACCGTTTGTATATCTGTCGGTTAAGCAGGTGGTGACCACGCGGGTTAGCCGCCGGTTAACCCGCATGTTTGGCGATCGCATTTCTCAGATTTAACCCAACTGTATTCTCGGCATACCGCTTTGCAAAGAGGATTCGTTGGTTGATAGCAGCGCGGTCAATTATTTTCCTGAAAGTTGTTCCCTGGTGGCCGGATGATCTTTCTACAGCTAAGGATGTAATTATGGTGCAGCCACGACGCAACCGCAATCGCTCTAAGCGACGGGCCATTTATTGCCCCACTCACAGTTGTTATCTAGACAGCGTCAGCCAAAAATATCCCCTGCACACCACAAAGCCCGAGCATCTACAGCAGCGGGGCATGGGGCGCAGGCAAGCCCTCACGGTAGTGGCAGAGTTTGGTACTGTGCCCCTGCAGGGGGAGTGGCTAGAGGCGTTTTGGTGCGACCACTGCCAGCAGACCCAGTGGTACCACGTGTGCAAAACGGCGGCCAGTAGCTATGTGCTGAGTTTGGCCCCCGAGGATCTCTGGCTACAGGCTTCGGGGGTGATCTTTCCGGCGGGGAACCCGACGGTAGGGGAGTTTACTCGCCGGGTGGCCCGACAAACAAGTTTTAACGGGGCAAAAGATTTTCACCGGATTGGGTAGTAGAGTTGTGAATGTTTGACCTGTAGAATTGCTTCAGTTTTTGTTGTTTGTTCATTAAATGGTTTCTATGACTATTACTAAAAAGGCTCTGATTACGGGCATTACCGGACAAGATGGCTCTTATTTAAGCGAACTGCTATTAGAAAAAGACTATGAGGTACACGGTATCGTGCGCCGCACCTCGACGATTAATACCGATCGCATTGATCACCTCTACGAAGACCCCCACAGCGAAAATGCCCGGTTGTTTTTGCACTATGGCGACCTCACCGACGGCACCACCCTGCGCCGCATTTTAGAAGAGGTGCAGCCGATCGAAATTTACAACCTGGGGGCGCAGTCGCACGTGCGGGTGAGCTTTGACTCGCCGGAGTACACCGTCGATGCGGTGGCCATGGGCACCCTGCGACTGCTTGAGGCGATTCGTGACTATCGCCGCCGCACCGGCATCGAGGTGCGCTACTACCAGGCGGGCTCGTCTGAAATGTACGGCAAGGTGCAGGATGTACCCCAGAGCGAAACAACGCCCTTTTACCCCCGCAGCCCCTACGCCTGCGCCAAGGTCTACGCCCACTGGCAAACTCTCAACCACCGCGAGTCGTACGGTATGTTTGCCTGCAACGGCATTTTGTTTAACCACGAGTCGCCCCGGCGCGGCGAAACCTTTGTGACTCGCAAAATTACCCGCGCCGTGGCGCGGATTGTGGCGGGGCAGCAGAGCAAGATTTATATGGGCAACCTCGATGCCAAGCGCGACTGGGGCTATGCCAAAGACTACGTTAAGGCGATGTGGCTGATGCTGCAGCAGGATGCCCCCGACGACTATGTAGTGGCTACGGGCGAAACCTATTCGGTGCGCGAGTTTTTAGATATTGCCTTTGGCCGTGTCAACCTCGACTGGCAAGACTATGTGGCCTTTGATGAGCGCTACCTGCGCCCTGCCGAAGTCGAGTTGCTAATCGGTGACCCCACCAAGGTCAAGACCAAGCTGGGCTGGGAGCCCTCAGTCACCTTTGAAGAACTGGTTCACCTAATGGTGGACGCCGATTTGCAGGCTCTAGGGTTGGTAACGCTCAACGGCAGTTCTGCTACCAGCGTATTGGACCGGGCTACACTGCGCTCTGGCAGTGGCGAAAGACTCGTGGTCGGGTAAGGTTTGTTACCTTTACTCCCAATTCCATGGTGCTAAGACCCACCCTACGACATCTCGGATTCCTTTCTGCCAGAGGCAGAAAGGGGCCGGGAGTGAGGTTAGGGTATGCGTTGACTTTATAGAACTCTCCTAGACCTGACCCTATGGATATTCAATCTAAAATTTATGTGGCAGGCTCCCGTGGTCTGGTCGGTAGCGCCCTGGTCAGAACCCTCAAAGCCCAGGGCTATGAGAATTTGCTGCTGCCCACTAGCCAAGAACTAGACTTGCGTAACCAGGCGGCGGTGGATGCGTTTTTCGCCACCGAAAAGCCAGACTATGTCTTTCTGGCAGCGGCTAGGGTCGGCGGCATTCAGGCCAACAATACCTACCGGGCCGAGTTTCTCTACGACAATTTGATGA
>JBARVV010000090.1:0-4758 GCA_049646445.1 Nodosilinea sp. | reverse complement strand
TTGGTGACAATCCCGCCGTCAGGGATTTTGATAACCCCGGAGCAGGGCGAGGTGTTTAGTCTGCTGAGGCGCGATCGGCAATTAGACTGAGGCCGCTCTAAGGGGTCAGGTGGCAAGGGGTCAGGTGGCTGTACTGCTGCGATAAGATCACTGTCATGGCTTACAAGGCACCTGCCCCCTGATGCCGTCATGGCTTAAAAGGCACCTGACCCCTGATGCCGCCGAATCTGAGGCTCAAGCCCTGGGCTGGAGGTCATGGAGTTGGAGCGATGGAGCTATTCCACAATTTCAATCACGGTGGAGAAAGCCGCGATCGCATCGGGAGCGACAGCGATATCTTGGGTACCTATACCCTGGGTCAAAATCGTCGCCGTGCCACTGCGGGAAGCTCCGTCGATATCACCAAGCAGATCGTCAATCAGGCTGAGGGAGTCTCCTTCGTCGAAGCCGACTGGGGCTCGGCTGCGGTCTAAGCTTTGGGCCAGAGCTTGCAGGTTGCGCAGCAGCCCGCGCAGGGGTTGGGTGCTCACCAGGGTCAAAATTTCTAGGAAGCCCGTCCCCGACAGCGTGAATTGGAACAGATCGCCGGGTTGAGGGACAACAATTGTCTCGTTAGCATCAATACGGGCGGCCTCGTCAGGGGCCTGCCAGGTGTTGGGGTAGAGGGCAAAGGTTTTCCCCTGGCTGTCGATCACCAAGCAGCTCAGGTAGACATCTGTGGCCTCTTCATTTTTGATCCGGAGCTGAATCACATCGCCCGACTGGTAAATAGCTGCCGTTACCTCAGGGCGCAAGCGCGATAGGTTGCTCTGGGCCGCTCGACCCGCGATCGGCACCGTTGGCCCCTGGCCGCTGGTGCTAAAGATTTCGCCCCCCACGCGCAGACTGGTGGGGGTGCCCGCTAGCTGCTGCAAGGCCCGAGCCACCAGTAGCGCCCGAAACCGGGGCCGCAAACGGTTAACCGCCGCCAAGGCCGATTCATTTACGAAGCCAGTGGTGTTGGGTACCAGCATGCTGAGATCGGCGGAATACAACCCTATAGAGCCAATCGGTGCCAGGCTGTCAGATCCAGCGGTACGCAGGTCAGCCTGCATGGTCTCGCTGGTGCGGGCCAGCACAAATTCCACAGCCGACTGTTGATCCACGGGCAGCACGGTGATGCGGCTGATGGCCTGGCCGCTGGTGGTGGAGGTGGTGCCTAGCGCAGTGCCCAGTGCCGCTTCTGCGGCGACCCGCTCGGCGGATAGGGACGGATCAACCCCAATGCGTAGGGAAGGAACCGCCAGGGCTGCCACCTTTTCACGTAGCAAAAGCCCTGGCTCTATGTTAGCCGTTTGACCTTCTGCCAACTTGCCGTAGGCAAATAACCCATTGCGCCACTCTACCTCCACATCAGCCTGGGGGTTGCCCGCCGCATCCAGTAGAGAGTACACAGTTCCCTTCCGAACGGTTTCCAGGGTTTGGGGCGATAGGCCCCCTAGCCAAAATTCAATCTGGGAGCCAGGTAAATTTGTCACCACCGCATCGGCAAAGGGAGCCAGAGACGAGGTGAAGTAAAGGGGCTCACTCAAGCTGTTGCTGCCGGGGGCGGTTTCAAAAATGGGTACCTGATCAAAGCGACTTTGGGTAGCTGCGGTAATGCGGGTGCTGCGGGCTAAGTTGACTTGAGTGGTGCTGGCGGCTTCGGCGGCTGGTACCTGCCAGAGGTAACTGGTCAGCAGATAAGTAAAAATGCCCGATTTTTCCCCGTTGTCAAAGGGTATTTCAAAGGCTTCTTGGTTGCAGCTGGCCGAGCCCAGGGCTACTCCTTTGGCAATGCCCTGGGCTCGCCGCCGATGAAACTCAGTCTCGTCAATTTTTAGATCGGTCATCCATTGCTTTTGCTGTTCCAGTTCCGCCGAGCTGGGCACCAGCGTCAACCCCGATCGCGTCGATAGCCGGGAGCTAGTGGCCGATCGCACCGTCGCATTTCCCCGCGTGCCCGCCCCTGAAAAACAGCTGTCGAGCACCAGGGTAACGTTGTTAGTCTTAATGCGCTCGGTCAGCAGAAATAGGCTGCGGCCCATGATATCGGGCACTACAATCTCACTCTGGCCTGCACGGCTGGGGAACTCGGCATCGCGCGGCACCAGGGTACCGTTGCGGTTTTCGACATTGGTATCGCCACACTGCTCGATACGAATAGCATTCTCGTCTTTGACCAGTGAGCCATGGCCAGAGTAGTGAAAGACCACGATGTCGCCTGGTTTGGCCTGCTGAA
Source organism: Nodosilinea sp. (assembly GCA_049646445.1). GTDB lineage: Bacteria > Cyanobacteriota > Cyanobacteriia > Phormidesmidales > Phormidesmidaceae > Nodosilinea. The sequence continues at coordinate 2,498 of JBARVV010000090.1, read as the reverse complement.
TCAGGTGTTCTTCAAAGGCCTGGAGAATGTTGGCGCGGGTGGGCAAAATACCGGAGTTGTCCGTGACGCGGAGAATATCAGCCTCTTTGAATCCGAAGCGATGCTTGAGCAATTCGTACTGCATGTTGACATCGTTGAGGCAGCCGTAGAGGTCAGATACTGCCGGGTCGGGGTATTGGTTCACCCCCACCAGCAGGGCCAGCTTGCGGGGAGTGCCCTGTGCCAAGGCTTTGCCGTAGTGGTTGGCCTGGCGCAAAAAGCCGGTCTGGCTGAGGCCGATAGCGGCTAGGCTAGACCCGGCGGCTTGCAAAAAGTGGCGACGCTTCATTGAGGGCATGGTGGCTAAACACTAACGACGACGGTGTGATCTATATCTGGCGGCAGGGAACTTATACCAATAATTTTTAGTGTTTCACAGCTGGGTGAACCCTAATTTTTTGTTTCTGTAAACATGAAAACGCCTAGAGCACCCTAATCGGCGGAGCCAATTAGGGTGAAGGCGGCCCACAGGCGTGGGTCGGGGTGTTGCGCCATGGTGGTGAGCATGGCCTGACGCAGGGCTTGGGCTTTGTCGCCGCTCTGTTGCCAGTTGTCGTAAAAGGCGACCATGAGATTGGCGGTGGCGGCATCATCTACGGCCCACAGCGACACAATAATGCTGGGCACCCCTGCCGCCACAAAGGCCCGAGAAAGCCCCACCACCCCATCGCCCGTGATGCGCCCCCGCCCGGTATCGCAGGCGCTGAGAATGGCTAGGTTGGCCTGCAAGTTCATGCCTAAAATTTCAGCGGAGGTGAGCAAGCCGTCGTTGCCGCTGCCGGGGGCGAGGGCGATCGCACCGGGCAGATCGCGGGTGCCGGTTTCGCGGGGGTCGCCGTACTCTAGCAGGCCGTGGGTGGCCAGGTGAATTACATTAGCCCCGGCCATGCGCTGCTTTACCGCCGCCTCGGTGGCGGCACCGCCGAGCAGAGCCGGGGTTTTGAGAAAGCTGGAAATCGCCTCCGCCTCTCGCTGGGCTCCGCCTAGGGGGTCGAGCCGCACGTCTTGTAAGGTGCCGCCTTCGCTGAGAAAGGTGACGGTGGGCATGGTGGGGTTGCCGACGATGAGGGTGTTGTTGGCAGAAAAGGGCGAACCACCGTTCGCCCCTACGGTTGTTGATGCGGCTTCGTTGGCCAGGCCAAACACCTGAATGGAGGGAGCGGTAAGAATGGTGTGGTTTTCGATCAGGTATTGCCCATCGGCGTTGACTAGGGCGGCGAAGGGCACCAGAAACAGCTCGCCCTGGGGCATGAAGACTACGGGCTGCTCGGCGTCGGTGGGCAGCAGGTCGGCGATGGGGGCAATCAGCAGGTCGTAGAGCTGGCGGAGGTTGGCCTCGGTTTGGGCCTGCTGCTGAGCTAGGGCTTGGGGGGTGGGTTCGAGGGCGATGGTGGCCCGATCGCCGCGCACACCGATGGACTGGCGGGCGGTGGTAACAAGGCTGGACAGGTCAACCCCATCCAGGGGTTGTCTGCGGAAGGTGATGTCACCCGTGGGCGAGACCACCCAAATGTAGAGGGCGGCATAGCCATCTGTGAAGCGAATAAGCGAATATTGCACCAGGGTGGTTTGCTGCTGCTGGGCCAGGGCTTGGATGGTGTTCAGGTTGGGGGGAGCCGGGTTGAGTACGGCTTCATCGGTGGAAAGCTGCTGGGAGAGTAGCTCGGCAAAGGCGCGCCCTCGACCCCGCTCGGCCACCTCCAGCGCAGGGCCAACCTTTTCCTGGGCAACCAGCACCCGCTGGAGAGAGATAAACGAGTTGCGCTGGGTCTCAAAGAGCGAAATCTTGTCCGCATCCGGTAGGTCTGAGTCCCTTAGGGCATCCCAGATATCCAGCGCTTGGGCTAAGGCTGTTTCAGCCAAAGTGAATTGCTCTGCGTCCAAGTAAGCAAACCCTAAATTGTTCAGGGCACCGCCTTCACCGCCGCGATCGCCAATCTCCCGGGCGATCGCCAGATGTTGCTCATGGAAGTCAATGGCTTGGCGATAGTTCCCTAGGCTGCGGTAAGCAATGCCCAAATTCCCCAGGGCAGCTCCTTCACCGCCGCGATCGCCAATCTCACGGGCGATCGCCAGATGTTGCTCATAAAAGTCAATGACTTGGCGATAGTCCCCCAGGCTGTTGTAAGCATTGCCCAAATTCCCCAGGGCAATCCCTTCGCCGCCGCGATCGCCAATCTCACGGGCGATCGCCAGATTTTGCTCATGGAAGTCAATGGCTTGGCGATAGTCCCCCAGGCTGTCGTAAGCATTGCCCAAATTCCCCAGAGCACGTCCTTCGCCGCCGCGATCGCCAATCTCACGGGCGATCGCCAGATGTTGCTCATGGAAGTCAATGGCTTGGCGATAGTCCCCTAGGCTGTCGTAAGCAATGCCCAAACCGCTCAGGGCACGTCCTTCGCCGCCGCGATCGCCAAGCTCCCGGGCGATCGCCAGATGTTGCTCATGGAAGTCAATGG
>JBARVV010000089.1:0-9649 GCA_049646445.1 Nodosilinea sp. | reverse complement strand
GCACCGTGCGAATCGGGTAGGGAATGGTGATACCGGCATCGTCGCAGGCGGCTTTGAGCGCGATCGCCACCTGCGACTTGATTCGCCGCACCTCGGCAATCTGAGGCGTCGTCCAGTAGCGCACCTTAAAGTCAATCGAACTCTCGCCAAAACCCACCACGTCAACCTCCGGTTCAGGCGAATTGAGCACCCCATCGGCGCGGTTTACCACGTCGAGAAAGGTCTGTTTAGCCAGCGGTAACGGCGTTGTGTAGTCGACCCCAATCTCAAAATCGGTGCGGCGGCTGCGAAAGGCCGTTAGCACCCGCACCGGGTTGGTAAACACAATGGAATTGGGAATTTCTACCAGTTCGCCAGTGTAGGTGCGCAGCTGGGTCGATCGAATTTTGATGCCCTCGACTGTGCCCTCGTAGTCGCTCATTACCACCTGGTCGCCCAGCCGAAAGGGTTCTTCAATTAGCAGCAAAATACCGGCCAAAAAGTTCTTAAAAATATCTTGAAACGCAAAACCGATCGCCACCGAACCCAGGCCCAAAAGCCCAATAATATCGCCCAGCCGCAGGTCAGGGAATGCCACCACCGCCGCAATCACTATTCCTGCAATCCAGGTGCCAATGCGGGCCACCTGAACCGCCAGCACCTGCAGCGATCGGCTGGCTACCAGGCGCTGGCTCATTTTTCCTACCACCCGCTGGGCTACTTTAGCGGCATACCAGGTCACCAGCAGCAGCACCAGCCCGAGCACCACGCCAGGTAAAAGCTGAATAAACTGCCCCACCAAATCAAGCAGACTGGTCTGGACACGCTCAAGCAGGAGATTCATAGATTTGTAGCAACCAATCGCAACGGGCCTTTCGCAGGGTAACACCGAGATGACAAATCGTCATCTGCCCCAAAGGGTCTACCCAAACCAACTTTCGTACAGTGACTACCTCGTATTTTGCAGAGAACGTACCCGTCTAGACAATGACTGTACACCGTCCCGGTAGGTGGAAGGCGTCGCTGTGATTTTTAGAGCCTTTGTCCTAAAAACTGCTCGTATGCTCGTTTAAACGTCTCCTTACCGCCCTGTTCTACGATGCGGCCATGGGCCACAATTACCTGCTCAAAGTCCCAGCGCAAAACCTGCTCAACAGCGGCTTTGACCTTTTCTGTCTCCGTCGTCGCAATGCGCTCCAGCAGCGACGGACTCAGGCTTTTGTAGCCGCCGACAATTTTAGTGGCAAGCTGAGTCAGCCACGGAGAGCTTTCGTCAAAACAGAAGGCCGTATCCGTCAAGATCAGCGTGCGGCTGGCACAGTGGAAAAATACCCATTCATCCAGCGGATCGGGACCGCTAGGGCCAAGGGTTTTGAATCCGTCAAACAGTAGGTATTCTAAGCCGGGCCAGGGACTATCTGGGCTGGGGGCGATCGCCCGATCGATCGGCAGCTCTGGCTTTTTTCCCCGCAACCTTGATGTCGCCCAAAACGTCGCCCCTGGGTACGCCGCCTTAACATCAGCAGCAAACCGGTAGTGGTACAGGTTAGGAGCGATGATATGCGCAACGGTTCCCAACTCACCCAGCTCGTTCACTAACGACTCACTGGGTTGAATTGGCGAAATAACGACGAGTTTATCCCCCGCTAGCCGAATCACCGTCATGCGAGTGCCAACGCTTAGGCCAAAATATCGCAGCGGCTGCTCGGCCACCCAAAGATCTCGATCAACTGCTCTGAGCATAGTTGGCCCATTGAAAAAATACTTGCGCGCCTACAGGAGAAGGTTTACCAGATCTGATTTAGCAAAAATTATTTGAGGGTAGCCTCCGTCAGGGCTAGTAATGGTACCGACAGGAAATAATCGTCAAATAGCGATCATCTATGGCGTAAACCAGGCGGTGAGTGTCGTCAATGCGGCGTGACCAAAAGCCCGATAGATTCTCCTTCAAAGGTTCTGGTTTACCAATGCCCTCAAAGGGGAGAGCTTTAGTTGCCTGAATGAGCACATTAATTCTTTTGAGAGTCTTTCTATCTTGGGTTTGCCAGTAGAGATAATCTTTCCAGGCGGTATCAGTCCACGCCAGCTGACGATCACTCATCGAGCAGGTCACGCTCCAACGTTTGGCCCTGACGATACTGGGCGATCGATTCTTCTAAATGGGCCACATTAGCGGGAGACTTGAGCAAATAAACGGTTTCTAGCAGACTGTTGAAGTAATCCAGCGACATCACAACGGCATCCTCTGCATCTCGCCGCGTGATAACGGTGTAGTCGGCATCATTGACTACCTGGTCAAGAATAGCTTTCAGCCTGTTTCTAGCTTCGCTGAAGGTAACAACCCGCATGGATACTTGTCCAATCACTTGTACAAGTATAGCGCGATCGCCCACCTCATCCACTCATCCACCCATCGACTCCCCTACGGCAGCCAGGGATATTGCCGAAAATCGGGCTCTCGCTTCTCCATAAATGCCTGCTTGCCCTCAGCCCCTTCTTCGGTCATGTAGTAGAGCAGGGTGGCGTTGCCCGCCAGCTCTTGCAGGCCCGCTTGGCCGTCACAGTCGGCGTTGAAGGCGGCTTTCAGGCAGCGAATGGCGATCGGGCTTTTTTGCAGAATTTCCTGCCCCCACTGCACCCCTTCGGCTTCGAGCTGATCGACTGGCACCACGCAGTTGACCAAGCCCATATCCAGCGCCTCCTGGGCGCTGTACTGGCGGCACAGGTACCAAATTTCGCGAGCTTTCTTTTGGCCAACAATCCGGGCCAGATAGCTAGCCCCAAAGCCGCCGTCAAAGCTGCCCACCTTGGGGCCAGTCTGGCCAAAGATGGCGTTGTCGGCGGCAATGGTGAGATCGCAGACCACGTGCAGCACATGGCCACCCCCGATCGCATAGCCTGCCACCAGGGCAATCACCACCTTGGGCATTGATCGAATCAGCCGCTGCAAATCGAGCACGTTGAGCCGGGGTACGCCGCCCTCATCTACATAGCCGCCGTGGCCGCGCACACTCTGGTCGCCGCCCGAGCAAAAGGCATATTTGCCGTCGGTGTGGGGGCCAGCCCCGGTTAGCAATACCACGCCGATGCGGCTGTCTTCGCGGGCGTTGGAGAAGGCCTCGTACAGCTCGACAATGGTTTTGGGCCGAAAGGCATTGCGCTTGTGGGGCCGATTGATGGTGATTTTGGCGATGCCATCGGCCTTTTGGTAAATGATGTCTTCGTAGGGCTTTGCGTCTTGCCAGGCAACCTGCATAGGGGGCGAGTCCAGATAACACTGGTGTCTAGGGTCTCACATTGGGGAAGCCTCGACGATCATCAGCCCGGTCAATGGCTGGGCTGATGGCCCTTTAAGCTAGAAAAGGGGCTTAAGCTATAGCGAAGGTCATTTCGTCTTGGCATTCCGCGTCTTTAACTCTGGTGTAGGCACCATGTACCAAACCAATCCTCCCCAGCCCGCCAAAGCCACCCTGCCCACCATGTACGACCTCCCCAGCGAAAACCCGGAGGAATCTGGTTTGCCCGACGAGTTCCATCTGCTCCAGCCCGAGCTGCTGCGCCTCACCTTTCGCCCACCCACCTACTCCGCCGATCAAGTCTTTGCGGCCAGCGACCTCAACCTCTACTACGACGCTAACCATGTGCAGTGGTACAAGCGCCCCGACTGGTTTGGCGTACTGGGGGTGTCTCGCCTCTACAATGACCAAGACCTGCGCCTGAGCTACGTCACTTGGCAGGAGGGAGTGACCCCCCTGGTTGTGGTAGAACTGCTCTCGCCCGGTACCGAGGCCGAAGATCTGGGCCGCGCCCTGCGCGACGCCAGCAAGCCACCCAATAAATGGACGGTCTATGAGCAAATCTTGCGCATTCCCTACTACATCGTCTTCAACCGCTACACTGACGAACTGCAAGCCTTTGGCTTGATGATGACCCGCTATCAGCCGTTATCCGTAGACGGTCAGGGTATCTGGCTGGAGGATGCGGATCTGGGGCTGGGCCTGTGGGAAGGCGAGTACCAGGGCATAAACCGTCTGTGGCTGCGCTGGTATAATCGCGACCAGCAGTGGATACTGACCCCAGCGGAACAGGAAGCCCAGCGGGCCGAGCAAGCCTCTCAGCGGGCTGAGCAAGCCTCCCAGCGGGCCGATCGCCTAGCGGCTCAGCTAAGGGCGTTAGGCGTTGAGCCAGAAGCCTGAGATTCGACCCTGAATCTGGACGATCATTTTATAAAGAGGTCAGCCGTGGTTAAAGTCATCAGCCGTCAATCCTTGGGAGTGCAGCCTGTCTACGACATTGGGGTGGCGCGCGACCACAATTTTTTGCTGGCCGATGGCCAGGTGGCTTCCAACTGCTTTAACAAGTCGCACTCCACTGCCTACGGGTTTGTCACCTTCCAGACCGCTTATCTGAAGGCGAATTACCCGGTGGAGTACATGGCGGCGCTGCTGACCTCCAACAGCGGCGACCAGGACAAAGTGCAGATGCACATCGGCAACTGTATCGCCATGGGCATTGAGGTGCTGCCGCCAGATGTCAACCGATCGCTGATCGACTTCACCCCCGAAGGCCAGAGCATTTTGTTTGGCCTCTCGGCGGTGCGCAACGTGGGCCTAGGAGCGATCGAGTGCATTCTGAAGCACCGCGAGGCGGAGGGGCCGTTTAACTCGCTGGCAGAACTGTGCGATCGCGTCGATCTGCACTCGGTCAACCGCCGTGCCCTAGAAGCGCTGATTCTCTCTGGAGCGCTGGACACCATTGACCCCAACCGCAACCAGCTTGTGCAGGATCTGGAGCTGGTAATCGACTGGGCTCAGAGCCGCGCCAAGGATCGCGAGATTGGCCAGGGCAACCTGTTCGACATGATGCTGGGCGGTGGCGACAGCCAGGCCGCATCCCCCGCCAGCGGTTACGAAACCGCCCCTAAAGCGCCCCTGGTGGCCGACTTTGAGTCTCAGGAAAAGCTGCGCCAGGAAAAAGAGCTGCTGGGCTTTTACATTTCCGATCACCCGCTCAAGTCGGTGCAGCGATCGGCGCGGGTGCTGGCCCCGATCAACCTGGCGGAGCTGCATGAACAGCCCGATAACGTCACCCTGAGCGCGATCGTGATTTTGGCGGCGGTGAAGCCAGTGGTGACGAAAAAGGGCGACCGGATGGCGATCGTGCAGCTTGAAGATCTCACTGGTCAGGCTGAAGCGGTTGTATTTCCAAAATCCTTTGAGCGGATTGGCCAGCACATCGTCGCCGACAAGCGCCTGATGGTTTGGGGCAAGGTCGATCGCCGCGACGATCGCGTCCAGTTCATCATCGACGATGCCGAATCGATCGAAGACGTGCGCATGGTGATGGTGGAGCTTGACCCAAGCCTGGCGGGAGACATCGAGCAGCAGCACCGCCTCCGCAACGTGATTCGCAGCAACCAGGGCGATGACCCCAAGTACGCACGGGTGCCGGTGATTGCGGTGATTGGGGCCAACCAGCAGCGCCAGTTTGTGCGGCTGGGGGCGCAGTTTCGGGTCAAAGACCCCGATGCAGCTGTGATGGCCCTAAAAAGCGCTCACTTTGAGGCTACGGCCACGCCGCTGATTAGCGCTTAGTTGTAGGGGCGCAGCGGGGCGCAGAGAATTGGCATAAGGGGCCAGGTGAGCCGACCTATCGATGCGATCAAAATCGCTGGCACCTGCGCTCTCAATGTGGTTGCTAAATCCACCCTGGCAGTAGCCAGCGCTGCTGGAGCGATTCGGGCGTAAGGGGCAAGCCCAAATACAGCGGTAGCCAAAACCAAAAGCTGAGGGCGATCGCACCCAACAGCACCAGGGCCAGCGGGCGATCGCGCGAATTCTCCACCCACTGGGCCATCAGCCAGGCCAGCCCCAGGGTGCCAAAGGTGGCGATTCCCATCGCGTGATAGAAAAACGTGCAGCGGCTGACTAGCGCCCAGGGTAGCCAGTTGGTCAGGTAGTTAATCAAAATAAACGGCACCACAGCACGGTTGGGTAGGGGCGCAGCATGCTGCGCCCCTACGGAAAGCTGTCGGCTCAGCCAGCCTAGGGCCAGCGCTAGCATCGCCGCCGTAGACAGCCACCACAACACCGGGTTTCCCATGGCGTGAATAGTGGTAGCGATCGCATTTTCACCCTGACCCACCCGCTCAAAAAAGTAGGCCACCGGGCGCAGCATCAGCGGCCAGCTCTGCCAGGGCGAACAGTAGGCGTGGCTGCCATTTACGCCAATCGACTGGTGGGCAGACCAGAGCTGTTGGTGAACACCCCCCAGCGATTCACCCGTCAGCGCCAGATGCGGCAGCCACAGCAGTAGGTAGGTTGCCAGCGGCATCACGCCCAGGTAAGCCACCCGCCTGCGCCAGGTCAGATCCATCCGCAGGGGCAAACGGTCGTTTGCCCTCCCGGAGTCTCCAAAACGCACCGGGGATGCCGAATCCGTATCCTCAAGTTCTGTTGGCATCGCCGCCGGTTGGGAGGGCGAATAACCATTCGCCCCTACGGGGTTAGGCTGGTTCGCTGAGGCGATCGCATTTGATCTTTGGCAAAACCCTATTTCCCACAGCAGCAGGCCCAGCCACAATCCGGCCCAGTTCCACTTGACGTTGATCGCCGCTCCCAGGGCGATGCCCGCCACCCAGCGCCAGCGTGAGGAATGCTGCGATCGCCCCGCCCTGATCCAAGCCCACTGCCCCAGCAGCCCCAGCACCAGCCCGTAGATATTGATCAGCGCCAGGCGCGACTCCACCAGGCTCAGTCCTTCCATTGTCATGAGCAGTCCGGCCAGCAGGGCGAATCGGTGCTGACGCAGAGTGAGAGGATCCCCCCTGCCCCCCTTAAAAAGGGGGGTAATGAGCCGCGTCAAAGTCCCCCTTTTCAAGGGGGATTTAGGGGGATCTTCCACTATTGCTGAAAACCGATCGCCCCTGAGCCCGTGGTGTAAAGACCCCAACTCCCAGGCTAAAGTAGCTAGCAGCAGGGGGATTGTGGCTCCTACCACCGCATTCAGCCAGCGAAAGGCGAGGGGGCTAACCCAGGCACCCTCCACGTCTACCATGGGCCAGCCCAGCCAGGCGACGGGCCACTGCCCCAGCCAAATGCCGAGAGCGATCAGGTACTTGCCCAGGGGCGGGTGGGCGTCGAAACTGGGGTTGCCTTGCAGGTAGTCGAGGGCAAAGGGGACGTAGTAAACCTCGTCAAAGACCAGGGTGGGGGGCTGACCCAAATGCCAAAAGCGGAGAGTCAGCGCCAGCGCCCCGATCGCTAGCGATCCCCACCACAAAGGCCTGGCCTGCTTCACACCCATGTTGCTACTGCCCCTGGGCGGCCATGCGCTGCTGCATGCGATCGCGGAAAGCGGCCAAATCTTCTGCACTGGGCTGGGTGGTCTGCCAGGCGGGCCGCTCCATCAGGCGATCGGTCCAGGCTTGTAGGGTAGGATATTCGGCCATGGGCAGCCCCAGCTGTTCAAACCAGGGGGCAAAGGTGCCCGCAACGACATCGGCCAGGGTAAGCTGGTCGCCGCAGAAGAATGGGCCATCCCCCAGTTTGTCGGCGTAGAATTTGAGCACGACCTCGGACTTTTGTTTCGCCTGGGCGATCGCATCCTCTGGGTCTTGGCCAAAGCCCATCATCTGCTTGATCAATGGGTTGATGGCGGGCACCAGCTCATTCACCGTCACCATTTCGACCATGCGCATCTTGGCGATATCCTCGGGCGTGGTGGCCAGCAGCGAGGGCGTAGGGTACTTGACCTCCAGATAGTCCAAAATAGCGAAGGATTCGATGACTGTGAAGCCGTCGTCAACCAGTACGGGGATGTGGTGAAAGGGGTTGAGTGCCAAAAACTCAGGCTGAAACTGCTCTCCCCCCATGCTCATGGTCATTTCCTCAAAGGGCAGGTTTTTCTCTAGCAGCGCCACCCAGACTCGGCGAGAATTAATCGACAGCGGGGTATGGTAAAAGGTCAGCATTATCAGTTGCCTCAAGCGATCGGATTGCTGGGATCTAGCATTTCACAGGAAAGGACCATCTTTCACTAGCCGCTATGAGTTACGTCCGTCCAAATGTTAGTGCGATGGCGGCCTATGTGCCGGGAGAACAGCCGCGATCGGGCACAGGGATCATTAAGCTCAACTCCAACGAAAATCCCTATCCTCCTTCGCCGAGGGTAATTGAGGCGCTGCGGCAGGTTGAGGTTGAGCAGCTCAGGCGCTATCCTGACCCATTTGCCCGCAGCTTTTGCCAGGCGATCGCCGACGTTCTGGGCGTACCCGCAGACTGGATCATCGTGGGCAACGGCAGCGACGATCTGCTGAATCTTTTGGTGCGCGCCTGTGCGGACAATGCGGCTCGACCGATTGTCTACCCCACGCCGACCTACGTGCTGTACCGCACCCTGGCGGCACTGCAGCCCGCCACCGTGGTCGAGGTTCCCTATCCCGAGGACTTTCAGTTTCCTCTAAAAGAGCTGGTAGCCGCCCAGGGATCGATTACGTTCATCGCGTCGCCCAATAGCCCGTCGGGGCATGTGGTGGCGCTGCCCGACCTGCGAACATTGGCCCAGCAGTCTGCGGGTCTGGTCGTGGTGGATGAGGCCTACGTTGATTTTGCCGAGGGCTCGGCGCTATCGCTGGTGCAGGAGTTCGACAACGTGGTGGTGCTGCGTACTCTGTCGAAGGGCTATGGGCTGGCGGGGCTGCGGCTGGGGTTTGGCATCGCCAATCCGGCGCTGCTGGCTGAGCTATTTAAGGTGAAAGATAGCTATAACGTGGATGCGATCGCGATCGCGTTGGGAACAGCGGCCATACAAGACCAGGCCTACAAAAATGCCTGTGTCGCCAAAGTCAAAGCATCGCGAACTACGCTAACGAAAGACTTGCAAGGGCTGGGGTTTGCCGTGCTAAATTCTCACGGAAATTTTGTGTTGGCTACTCCCCCTCAGCACAATGCGGAGCAGCTATATTTGGCCCTAAAAGAGCAGGGCATTTTGGTACGCTACTTCAAACAACCCCGGCTAGACGATAAGCTGCGAATTTCGGTAGGCACCGAGGAGCAAAATCACCTGCTGATAGAAGCCCTTGCCCGTTTAACCCATGATTTCTAAGGCGCTATGACTGGGTTAGGGCTGGCTGTATTGTTGACTAGCGACGCTACTCAAGGTGAGTTATAAATTGGAGGCTTAAGCGCTTATCTGGCTCCGTTGTAGACCTGTCTTAACCTGCTGGGTCGGCTCGGTGGCTTGGTGTCTGCTTGAGGCACTGCACTACTACTATTCTTGATTTCTCTTTACCTGCGATCGCTGTGACCCCTGACGAACTCAAACGCCTTGAAGACAACCTTTGGAAGAGTGCCGACGACCTGCGGGCCAACTCGGATCTGAAATCTAACGAATACTCGACGCCAGTGCTGGGGCTGATCTTCCTCAGGTTTGCAGATAACCGCTATCGGCAGTATGAGGAGGCAATACAGCAGGAATACCAGTCGCTCAAGGGGAGCAGGCGCGAGAAGCCGATCCATGCGATCGCCCTAGAGAAGTGCGGCTTTTAGGTGATTTCCGGGAAAGAATATACCGTCTAGGCCGGACGAATAAGAATGTCCCATTTGGGCAGCAGAGGGTTGCGTTCCAATCGGTTCTCAATGGCCTTCATCGCCTGTTTGGATAGAGAAAT
>JBARVV010000088.1:0-96244 GCA_049646445.1 Nodosilinea sp. | reverse complement strand
TGGCCCTCTACCTCACCACCCTGCTGCTGATTACCGGTCAGCCGCTGCTGGCCCAAGATGCGGCTCCCACCGCCGAGAAAGCGCCCGCTCTGGCTGAAATTGCCCTGCCGACCAAACTGCCCGCCGCCCCGGTGATTGCCCCCGGCGAGCCCGGCCAGTACGTGCTGGAATTCAACCGCAGCCCGGTGGTGGGCAACCGTCTGCGCTTTAGCGGCATTTACAACGAGCAGCGGCTGCACTTTACCCGCCCCCGCAACTGGACGGCTAAATCGGTCAAGGTGCTGCTGCGCTACCGCCACTCCGCCGCCCTCTACGCCACCCGATCTAACCTAACGGTGATGATCAACGGCACCAGCATTGGCAGCCTGCCCCTCAACCAGCCCATGGGCGAAATTGGCGATGCGGTGATGGAGGTGCCCGCCGACCTGCTGCAAGACGACAACGAGCTAGTGCTGGCGGCCCTGCAAAATAACTCCCCCACCTGCACCCAAGACCCCTTCGACCCCTCACTATGGACCGAGGTGCTGCCTGACTCCAAGCTGGTGTTTGACTACCAGCCCCAGGCGGTAACCCCCGACTTTAGCCAGTTTCCCTACCCGCTGTTTGACACGCTGAGCCTGCGGCCCAACCGAATTGCCTACCTGCAACCCACCCAAGCAGATAGCCCTTGGCTAACGGCGACGGCACGCCTGCAAACCTACCTGGGCCGCACCGCCCACTATCGCCCTCTCGATACCCGCTTGGTAAAAGCGCTAGCCGATTTAGAAGCCGAAGAGCGGTTGGTGATTGTAGGCACCCCAGCCCAGCAGCCTGCCCTGGCCGATTTGACCCTGCCCTTTGGCCTCAAAGACGGCAAGTTTGTAGATGGTGAGGGTAAGCCGGTGCCAGATGAATCGGGCCTGCTGATGTGGGCCACGGCGGCAGACGATAGCTCGCCCGTGCTGGTGATTACCGGCAACGGTGAAGCAGGCGTGGCCGAGGCGGTGCAGTACCTGGTGCAGCCCCAAGACCAGCAGATTGCTACTGGCCACGGGGTCGTGGTTAACCAGGCGGGCGAGCTACCGTCGCTGCCGCCTCGCCAGTGGCCCGGCTACCTGCCCGAAGAGGACGACTTTTTGCTCACCGACCTGACCGACCTCAATCGTCAGCCCCTAGACGAAATGACCGTGCGCGGATCCCATTCGCCAGCGATGGAAATTGGCTTTAAGGCGCTGCCCGACGATCGCCTGCTGCGCGGCAGCAAAATGCGCCTCTCCTATAGCTACGGCCCCCAGATCAATCCCCTCACCTCCATGGTGGATGTGGAGCTAGACGGGGTCTCGATTAAAGGTGAACGGCTGACGGAGGTGAAAGGCGCAAACCGCCGCACCCTGGATGTCGATCTGCCGGGCGATCGCGTCACCCCCACCTCCAAGCTGCAAATCAACTTTCGCCTCGACCCTCGCGAGCGGCGATCGTGCAGCCGGGTTACCGACCAGCAGCTCTGGGGCACCATCCACAGCGACACCAGCTTTAGCCTCCAGCGCAGCGCCATCACCAACCTGCCCGATCTAGATTTATTCAAAACTGGCTACCCCTTCACCGCCCCGCAGGATCTCTCGGCTACGGCGGTCATTTTGCCCGACGCCCCCACCAATACTGATGTCACCGTCCTGCTAGAGCTAGCCGAACGCCTGGGCCGCCTCAGCCTGTCCGAGTCTGTCCAGCTCGCTGTCTATCGCCAGAGCGATCTGCCCGAGGCCGATCGCGACGAGAAGAACCTGGTTGCGATCGGCCCCCAGCCTCGCTTTCCCCTGCCAGAACTGCTGAGCGAAGAGGGTTTTGCCCTGCGGGGCAGCGGCACTCGCCAGTGGGGCAAAACCCAGGTGCAGCCCCTGCCCGACGGCGAAGGGCTGATGAAATCAGTGATTTCGCCCTGGAATTCGCAGCGGGTGGTGCTGGCCCTCAGCGGCCGCGACAACACTGGCCTGGCCCAGGTGACCGACCTGCTGCGCTACGACCCCCTCTTTTACCAAATTGAAGGCGACACCGTACTGGTCAGCGCCCAGGTGGCCAACCCCGACCCGTACATTAGCGCCGACTACCGCCTGGCTACCCTGCGCCAGTCGCCCCAGGTGCAGCTTGCCACCACGACCCCATCCCCCTGGCTGTGGCAAGTCACCCGTCACAACTGGATGTTTATTGTGCCCGCCACCGTGGCCCTGGCCCTGTTGTTCTACGGAGCCGTGCAGGCGGCCATGCAACGGAGTAGAGAGTAGACATTCAAACCTCAACATTCAAACCTCAACATTCAAACCTCAACGTTTAAGCCTTTGCACCCGCCTGCTGCCAGAACCTAACCACCTACCCATCTACTACCCCATGCTCCACCCACCGCCCCTCCACCTCTGGTTAACTAAAACCCTGCCCGATCGCGCCTATGCCCTGACCCAGCACCTGAGTAATTGGCAGATGCTGCTGCTGCTGGCCTGCCTAGGGCTATTGACCAAGCCGCTGCTGCTGGCCCATCCGGCGATCTGGCAGCAGGCAATTGTGGCGGTACTGCTGATTTTTTTGGGCTACAGCATTCTGAATTTAGAGGATGGCCATGCCCATAGCAGCGGCGATCGCGAGCGGCTGCACCTGTTTATGATCACGCTCAGCAGCCTGACAACCCTGCGCTACCTCTACTACCGCACCCGCTACACGCTTAATTTTGATACCGCGCTCGATGGTATCTTTTCGCTGCTGCTCTACGGGGCCGAGATGTACGCGCTGGGAACGCTGTTTTTGTCGTACTTTCAAACGCTGAGGCTGCGCGATCGCACCTCGGTTGACCTTACCGCTGTGCCCCAGACCCAGTGGCCTACGGTCGATATCTATATTCCCACCTACGACGAAGATGTGGCGATCGTGCGTAAAACCGTGGTGGCGGCGGTGGCGATAGACTATCCCACCGAAAAAAAGCATGTCTACGTACTCGACGACGGACGCAAGTACCCCGAGCGACGGGCCGAACTGCAGGCCACCTGCGATGAGCTGGGCGCGCTGCTGCTAGTTCGCGACAACAACGATCACGCCAAGGCGGGCAACATCAACACGGCCCTAGAGCGCACCACGGGCGATTTGGTGCTGATTTTAGACTGCGACCATATTCCGGTGCGGGGCTTTTTGCAGCAGACCGTCGGCTTTTTTCTCGATAAAACCGTGGCCCTGGTGCAGACCCCCCACTGGTTCTACAATCCCGACCCCTTTGAGCGCAATTTAATGACCAAGGGCCAGGTGCCCGTAGGCAACGAGCTGTTTTACAAGGTGCTGCAAAAGGGCAACGACGCCTGGAACGCTGCTTTCTTTTGCGGCTCGGCGGCGGTGGTGCGGCGTAGCCACCTGCTAGAGGTGGGCGGCATTGCTACCGAAACTGTCACCGAAGACTGCCACACCTCGCTGCGGCTGCACTCTCTGGGCTACCGCACCATCTACTACGACAAAATTATGGTGGCGGGGCTGGCTCCCGAAAAGTTTTCGGCCTACGTGGGTCAGCAGGTGCGGTGGGCGCGGGGCATGGCCCAAATTTTGCGCCTAGAGAATCCGCTGTTTAACCGCAAGCTCAAGCTGACGCTGGCCCAGCGAGTTTGCTACTTTAGCGCCACGTCACACTTTTTTTACGGCTTTCCCCGGCTCATGTACGCGCTGGCCCCGACCCTGTTTTTGTTGTTTAGCATCAACTCGGTCAAGGGCCTGGGCATTGAGACGCTGTTCTACGCGCTGCCCCACATCGTGCTGTCGATGCAGACCAACCACATTCCTTACAAGCGAGTGCGGTTCTCGTTTTGGAACGAAATCTACGAGTTTGCCATGTCGTTTCAGGCGGGCATTGTGACGCTGCTGGCTATGTTCAACCCCAAGCTGGGCAGCTTTAATGTCACCGCCAAGGGGCTGGTGGTCAACCAGCGCACCTTCGACGCCAACAGCGTGCGGTATTTGCTCATTTTGGGATTGCTAACGGCGGCCTCGCTATTGGCAGTGCCCTTTTGGCTGCTGCTTAGCCCCGAAGATGCCCAGGCCGTGATGATCAACGCGCTGTGGTGCGGCTTTAACCTGGTGCTGGTGCTGGCCGCCTGCCTGGTAGCGCTCGAACAACCCCAGATGCGCCGCGCCCACCGCCTGCCCCGAGAGCTGGCCGCCATCATCCACAGCAACGGCCAGAGCTGGACGGGCAAAACGATTGACATCAGCGAAAGCGGTGCCCAGATCATCCTCAATGAGTGGCCCAACGTGGCCGACCAGGTGTGGGTTGAGCTGGTCGGCGACTATAACGGTCGCGCCCTGCTAGAAGCCCAAATTATTCGGGCTACGGCCACTAGTCGCCTAGAAACCGAGCTAGCGGTCGATTTTGTCAATCTAAGCTCCAGTCAGGCCGACGATCTCACGCTGGTGCTATTTTCTGACGTTAAAGAATGGTATTCGCAGACCCGCCAGGAGGTGGATGATCCGCTGCGATCGCTGCGGTTTATCGTCACCACCCTCTGGCGCGTGTTTACCGACCTGCAGCCGGCTACCAGCCAGAAAATGCGAAAGCAGGTGCAGGCCCCCGTCGAACTGGCCTGGGAAGGCTGGCACGGCGACAGCTACCCGGCCCACGTAGTCGAAATGGGCAGCCAGGACCTGCGCCTAGAGGTGCAGAATGTCTCAGATCTCGATCGCGCTACCCTGTTCGAAACATTGCCGACCGTGGGGCTGCTGTTTCCGGCTGGCCCGGCTTTGCCCAAAGCCCAAAGCCTGGTGGCCCAGGTCGATCAGGCCATGGAGCTGCCCACCATTAACCGCACCCAGCCCCGCCTGGTGCTAGAGCTGAGCTTTCCGACCACCCTCGCTGCCCAGCAAAAACGCAAGATTCAAACCCTGCTGCGATCGCTGGCCTAGCGCCATCGCGCCGCGTCACGGCTGGGCTGAAATCAACCAGCTAGTCCAGCCCTCTGTTTCCTTTGCCACCCTCGCCCCTTTGCCACCCTCGCCCCCTACGTCCCCGCAATTGGCCATCGCCTGTTGGCTACCGAGGACAACGTTCTAACCACCGGAGGGATGGCTGTATTTGATCCGGACGTAACTGATCATATTTACAGAAAAAGCAAAAAATCGCTGACTAATTGAATTTAATTAATAACAACTGGATAGCCACAAAATATGCGATCAAAAACCTTCATTTTCACTTTATAAGCCAAGCGACATTATCTCCTATCATTCACCTGCTTTTTATACTCCCACTTGCTTGAACTGTTATCATCAAATTACAAGGTAACGGTTTAGCGCTTCATTCCTGACTATCGATCATTTTTCAATCAGCTTGTTGCCGGATGAGCTTAATGCCTAGTCTTCCTGATTTGCCGCCCTACCTAGCCCCCAGATTAGGCGATCGCACCAGGTTTTCAAACATTCGACAAACTGCATCTACTGCTTCACAAAACACTAACAACCCGCAGCTTATTTAAGCTTTGTTTAATCAGGGTTAAGCCTTCAGGGTTTTATTCAAACCTTTTCTACCGTTATCTGTCTATCGCCAATTCATCGCCGATTTCATCGCCATCGTTAAAGCACTAGCTTGGGCCACTGGCCGAGATTTAGTTCTACCCCTAAGGCGACTTGAGGCAATCGAAGGCGATCGGAGGCGATCGCGCCGTCGACGGTAGCGGTAGTCCACTGGCTTAATTACTGAGTCGAGTTATCCGAATCCAACGCTTTTTAACAGCGCCATGTTCGCCGTCCTCGTACAAAGCCTGCCTGACGCAGCGGTGCCCTTTAGGGTAGCGCCTGTCTGAACAACCCGTGCTTCTACAACTCACTGTGCATTTCCTTGTTTCTGTAGTGAACCGCTATGCAACCATCGCTCTTGAACACCGTTCCCATGGCATCACCATCTTCCCCAACTCCACTTCACCCCCTGAGCCTGCTTGCCCAGGTCAGTAGTCGGCAGGTGACCGGTTGTCTCCAGGTCATCACCCCGACCAACACCTGGCTTCTATGCTTAGACCAGGGCCAAATTAACTACGTTTCCACGGCTGACCGGGCGTTTGAGCGACTGGATAGCCACCTCAGGCGGCTAAGTGTGCAAGTACCGTCGCTGGTTAGCGCGGTTCGCGTACAGGTTAGGCTTTTGTTTGAGCAGCAGGCGGCCACCAACCTAGCCGACTACCAGGCTATTTGCTGGCTGGTCGAGCAGCAGCACATGCACCAAAATCAGGCTTCGACCCTGGTTGAAACGCTCTCGAAAGAAGTGCTAGAAGCCTTTTTAGAGGTGCGTCAGGGCAGCTACGAACTGGTGGAAGGCAACAGCCTAGGCAATGCCCCCCGCTACTGTCAACTCAACCTGCGCGCCACGGTAGAAGAATGCTACGCCCGGCTCAAGCAGCGGCGGAATAACTTCAACCAGCTCAACGGCAATTATCAGAAGCTAGGCACAGCCTCTCTAACGACAGCCCCCGCCGTTAGAGAGGCTGCATCCGGCGGGTCCAATGGCGCTGGGCCGATTGGCAGTAGCCCTAGCCGCATCAAAGCTGGTGCCAAAGCTCAGTACACCATTGCCTGTATCGACGACAGCCCCACCGTACTACAGGCCATCAACAGCTTTTTAGACGACAAAATCTTCTCGGTAATCATGATTGATGATCCGGTGAAGGCGTTGATGCAGGTGATTCGAAACAAGCCCGACTTGATCTTGCTCGATGTCACCATGCCCAGTCTAGATGGCTATGAGCTTTGCTCGCTGCTGCGTCGCCACCCCGACTTTAAAAATACCCCCATTATCATGGTGACTAGCAACACCGGCTTTATCGATCGCGCTAAGGCAAAGCTAGTTCGAGCATCGGGCTATTTGACCAAGCCATTTAATCAATCTGATCTACTCAAATTCATCTTTAAATATTTGAACTAGCGCGATCGCTTTTCGATCTGAGCTGAGATTTGAAGCTGATTTGAGTTGGATTTACGTAGCCTTAGCCTTTATTCTGCTTATTCTTTTGGGCAGTGATGTAGGTGAACCTGGAGCACCGAGACTTTGGCCAATTTTCTCCAGAACAAGCGACGATTGTTGACGCAACGGCCTGACCGTTCGTCGCCGCAGTGGCCTACCCATCCTTTAGGTAAATTTATTATGCAAGCGACTCTAGCAGGCACCGTTTTGGTAGTTGAAGATACCCCCTCCGAAATGGAGCTAATGGTTCACTATCTGCGCGATAGCGGCTGCACGGTGGTCTGTGCCGTGACGGCCCAAGAAGCCATTGACAAAGCCGCCCAGCACACCCCCGATGTGATTGTGACCGATGTGGTGATGCCCGGCATGAGTGGGTTTGAGCTGTGTCGCAGCCTCAAAAAGCAGCCTACTACCGCCCACGTGCCCATCGTGCTGTGCACCTCCAAAAATCAAGATATTGACCGCCTGTGGGGCCTGCGCCAGGGGGCCGATGCCTACCTGACCAAACCCTACACCCGCGACCAGCTGCTGCAGGCCGTAATGACTGTAATGAGGGTCAACCGATGAGCAATTTATCGATCGCCTACACCCAACCCCCAGGGGCGGCCCTAGCCCCTAAATCTGTTGCCCCCTTTACCCACAGCTATCTGCGCTTTAGTCTGGGCCGCCAGCCTGCGATGCTGCCCACTCGCCAGGTGCAGGAGGCGATCGCAACGCCAGCGGCCAGCATTACTCCCATGCCCAACATGCCCCCTGCCCTGCTGGGGCTGATCAACCGCCGCAGCAGGGTGCTGTGGGTGGTGGATTTGGCCCTGCTGCTGGGGCTGCCCACCGCCTACCCCAACTCACAGCAGTACAACCTGGTGCTGCTACAGGTAGGGACATTAACCCTGGGGCTACGAGTCAGCCAAATCGACGGCATTCTCAGTTTGCCACCCCAGCAGTTACAGCCTGCTCCCACCCATGTATCCCCAGGGCTGGTGCCCTTTCTGCGGGGCTGCGTGCTGCAAGAGGGAGAAGTGCTACTGGGGCTAGATGGCGAAGCCCTGCTGCGGGCTCCAGCCCTGCAGGCGCTCTAGGCTCCAGATCTAGGCTCCAGGTTTTTGGCTCTGGTTTTTGGCTCTGGCTTTAGGCCCTAGCATCAGACCCTGAGTTTAGGTTCTATACCAAGTCCAGCTCGGAAACCGTAGTTTCCTTACCGGCAAAACCCACCGCTGGACTTGGCTCTAGTTTGAATTTTGCCCCTAGGCCAAGCGCTCGTTCAGCCTTTGGTCGTGTCTCCTTACCGTCAGTGCGTTCTTCAGCATCTCTAGTCTCTGAGCCGTCTGAGTAGTCAATTCGGCGGCCCTCACCCTTGCCCCAGTTCATCTAACCCATTTCATTTAGGTAGTTGACCCATGACCACAGATTTTCGACCCTATACCTCCACTGAAGCTGGCGAAGAGCCCGACCCGACCCGACAGAATGGGATGGACAGCAAGCACTCTGGGCAGACCTCGATGGGAAACAACTCCGGCGGGCTAATGTACCGTGGCGTAGCCTACGGCCCCGATGCAAAAACCAAGATCAAAATCACCAAGCACGCTCGGTGGAAATGGATTCAGTGGTTCAGCAACCTCAGCGTGCGGCAGAAGCAGCTAGCGGGGCTGTTTGCCTCCGAAGCAATCTCGGTGCTGGGCCTGGTAGGCGTGGGGTCACTCTTGATTATCTCTGGTGGGCGCAGCCAGTTGCTCAACCAGGCTAAGTCTGAGCTAGCTGTCTCCGACATTGAGTACAACATCAAAATTGACCAAATGGGGTTTGGCTTTCGCGGCCAGTCCGATAACCGCGCCATTGTCGATGCGGCGGCGGCCTACGCTCAGGGCGAAACCTTGTCAGCGGGTTCGATCGCAGCGGTGCAGCAAATTTTAGAGAATGAAATTGAGGCCCGCAATATCGAGTATGCCACCCTGGTGGGCAACGATTTGAAAATTATTGCCAATGCCAACCGCGATCGCCGGGGCCAGCAGTTTGATCCCAACGGCCTGGTCGGCACGGTGCTGCAAAACCCCCGCCAGGTCAAGACCAGCGCCATTGTCAGCTGGGAAGAGATCAGCAACGAAGCCCCGCCCCTGCCGGCTGGCTTTGCCAACCAGGATGCGCTGATTCGCTACACTGTTACCCCCGTCAGCGACCCGACCTCGGGTCGGGTGGTGGGAGCGCTGGTGTCGGGCGACATTGTCAACGGCAAAGACGCCATTCCCAAGGGGGCGATCTCGCCCTTTGGCAACGGCTACAGCGCTCTGTACCAGCGCAACAGCGAGGGCGAGTTTGACCTTACCACCGCCCTCTACGCTGGCGATAATGCCGACCTTGAAGTAGCCGCCGCCAACGTGCCCCTCGATGATCTCACCCTGATCGAGCAGGCCGTTGCCCAGCCCGGCCAGGAGGTAACCCGCCGCGATCGCATCGACGGTACCACCTATACCCTGGCCGCCCGCGCCGTGGAAGACTTCAGTGGCGAGCCGGTAGCCGTGATGGTGCGAGGCACTTCTGAGGCCGGCCTCGACGCCTTGATTGCCAGCAGCCTGCGGCTGCAAATAATGATTGCGCTACTGGCCCTCGGTGCCGATGTGGTAATTGCCGCCCTGCTGGGGCGATCGATTATGCGCCCGATGAAAAATCTTCAGCAGGCTACCTGGCGCTTTGGCATGGGCGAGCGCCAGGCCCGCGCCGACGTGTTTGCTACCGATGAAGTGGGCCAGGTCGCCCAGGCGTTTAACGAACTGGCCGAGAACATCACCGGTTCCGAAGATTTGCTGCGTCGCCAAAGCCAAAAAGAGCAAATCGCCGCTGCCCGAGCCAATCTGCTGGCCGACCTAACCAGCCGCATTCGTCAGTCGCTGAATGAGCAGACCATTCTCAGTACCTCCGTCGACGGCCTGCGGGAAGTGCTGGAGGTAGACCGAGTGCTGATCTACCGCTTCCACCCCGACTTTAAGGGCGGCGAAATCACCGCCGAGTCTGCCGGGCGCGGCTGGAAGCGAGCCATCGGCGAAACCATTGCAGACCCACTCAGCCCTGAAGCCCTGGAACGCTACTACGCGGGCCGGGTCACGGCGATGACCAACCGCCAAACGGCCAAACTTACCCATTGCCACTGCGAAATTCTCGAAAGGCTGGAGGTGATGGCCAATATGGTGGCCCCTCTGCTGGCAGGCGATGAGCTGATTGGCCTGCTGTGCGTACACCAGTGCGATCGCCCCCGCGACTGGACCGCCGAGGAAACTGACCTGCTCCAGCAGGTCTCGCTCCAGATTGGCTATGCCCTCAGCCAGGCCCGCCTGCTTCAGCAGCAAGAAGTTACCGCCTCCCGCGAGCGCCAGATCAACGAAATCGTCTCCCGCCTGCGCGAAAGCCTGGATGAAGAGCGCATCTTCAGCGCCGCTGTCACCGAAACGCGCCGGATTTTACGCAGCGATCGCGTCATCGTCTACCAGTTTGACGAAACCTGGAAAGGCACCTTTGTCGCCGAGTCAGTCGGCCAGGGCTGGACCACCGCCCTCGGCCAGGACCTCTACGACCCCTGCTTCAAAGAAAAATATATCGAGCAGTATCGCCAGGGTCGGGTACAGGCGGTGTCTAACCTGGCCGAAGCCGGGCTAACCGAGTGCCACCTGCGCCAGCT
Source organism: Nodosilinea sp. (assembly GCA_049646445.1). GTDB lineage: Bacteria > Cyanobacteriota > Cyanobacteriia > Phormidesmidales > Phormidesmidaceae > Nodosilinea. The sequence goes on along the minus strand of JBARVV010000088.1, from coordinate 85,631 downwards.
ACAGCAGTACAACGTCAAGGCCAACCTAGTTGCCCCCATCGTCATCAACGACGACCTAGTCGGTCTGCTAATCGCCCACCAGTGCAGCCACCCCCGCGAGTGGGATCCGATGGAGATCAACTTCATCCGTCAGATCGCCATTCAGCTGGGCTTTGCCCTAGAACAGTCCCGGCTCTATAGCCAGGCCGAAACCCTCTCCGAAGAGCGTCGCCAAAAGCAAGAGGCCCTGCAAATGCAGCTAGTTGAGCTGCTTAGCGAAGTCGAAGGTGCCTCCAGGGGTGACCTCACCGTGCGCGCCGATGTCACGGCTGGAGAAATTGGTACCGTCGCCGACTTCTTCAACTCGATTGTGGAAAGCCTGCGCCAAATTGTAACCAAGGTAAAAACCTCCGCTGAGCAGGTGAATGCCTCCCTGGGTGAAAACGAGGGAGCGATTCAGACCCTGGCTACCGAAGCGCTGCGCCAGGCCGACGATGTCACCCAAACCCTAGCCTCGGTTGAAGCGATGACGGCCTCCATTCATCAGGTGGCCCGCAGCGCTCAGCAGGCCGCCGTGGTCGCCAACAGCGCCTCTACCACCGCCGAATCTAGCGGTCAGGCGATGGATTTGACCGTGCAAAACATTCTCACCCTGCGGGAAATCATTGGCGAAACCTCCAAAAAAGTGAAGCGCCTGGGCGAATCGTCCCAGCAAATTTCTAAGGCGGTATCGCTGATTAACCAGATTGCCATGCAGACCAACCTGCTGGCCATCAACGCCGGTATCGAGGCCGCCCGCGCTGGCGAAGAGGGCCAGGGCTTTGCGGTAGTCGCCGAAGAGGTGGGCGAGCTAGCCTCCCGCTCCGCCGAAGCCACCAAAGAAATCGAGCGGATTGTTGAGACGATTCAGCGCGAAACCGCCGAGGTGGTCGACGCCATGGATCAAAGCACCACCGAGGTGGTCGCCGGTACCCGCTTAGTCGAAGACGCCAAGCTCAACCTGGGCCGGATTCTCGATGTCTCCAAGCAGATTGACGTACTGGTGCGATCGATTTCTGACGCCACCGTTTCCCAGGTGGAAATCTCCGAAACCGTAACTCAGCTAATGGAGGGCATTGCCCAGGAGTCGACCCGCACCTCCCAGTCCTCCCGCGACATTTCCACCTCCCTGCGGGAGACGGTGGATGTAGCGCGATCGCTCCAGGCCACTGTCGGCACCTTTAAGACCGGCGAAGAGTAGGTGGGGAGATAGAGAAGGGAGATGAGGAGATCGGACGCCAACAGTTTTTCTCTCTCCTCACCTTCTAATCCTCCCACGTCACCCTTTGAGCCGCTCCGCGCCTGCACTGTCCTTAATCCCCTCATTCTCTACCCACCATGTCCGACGCAAAGGAACTTGAAATTCGGCTTCAGTTTCTCGACGAAGCCCAGGAATATCTAGAAACCCTCGGCACCCAATTAATGGGTCTGCCCCAAACCTTTGAAGCCAGCAGCATCAACGAAGCCCTGCGGGCTGCCCACTCAATTAAGGGGGGAGCAGCTTTGATGGGGTTTCAGCTCCTCAGCGACTTCGCCCACCGCCTTGAAGACAGCCTCAAAGTGCTAAAAGTGCAGCGGGGCAAGGTCGATGTCGACGCTAGTCTAGAGCAATTGCTGCTGGCAGCGGTCGACTGCCTGAGCCAGGTCATGGTAGGCCAGCGCCAGTGCCTCAGCCACGGCACCCCGCACCAGTCCCCCGTCGACGAACGCTGGGTTGAGCAGCACGCCAGCCCAATTTTTGAGCAGCTTCACGATCGCCTTGGCGACCCAGACGATGAAGACGCCTACTCCATGCTTTCCCCGGAGGATGGCCAGGATATTGTTCCGCTGCTGTTTCAGAGTGAGGTAGAGGGCTGCCTGACTCGGCTGGAAGAGGTGCTGGCCGAGCCATCGCCCTGCCTGCGCGAGGAGACGCAGATTTTGGCCCAGGAACTCGGCGGTCTGGGCGAAATGCTTCAGCTTCAGAGCTTTGTTAGCCTCTGTCAATCGGTGGCCGATCAGGTGACGACCGCCGCTGACGAGGGTCTAGTTCCGATTGTGCAGGAGGCGTTGGCGGTCTGGCGACGGTCCCAGGCGCTGGTGCTCACGGGCCATATAGGGGATATGCCCACTCAAATGGTGAGCAATACCGAGGTTACAGCCTCCTTTGCGCCCGAACTCTCATACGAAACCGCGCCCGAACTCTCATACGAAGCCTCGCCTGAACTCTCATACGAAGCCTCGCCTGAAACCGAACCGGAAACTGTGCCCGAAGCCGAACCGGAAATCGCGACTGAGATCGACATCGAACACTCCGACGACTCCATTCCCCACCTGTCAGACGGTGAGATTACCGCTCCCCTCTGGCCCCTGCTCGATGAGTCAGGCTTGCAGCCCGACTACCTAATTGACGATCTAATCGATGACGCATCGGCAGACCTAGACGCCGCCAAGCAGGTCATCGATCAGGTCATTGATCAGGTTATTGATGGCGAGCTAGATGGGGTGATTGAGGGGGAAGCCGCCTGGCCAGAAACCGCCCCTGACATCGACGAGTTTGCCGCCGTTGACTGGGGCGCAGCCGAGGGCGCTAGCTGGTCGACCAATGATCAAAGTGCCCCGCCGCCAAACACCGACGAGGCGATCAGCGACAGCACCGTACGGGTGCCGGTAAAACAGATCAACCAGCTCAGCGATCTCTTTGGCGAGCTCACCATTGAGCGCCACCGCCTAGAGCTAGAAGTCAGCCGTCTGCGGGGCCTAGTTGGCACCCTGCAAACCCGCATGCGCACCCTCGACCAGGTCAACAGCGACCTGCGATCAGCCTACGATACCGTTGCCACCCAAGATGCTCACCAGCCCCTACTGCCCGCCGCCCCTGCCCTGCAAAGTGCAGCCGAAATTGTTTCTTTGACCGCCGACAGCGCTATGCGTCAGCAGTTTGATGTGCTCGAACTCGACCACTACCGCGACATGCACCTGCCCTTTCGCGAAATTATCGAAACCATCATTCAGCTGCAAGAGGTGGGGGCCGACATCGAGCTATCTCTCGACGGTACCGATCAAACCACTCGCACCCTGCGCAAAACTTCTCGCCAGCTGCAAAAAAACCTGACTCAGCTACGGATGCGGCCCCTAGCCGATATTTTCGATCGCTACCCCCGCTCCCTGCGGCAGATGTCTTTGCAGTACAACAAGCTAGTGGAGCTGAAGCTCAAGGGCGATCGCACCCTGGTCGATCGCAACGTGCTAGAGGCCCTGCAAGAGCCGCTCATGCACATCATTCGCAACTGCTTCGACCACGGCATCGAAGACGCTGAAACCCGCCAGCAGCAAGGCAAGCCCGCCACGGGCACGATCGCGATTTCGGCTCAGCAGCACAACAGCCGCACCATCATTACCATTCGCGACGACGGCGGCGGCATTGCGGTCGAGAAAATCCGCGATCGCGCTCGCCACATGGGCCTCGACGAGGGGTTGCTCGCTGCCGCCAGCAATCAGGAGCTGCTGTCGCTGATTTTTGAGCCCGGCTTTAGCACCGCCAGCGAAGTCACCGACCTCTCAGGACGCGGCATTGGCATGGATGTCGTGCGCAGCAAGCTAAAAGACATTCGCGGCGACATTCAAGTCGATACTCAGCCCGGCGAGGGCACCACCTTCGTCATCTCTATTCCCTTTACCCTGTCGGTAACGCGGGTGCTGATTGTCGAAAGCCGAGGCATGCGGATGGCTTTTCCGGTCGATGCGATCGAAGAAGTCATGATGCTACCACCCAAAGACATTCTCACCACCGCTGGTCGAGACAGCTTTGAGTGGAACGGCGAGCTAGTGCAGCTAGTGCGCCTGACCGACTGGCTCCACTTCAACTGCCCCATGGTGATCGAAAGCCCCGAAACCGCGCCTGCCATCTCTGAACCCACGGTGCTGCTGGTGCAGGCCAACCAGCGCTGGGTAGGACTACAAGTAGAGCGATCGTGGGGAGAACAGGAGGTCGCCCTGCGCCGAGTCATCGGTAACTTGCCCATGCCCAAAGGCTTTAACAGCTGCACCATTATGGGCGACGGCAAGGTAGTGCCCCTGGTCAACACCTCCGAGCTGCTCTACTGGATCGCCAGCTGCGAAGCCTCCGGTGCCAACACCCTAGACGAAACGCCCATTCCCGCCTTTTTAACCAACAGCGCCCACTACGAGACCAACACCGCGATCCGCAAACCCACCGTGCTGCTAATCGACGACTCGATTAACGTGCGCCGCCTACTGGCCCTCACCCTCGAAAAAGCCGGGTATCAGGTAGCCCAGGCCAAAGATGGCCAGGATGCCCTCGACAAACTCGTAGCCGGGTTAGCCGTCGAAGCCGTGATCTGCGATGTCGAAATGCCCCGCCTCGACGGATACGGCTTTTTGGCCCGGCTCAAGGCCGAAGCCGACCACGAAAACTTGCCGGTCGCCATGCTCACCTCTCGGGGCAGCAAGAAACACCGCCAGCTGGCTATGAGCCTAGGGGCCGCCGCTTACTTTACCAAGCCCTACAACGAGCAAACCCTGCTCAAAACCCTCGAAGACCTGATTCAGCCCGTCCTGGTGTCTTAGGAGTTGCCCATGTCCACTGCCCTCGCCCGCTATCGCCGCCTGCCCGCCCAAGAACCCTCAATGCGGCTGATTGCCTTTCCGCTGCGCCAAAACTGGTTTTGCCTCCCCCTAACAATGGCCCGCCGGGTTATTCCCCCGGCGGCTCAAGCCTATGGCGTGGGCATGGGGTTAGCCCAACTCCATCAAGAAACTGTTCCAATCATGAATGTAGCCGACCGAATATATCAGTCAGCACCACTACTGCCAGGATATGGTGGCCCAGCCACAGATATTGACAACCAGTCTAGTCAGCCTATTTTGGTCGTTGACTCGCCGCGTTTTGGCCTACTGGGGCTATTGATAGACGACATTCCCAGCCTGAAACGGGCGCGCCAGTCGGCCTTTAGTCCAATACCAGCCACTTATTTGGTGATTAACCATCTCCAGGGTATCAACACCCTAGTTACTCTCAACGATACCGAGCCCCCTTTATTCTTGCTGGATGTTGACGCGCTACTGCCCTAATTACTGCCCTAATCAGCAGCCAAGCGTCGTGGCGCAAATGTGTCATTGTGCTGCGGCCTACACCAGAGCCGAACTTCAGGCGATGCGCCACTCCGCTGATATCCTCTAATATGAAATCCGGAATTTTTGGATCAAAAAGACATTGACATTACCTTGATAAAGGAACTCCTAAAGTTCTCGACCGATCAGCTGCTTGACTTGATCCAAAAGACAAGTTCTGAGATGCTGTGTTCAACGAGATCAAAAAACAACGAATTCTTATCATGCGATTTTCTATGAATCGTAGAAAATCGCAGGTCAGGCATCTCACCTGACCAGACAAAATGCCTTTTCTAAATTCAAAAATAAAGTCGGATTACTAAACCAAGTCCATATTGAGAACCGCAGCTCCAGCTTTCACCCCAGCCCCTTTCCCAGAAAGCGAGGGGAGCCGGAAGAAACCATCAGACTTCTTCTCCCTGGGGAGAGAGAATTAGGGTGAGGGAAACAGGTTTCAGGTCAGACGAAGTTTATCTAGAGCTTCAATAAGAACAGGAATACAAAAACTTTTCTGACTGCGATCGCCAGATCAATTTAGTCAAACTTATTTACTATTAACTCACAATCCTCTAGATGTTTTTAGAGGATTTTTTGTTGCGTATTTATAAGGCCCAAAATATATTTTCGGCCTTATTCATAGTCACAAAGCTGTCACATTCTGGCTTTATCATCAAAATCAGTCGACTCCTTTTTCAATAACCGAAAATCACAATTCATCTCTCAACCATGCGGAATCACCATTCCTGCGGCGGTGAGCCTCTGTTGGCAAAATTGCCGAAAAAAGAGTTCGTCACCCCATTCGAAGAATTGTTCTTGCGCCTGAATTTTAAGTTCTTATTTTTCAAAGAAGATTACGCAAGAGCCTCATTTATAGCCGCCGTTCAGCACATTTTAAGCGGCACTTCGTCTATGCTGATTTTTCAAAAATGAGTAACAGAACAGCACAGTACCCACAGCCTCTAACTCACTACTTGCGAGTTAAAAAGCTACAAATTTTTCCAATTCTCAGGCGCTCAGATTTTAGCGGACAGCTCATTTGGTCTGCCCCTGAGGGCCACCAGTGGACTTTGTTTTTTAACCGGGGCCAGGTGATTTATGGTAGCGGCGGGGTACATCCCATCCGGCAGTGGTATCGCCAGGCCCAGGCCCGTTTGCCAGAGCCTGACCTCAGCTACCAAACCCTACAAAAATCTTTGGTGGCCAACCCCACCACGAGCTGGCTTAACGGCTGGGACTACCGTCTGCTGAACAACTGGCTCAGCCAGGGGCAGATCTCTCAAAAAACGCTGCAAGCGATCAGCACCAATATCGTTGCCGACATTCTCTTTGATGTTGTGCAAACCCGCGAAACTCAGTACCAGCTATTTCGACAACCTGCCCTTAACCCCAGCCAGGTGCCCATCTGCATCAATGACTCTGAGCTGTTGTCCTCGGTCACAGACCTGTGGAATACCTGGCTAGAGGTAGGGCTAGAGGCATACTCACCCAATTTGGCCCCGGTAATTCAGCATCCAGAACCCATTCGGGCGCAGGTGTCGCCGGGGGTCTATGCTTCGCTCATGCAGCTGCTCGATGGCCAGCGCAGTTTGCGCGACCTGGCGGTCAAGCTGGGGCAAGACGTGATCAACCTCACCCAGGCGCTACAACCCTACATTCAGGCTGGGTGGATCACCCTGGTTGAGGTGGCCGACTTTCCGGCTCTAGATGGGCGAGAGCCGCCGATCGCAAGTTGCAAGCGCCCGCTCAAAATTGCCTGCGTTGACGATAGCCCGATGGTTTGCAAAGCAATGGGGCAGGTAATTCGGGCAGCAGGATACGATTTTTTGCCGATTACCGAAGGGGCAAAGGCGATTCCGCCCCTGCTGGCTCAAAAACCAGATCTGGTGTTTTTGGACTTGGTCATGCCCGATACAAACGGCTATGAAATTTGCAGCAGCCTGCGCAAAATTTCTCGCTTTAAAGATGTCCCCATCGTCATTCTCAGCGGCAACGACGGCCTGGTCGATCAGGTACGGGCTCGACTGCTAGGGGCCACCGACTTTTTGAGCAAACCGATGGAGCCCATTGTGATTCTCTCGGTTATTCGCAAACACCTCGCCCATGCTCATGCCTAAACCCATTTCTCACCTACCCATGTACTCACCCAATCTTCTCCCTACCCAAGGTCTACCCATGCACAAAGTTTTGATTGTTGAAGACAGCCTGACCGACAAAGAAATTCTCACGCTTTGTCTGCGCGATCGAGGCATTACCATACTCACCGCAAAAAGCGCCGCAGAAGCCTTCGAGCAGGTTAAAAGCCATCAGTTTGATCTAATTATTCTCGATGTCGTGCTGCCCGATCGCAGCGGCTTTGAGATTTGCCGTGAGCTCAAAGAAGACACCTGCACCATGCAGGTGCCCGTGATTATGTGCTCGACCAAAGGTACCGACATGGACAAGTTTTGGGGTCTTAAGCAGGGGGCCGATGCCTACCTGGCCAAGCCCATTGACCAAGACGAACTGCTTAAGGCCGTCAATCAACTGGTCAGAGCCTGAGGTGCCAACGCGATCGCAGTTATCGCTAGAGCCAAGCAGGTTAAACGCTCCAGTAGACAGCCCTCCTGCTCCCCGTCATCCCGACAAAAATCTTCATCCCAACAAAAATCTATGTCAACCCAAACACCTCAGCGAGAGCGTGTCATCGCCTCTAATCTCACAGCACCTCCCGAGGATGCCATCCCAGGCGAGCAGTTTTTGCAGGTCACCGTGAATGGCGATCTGCCCCTGCTGCTGCCGGGAGTCAACCTGGTCGAAATTCTGAAGCTAGCCATTGACCAAGTGGTGCCGATGTTTGAAATGGCCCCTTGGCTGATGGGCATCTACAACTGGCGGGGCGACATGCTGTGGGTCGCCGACTTGGGCCACTTTTTGGGGTTTGCGCCCTGGTACCACCAGGCAGATGCCACCACCCGACCCACAGTGGTAGTGATTAAGCCCCCCTATTCCAGCGATCGCCCTGCCCACGAGCAGCCCCCCACCCTAGGCCTGGTTGTCAATGCCGTAGAGGCCATGGTGACCTACCCCGCCGAAGCCATCCAGCCCCTGTCTGATGGTCTACAAAGTGCGATCGCCTCGCCCATCGAACCCGGTCTGTTGCCCTTTCTGCAGGGCTACTACCCCGGTAGCCACGGCCAGCCTCAGCTGGTTTTAGACGGCACAGCAGTCTTAACGACCATGTCTCAGGCCTAGCCCCGTAGGTTATATCAGCGTTTTTCGCCAGCGTTTTCACAGCCGACTTAATTGAATTCTTAAGGTTACTTGTTATGACTCAAGGTTCTTCTCTATCTACCCTCCGCAGCCAGGTTCAAGTGGTAACAGCGGATGATTTACTGGTGCAAAACCCCGATGCCGCTTCCCCAAAACGCTTTGTCAAAACCTACTTCGCCGGCCGCAGTCTACGGCAGCAGCTGCTGTCTACGGTACTGCCCCTGAGCCTGCTGCCCCTGTTGGTCGGTGGTCTCATCACCTATGCCCTGACCCAAAGCCGCACCCGTACGACCATTAACCAGTCGTTGCAGGGTCAGGCTATCTTGGCTAGCGAAACCGTGAACAGCAACCTAAACGAGCAACTTGCCTTTGCCCAGGTTTTTGTCCAAAACCCGCTAATTTTAGAAAAAGCACGCCGCGATCGCACCCTAACCGCCAACCTAAAGCTGCTGCAGGTACCCGAAGAAACCCTAGAGTCGCGGTTTATTTTGCGCAAGCAGCTAGCCACCAACCCCGCGTTTAACGACTATCTGGCCCAGACCGCCGCTGTCAAACAATTTGCCGAGATCATTATCACCGAGGCCAATGGCTTCAACGTAGGCTACAGCAGCATTCCCTCTGATTTTGTGCAGGCAGGCGAAGACTGGTGGGAAATGGCCAAAAACGACGGGTTTTGGTTTAGCCAGCCCGGCTACGACGCCTCCACTCTTAAGGTTGGCCTCGACTTTAGCCACGCCATTCGCGACTCCAACAGCAACGAATTTTTAGGCGTGGTGAAATTTTTCGTTACCGCCCTTGAGTTTGAGCAGCTCAACGAGTACCTGGCCAGTGCCGGTATTCAAGGCTCTCAGCAGGTACAATTGCTCGCACCTAGCTCTAACTACGTGCTGGCCACCTTTAACAAACAGGGCCAAGAAGCGGCGCTGACGCCTAAATCCCTTAGCCTGGTCGGCGGCGAGGTGGTAGGCAAGCTAGCTACCGCTGTCACCCAAGCCGCCCAGGCCGAGATCGCCCCCAATGACCTGCAACAGCAGCTCAACTCAGCCTTCCCGGTCAAAAATCTGACGGTTTCTGCGGTGAGTGCCGCTGGCGGCGCAGAAAGCCTCGTGGCCACCTTTAGCCACCAAGGCAGACAGTATTCGCTAGCGACAGTGCCCCGGCTCAACTGGGTGGCGATCGCATCGATGGAAGTCGCCGAAATTCGCGCCGCTGGCCGCGACAGCCTGGTCACTCTAGGGCTGCTGGGGCTGGTGCTAGGTGGGGTGGCCGCTCTGTTAACCCGAGCCGTAGCCCGGCAAATCTCGTCGCCGCTCAATGCCCTGGCAGGCACAGCCCAGGAAGTCTCTCAGGGCAACCTCGACGCCCAGGCCGATCTAATCGGGTCGTCTGAAGCCCAAACCCTGGCCCAAACCTTTAACGAGCTGGTCGTACAGGTGCGCGGCTTTTTGCGCCAGCAAACCCTCAACACCCGCCGTGCCACCCTGGCTGCCGACATCACCGGAGCCAAAATTATCGACTCCGCCGATCTACAGCCCATCTATGAACGCCTGGTCACCGAGGTGCGCAACATTCTCGGCTCCGACCGGGTGGTGATTTACCAGTTCAGCCCCGACTGGAGCGGTCAAATCGTAGCCGAATCGGCAGGAATCCAGTGGCCCAGCGCCTACGAACAACAGCTAGGCGACCCCTGCATTCCCGCCGCCACCCGCAATAAGTACGAAGCCGAGGGCATCTTACTAGAAAATAACGTGGCCACTGCTGCCTTTCACCCCGAGCACTTGGCCCTGCTGCATAACCTGCAGGTCAAATCTATTTTGGGGGTGCCGATGGTGAGCCAGGGCAAGCTGTACGGCCTGCTGATTACCCACCACTGCCAAACCGTACACTCGTGGCAAGAGGCCGAAATTGACTTCCTTAGACAGATAGGGCTACAGCTGGGCCTGGTGATTGAACGGGTACAGCTGATCGAGCGCACCAGCAACCTGGCCGAAGAACAGCGGCAGATTAAAGAAGGCCTGCAGCGCAGCGCCCTGCAGCTCCTGATGGATGTGGATCCGGTCAGCCAGGGCGACCTGACCGTGCGCGCCCAGGTCACCGAAGACGAAATCGGCACCCTGGCTGACTCCTACAACGCCACTATTGCCAACCTGCGCAAAATTGTGGTGCAGGTGCAAGATGCCTCCCGCCAGGTGGCAGACACCACCGATACCAGCCAAACCTCCGTGCGTACCCTAGCCGAGTCGGCCAACCAGCAGGCCGCCGATATTCTCTCTGCGATCGATCGCGTCCAGGAGATGGCGGCATCGGTGCAGCTGGTCGCCACCAACGCCGAGAAAGCGGAAGCGGCGGTACTCGAAGCCGAGCAAACCGTAGCTCAAGGCGACGACGCCATGAACCGCACCGTCGACGGCATCATGGCCATTCGCGAAACCGTGGCCGACACCGCCAAGAAAGTGAAGCGCCTGGGCGAATCATCCCAGAAAATTTCTAACGTCGTGAACCTGATTAGCGGTTTCGCCGCCCAAACCAACATGCTCGCCCTCAACGCCTCCATTGAGGCTTCTCGGGCCGGAGAAGGCGGTAAAGGCTTTGCGGTAGTGGCCGAAGAAGTGCGCGAACTGGCCCGCCAGTCGGCGGAAGCTACCATCGAAATCGAAAAGCTGGTGGCCAGCATTCAGACCGAAACCAACGCTGTCGTCATCGCCATGGAAACCGGCACCGAGCAGGTCGTCACCGGTACCCAGCTGGTGGATGAAACCCGCCAGAGTCTGAACCAAATTACCGCCGTCAGCCGCCAAATTAGTGCTCTAGTAGGCGCGATCGCCGATGCCACCGTCGTTCAATCCCAGGTCTCTGAAGTGGTCAGCGAAACCATGACCAGCGTGGCCACCACCGCCACCGAAAACTCCAGCGCCGCCAACCAAGTCGCCGACGCCTTCACCCAGCTGCGATCGGTAGCCCAGGCTCTGCAAGAGGAGGTGGGGCGATTCACCGTGAGCTAGTTGTGGATGAGTGGATGAGTAGGCGGGTAGGCGGGTAGTTCCCGTAGGGTGGGCAATGCCCACCATTAACCCCATTCCCCCCTCATCCCCACCCTGCGGGAAGCCGCTCTGTGTCTACATCCACCCCATCACCCATCCACTCACTCCCCTCCCCCGCTATGGCAACCGAACCACACATCCGCGATCAGGCCTACCAATTCTTTTTAGAAGAGGCCCCCGAGCTGCTGCAAACCATCGAGTCGGGGCTGCTAACCCTGGGTCAGCAGCGAGATACCGCCGAGATTCACCAGATAATGCGGGCGGCGCACTCGCTTAAGGGCGGGGCGGCCAGCGTTGGGCTGGAGCCGATTAAGGCGATCGCCCATCGGCTCGAAGCCCTCTTTAAGGCGCTCTACAGCGACGCAGTTGTCGTCAACAGCGAGCTAGAAAGCCAGCTGCTGCAAGCCTACGACTGCCTGCGACTGCCCCTAACCCAGCAGATGACCCAAGGGGAGTTTGATGGCAACCAGGCTTTAGCCCAGGCAGAACCCGTTCTACACAAACTAGAGCAACACCTGGCCAGCGCCATAGCCGAAACCGAGAATTTCATCCCCAGTTCCTCAGATTTGGGGTTTGACATAGCAACCTCTATTTTTGAAGTGGACGTGCAGCAGGGACTAGACCACCTGACCAGAGTGCTAGACAATTCCCAGGCCCAGGAAATTGGCGGGGAACTGCGGGCCCAGGCCGAAATTTTTATGGGCTTTGCCGAACTGCTCGATCTATCTGGGTTTGCCCAGATTGCCGAGACAGCCCTACAAGCCCTGGCAGCCAACCCAGATCAGGCGAGAGAAATTACCCGACTGGCGATCGCAGATTTTCGTCAGGGCCGAGCCGCCGTTTTGACCGCCAAATCCACCACTGGGGGTGCTCCCTCAGTGGCCCTGCAAGCCCTGGCCGCAGCGCCCCCCGAGATACCTCTAGAATTACCCCCAGAACTGCCTCTAGCGCCAAGTGCTGAACTCACCCTAGAGCCTGCCGCAGAGCAGTTCTTAACCTCAGTTTTTAGCGATGATTTAGCCGACACTAGCTGGGATAAAGCCCTCCCCGCCGCCGCCGATGCCCTGGCCTGGCTAACTCAGGCCCAACCGCCAACCGAAACCGACGTAGCGATACCGTTAGACCCCACGTTCCTGAGTCAAGCCATCCCTGACGTTTCCTGCCCAGACCCCTCAATACCAGACAGACCAGACAGCACCAGCCACAATGCCCCTTTCGCCAGGTCGGCCATTTCCATCGAGGCTATGTTTGGCCCTGGCCAGCCAGTTACCCCCGACGACGAAAGCGCGATCGTTCCAGCCCCGCTCTCTAAAGCGATCATCCCCAAAAAACAAACCCTGCCTCCATCGCCCGCACCGTCCCCATCTCTCTCACCGTCCCCATCTCCGACCACCACCGCCCCTTCCGTCCCCATCGGTCTCACGGTGCGGGTCGATACCCAGCGCCTCGCCCGCCTCGAAAATCAGCTCGGCGAACTGACCATTAACCGCAACGGCCTGGCCCTGCAAACCAACCAAATTCGCCTGGGTTTGAAAGAACTGGTCAGCCGCTTTGAGCGCGTGCGTGCCACCGTCGAGCAGCTGCAAGGGGTTTCAGATCAAATCTTGATCGCCCCCGATCGCCAGCGCCAGCCAGTCATCATGGGTGGTTTCACCGCAGCCCAACGTCCGGCCACCCCTGGCTTTGACTCCTTAGAAATGGACACCTACACGGCCCTCTATACCCACACCCAAACCCTGCTCGAAGAGATGGTGCAGCTCGAAGAAGCCGCCGCCGATATCACGCTCTTCAATCGTCAGTCCGACCAGCTGCTGGGGCAGCACCGCAAAATGCTCTCCCAGGTGCAAGACGACCTGATGTACGCCCGTATGGTGCCTCTGGGGCAGGTGCTCAACCGCTTTCCCCGCGTGCTGCGCGATCTGTCCAGTACCTACGGCAAGCCCGCTGAACTCACCCTAGAAGGGACAGCTCTGCTGGTGGATAAAGCCGTGCTAGAGAAACTCTACGACCCGCTGCTGCACCTGCTACGCAACGGTTTTGACCACGGCCTAGAACCTGCCGAAGAGCGCGATCGCCAGGGCAAATCCAAGGCTGGTCAAATCACCATTCGGGCCTGCTACCGGGGCCGGCAGATCATCCTTGAGGTCAGCGACGATGGCCGGGGCATTGACCTAGAGCGCGTGCGCCAGCGGCTAATTGACCTGGGCTGGCTATCGGCAACCGAGGCTAACGAGGCCAACGCCGAGCAGCTCTATCACTATATTTTTGAGCCAGGTTTTTCCACCGCTCAACAGGTTAGCGATCTGTCGGGTCGGGGGGTTGGCCTCGACGTGGTGCAAGACCAAATGCAGCGGCTCAAGGGCACAGTTACGGTGCAATCGATACCGGGGTCGGGCACCCGTTTTACCCTCTCGCTGCCCATGACCCTGAGCATTATTAACCTGCTAATTTGCTTTGTCGGCTCTACTCCCATCGCCTTTCGCAGCGACAGCATTACCGAAATTTTGGTGCCGCGATCGCATCAGCTTGACCAGCAGCCCGATCAAACCTGGCTTACCTGGCGCGATCAGCAGGTCCCCGTCTATAGCCTGAGCGATCTGCTGTCGTACCGCTGCCTACGGCCCGAACTCCCCCTGAGTCAAGTGCTGGCAGCGGTGCCCTCCCCATCCGACTGGGAAGCGCCAGTGCTCATTTTAGACCGGGGCGATGGTCGCCTCGGGGCAGCCTCAGACCGCCGCTACGTTGCGATCCAGGTCGATCGCCTAGTGACCGAGCAAGAATCAGTGATCAAACCCTTTGGTATCGCCCTCAGCCCGCCCCCCTACGCCTACGGCTGCACGGTGCTGGGAGACGGCAGCGTCATTCCCGTCATCGATGGCCAAGCCTTTTTAGATCACCTGCTCAGCCGTCCTGCGCCCCCTAGCCTAGAGGCAATGCCAGGACAACGTTCTGCACCCCCCAGTGAACCTATCCCCTCAGTCATCCTGCACGCCGCCACCACCGTCCTGGTGATCGACGATGCCATTACCTCCCGCCGCACCCTGGCGCTTTCCCTAGAGCGGACGGGGTACCGCGTCTTGCAGGCCCGCGACGGCCAAGAAGCCCTCGATCAGCTAGCGCAAAACCCCGCCGTAAAGCTCATCGTCTGCGATATCGAAATGCCGAACATGAACGGCTTTGAGTTTCTCACCGCCCGCCGCCAAAGCCCTACCCTAGCCGCCATTCCCACCCTGATGCTGACCTCTCGCAGCAACGACAAACACCGCTGGCTGGCGATGCAGCTAGGGGCTACCGACTACTTCTCCAAGCCCTACCTGGAGCAGGAGTTTCTGGGCGCGATTCGCGAGGCGATCCAGGCCGGAAGCCCAACCCAGCTTCAGCCCACCGCGCCTACCAAATCGGTGTAATGGCTGCCCCAGCCACTGCAAATATACCCCCAGGGAGATAGTGTCCCTTTGCCCTGCTTCAGTACCATGCTCTGACAGACTATCTTGGCTAGCCAGCTTGATAAACCAAGTACAGCTCGGGATCTGGAGTTTTCTCGCGGGCAAAACTCCACTTCTGGACTTGGACAAGGTTTAGCCCTGAGCTATAACCTGCTGGTTTTGTTAATGTTTATCCCCTAAGGGGGGATGTTAGCCTGTAGAGAACGACACTTCAACAGAGCAGGACTATGGTTGCTACCCCCGACGTTATGCAGGCGTCTGCATCTCAAACTCACCCCTCCCCCACAGGCGATAGCCGGGTAGCGGTGCTGCTAATGGGTTATGGCGAAGTTGAAAGCTACGAAGACTTTGCCAACTACAATGAGCAGGCCCTCAATTTGCTCACCGCCAAGTTTGCCCCCGTTCCCACTTGGGTGTATCCGCCGCTGGCCAAGCTGCTGGCCGCCTTTGACCTGCACGAGTGGAGCCACCAGCACGGCAACTTTATCTCCCCCCACAACGCCATTTTTGAAGCCCAGCGGGCTGGTATTGAAGCTAATTTACAGGAGCGCTGGGGCGATCGCGTCAAAGTGTTCAAAGCCTTCAACTTCTGCAAGCCCTTCCTACCCGACCAGGTGCTAGAGCAGGTCAAAGCCGAAGGCTACGACAAGCTATTGATCTATCCCCTACTGGTGGTCGATTCGATTTTCACCAGCGGCATTGCGATCGAGCAGGTCAACGACGCGCTCGCCAAACTCTCCGACGGCAGCGAGCACTGGGTGCAGGGCATGCGCTACATCCCCTCATTTTTTGACGCGCCCGACTACATCGACTATCTGGCCTCAATGGTCGAAGACAAAATCAAGAGCCACCTGGCCGTCGCCCATCTGCCGTCGCAAACTGGCATCGTGCTGATGAACCACGGCTGCCCCCATGAGGCCAAGGGCTTTACCTCCGGTATCGACGAAAGCCAAAAACTCTACGACAAAGTGCGCGATCGCCTAATCTACAAGTACCCACTGATCTCCGTCGGCTGGCTTAACCACGACACCCCGCTAATCAAGTGGACCCAGCCCAACGCCGATCTGGCCGCCCGCAACCTGATCGACCTGGGGGCCACCGCCCTGGTATTTATGCCCATTGGTTTCGCCACCGAAAACCACGAAACCCTGCTCGATGTTGAGCACATCATCGAAGGGATGCGCCGCAAGCATCCCCATGTTACCTACGTGCAAATGCCCTGCGTCAACGACGACCCCGCCTTTTTGGCGATGGCCGCTACCTGGGCCGACAAGCACATCGCCGATCTGCTAGAAGAAGATGCTCTGGCCATCAACCCATCGCTAGCAGCCTCTCAGGCAGCAGCGGTACACAGCCACCACGGCCATACCCACGATCACCACCTGAGTGGTCACAGCCACGATCATGGCCACAGCCACGACGGTCATAATCACTAGCACCAGATCGAAATCTAGAGCCTAGACTTGCCGTACAACTTTAGGCTCTAGACACTAGAGAATGCATAAAAGCGGATGAGCGTCCTTTGTTCATCCGCTTTTTTAGCATGTTCGGTAGGGTAATAGGACTGAGCACTACAGCCAGCCCCAGAAATACCCAGCTGCTAGGGCGACTTTTGGGGTTGGATGGATCGCGTAAAAACGGATCAATAGCCAGCAGAAAAACCATCAGTGACGTTAGCAGATAAAGCTGTAGAGCCATAGCCTTTTGATGTTTATTGCGTTATTTCTAGGCTGCCCAAGACCAATCGCTCTAACCAGAGTAATCATACTGAACCTCGACTAAACCTTAGTTGGTGACAAGCCCCAACAAACCCGCTAGAATCAGCCATTAATACAGGCGTTCTAAATGATGGATGGTTTATGCCAGTGAGTTCTAGCCAAATTAAAGCCCTGCTTGACCAAAAGCGGGATGCCTTTAGCGCCTTTAGTCGGGCCAAGGTTGAGCTGCTGCATGCCTACAACCGTGCTTGGACTGAGTTTGCGGCTCTGCCCCAGGCGCGGCAGATTGCTCAACTAACCTCTCATGCTGGGCCAGTAGGTGCCCGACCTTTAGAAGAAATTAGCGCTGATCAGGGGATTCTGCCCTTTTTCTTTGCTGAATCTGGTCCCGGAGGCGATCGCTGGACGAACCGCGAGCAAAGCACCCAGTGGGTGCAAACCATTCTCGAAGACATCACCACATTTGCCGTCGACGGCTCCCAAATTTCCCCCGGCAAAGATATTTCTATCCCCATTGCGCTGCTGCAAATTGGCTGGTTTGAGAACCCCCACAGCGCCACTCGTTCCTACAAAAAAGACGTGCGGGTCGACCTAATGACGCCAGCTGAGCTGGGGCCAAACCCGGCCCAGCCGGTCGAGCGCCGGGTCAATATTCGCCGCTTTCAAATGGAAGTAGCGCGCCTAGTGGAGTATATCAATGCCTGCAAAGAACCAGAGCGCACGCTGGTCTTTTTCGACGGGGCGCTGGTGGTCACCTTTGCCGAAGCCTTTGATCAGGAGAGCCAAACTGCCTACGTGCAGTCTATTTTGTCGCTGCTGGAGGCCAGCGATCGCCGCCGCGTGCCCCTAGTCGGCTACGTCGATACATCCTACGCTCGCGACCTTACCACTCTGCTGCACCACGTCTACGGCCTGGAGGCCACCGAAGGCATCCACGATGCCCAGCTCTTAGCTCGACTGATGGAGTGGGGCGATCGCACCGCTGTATTTCAGTGCGATCGCGGCGGCGTTCTCGACCAGTACAACGACTACAGCGACCAGATAGCCTTCGCGTACCTCAAAACCACTCGCGACGGCTACCCCGTGCGGCTCGAAATGCCCCGCTGGATGTGGGAAAGCGGCCACATGACCCAATACCTCAACTGGGTGCGCGGCGAAGTCATTATCGGCGGCGGTTACCCCTACAGCATCGAAACCGCCGACCAAACCGCTGTGCTACAGGGCCAAGACAAGCACATTTTTCTGCGGGTGCTGCAAGACTGGGCCGATCGCGAAGCCGTTAACCTGCGCCTCTCTCGCAAAATGGTCAGCAAACAGCGCCGCCGCTAGAGGGCAATCATAAAGTCTTTGTGAACTGCGCCTAAACTCCGTAGTTTGACCTACACACTCTCTTACGCAGAATGTTTAAGTAAAAGAGAACACCAAAAATTCAACATCTGTCTCGGAGACACCATCAGACGCAAACGCCCCCTTTCGTCTGTGGCTACTGCCTACAGTGACCAACAAGGAGGATTTGCTCTGCATGAAAGCATTAACAATTCTAAGCGCTACTCTAGTGCTCACCGGGCTGTTGGGGTCGGTAGCCCCCGATGCCTTCGCTAAAAACAACAGGGGCGGAAGTGGCGGTGCCAGCCAGCCAGCAGCCACCCTGACCTGCGCCAGCGGCTCGGTGACCAGCAATCCTCTGGCCGGAGGGTCTTCTCTTAGCTACAGCCAGTGTCTAGAACCGGTATCTGGTAACGACGTTACTAGCACAATTAGCTCTGACCTCACAACCTTTCTAAATAGCACCCTGGGCCAAGACAGCTGGCTGTTAGACAGCAAGTACGAAGGCGGATCCCCTACAGGCACCAACGGATTTAGCTGGGTACAAACCGGCAAAGGCACCGGCACCTGGAGCCTAACAGAGGCAATTACTACCCCCTTTGTGATCAGCCTTAAGGCTGGAAACGGTTATGCCGCCTACTATGTCGACGGCAATACCAGCACTCTGGGTGGTACTTGGGCCACCTTCGATCAAAAAGACCTCTCCCACGCATCTATTTTTATGGCCAAGGGTAGTCTAACCCCTGAAGAACCCGCCACCGTGCCTGAGCCGGCTTCTAGCGCCGCCCTGGTGCTGGTCGGCCTGAGCGCCGTGGGCCTAGTCCGCAAAAAGCGAGGCTAACGCTTCGTCTACAACCCATACCTACTTACAGCGATTACAGCGATTACAGCGATTACAGCGACCAACGAGCTTTGGAGACAACCTCTGTCTTCAGAGCTTTTTTGTATACACCGTTTGGTGCTGACTCGCTGGCTTGTGGTTGAATCGGAGAAAGCCGCTCTGGGGAATAGAAGCTATGGCCGATCCACAACCGCAACCACGCCAAGAAACTGACAGCATGGGGGCGATCGCCGTACCCAGCGATCGCTACTGGGGAGCCCAAACCCAGCGATCGATTCGCTACTTTTCCATTGGCCAAGACAAAATGCCTCTGGAGGTAGTGCATGCGATCGCGATCGCCAAAAAAGCCTCAGCCCTGGCCAACGCCGACCTGGGCAAACTGCCCCCAGACAAAGCGAAGCTGATTGTAGAGGCGGCTGATGAGATTATCGCTGGTCAGCTGGATGACCACTTTCCCCTACACGTGTGGATGACCGGCAGCGGCACCCAGTGCAACATGAACGTCAACGAGGTGATCGCCAATCGCGCCATTGAGCTAGCGGGCGGCGTGATGGGAAGCAAAACCCCCATTCACCCCAACGACCATGTCAACATGTCGCAGTCATCTAACGATATTTTCCCAACGGCCATGCACATCGCGGCGGCCCAGGCGCTCACCCAGCGGCTGCGCCCTGCTGTCACTCAGCTGAGGGATGCGCTCGATGAAAAAGCTCAGGACTGGGCCGACATCGTCAAAATTGGTCGCACTCACCTACAGGATGCCGTTCCCCTCACCCTAGGTCAGGAATTTTCGGGCTATGTAGGCATGCTCGACGACAACCTGGCTCGCCTCGAAAGCGCCCTGCCGGGGCTGTACCAACTCGCCATTGGGGGAACGGCCCTCGGCACCGGCCTCAACGCCGGCCCAGGCTTTGCCGAGGCCGCCGCCCAGCACATTGCCCACCTGACTGGGCTGCCTTTCGTCAGTGCCGCCAACAAGTTCACCGTCATGGGTGCCCACGATGCCGTGGTGATGGCCAGCGGCGTGCTCAAAACCCTGGCGGTGTCGCTCTACAAAATCGCCAACGATATTCGCCTGCTAAGCTGCGGGCCAAGGGCAGGCTTTGCCGAGCTGCACCTGCCTGAAAACGAGCCAGGGTCGTCGATTATGCCCGGAAAGGTCAACCCCACCCAGTGCGAGGCCCTGGCCATGGTGGCGGTTCAAGTGATGGGCTATGACGCAGCGGTGGCGTTTGCCGGGGCCAGTGGCTACCTCGACATGAACGTCTATAAGCCGATGATGATCTTTAATCTGCTGCAGTCGGCGCGGCTGATGGCCGACAGCTGCCAAAACTTCACCGAGTTTTTGGTGGCGGGTATGACCCCCAACTACAAGCAAATCGACCAGTACGTGGAGCAGTCGCTCATGCTGGTTACAGCGCTCAGCCCGGCTATCGGCTACGACAAGGCTGCTCAAATTGCCCACCACGCCTTTGAGCACGACCTCACCCTCAAACAGGCGGCGTTGGCCCTGGGCTACGTCTCTGAAGCGAAGTTTGATGCCCTGATCGCCCCCCGCCGCATGACCCATCCCTAGGCCTAGCTGCCGTGTCAGTGTCCACACCTGTGGAATGTTAAGGACTATGTTTTTTTGCTCAGGTAGCTCAGGTTCAAGGCAGCCGTTCCCGTATGATCATGCTTAAAGTTTGTAAATTTTCCTAAGATTCTGGAGATTCAAACGTGTCTCTTCCGTTACTAAATTACTCCCCGTCCAGCCAAAATCAGCGAGTCGCCGCTTACGAAGTTGGTGGTGATGAGCAGCCGAGATTCTTTTCGACCGATGATCTGTATGACACCAGCGAGATGGATGCGCTGATTAACGCAGCCTATCGGCAAATGTTTTTCCATGCGTTCAAGTGCGATCGCCAGCCTTTTCTGGAGTCGCAGCTGCGCAATGGTCAAATTACAGTGCGTGACTTTATCCGTGGTCTAGCGCTGTCGCCTACCTTCTACAACAGCTTCTACGAAAAGAACAGCAACTACAAATTTGTAGAGCACTGTGTTCAAAAAATTCTGGGCCGCGACGTGTACAGCGATCGCGAAAAAATTGCCTGGTCTATTGTAGTAGCCAACAAGGGCATTCAGGGCCTAGTCGATGAGTTACTCGATAGCGAAGAGTATCTCACCAGCTTTGGCTACAACACCGTGCCTTACCAAAAGCGGCGGGTACTGCCCGGTCGCCCCGAAGGTGAGCGCCCCATCCATATCAAGAACCCCCGCTACGACGCCTACCACCGCAATCAGCTGGGCTTCCCTCAGATTGTGTGGCAGTCTCAGGTCAAGCGGTTTGTTCCCCAAGAAAAGAAGGCGACTGCTGGCAATCCTCAAATGTTTTTGGGCATGGCCCGCAGCATTGGGGCCAGTGGTGCCGCACCAGCCCGCGTTTCTACCGGCGACATCAACATCGCTACCGCTGTGCCCTACCGCAAAGTATCGGTTGACTAAGGCTAGCAACCTTTGGTTCAGTTTCTAAAACACCACGGGGATGTAGGCTACGGCCTGCATCCCTTTTTTGTCGTTACTAGCGCAGCTACTCTGTGGCACCTATGGAAAAAAAAATCCCCTGGCGATTGCCAGTGGGACTTATCAGGGTGCATCTACCATTCACCTTTTCTGCTCAGACGAGCCCTGATCCGGAAAAGTTGCCGCTTTTTTTTGGAGATTAGTTTGAATTGCCAGCTTCACGCAGCACCTCAACCTGATCCCGCAGAGACTCGGCCCAGTCTACAGACCCATCGGCATCAAACAAAGTGGCCGCCTGTTCAAAGTCAGCAATCACCGCCTCTCTCGCCTCCAGAGGAATATCCTCTGGCCCCTGGATGGCATCGCCCTGTTCGAGATACACCCGCCCCAACGTCGCCTGGGCACGGCCCAGATAGGCCGATGACTGCTCGGGGTCAATGTCAATTGCCTTGCTGTAGGCGTCAATAGCACCGGGATAGTCTTCGGCTAGGGCAAGGGCTTCGGCCTCGGCATAGGTTATTTCAAACTCGGTGGAGGGGCGTACGACCAGATCATAGTCGCCCCCCTGACCTGAAAACGACTTGGCAACCACGGTATAAGCGCCATCTTCAGGCAGTTCAAGAATGATTTTGGAATTTAGGGTGCCACCAAAGTCATCATTAGCAGCAACTTCGGCTTCGTCCGGGCCCAGCAGCGACAGCACCGGATCGAAATCTTCGCTATCGAGGGTAATGGTGATGGATTGCCCAGTAGTACCGTCAAAGGTATAGGTAGCCTGGGCCGGATAGATTGTACCTGCCTCCTGCAGAACCGGATCAGTTTGGGCGGGCGAGGCCGTTGAGCTAGCCAATAGCCCTGCCAGGGTCAAAGGCGCTACTGTTCCGACAGTAAACAGCCCCCTCACAGAAAATAGCCGTAAAAAAGCCATGCAACCTCCCCAGGAAAAGAACGAACACACAAATCTTGCCATGCAGCCTAGCACAGGCGGACACGGCCTACGATAGAGTCCGAGGGGTGACAGAGCAAGCTATTGTAATACTGAAGCTAAGTCACTGAGCTTGTTTATGCCTCGCTTGTCTATGCCTCGTCTGCCTCTGCTACTCATGGGATCAGCAATGATCGGATCAGCAATGACCGCTGTGTTGAATAGATCCGCTCTGGCACTGCCCCCCCCTGACGAGATTCCCGAAGAAATTTTGCGAACCGAAGTCATTACTGAAGCGCGATCGCCCATTGATGGCAAACCTATCTCTGCTGCAGACTACGCGGTTCTACAAACTCACCTACGTGACCCTAATACCGAAGCCATCGTCAATGCCGATATAGCTGAGCTGATCCAGCTTTTGCGGTTTAGACGGGTTCTTAGGCCCATTCTTCCTTTCCTGCCTTAGCGGTGATTTTGCCCAAATCCGCAAAATTTTCCCTGTGGAAATAGCTAAGTTTTGTTACTCTATTCCGCAGATAGTAAATTCACACAGATTGTTTATATCCCCCTGTGGACCTTTAATAACATGCCTGCAACCGTTGACGCTGAGCAGATTGACCGGATTGTCTGGAACCAGCACCATGACCCCTTTGAGATTCTTGGGCCCCACCTGGTGCAGCAACAGGATGGGCAAACCGTCTGGGCTGTAAGAGCCTACCTACCCCAGGCCGACAAGGCCTGGGTGGTGCTGCCAGAGGATCACAAAGAAGTGGCAATGGAGTCTAATCATAACCCCTACTTCTTTGAGTGCGTGTTGGAGGTTCAAGATCTGGCTAACTACCAGCTCAAGTACGTCAGCGGCGACCATGTCCAGGTCATCTACGACCCCTATGCCTTTAAGACTCGCACCATTACCGACTTTGATATTCACCTGTTTAGCGAAGGCAATCACCACCGCATCTACGAAAAGCTAGGAGCTCACTTCACCACCATTGAAGGGGTCGCTGGCGTCTACTTTGCGGTATGGGCTCCCAATGCTCGCAATGCATCGGTGCTGGGCGACTTCAACGACTGGGACGGCCGTAAGCATCAGATGCGTCGCCTCTCTAACGGCATTTGGGATTTGTTTATTCCTGGGCTAGAGGTTGGGGTTCACTACAAGTACGAAATCAAAAACCACGACGGCCACATTTACGAAAAATCTGATCCCTACGGTTTTCAGCAGGAAATTCGGCCCAAAACAGCTTCTATCGTCACTGATCTCGATAGTTACGGTTGGCAAGACCAGGAGTGGATGGAAAAGCGGCGTCAGACAGAGCCGCTGACTCAGCCAGTATCTATTTACGAGCTGCATCTGGGTTCGTGGCTACACGAGTCGTCGGCTAACCCGGCGCTGCGTCCCGACGGCACCAAAGAACCGGTTGTCACCGTAGCCGAACTCAAGCCTGGTGCTCGCTTTCTTACCTACCGAGAGCTGGCCGATCGGCTTGTTCCCTACATCAAAGAATTAGGGTTTACCCACATTGAGCTGCTGCCTGTAGCCGAGCACCCCTTCGATGGCTCCTGGGGCTATCAAGTGACGGGTTACTACGCCATTACGTCTCGCTACGGCACCCCTGAAGACTTTATGTACTTCGTTGATCAGTGTCACCAAAACGACATCGGGGTGATTGTCGACTGGGTGCCGGGCCACTTTCCTAAAGATGGCCATGGGTTGGCCTTCTTTGACGGTACCCACCTCTACGAGCACGCCGACCCCCGCAAGGGCGAGCACAAAGAGTGGGGCACGCTGGTATTTAACTATGGCCGCAACGAGGTGCGTAACTTCCTGGTGGCGAACGCCATCTTTTGGTTCGAGAAGTACCATATCGACGGCATCCGGGTAGATGCGGTGGCCTCCATGCTGTACCTCAACTACTTCCGCAAAGACGGGGAGTGGGTGGCCAACGAGTACGGCGGCTGTGAGCACATCGAGGCTGCAGACTTTCTGCGTCAGGTTAACCACTTGCTGTTTACCTACTTCCCCGGGGTCCTCTCTATCGCCGAAGAATCTACGGCTTGGCCGATGGTGTCTTGGCCGACCTATGTGGGCGGCCTGGGCTTTAACCTGAAGTGGAACATGGGCTGGATGCACGACATGTTGGACTATTTCAACATGGATCCGTGGTTCCGGCAGTTCCACCAGAACAACGTCACGTTTAGCATTTGGTACGCTTTTACCGAAAATTTCATGCTGGCCCTATCCCACGACGAGGTAGTGCACGGCAAGAGCAACATGCTGGGCAAAATGCCGGGCGATGAGTGGCAGAAGTTTGCCAACCTGCGCTGCCTCTATACCTACATGTTTATGCATCCGGGCAAGAAAACCCTGTTTATGAGCATGGAGTTTGGCCAGTGGAGCGAGTGGAACGTGTGGGGTGATCTAGAGTGGCACCTGCTACAGCACCAGCCCCACGCCAGCCTCAAGCACTTTATGGGCAAGCTCAACGAGTTTTACCGCAGCGAACCGGCGCTATTTTCCCAAGACTTTGACCAGGCGGGTTTTGAGTGGGTTGACTGTAGCGACAATCGTCATAGCGTAGTGGCATTTATTCGCCGCGACAAAGAAACCGACGACTTCGTGGTGGTGGTGTGTAACTTTACGCCCCAGCCCCATAGCCACTATCGAGTGGGCGTACCCGAGAAGGGCTACTACAAAGAGCTCTTCAACAGCGATGCCCGCGACTTTGGCGGCAGCAACATGGGTAATTTGGGCGGCAAGTGGTCTGAGGACTGGGCCTTCCATGACCGGCCCTTTTCGCTGGATCTGACGTTGCCACCTTTAGGAGTTATTGTGCTGAAGCTGACTTCAGAAGCAACTCAGAAAGCCCTATCAGGTCAATAATCGAGGGTTGGCAATCGAGGCCTTATGCAACCACGCGTTACTGTCATCACCCTTGGCGTGGATGATTTGGAGCGATCGCTACGTTTTTACCGAGATGGCCTAGGCCTCGCAACCGCAGGGATTGTGGGCCAGGAGTTTGAGTATGGAGCCGTTGTCTTCATCGATCTTCAGGCGGGTCTAAGGCTTGCCCTCTGGCCCCGTGAGAGCATTGCTCATGATACGGGGCTGCTGCGGGGCGCATCCAGTTCGACCGAACTCACGTTGGGGCACAACGTGGCCTCGGGAGCAGAAGTCGATGCTGTTATGGCGCAGGCAATCACTGCTGGTGCAACTATCGTTAAGCCACCCCAAGAGACATTTTGGGGTGGTTACGCAGGATATTTTCAAGACCCAGACGGCCATCTTTGGGAGATTGTCTGGAATCCACAGTGGACAGCGCCAGATTGAGCCTTCTCAAGGAACCTACTCAGGATTAACTCGGTCGACACCATAACCTATGGGTACCAACCCCTACGCTTGGCTGGATAAATCTTTGGCAGCCCTGCACCGCGCTCACCGCTATCGAACCGTAGCGCCTGTCGAGGGTATGACCGGAGCCGTGGTGCAGCGGCGAGGGCAAACCCTGATCAACTTTGCTAGCAATGACTACCTGGGGCTCGCCAGCGATCCTCGGCTGGCGGAGGCCGCGATCGCCGCTATTCAGACCTACGGTACCGGCAGCACCGGCTCTCGCTTACTCAGCGGCCACCGCGAACTGCACAGGGAGCTAGAGCGGGCGATCGCCGCGCTTAAGGGCACCGACGACGCAATCGTGTTTAGCTCGGGCTATTTAGCAAATTTGGGAGCGATCGCTGCCTTAGTCGGCAGCCCAGACTTGATTCTGGGCGACGAGTACAACCACTCCAGCCTCAGGGCTGGGGGCACGGTCAGCGGCGCTAGGGTACTCGACTACCGGCACGGTGATGTAGCTCAACTGAAGGAACTGCTGGAGACTCACCGCGATCGCCACCGTCGCTGCCTGATTACGACCGACAGCGTTTTTAGCATGGATGGCGACCTGTGCCCGCTGCCCGAAATTCTCGATATGGCCGAGATCTACGACGCTATGGTGTTAGTAGACGAGGCCCACGGCACAGGGGTCTTTGGTCAGCGAGGTTCTGGGGCCGTAGAACACTTAGGCTGTACCAGTCGTCCCCTAGTCACCGTTGGCACCCTCAGCAAGGCCTTGGGCAGCCTGGGCGGGTACGTAACCGGGTCTCAGCCCCTCATCGATTTTTTGCGCAACCGTGCCCCCGGCTGGATTTACACTACAGGTCTATCGCCAGCCGATACGGCGGCAGCACTAGCAGCAGTACAGATTGTGCAGCACGAACCCCAGCATCGCGTCGCGCTCTGGAGCCATGTCCAGCAGGTTGTGGAGCAGCTAGATTTAATTTTGACTAAAGCTGCGACACCACGCCTCATGCAGCGACTGCCTACCGAGTCTCCCATTATTTGTCTGGAGGGGCCTTCGGCAGCAGCAGTTGTAGCTGTCGCCGAGCAGTTGCAGCAGATGGGGCTATGGGTAGCGGCAGTGCGACCGCCCACAGTCCCAACCAGCCGCCTGCGTATTACCCTGATGGCCAGCCATCAGCAGACCCATCTAGATCAGCTGCTGGCTGGGTTACAGAAGGTATTTTGACAACGTGCTCAGAGAAGCCCAATAAAAAAGTCGCTGCGATCACCTGCTCGGTTAACGCCGCGACTCAAACACTATAGGCAGAACTTGCTGCCGCCCGAGGCTGCTGCATCTGCTGTAGCGCCAGGTGAGTCCAAAGAGAGTTGATTTGTCCTGCTGCGGCATTGCTCTCAAGCGTGTACGGCAACTTTGGCAGAGCCTCTAAATCAAGACCATAGGGCTGAGCCAAGGCTTGAATAATCCAGGGTAAGGCAGCGGATAGTTCTGTGGGTATCAACGTGAGATAAAACTGGCAAGTCCAGTTGTAGCGACGACGGCCCCGCTCAGAGCTAGCTCCCGTAGAAAGTTCTGCCCCCAGATTGACCCCAACCCGAAGCACCATCGGGCGATCGGGCAGCAGCACGTCGGGGGCAGAGTGAGCGTACATACACATGTAGTTCAAACGACCTTGATCGTCTGTCCAAGACACCCGTGGCAGCGTACTGGAGTAAGATTTCTCCCTGGATATGTTGGCAGACACATCTAGAGAATCGGCAAAGGAGCGATAAAACTGCGCACGCAGCTTCGAAACCTGCTGTGCTGACTCAGGTAGCATAAGCCGGTTTCCTATACGAGAATATCTGGAGAACCTGATTGAGCCGGTGGCTTGGGCAGCCAGCTCGGCTCTCTTGACTAGCGCTTTAAAGTACTAGCGCTTCGAACCCCAGCGGCGCTGCTTTTGGCGAGCGATGGTCTTGCGCTTGCGCTTTTCAATCGGGGTTTCAAAGTGGCGATTTTTCCGCATATCCGAAAAAATCCCCGCCCGAGCCACTTTTCGCTTAAATCGCCTCAGGGCCGATTCAATGTTTTCGTCTTCTCCCAATACAACCTGGGCCATTAATTACTCCTAAGAAACTTCTCTAACGCTAGCTCAAACATATTTTGCCCACAGCGTCAGACTAAAACGGCTGGATATCGCGCTTGCGATACCCAGCTAGCAACAACCCGATACCTGTACGATCGATGCTTCAGCGCAAGGCCGCAAAAACCCTGGCTGAGTCAGAGCGCCTAGCGACGGTTGTTCCAACCACCGCCGCCGCCACCGCCGCTACCACCCCGCGATTCACGGGGACGAGCCTTGTTGACCTTGAGGTCACGACCCATCCACTCTGCCCCGTCGAGGGCTTCGATAGCGGCATCTTCTTCAGCTTCGTTTTCCATTTCCACAAAGGCGAAGCCACGAGGACGACCGGTTTCGCGGTCGGTGGGCATGCTCACCCGGCTAACAGCACCATATTCGGCAAAGACCTCCGTGAGCTGGTCTTGGGTGGCGCTAAAGGCCAGGTTGCCTACGTAAATCGACATGGACACATCTCCAAGTAGAGAGAGAAAAAGCAGAAAGTTATAAGGAGATGTACTCAACTAAGGACGATGCCAAGCCGGTAATGCTACTAACAACTTGCTTGTCACACGATAGCACAGGCCTACCTGATGGCCATTATTGTGCGTTGGCGTAGCCGCTCCAGAGGAGCATCGCAGCGCTGCCTGATAGAGCCGTCTAATCCTCTGGCAGCAGCCATTTGGGCGGTTGCGAGGCTCGCTCCATCATTTTACGCCGCACCGCTTCATCCGCCATTGCAAGGATTGTATCGAGGGAAGTATCAGAAATAAATTTTGAGGCTTCGGCGGTGTACTTCAGGTTGGGACAGTCGTTCCCTAGCACACAGCCGTCTTTACAATCTACTGCACAGTTAACCGCCATTGTTTTTATTTAACCCCGTAATTCAGCGTTAGGGCACATCTCTACAGGAAAGCCCTTAAAAATTGTAACAACCCCATCCCTTTCTTTAGAGGGGAAATTTTGCCCGCAGGCAAGCCAGAGTAGATCGCACCAGAGTAGATCACAGTAAAGTTGTCGCAAGAGGGGTGGTCTAGGTCTAGATCGTAGATCTGTGAAAGTCACAAATTCCCTGACGGCCTGCCCCAAGCGCACCTTAGCTGGAGCAGTCCTATCAACCTATGGAGTGTCAACTATGAGTTCCCCTCCGAGGACAACGCCTCGCTGGCCCCTGTGGCTGCTAGCCAGCACGCTGCTGCTTTTGCTGGGTTTGGCCTGCCTGTACTGGATAGACCCTACCCTACTCGACCTGTTGTCTCCGTTGCGAGGTTCTGCTATCTAGAGCGGGCATGTGAGGCTGCATAAAGGTTTTTCCGATAGCATCAGGCAAGAAAGGGAAGTTTGCCGCTAGAGGCTATGGTCATTCGTCGATTTTTTCTAGTTTTTGGGGCTTTGCTGAGTTTAACTACGGGTGCCGTTGCACAGGAGTCTGTCTCTTGGGCAGAGGTTTCCCCTGGCCCAGCGGTTCGGGAGCTAGACTTCCCCACCTCAGCCGGACTAATTGCCCAGAGCTTGCCCAGGCGCTTGTTGATGGCTCCCGTCAGGATTTTGGCCGGTATTTCTCCAGCCCTGCTGCTGGCCAGCCTGAGCCTGGCGGGCGGTGCGTTTATTGCTCTGATCTGGTTGCATGTGCAGCAGCAGCAGCGGCGGTGGCAGCGGGTCGAGCTGGCTCGTCAGGAAGTAAAAGCGTTTCGCGAACGCACGGCGGTTAAAAACGTGCTGGATATTCTGGATTACGAAGAGTATCGAACGTTCTATATTAACCACCCCAAAGATGGCCACTTGATTGACTTTGAGGCTACCGACCATCGGCTACGGCGGGCGCTGCGATCGCACGACCAGATGGTCAAAATGCGCAGCGGTCTTGACGAAATTAAGCGCCTGGCCAGCCAAAGCAATGCGATCGCCCCTAAAACCCTGGAGTTGTTGCAGCAGTACGACAACGAAGAATTTGTCATCGAAACTACCCTAAGAGACTGGTTTGACTCCTTTTTGGGCGGCTTGGAATATTTCGAGATCATGATCGAGTCGGGGCTGGTAAGGGCCGAGGAGATCAAGCCCTTCATTATTTACTGGATTAATTTAATTGGCGATCGCCGCTACCGCCGCAAAGGGGGGTCTGGCTTCTACGACAAGCTGTTGCACTACATCACCTGGGCGGGCTACGGACGGGTGCAAACGCTGTTTGAGCGCTACGGCTTCAAAATTTTGTCGCCCCCCTACTCGACCCACGACTTCAGCAGCATTGAGACAGCGGAGGATGGCAAGTACGACACCTACCGGGCGCTGTGCTTAGCTAAGGCGGCCCATCTGGTCTACGAAGACCGGGAGTACGTTACCGATATTTCGCGCCTGTGGCTCAGCGACAATATCGATAACCGCTGGAAGCAGCTAACCCCCCGCAAGTACGTTGTCGAGGTGCTCAAAGCCTGGCTGCGCGAGGGCGAAAAAACCAGCAGCCGCGACATCCGCGACAATTTTATTTACCT
Organism: Nodosilinea sp.; assembly: GCA_049646445.1. Lineage (GTDB taxonomy): Bacteria > Cyanobacteriota > Cyanobacteriia > Phormidesmidales > Phormidesmidaceae > Nodosilinea. Next base: position 55,525 of record JBARVV010000088.1, on the reverse strand, counting down.
TGATATGCGGCTCACTGACACCCAGGCGTTCCTGTTTCGCAAGGGCGACAACCTGATCTTGGGGTTCAAGGGTACCCAGCAGCTAGCCGACTGGAAAACCAATTTGAAGATTCGGCTGAAGGAATTTACGGTGCTGGCCGATCAAGAGGCGATGCCCCCCACTGGGCGAGTTCACCGGGGCTTTTTAGATGCCTGGCAAAGTGTGGAGAAGCAGGTGATCTACTACCTAAAAAAATGGGTCACCCCCGACGCGAAGCTTTGGGTAACGGGCCATAGCCTGGGCGGAGCCCTAGCGGCTGTAGCCACAATTTCCTTAGAGGCCCAAGGGTTTGAGGTCGCCGGACTGTATACCTTTGGCCAGCCCCGAGTGGCTGACTGGAAGCTGGTCAACTATATGAATGGCAAGATGGGCGATCGCATTATTCGCTACGCCAACAACAACGACATCGTGCCGCTGATTCCGCCCCAGATTATTCCCTGGGTGCCGACGCGGGTTTACGGCCACATGGGCCAGTTTCGCTACTTCAACGACTCTGGCAGCCTGCGCCGCCAGTCGTTTCTGTTCCAGCGCTTTCCGGACCGGCTGCTGGGCATTGTTCGCGCCATTCTCACCTCCGGCACCCCCGACGCCGTGGATGACCACAAGATGGAGTTTTACGTGGCCAACCTGCAAAAGGCCCTCGATCGCGAAGAAGAAGAGGCCCTGCTGGAGATCGAGCAGGGCCTGATTAGCGGCGACTTTGTAGAAGGTATGAAAGAGCGCATGCGAGCCCGGCACAACAGCCTCGACGGGTAAATGATGTAGGGGCGAACGGTGTTCGCCCTGATCAGCGGCTAACTAGGGCAGGGGCACAAAGTCGAAGCCAGTGCCCGATCGCGTACCGGGTTTAACCTCGACCAGCAGTACGTTAGTATTGCGATCGCCCGACGGCAAAAAGCTAATTGCCCCCGTTGAACCCGTAGCAGAGAACCCCTGCCCTGCCAGGGCTTGGCCCAGGGCCGCTCGCCCCTGTGGCCCGCTGGCGGGGGCAACCTTACCCACCGTTTGGGCCGAGCGAAACGCCTCAAAGGCGTCGTAGCTGAGGGCGGTGCGCCAGTTGACATCGCCACCCCAGAGGCTAGACGAGGTCTGGGCAAAGGGCGGCGGCGATTTGAGCGGGTGCCAGGGCACAGTGACCACGGTGCCCGTGAGGCTGGCCCCGCCCTTTTGCAGGGCCTCAATGCGGTAGAAGGCGTCGCCAGCCAGCACCGGCAGCTGACCATTGTTGAGCTGGGCGACAGCGATCGCGGCGTCAAAGGTGGCCGAGTCGGGCAACAGCACCACGGCATCGGCTCCGCTGCCCTGGAGTTCGGTGGCGGGGTTGCCCTGAGACAAGTCCACCAGTTTGTCCACTTGGCCCCCCTCTAGGCCCAGGGTGGTGGAGAAGGCCTCTTGTAGCGATTTGCTGTAGGAGCTTTGGGAGTTGTAGAAGATGATGGGTTTGCTCTGGCCCTGGGACAGCATGTGGCGGGCCAGGGTTGTTCCGGTGAACTGGTCGCTGGGGATGACCCGAAAGACAAAGTTGCTGCCCTGGCGGGGCAGAGCGGCCAGCTCAGTGGTGGTGCTGGTGGGGGCAATCATCGGTAGCCCCCCCTGTTGGTAGATGGGGGCTGCGGCCAGGGTGGTGGTGCTGGTGCCGTGACCGATCACGCCGACTACGTTGGGGTCTTGGACGAGGGCATTGGCGATCGCCTCGGCCTGTCCGGCATCGTTGCGATCGTCAGCAATTAGCACCTTGACGGGGGTGCCCGATTGAATCGCCTCATCCTGGGCCAGGGCGACGCCGCGCAGCAGTTCGCGGGCGGTGTTGGGAGTATCGCCAATGGGCACCACGGCGGCAATGCCCAGGGCTGGGGTGGCCCCGAGCTGGGCGTTGTTGAGATAGATCAGCGCCTCGGGGTCGTTGCGCACGGCCTGACGAGCAGCCTCAAACCGGGCAGCGGCGGTGGCGTAGTCGCCCGTGGCGTAGGCGGCAGCCCCAGCCTGCATATCGGCATTGGGGGCATCGGTGAAGAGGACGCGATCGCCCCAGCTAAGGGCATTGGCTACATCCGTCGGCTGACCTGGGGTTGTCGTGGGCACAGCGGCGGTAGAATCTGCCCCTGTCCCAGCGTTGGCATCGGCTGGAGGATTGGGGGTTGTAACCTGAGTCGTAGGCTGGGTGGCACCCTTACGGAAAAAGGCGTTGTAGCCCGTGAAACCCAGCGCCCCTAAAAAGACGACAGCCGCAACTCCCGCGATGATGGGAGCCATAGACTTACCCTTTTTTAAGGGCTGGCCGCAGATCTCACACTTTTGGGCGGTGGTGGAGTTTTCTTCGTAGCCGCATTTGGGGCAGGTGACGTGGTTAAAGCTGTCGGTCATGGTAGGTGGGGTGGAGGATAGGGTTTTGAGTGTTGAGGTTTGACTTACAGTTGGCTAGGTCAGCCCGCTGGAGGATGGGCAAATATAACCAACATTAAAAAAAAAGGGAAGGCACTGTTCGCTACGCTGGGTTTTACATCGTTGCACCCAACCACTTCTATGATCCACTTACTTCTACTAAGGGTTCACCTGAACTCAGGATTTCTAGCGCTGATGGCAAAACGGATCTCAAAATCTCTCTCAGCCGAGCGTTCGAGGTGTTCCCACAGGTGAGCCAAATGATTTGTGGCGGTGTGCCAAATTGATCGACCAGATCAACGAAGTCTCTGTCTTTAGTCATGAAGATAGCCGATTGAGATTTTGCGGCCTCGAAAATTTCAGAATCTTCAGCGTTCCGTAAACCAAGATCACGAAGTGCTACTGCCGTCACCTCAAAATTATCCGTCATCCAAGTTGCTAAGGCTGGGGAAAGATGTGCATCAATCCAGATTACTGTCATGCGACCAATATCGGATGATTGATTTTACGAGCTGCATACATGAGCGCAGCTTGAATGTCTTCTGGTTCCAAGTCTGGCAAGTCTTCGAGGATTTCCTCGGCGGTCAGCCCTGCCGCAAATAAATCTAGAATATCTGAGACTCGAATACGCATGCCACGAATGCAAGGACGCCCCCCACATTGCTTTGGATTAATCGTAATTCTCTCAAATAGTTTTGACATTTAAAGAGCCTTGGAAGTGTAATCGAGCTTTAATGCGTCATCCTCAAATGCCGTCAATACGTCTACATCGTGACGTCATAACTGATCGGTAATTGCTTGAGGAACGTAGACATCCATATATAGAGTAATAGCCACTTACAGCAGCCCTCTAGCTTTTATTCTGGTGAAAAAGGTGATCTAGATATTTGCGTGATGCTAGTCTGCACCTGCTCCCATTCCTGGATAATTTCTCGATCAATTTCTTCTTGGTGGTCAAAATAGTAGCCCATGGCAGAGTGGGCTTTGGCTGGCTTTAGGTAAATGTGCTGTCGGCATATTTCTTCTACAGACCAACCGTAGGCAAGATAATCCATGACAATCTGTGCGACTCGAACCCGTGGAAGTCGCTGTAATCGTGCAGGTTGATCGTCTTGCTTCTCGATATGTGGATAACTCAGGGCTAGCATACTATTTTGTTGCTCCCTAGCTAAGTTGCCATATTCTTACAGTATAGTCTCCACTGCCGCTAGCAAGTAGTTTTCTGCTAGAGATGACGGCAAGCCCTAGCGATGTGAAGATTTCAGATTATTTGTCCTCAATATTTTGGCAGCTATGCGGGCATTTAGGTTAACTTGATTGATGCATTAAAAAAGGATTCTCGAATCAATTTCATATCCCCGGCAGAATAACTTTTCCAAAAAGATTCAAGTTTCTCTTGGATATCTTCAAGGCTGCTATCTGCGTAATCGGCTAACCCAAGAACTGAGATAGAATAGAGTTGATTGAAGCTTGATTCATTGATTTTACACTTCTTGACTCCTGCTACAGGTACGTTCCTAAGCTGGCCATAAATCTCTTTCTTTACCTGAAGGTCTCCGGGGCCAACAACTAGCCTTAACTCCAAGCCTTGCGGCTCATTCCAAAAATCAAAAAGTAAAATTCTTTTACTACTTGTCCATCCCGAACAAGTTTTCTGAAAACTTAAATCATCCCATTCTTTAGGAGCAAATCGAATCCATCGCTGATTACTTTCATCCCTTTCAATATTCATGGATTCTGAGCATGCTTCCAAAAGATTTCCAAGCATCTCTTCAATATCTGATCTAATGTCAGGTCGATGCTCATAAATAAGATCAATGGCTTGTCGATGTTGCTTATATATCTTTCGACATAACTGTGCTATATCGGATTCGCTCATGATATGCCTCCGAATTAAATCAATATAGTGACGTATTGAAACATAGATGTCGTCGCCAATATTTGACTGTTGCTGCTCACAGATTTTTTCTAAAACTTCTGCAATACTTGCGTAGCTTAGCGATAGCCATCTAGAATTTGATGCAGAGTTGCCTTCCTTAGTCAAAAAAATAAATATTTTATGGCAACCAGAAAATTCCCTTTCAATGATTGACTCATAACTATTAAGTTGTTCCAAACCCTCTAAGGAATCGACCTTATTCTCGATGACAAAAACAAAATGACTGCTTGGCGAATGAACGAGCAAATCGATATTTTTCCATTCACGCCTTACTTCAGCATCAGTGAAACTTGAGACAAGAACTTCTAATGTGTCGAAAGGCGGCTCTTCTGCGTCATGCAATGCTCTCAATAAAAGCTTTTTAGAAAAATGTCTCCAAGCCGATGCTTCTCAGATGGACTTAACAAAAATTGGATAAAGTTTGAGTGCTTGATCTCTTGACGAACCATTCCAACTGATTCAAAGATATTGAATCTAGATATCTTTTTCTCTAATTCTTCTAGATTTTTGTTATCAATAATAAATTTTTCGAGAGCTTCTCTCTTTTCTTTTTCCGTCTTCATAGTATTTTCGGTTCGTTTTTATTCAGTTCCTTGGCGGATTGAATATTCAGAATATCATCCTTGACAAATGTTGTTTTTCTAGAAGTAATCGTCTAGATCACATGTTTCTTTCCTTGTTTTAGACTGTCTCCTTATGATTTCTTCGTAAGCTTCTAGGGCGGGGCCAAAAGGTATGCCTTCCGCCTGTAGTCTTACATTAATCCTGTCACTCAAATCTTTAGTCTGATCCATCCAGGCTAAAGGATGACCTCCTTGCATCCTAAATTCCAGTAGGCCATCTCCCCAGGTCAACATTTCGAGTCTTTGATACAGTCTTTCTACACTTTCAGCACAATTTTCTGCGATTCTATAAACTTCTTGCATCTCTTCATCTGTAAGCTTGAGTTGCATGATGACAGTATCTCTCAAATAAAGAAACAGGATAGGGCTTAGGATTCTGCATGGAAAGACACTAAAATTTACTCGCTAATGGCTAAGGAGCTACAGATCCCAAGGTTTTGAGAGAACCTTAGGATCTTGGCATAACTCTAAGCCAGCTCCGATCGCACGTTCTCCTCAATAATGGCCACTTGGTCATTCGTCAGGCCCAGTTCTTCTTGGAGATCGAGCAGTTGGGCCTGCTCCTCTAGGTCAATTTCGCCGTCGTTGTCGAGGAAGGCGCGGAACATCAGGGCGAACTCAGCGGCGGCTTGTTCGAGGGTATCTTGGGGGAGAAATTGGGCGGCGATCGCATTCGCCTGCTCTACCAACACCCCGTACTTCACCCGAAATTTCTCCAGCAGCGCCAGCTCCGTGGCGGAGGGGGTGCCGCGACGGTAGCAGCTTTCCACCAGCTTGGCGTATTTGGCCAGGTTTTCGGAGTCGAGAACCACGGGGGTAGGGTTGGAGCTAGGGCGTGCGGTTACCGGGGGTGCGGCGGCCACTGGGGTTGGAATAGCCACCGCCACTGGGGGTTGATCGCCGGGGATAAACAAGCGATGGGTGGTGACGAAATTGGAGATCGCCGCCTGGATGCGCTGGTACTCGGCACTGTCGGAGCCGCCAGGAATCGTCTGCTCCTGCTGTTGCAGGTAGGCCATCACCTGATCATAGAGGGCCTGCTTTTGGGGCTTGGTGGCGGCCTGCTCACCGATCGCGCGAATTGCGCCATCCAGGGTTTCCGCCAGGCGGCGGTTCTGGTCGGTGAGCAAGAAATCCTCCGCCTCGTCCCAAGTAGCCCCCATCACCTCGGTTTGGTCGAAGCCGGTGAGCTTGTTGCGATAGGTAAACTTAACCTCGGCAAAGCCCGTCACCCGGTTGTCTTCCTGGCGCACCAGGCCCAGGGCGTTAGCCAGCATCAGGTTGTAGCGGGCCTGCCGTTCGTTGCTGGTTTCGGGCATCACGTCGCCAAACTGGCGGTAGTCTTGGTGGGTGTGCAGGGGGTTGTGGTCGGCCTGGGAAACGGCGCGGTAAAGCGATCGCATCCGCTCCATGCCCTCAATCATCCGCAGGGGGAAAGCCCCAGTTTCCTGCACAAAGTAGATGTGGTAGGGGTCGTTGAGGGGGCGAATTTCCTTGTCGGTGACGGTGCTGGTTTTGCGAATCATCGGCAGCAGGCTGGCCACAGCCGGGTCGATGGGCTTACTGCCGCCCTGAATACCCACCAGCTTTTGGTACTTCTCTAGCTTGTCGTCCCAGCCGAGTTTCTTTTGCTCCTGGCTGAGACGCAAAAAGGCTTCCGACTTCTCAAAGGTGGTCTTGATCTGGGCCTCCTGCATCTCAACGGTGGGGTACTGCTCGAGGAATTTGCGGGCGGTGGAAATGTCGAGCTGGCTGCGGCGACGAAACACATCCATGGCCTGACCCAGCAGGCGATTGTAGAGGTCTCTTGTCTTCAGCGCATCGAAGGGGTAGAGGTCGAACAGGCGCAGGCGCAGTTCTTCGAGCACCTGCTGAGAGAGGGTTTGGCAAAGAGTTTCTTCCTGGTCGGCAACGGTTTTGGTGTAGGCGGCGTCAATTTCTTTCTCGTCGTAGAGCAAAATGCCGTTCACTGTCAGGCCGCCGGTTTCGCGGGTGTAGACGCGCTCTTTATCCTTTAGTTCAACCTGTACGTTGGCCAGAACGGTTTCAAAGGCGGTCAGATCGACTAGGAGCTGGTCAATTTCTTCCCGCAGGCCATCGAGTAGCATCACCCCCAGGGTGCGGGCTTTGACCTCCACCTTGGAGACGTAGACCTGCTCTAGCGCCTGCATAATGCCCTGAAAGTCGTCTTCGACGACCTTCTTGCGGTTGAACATCATCATTTGCTTAGCGTGGTCGTCGATCTGCTTCAGCAGGGTTTGCAGGGCGTTTTGGGCCGATCGCTCGCGGGGTAGCCAATATTTCTGGCGATCTTGGTCAAATTTGCTGCGAAAGTCGGCAAAGACTTCAATCAGCACTTCCAAGAACTGCCGCGTGAATTTCGGCCCCCGGAAGCGATCTTCCACCATTAGGTAGACCGCCGCCCGCAGTTCCTTGCGCTTTTCGGGAATCAGCCAGGTGAGGTTGTCCCACATTTTTTGAAAGTAGTCGCTCCAGCGCTTGGGGTCTGTGCCGGTGTCGTGGAAGTGAGGGGCATATTTCTCCTGCTCGTTAGAGATAAACCGCTGTAGGTTCTCAAAGGGAATGTTGAGGTCGTTGCGGCGCTTACGGATGCCCGCTGCCCAGTCGGCAACTTCCTTGGCGTAGGGCTTTTTGTTGTCGCCCATGCTGATGCTGTCGATGATCTGGTGGTCGTGCTCCGACTCTGCCAAGAACAAACCGGGCAAAATCTCGGTGCGAATCAGGTCGGACATGGCTGCCGGGGCGGGGGTGGGGTTACTCCACCAGTCCACCAGCTTGGCGGCGAGGCGAGCCGAGCAGGCGTTGAGCACCCGCTCCACCGGAAACTGAATGCTAGAGAGGCCAAAGCTCATGAAGTTTTGCGGGTAGCCCAGAGCGTCGGGGCTGGCCCAGTGTTTGCGGACGTTGTCGCGCACCAGCTTTTTGTACTGGCTAAAGCCGGAGCTAAAGTCGAGAAACACGTTCTGGGCCACCATCTCCAGCACGTCGCCCAGGGTGGGAAAGGTGACTTTGTCGTTACTGTTGCCCACCAGGTAGGTGAAGTTGAAGGGGATATCGAGGCCGCTCTGGCTGGTGATGCGATCGCTCTGGCTGTCGCTATACTGCACGTCAAAGCGGGTGTCGCCCCGGCTGTAGTGGTTCAGCTCCATCAGCGCGGCGTAGGCGTTGGCAATGACGCGATCGCCCAGGCCCGAAAACGCCCCCGGCAGCACCAAAAAGGCGCTGGTTTGCGGCAGTTCTGACACTGGCACCCAGTCGCGCAGATTGTAGGCCAGATCCATCACCATGCCGGAGCCAGTGCCCCCCGACAGCGAGCAGACTACAAAGATGTTGATGCCCTTGTCGAGCTGCACCTTCCAGCGATCGAGCATAAATTTTTCGTGGCCGACGATGCGCCCTCTAGCCTTGGTAAAGTAGTCCTTAATCAGAGGATAGTTGAGGCTGAAGGCAAACCGGCCCAAGGCACGAATCTGCCCCGCGCCAGACAAAATCGAGTCGGTGCCCTTGAGTTCGCTGGGGAACCATTCATCTAAATACTGGTAGGCAGAAAGTTTGTTGAGAATCGCCTTGGCATCTTCGACCTTGGCCCACACCTGCTCGATGGGCCGCAGGGAAATATCCTGCTTAAGGACGGTTTGGGCTTCGGAGACACGGGCATTTTGCTCGGTGTCGATGTGCAAAAACGAGACAATGGGCAGCGCATCGAGGGAGCCGTACTGCTCCACAATCATTCGGCGAATTTTGACTAAAATTTCTTTACCGGTTCCCCCCAAGCCGATGATCACCGTGGGGGTCATACCTGTGTATTCACTCATAGGGGAACTACCGAAGAATTGCTGCTTGTGGGTTTCTCCACTAGCTTCCGCAGTATCCTGGCGATTCTGCAAGAGCGTATTAAAAGTTGACAATCGCCCTAGCGATGATTCGGCAACCGCTGATCCATCATCCAAACGCAGCGAAGCGAGGTAATCATTACTGAGTAACCCACGGGCTAGCAGCGTGAACCTTTCAGCGATCGCCGTCCTAAAAAAGGTTAAGCCTGGGGGCTGGGCGGCTTGTCTGGGAGATGAGATCGCTAGACTTTAGAAGCAACGACACCTCAGACGCTACTTGAGTCCTTTATCTTGGAGCATTTTGCTGAGGTGCAATCCGCCCTTAACTGCCATACCTGTGACCTATTCTTCCACTAAATCTCTCCGCGCCCGTCGACTGCTGCCCTGGTTGGTGGCCCTTACGCTGCTGCTGGTGTTCTCTGGCGGCCTGGTGCATCTACTCACCGAGTCGTGGTGGTTTGAGTCGGTGGGCTACGGGTCAGTGTTCTGGCTCCGGATTAAGTGGCAACTGGGTCTGGGGCTAGGGAGTTTTGCTCTCTACGGCGGGGGGCTGTGGGCCAGCTACCAAATTGCCCTGCGGCTTACCCGCGATCGCGCCTACCGATTTTTGAGCCGCTACAGCGACCCAGCCCAGCGAGACCAGTTCGCGCGCCTGCTGCACCTGGGTATGACGGGGCTAATCTTTGTGCTGGCCCTGGGGGTAGCCCTGCGGTCGGCGACGGCCTGGCAAACGATACTGCAATTTCTCAACCCCACCGCCTTTGACATTGCCGACCCGATCTTTCAGCGCGACATTGGCTTTTACATGTTTAAGCTGCCCCTGTGGCAGGGGCTCCAGGACAACCTGCTGGGGCTGCTGGTGTGGGCGCTGCTGATTGCCGTCACGGTCTACGCCCTCAAGGGTGAGGTGCGCCCTGAGCGGGGCTGGAAGTACTTTCTCACGGGTGAGGCCAAGGCCCACCTGTGCCTGTTGCTGGCGGCGATCGCGGTAGTGCTGGCGGCGGGCTTTTGGCTCGATCGCTACTCACTGCTGTATTCAGATAGCGGCGTCATTTTTGGGGCGGGCTACACCGACGTGCACGCCCGGCTACAGGCCTACTGGCTAATGGGGTTTGTCACCCTGGCGGTGGCGGCCTTGTTTATGATTGCCCTGGCCCGCAGTGGCTTTTCGCTGCCGATTTTTGGCATTGTGATTTATTTGGGCGTGCTGGTGGTGGTAAACGGCCTCTACCCCTGGTTTCAGCAAAACTTTGTGGTCGAGCCCAACGAGCTCACCATCGAGCGCCCCTACATTGAGCACAACATCGCTTTTACCCGGCAGGCCTACAACCTCACCAGCGTTACCACAGAGCCTTTTCCTGCCGAAAATAGCCTGGCCCGAGATGCCATTGAGGCCAACGGCACCACCGTAGACAACATTCGCCTGTGGGACTACGCTCCCCTGCTTAGCACCTACAAGCAGCTGCAAGAAATTCGTCTCTACTACAACTTTGAGGATGTCGATATCGATCGCTACACCCTCAACGGCGACTACCGCCAGGTCAGCCTCTCGGCCCGAGAGCTACCGGTGGAGCAGCTGCCCTCCGAGGCCCAAAACTGGATCAACCGCCAGCTCAAATTCACCCACGGGTTTGGGGTGGTAATGAGCCCCGTCAACCAGGTCACCCCAAATGGGCTGCCGGAGTTTTTCATTCGCAATGTGCCCCCTAGCAGCACCGTCGATTTACCCCTCGACCAGCCTCGCATCTACTACGGCGAAAGCACCCGCAACTACATTTTTACCGGGGCCAATACCGACGAGTTTGACTACCCCCAGGGCGACACCAACGCCGCCTACCGCTACACCGGAGCAGGCGGCGTAGCCCTCACCTCGTGGCTGCGGCGACTGGTCTACGCCTACGACCTGGGCAATTTTCGCATTTTAATTTCGAACTACTTCAGCCCTGAAACCCGCATTCACTACCACCGGCTGATTACCGACCGGGTGCGCCAGGTGGCTCCGTTTCTCACCTTCGACAGCGACCCCTACCCGGCCATTATTGACGGGCGCATCAAGTGGATTTTAGATGGGTACACGAGCAGCGATCGCTACCCCTACTCCGAACCGCTCAACCGTCGCGACGACCTGATTTCGCTGGTAGACAGCACCAACCCGCTGATGCGCAACGGCGTCAACTACATTCGCGACGCGGTCAAAGTCTTTGTCGATGCCTACGACGGCACCCTAGCGCTCTACGCCCGCGATCGCGACGACCCCCTGCTAGCCACCTACAGCCGCATCTTCCCCGGCCTGTTTAAGCCGATTGAAGATCTACCCGCCAGCTACCGCGATCACCTGCGCTACCCCCAGGATATTTTTACCGTACAGGCCCAAATGTACCGGGCCTACCACATGGAAAACCCCGAAGTCTTCTATAACCGCGAAGACCTGTGGCGCTTTCCTGAGCATGAGGAAGATGGTGAAGTGCAGGCTATGGAGCCTTACTACATCATCATGAAGCTGCCCCGGCTAGAGCGGGAGGAATTTTTGCAGATTTTGCCGTTTACCCCCGCCAACCGCGACAACATGATCGCCTGGATGGCAGGTGGCTCCGACGGCGATAACTATGGCCGCCTGCTGCTCTACGAATTCCCTAAGCAGGAGCTGGTGTTTGGCCCCACCCAGATCGAGGCCCGCATTAGCCAAACGCCGGAAATCTCTGAGCAGCTCACCCTCTGGAGCCAGCAAGGTTCAGGGGTGATTCGCGGCACCCTGCTGGTGATTCCGGTGGAGCAATCGCTGCTGTACGTGCAGCCCATTTACCTGCGGGCCGACCAGGGCGAACTGCCTGAGCTGCGGCGGGTAATTGTCGCCTACAACGATCGCGTGGTGATGCGTGAAACCCTGAACGAAAGCCTAGATGCTATCTTTGGAGAAGCGAGCATACCTCCACCCACCCCCACAACGCCTGGGATAGCGGCCCCTGCCGCTACCACAGCCGATCTCGTGCAGACCGCCCTTGAGTCGTATCAAACCGGCCAGCAGGCGCTTCAGCAGGGGGATTGGCAGCGCTACGGCGAGGCCCAGCAGCAGTTGGAGAGTATTTTGGAACAGCTGAATCAACAAACTCCGTAATATTTGGGGCGACATTGCGCCAGGTTTACATACCGCTAAAGGTTGATTGTGCCAATATCAGCCACCACGGGCATACTATAGGGAATTCTCCGGCCCAGTGCGCTGAATTCATCGAATTCAATAGACCTCTATGTCTAATACGCCTCCCAATGTTCTGCAATTGGCCCGTCAGGGTGACCCAGATGCGATCGCGGCCCTGATGAATCGCCATCTAGGAACCCAGGGCATTACCGCCCATGTGGTACAGCAGGAAAGTACGCTCCAGGTCAACCTAGAGGGTGCTCAGGTTCCCAGTCAGATTGATTTAGTCTCCTTTGTCAAAAAAGGCATCACGGGGCTGGAGCTAGTCGCTGTTCACCGTCTAACCGTGAGCGGCAAACAGGCTGGGGCTGCTGCCAGCGCCTGGAGCGAGGACCTGCTGCTGCAAACGGCGACCGGCGACTTTGAGCTAGATTTCGGTACCGCCCCTGATGCCGCGATCGCCAGCGATACCCTCGCCAGCGATGATATCGCCAATGATGACCTCGACCTGGAGTTTGACCTCGACAGCGCAGCGCTGGACACAACCGATCTTGGCGATTTCGATGCGGCCTTGGGCAACGACCTCAGCGGGGCCGATCTAGACCTAGATTTAGGCCTTAGCAACAGCGATCTGGGCCTTGAAGCACCTCTTGAGGCCCCTACAGACTTCGACTCAAGCTTTACCGACAGCGACTATGGCCTCGACCTCACTGACACTAGCTCTGAGCCAGAGGCTGCCGACAGCTTCAACCTTGACTTTAGCGATAACGCCGCTGCCGACCTCGATCTCGACCTCAGCGGCGATCTTGCCAATGACCTCACCACCGACAACGGCTTTGACCTTGATCTAGCAATGTCTGAGGAGCCTTCCGCCGACTCTGGTGACCTCGATTTTGATTTAGGTCTCAGTGAGGCTACCGCCGAGCAGACCACCGACTCTGACGACCTTGATTTTGATTTAGGTCTTGGTGAGGCTACCGCTGAGCCGTCTACCGACTCTGGCGACCTCGATTTTGATTTAGGTCTTGGTGAGGCTACCGCTGAGCAAACTACCGACTCTGGCGACCTCGATTTTGATTTAGGTCTTCCCGATGGGCCAGCTGATGTCAATGCACCTACTGATGTAGATTTTGAGTTGGACTTTAACGATCAGCCTGCTGAGGCTGCCCCAACCAGCGATCTTGATTTTGATCTGGGTCTCGACGATAACGCTGCGGATGATGCCGCTGATCTCGACTTGGGTTGGGTAGACGAACCGACCACCAATAGCTCCGCTGAGGAGTTAGACCTTGACTTTGGCCAGATTGAAGCACCGGCTGCCGATCGTTATACTGCTGAGTCAGATGAATTAGATCTTGATTTGGGCCTGACTGAAGCCCCGCCCGCCGCCAGCGCTACCGACGACCTGGATCTCGACGCTTCTGAGTTAGACCTTGGCTTTGATCTGGCAGAAACCCCAGCTGAAGCCAGCACCACCAACGATCTAGAGCTAGACACCGCTGACTTTGATCTAGGATTTGATCCCGAGGCGGCTGGTGGCGAGACCGCCCCTAGCGACGATCTAGATTTGGACTTTGGCGCAGAGTTTGACCCCGACGCAGATCTAGAGTTAGCCGACGCCAACTTTGACTCCGGAATGGAGGAGTTAGATGCGATCGCAGAGGTTGACGATCTGGCAACCGACGACTCAACCTTCGACTTCAACGCTCCCGCAGACTCACCCACCGTTCCCGACGTCGAGGCCGACCTCAATGATCTGTGGGGCGACAGCAACGTCAGTGCAAATCCTCCTGAGTCAGCCGCATCTGACCAGCTTGCCGTTGATGACCTGACCTTTGACACTGACCTAACAGACACCGACCCAACCTCTGAACTTGACAGCTTCGATGAGTGGGGCGATCTAGGGGCTATGCCTGAGGATGTTTTGGGCGATGATATTTTGGGCGATGAGGCGCTGGAGGCTGATGCTGCTGATCCAGATGCGATCGCCTTTGCGGATTTAGGGCTTGAGTCTGAAGACTCGTCAACAGAAGCAATCGACAATACAGACGATCTCTCTCCCGACCTGATCATTCCCAATGAGGCCGCCTTTGCAGATTTAGGGGCAGCCGCCGACCTTGATGTATCGGCAGCCAACTTAACCGACGACTGGGCTGGTGTCCCAGCCGACCTCTCCCTGGGTACCGAGGCCGACAACGACCTGGGTGACACAGCCAACTTAGACCTTACCGACTTGGGTCTAGCCGAAGATAGCTCTACTGAAGCCCTAGACACGCCCTTTACCGACGACTTTAATGACTTTGACCTGGCAGCAGAAGACGGCCTGTCCCCCGATCTGCTAAGCGAAGCTGCCGCAGCCCCAGATTTGAGCACCGATTTTGATGCCGACTTGGGCACCGATTTTGATACCGACTGGGTCGAGCCTACTGCTGACCCAGGTTTTGCAGATGCATCTACCCCACCCTGGGAAGAGCCTGCTGGCAACTTTGACCCAGATCTAGAGCTAGATAAACCCAGCAGTACCGAAGCTGACCTAGGAACCGACTTTGACCCTGGTCTGGTCTTCGACCCGATGGCTGATGCCGCTGATGCTGCCCCTAATCCCTTCGCAGCCGATGCATTTTTACCTGAAGACGATGCTTCCTACGCTTTCAACACCCCTGAGTTTGAGGCAGACGACTTAGAGGCCTTTGCATCAGACTCTACCCCAGGGTTTGAGCCAGATTTTGAGCCAGATTTTTCCCTAGAGACCGATACCGATCTGTCCTTTTCGACGATGGAACTCGATCAAACCGCTGTCGGCAATTTTGTCCCCGATATAGACCTAGACGACAGTCCTAGCGAGTTTGATGCCTATGATGAGGCCTTTTTCGTAGAGCAGCCTGAGGACTACGCCGTCGCCGAGCCCGCCCCAGGGCCAAGGGCATTTGACAACAATGTCGACGAAGATTTAGCGTTTGACTCGATTGAATTTGAGGGTAGTGATTTTGGTAGCCCTGGGTCTGAGACTCCAGGATTCAGCGTTGGAGAATTCAGCGATGAGTCAGAGTTTGAAGCCCCAGCATTGGGTGATGAAGGGTTTAGCGACGAAGTCAGTTTCGAAGACCAAGGGTTCAGCGATACAGGCTTCGGGGATGAAGAGTTTGGGGATGAAGGCTTTGTCGCTAACGCATTTAGCGACAGCCACGAAGATAGCAACGGCTTCATTCAAGACCACAACGACGTTGCCCTGATGGGTGATGAGCCTGACGCTACCGACGACTTTATTCAAGAGTTTGGCTCAGACCCCTCTAGCCACGTTGAGCTAACCCCCGACCAGTTTAATGACGACGGCAGCGTGCGCCGCTCCGGCGGCTCGGGCGGCTCGGGCCTGCCGATGCGGCTTATTTTAGGCCTGGGCCTAGGGGCCTTAGTGCTTGCTTTAGCGGGGCTACTGCTCAACGGGGTGCTGGGGCGGCTGCGCAGCCCTAGTGATGACCCCGTGGCTACCGAGCCTGCACCTGGTTCGGCATCTCTTCCCCCAGAGCCGGCTGCTGTGGCCGAAGAAGATTTGTTTAGGCAGGCGGTTAACGCGGCCCAGACCGCTGCTAACCAGGCTCAAACAGCCAGTACCTCGGCCCAGTGGCAGGAGGTGGCCGATGCCTGGGCCTTATCCATCAGCCTGATGCAGCGGGTGCCCGAGTCCGACCCCAACTACGCCACGGCTCAGCAAAAAGCCGTAGACTACCAACCCAACTTAAACTACGCCCAGCAAAATGCTGATCGCTTGCCGTAGTTTTGCCCTCGTAGTTTTGCCCTCGTAGCTTTGCCCTATCCATCTGCGTTTTTGCGGTGGGCAAGCTAGCTTCTATGCCGTCAGCGCACTGTACATCGGCGTGAAGTATGGTGCGCCAATTTTCCATGGCTCAGGGCAGCCGGGTAGAATAGGACGGTCGTATTTAGACCAAAGCCTTGATTGAACGCTATACCCTGCCCGAGATGGGCAACCTCTGGACCGACGACTACAAATTTCAAACCTGGCTCCGGGTCGAAATCGCAGTGTGCGAAGCCCAGGCTGAACTGGGCTACATTCCCCCAGAGGCGGTAGAGGAGATCAAGGCCAAGGCTAAATTTGACCCTCAGCGCATTCTGGAGATTGAAGCCGAAGTGCGCCATGACGTGATTGCCTTTCTCACCAACGTCAACGAATACGTAGGCGATGTGGGGCGCTATATTCACCTGGGTATGACTAGCTCCGACATGCTCGATACGGCGCTGTCACTGCAGCTCGTAGACAGCCTCCAGGTGATCATGATTCATGTAGAAAGCCTGATTCAGGCCATTCGCTATCGAGCCCAAGAGCACCGCGACACGGTGATGATCGGGCGATCGCACGGTATTCACGCCGAGCCGATTACCTTTGGCTTTAAGCTGGCGGGCTGGCTAGCCGAAATGCTGCGCCACCGGGAGCGGTTGACCCGCCTGCAGGATGCGATCGCGGTCGGCAAAATTTCTGGTGCCGTGGGTACCTACGCCAATATCGACCCCAACATTGAAGCTCTGGCCTGTCAAAACCTGGGCCTGCGCCCCGATACCGCCTCCACCCAGGTAATCTCGCGCGATATTCACGCCGAGTTTATGAATGCTCTGGCGCTGCTGGGGGCATCGATTGAGCGGTTCGCAGTAGAGATTCGCAACCTCCAGCGCACTGATGTACTCGAAGTCGAAGAATTTTTCTCGAAGAAACAGAAGGGTTCATCGGCCATGCCCCACAAGCGCAACCCGATTCGCTCTGAGCGCCTGACCGGGATGGCGCGCCTTTTGCGGGGTAACGCCATGGCAGCTCTAGAAAATGTAGCGCTATGGCACGAGCGCGATATTTCCCACAGTTCAGTAGAGCGGGTGGCCTTTCCGGATAGCTGCATTCTGACCCACTTCATGCTGGTCGAAACCACCGAGTTGATTAAAAACCTGCTGGTCTACCCCGACAATATGGCCCGCAATATGAATGTCTACGGCGGTGTGGTGTTTAGCCAGGGGGTGCTGCTGGCCCTGGTCGACAAGGGGCTGGCGCGCGAGGAGGCCTATGCGATCGTGCAGGCCTGTGCCCATCAGGCTTGGAACACTGATGACGGTGATTTTCGCCGATTGATTGAAGCGGATCAGCAAGTGACAGCCCATCTATCGACTGAGGAAATTGAGACCTGTTTTGCCCCCGCTCGTCACCTGAGACATTTAGATCAGGTCTTTCAGCGGCTGGGAATTTAGTCTGTTTGCAGGCGGTATAGCTCAATCATGCCTTGCGACACCGCCGACCGTGCTAAAACGCCCACACACAGGAACCACTACAGTAGATTGAGACACCGATACCCAATCCAAACCGCGTAAACTCCGACTCCGCAACGGCCAAACCCTAGGGCATAGTCAAGTCGGAGGCTTTGCGGCGTTTGTCTGATCCAATTAGGAAATAGCCAACCAGGATTGGGGATGAGCCGACCGTGACCGCCGATCTACCCCCAGGTTATTGCTGTATGTCGCCCTTGCCTCCAGACTCCCAGCCGCCTCAAGATTCCGCGCCGCCACCAGCGACCAACGGCCTCGAAAACCGCGAAGATCGATTTCCGGTGGTGGGCGTGGGGGCGTCGGCGGGGGGGCTAGAGGCGTTTACTCAGCTGCTGGGCAACCTGCCTGCGAATACGGGCATGGCGGTGGTGCTGGTGCAGCACCTCGACCCCAGCCAGGGCAGTCTGCTGAGCGATATTTTGAGCCGGGTGACGCCGATGCCGGTGGAAGCAGCCACCGACGGCATGGTGGTGGCCCCTAACCATGTCTATGGATTCCGCCCAACAAAATTTTGACGCTGGAGGGGGGGCAGCTGCGGCTGCGGCCTCGGGATGCTAGCCAGCGAGTGCACCACCCCATTGACACGTTTTTTGAGTCGCTGGCCCGCGATCGCGGCCACAACGCCATTGGGGTGGTGCTGTCGGGGGGCGACTCCGACGGCACCCTGGGGATAGAGGCGATCAAGGCGGCGGGGGGCATTACCTTGGCCCAGTGTGAGGCCTCGGCCCAGGTCAGCAGCATGCCCCACATGGCCGTTGCCACCGGGCAGGTAGACTTTGTGCAGCCCCCTGCCGAAATTGCCGAGACCCTGACCAGTCTGAGCCGCCACTCCTACGTCAGCCGCCCGGTAGCCGAACCGCCAGAAACAGACGCAGTGGGGGGCGAGACCGAAACCGAAACCCTGGCGGCTATTTTTGCCCTGCTGAAGGCCTCTAGCCGAGTTGACTTTAGCCAGTACAAGCCCACCACGATCAAGCGGCGCATTCTACGGCGCATGGCGCTGCACCGCATTGAGCAGATGGAGCGCTACCGGCAGTATTTGCAAGAGACCCCGGCGGAGGTGCAGGCGCTTTATCAGGAGATTTTAATCAGCGTCACCAGCTTCTTTCGCGATGCCGGGGCCTTTGATTGCCTCCGGCGGGAGGTGTTTCCGGCGCTGCTGCGCGATCGCTCTCGGCTGACCCCGGCGGAGCAACAAAAGGGCCAGGTCTTGGGAGAGCTGCCCCTGCGCATTTGGGTGGCGGGCTGCTCAACGGGGGAAGAAGCCTACTCCATCGCCATCTGCCTGCTGGAGTTTTTGGCCCAGCAGCCCTCCCGGCCAGCGATTCAAATTTTTGCCACCGACGTGAGCGAGCAGTCGATCGAAATTGCCCGGCAGGGTATTTACCTGCCCGCCAAGGTGGCCGATGTGTCGGCCGATCGGCTCCAGCGCTTTTTTGAGCCGGTGGAAGGGGGCTACCAAATTAGCAAGGTGGTGCGAGAGCTGTGCGTGTTTGCCCGCCAAAATTTAGTTGGCGACCCGCCCTTTTCGCGGCTTGACCTGATCAGCTGCCGCAACGTGCTGATTTACTTTGGCAGCGCCCTGCAAAAGAAAATGCTGCCCATGTTTCACTACGGGCTCAAGCCGGGGGGCTTTTTAATGCTGGGCTCGTCAGAAACCGTGGGAGAGTTTACTGACCTGTTTGCCCTGCTCGATCGCCAGCACAAGATCTACGCCAAGCAGGCGTCGGCCCTGCGGCTAAATTTAGAGTTATTAGAACCCAACAGCGATCGCCAATCGACTGCGCCTACCACTACCTACCAAGAGCCGCGCCCCACCCGAGATCTCTACAGCGCCGCCGACCAGATAGTGCTGGGCCACTACGGCCCCGTGGGGGTGGTGGTCAATGACCAGCTCGATATTTTGCAGTTTCGTGGCCAAACCAGCGCCTACCTAGAGTCAGCTCCTGGGCGAGCCAGCCTCAACCTGCTGACCATGGCCAAAGACTCGCTGCGCCTCGATCTGCGCACTGCCCTCTACCAGGCCAAGCAGCTGGGGCAGCCCGTCCACAAAACCGTGTCGCTGCGGGGGGGCGATTCCCTCCGTTCGGTGATCATTGATGTGCTGCCCTTTCAGCCCGGTGCCGAGGGTGAGATCTATTTTTTGGTGCTGTTTGAACCGGTAGAGGAGCCGGGCGATGTAGATAAGGCAGTCTCTCAGGAGGCGATCGCCGACACCCCCGATCGCCAAGACCTGCTGCGACTCCAGCAGGAGCTAGAGTCGACCAAACTGCACCTGCGATCGATCATCGAAGAGCAAGACTCCACCAACCAAGACCTGCGGGCCGCCAACGAAGAAATTCTCTCTAGCAACGAAGAGTTACAGAGCACCAATGAAGAGCTGCAAACCGCCAAGGAAGAGATTCAGGCCACCAACGAAGAACTCAGCACCATCAACGACGAGCTGTATCGCCGCAATGCCGACACCACCCGCATCAGCAACGATTTTCAAAACCTGCTGGGCAGCATTAACATTCCCATTTTGATGCTAGAAGGCGATCTCAGAATTCGCCGCTTTACCCCCACGGCGGCGGCCCTTTTTAACCTCATACCCACTGATATTGGCCGCCCCCTCAGCGACATTAACCATCGGCTGATGATCAGCGACCTAGAGTCGCAGATCGTAGCGGTGATCAGCACCCTCAACCAGCACAGCCAAGAGTTGCAAGCTCAGGATGGCCACTGGTACGACCTGCGCATTCGCCCCTACCGCACCATCGATGACCGCATTGATGGGGCAGTGCTGGTGCTGGTCGATATTGATGTGCTCAAGCGCAGCACCGAGCAGCTGCGCCAGGCCCGCGACTACGCCGAAGCAATTGTTGAAATGGTGTCAGATGCGCTGCTGCTGCTCGATGCCGACCTACGGGTGTTGCATGCCAACGGCCAGTTTTACGCCGCCTTTCAGGTGCTGCCCCAAGACACCGAGGGCTGCCCGATATTTGAGCTGGGCAACGGCCAGTGGAATATCGCCGAGCTGCGATCGCTTTTGCAAGACCTGCTGCCCCGCAACACCCAGGTCGAAAACTTTCGAGTCGAGCACACCTTTGACCAGATTGGCTTTAAAACTATGAACCTCAACGCTCGCCAGATCTCTACCGCCACGGGCAGTCCGCTGATTTTGATAACCATTCGAGAGAGCGGCGATCGGCCCGATGAGAGCCTAGGCATTGACCAATCTAAGCGTGACCGGGGCTAACGAACTAAAGAGGTGCACGGTGTACGGTATGCGGTTCACGGCAGTCTTTGAACCGCACACCGTGCATGAACCCAATCCCCCCATCACCGTGGGCTTGGCAGATTCCTCAGCCAAAGTGATTAATAACCCTGCCATCATTCCAAATGAACATCTTTCCAAGAGATTTCCACCCCTTGACCGGGCTAGGATTTGGCTGATGAATTAGCTATAGTTGACACCACAGTCGGGTGATCGCCCAATAAGTTTCCCCTTGAGTCTGAGCTATTTTCTCAAGTAGGGTGATGATCTAAAGTAGGGTGATGATCTAAAGTAGGGTGATGATCTAAAGTGAATCTGCGATTTGAAGACGCCCCATCCATAATTAATTTCGATCAATTTTTCCGGCGAGAGTCGGTCTTGCTCAGGAGGTCTAATCCCTATGGGCATTTCTCAACAAATTGAAGCGGTTTACCAGCGCGCCCTGCTGCTGCACGATCGGGCCACCACCTCGCCTGCAGAGCCAGCCCTGCTCGATGAGGCTCTGCGAGAGCTGTATTTTGTCCTAGAAGAACTGCAGGCGACCGACTCAGACCTGCAAATGCAAAACCAGCGCTTGCTCGACACCCAGCAGCAGCTTGACCTTGAGCGCCAGCGCTATCGCACGTTATTTGAACTGGCCCCCGACGGCTACCTCGTCACCGATTCACAGGGCAAGATTCACAGGGCCAACTTGGCGGCAGCGGCTCTCTTTGCGGTGCCCCTGGTCAATCTGATCAACAAACCCCTGATCGTGTTTGTCGATCCTGGCGACCGCCAACAGTTTCAAACCCGGCTGGCCAACCCCGAGAGCATGCACCACTGGGACATGATGATTACCCAGCGGCATGCCTCTGCTAAGGCGGTCGCCATCGCCACCGCCACGATCAACGGCACTCGGGGGCAGAGCGCCGCCATTTTATGGTCGCTGCGCGACAATGACCAGCACTCACAAATGGTGCAAGCCCTTAACACCGCCCAAAATGGGCTAAAGCAGCAGATTGAGGCCCGTACCGCCGAGCTGTCTGAGGCCCACGCTCACCTAGAGCGCAGCCAGCGGCTAGACAGCCTGGGCAGCCTGGCCAGCGGGCTAGCCCACGATCTGAGAAATGCCATTGGCCCACTGGTCACCGCTACCGATTTATTAATGCTGCCCCAGTATGCCCTGGCTGAGTCGGCCTACCCTTTGGTGCAAATGATGAAATCGGGCGCTCGGCGCAGCGTTGACATGATTGATCAGCTAATGCTGTTTATCAGGGGCACGGAGGGCAAGCGGGTTCCTCTAGCCCTAGGCCACGCTCTGGGGGAGGTGGTCACGATTATTCGGAGCACAGTGCCACAGGCAATTTCTGTAGAGTCGAGGCTAGATGACAACGACCTGGCCTGGGTTGAGGCCGAAGCGACGCCGGTGCATCAGGTGCTAATGAATCTCTGCCTCAATGCCTGTGATGCGATGGCGGCAGGCGGCACTCTGTCGGTGGCGGTTGAGACTCGCCAGCTTGGGCAGGGCGATCCCCTGCTGCCCCCCGATGCCCCGCCGGGGCGCTACAGCGTGGCTACCGTGGCCGACACCGGCAGCGGCATTGCCCCCGACATCATAAAGCGTATTTTTGACCCATTTTTTACCACTAAACCAGCGGGCATGGGCACCGGTTTGGGGCTGTCCACCGCCTTTCGCATTGTGCAAAATCACGGTGGCTTTATGCGGGTAGAGAGCCAGGTGGGGGTGGGCACTCAGGTGCAGGTGTTTTTACCGGCGATCGCCGCCCCGGCCCTGGCAGAAAACGTCATGGGCTGATCGGGCGTGGCCTGAGTCAGGCCTCACCCACCTCAATATCGTCTGATTTCTGATTGGAAGTCATAGGATGGATGAATACAACCTGGAGACCCCTTTCACAGAACCGAGTACATCATGGATTTGTCTCCGCAAATTGAAGCGGTATACCAACGGGTAACGCTCCTGCACCAGAAGGCTACAGCGACCTGGTTGCAGCCTCCTGAGATCGTTGACGACGCCTTTGGCGAGCTGTACGGCGTGCTCGAAGAGTTGGGCACTGCCCAGGAAGAGCTACACCGCCAAAATCAGGCGCTGCTCAACATGCAGCAGACGCTGCAACAGGAGCGGCAGCGCTACCAAGATTTGTTTAACCTGGCTCCCGATAGCTATCTGGTGCTCGATCGCCAGGGGGTAATTCAATCGGCTAACCGGGCCATGGCAAAACTGCTCAAGGTGCCCCAGACCACGCTGCAAGATAAGCCCCTGGCCCTTTTCATTGCCCCGGACGATCGCCAGAAGTTTTTTCAAAAGCTCCAAAAACTGAGCGCTCTAGCCGCTGCTGGCCAGCCGCTGCCCCAAGATTGGCAGGTGCAGCTGTGCCCCCGCCATGGCGCTGCTCTGGTGATGTCGATTACCCTGTCAGCGATGCCGACTACAGACAGTAGTGCCGTGAGCTGGCTATGGCTGCTGCGCGATGTCACCCAACAGCAACAGGCTGCCGCCGTTGTTCATCGGCAGGCCTTTTACGATACCCTGACGGGGCTACCAAACCGAGCACTGTTTGACGACCGCCTGCCCCTGGCCCTAGCCCGCGCTCACCGCCACCAAGACCAGCTAGCGGTACTGTTTTTAGACCTCGACCGGTTCAAGCTGATCAACGATACCCTGGGCCACGGCCTAGGCGATGCGGTGCTGCGCGAGGTGGGGGTGCGGCTGCAAAGCTGTCTGCGATCGCAGGATACGGTTGCCCGCTGGGGCGGCGACGAGTTTACGCTGATTTTGCATCCGGTGGAGTCTGCCGAGGCGTTGGCAACGACCTGCGATCGCATTCTCGCCAGCCTGGCACCGCCCATGGTGATTAACGGCCACAGGCTGCAAATGAGCCTCAGCTTTGGCATTGCCCTGTTTCCCCAAGACAGCGACGACCCCGAGACCCTGGTGCGCTACGCCGATATCGCCCTGTACCAGGCCAAAATCCAAGACTGCGGCTACTGGTTTTATAGCAGCACCATCGACTTGCAGAGCCGGGGCGATCGCCCCCGCACCAGGCTCTACAGCAACCCCCAGGCCACTCAAACTCTCCCCTAGCCTGCATTCATAACGCTAGGGAAATGCCCATCATTCCCGTTATACGGGGATCAACGCGAAGCAGCCTACTCCCGACTGGATTCCTGCCCCACGCCTTCGCGGGGTCAGGCTTTGCGCGGGAATAACAGCCTTCAGCGTCTGTTCTTGTGAATAATTTGGGCTAGTAAAGCCGGGGAGCGATCGGCCCCAACCTGCGCTCTTGTCCCAAGCAAGGGTCGTCATCCTCTTGGCGTCTTCCGCATCTTGTCAAGAAAGTGCTGGTTAGCCCAAAGCTTGCCGTGCCCACACCCTCAGACATTTCACTAAACCCAACAACTATGTCAGGCTAGAGAACTCAGCCCGTAGTGCGGGACTAGCTTAGGTCGAGCTAATCGCGAGAGAAAGGCTGAGGGCGGCGTTTTGGAGGCGGTGTCGTGAACGGATTGTTGAGCTTTTTACCAGACAGCCCGATTACAGCATTTACGGTGCTGCTGCTGGTAACGCTAATTATTCCGCCCTTTTTTGAGCGGCTGCGGCTGCCGGGGCTGGTGGGGCTGCTGGCGGCAGGGGTCATGTTGGGGCCGAGCGTCCTGGGTTTGCTTGACCCGGCTGGGGATGTGGAAACCCTGCTGTCGGATGTGGGCAAAATTTACCTCATGTTTGTGGCTGGCTTAGAGATCGACCTCAAAGACTTTAAGCGCACCCGAAATCGATCGCTGGGGTTTGGCTTTACTACCTTTGCAGTGCCGCTAATAGCAGGCATGTTGTTGAGCCGGGCCTTTGGCTTTGACTGGATTGCAGCGGTGCTGATTGGGTCGCTGCTGGCCTCCCATACCCTGCTGGCCTACCCAATTGTGATGCGCCTGGGCGTAACTAAAGAACCCTCGGTAACCGCTACCGTGGGCGCAACAATTTTTACCGATATTGGGGCGCTGCTGGTGCTGGCCATGTGCGTCGCGGCCCAGGCTGGCGAATTTTCGGCCCAGACGGTGATAGCCCAGCTGCTAATGCTGGGAGTTTTTGCCACAGCGGTGCTGGTCGGCATTGACTGGGTGGGTAAGCAGTACTTTAAGCGCAACGGCGATCGCGAAGGCAATCAGTTTTTGTTTGTGCTGGCGGCAGTATTTTTAGCCGCAGTGGGGTCGCAGCTGATCAACGTCGACAAAATTGTCGGGGCGTTTCTAGCCGGGCTAGCGGTCAACGATGTGGTGGGCAACGGCCCAGTCAAAGAAAAAGTAGAGTTTGTCGGCGGGGTGCTGTTTATTCCCTTTTTCTTTGTGTGCATGGGCCTGCTGCTCGACCTGCAAGTGCTGATGGAGTCTATGACCACCAACCTGGCCTTTACCCTAGCCCTGACGATCACCCTAATTCTCAGCAAGTTTTTGGCGGCCTTGGCCACCAAGCCTTTTTACCACTACAGCTGGACCCAGGTTTTAACCATGTGGTCGCTGTCTATGCCCCAGGTGGCAGCCACTCTAGCGGCGGCCCTAGTCGGGCTACAGCAAAATATTATCTCGGGCCTAGAGTTCAATGCCGTTATTGTGATGATGCTGGTCACCTCAGTAGCGGGGCCGCTGCTGACAACTCGCTATGCGGGGCGGTTGGCCGCGCCCAAACTGCCCCGCGCCGAGTCTACATCGCTGTGGTTTGACTACGGAGCCGCCCCCGAAAATCGCCAAGACTCGACGATTACCGGCCCGTTTACGGTGGTAGTCCCCATCTACAATCCGGTGACTCAACGCTACTTAATTGAGATGGCCGCCCTATTGGCTAGCCACGAAGGCGGCTACGTGATTCCGGTTACGGTAGCCCGCGCCCACGTGCATATGGATGACCCCAATCTAATCAGCACCCTGGGCCAGTGCCGCCAGCTCTTGCAAAAAGCCGAAACCCTGAGCCAGGAGTTTAAGGCCCAGGCCTACTCGGTGCTGCGCATTGATGACGATGTCTCAGAGGGCATTACTCGCACCGCTCGCGAACAAAACGCCAGCCTGATTTTGCTGGGCTGGAGCCGCCGGGGGCTACGGGCCAAACTATTTGGCACTCTGGTAGATGAAGTATTTTGGTCAAGTCACTGCCCGGTCGTGGTGGCCCGGTTGCTGACTGAACCTACCGAAATTCGGCACATTCTGGTGCCAATGAAAAATATAACGCCCCAGACGGTGCGTACCGCTCGCTTTGCCCAGGTGTTTGCTGATACCCACCGGGCCACAGTGACGCTGCTGCATGTATGCGATCGCCACACCCTTGATGACCAAATCAAAGCCATAGAAACTGCGTTGGCCAAGATGATGGCCGACGGCCCGCAGATTAGCTGGAACCTGCTCACCACTGGTGACGATAGCCCCGCCAAGGTCATTCTTGAAACCGCTCAAACCCATGACATGATCGTGCTGCGGTCGATGCGGCGACGCACGGCGGGCGGCCTAGCGGTCAGCGATGTAACCCACCAGGTCATTGACGAGGCCACCTGTTCTTTAGTGCTGTTTGGCGAGCCTCACACCTAGCTACACCAGCAGCACAAAGCCCCCGATAGAGTTCTGCCGGGGGCTGGAGCAAAAGGAAAATTGGACAACCTACAAGCCCGACTTAGTCCCAGCCTTAGCTTCGTCAGATAGTTGAAAGACCGTTTCTAAAGAAGCCCGCTTGCCGCTGGCTTGCTGGTTCAGCATGCCGCCTAGCGCCTTGGCAAGCAGCGCATCGACAGAAAACCGGCCACCACCATTAATCACAAAGAAAAGAAAGGTTGCCGCGTACAGGGCAGACAGCTCCAGGTAGGGAATGCTCAGACCCGCCACCGTGACGTGGTGGTACATGGCCACCGACATGGTGAAGAACAGACCTAGAGCAGCCGGGCGGGTAAACAATCCCAAGGCCACCAAAGGAGCGCCGATGAGTTCGGTAAAGGCCGCCATATAGCTGAGGGTAATGGGGAAGGGCAAACCCAGGTAAGCCACATAGGCCTGGGCAAAGCTTTCGATGTTGGCCAGTTTGTCGAGACCGTTATGAACCATAACGACACCGGCCACGATTCTCAGAATTGTCCAAGAAATCTGAAAAGCAGTGTTAGAGGATTGGTTGGGCTGAAGCGCAAGGCCGCCCAAGGATAGGATGCGCTGCTGAGCAATCATATTGATTAAGAAAAGTTAACGTCGTTATTAATTATTCTAACGAAGTTTTTAGGTAGGTAAAGGGTTGGCTTATGTCATTTTGCTCTCTTCACTAAAAAATACGTCTAAAGTTGAGCTGTACAGATTCAGCCACAGGCCTTTAAGGGCAGAGGGCGATCGCCCCAGCGAATGACTGGCCAGAATATCGGGCCTTGACCCAGGAATGCTGAGGGTAATCATTAACTTTTGTAGCTAGTTACCCCTTCACCTTGTGATGAGGCGTAACGGAATTTGATAATTAGGTCAGAAACGCAGATTCATCAAGGACATACCCATGGGTTTAATTAAGTCTATTTTTGGGGCTATCTTTGGGCTCATTGGCGGCATCTTCAGAACCGTTGGCGGCCTAGTGGGCCTGGGCAAAAAGTCTGAATTTTTTATGGAACTGGACGAAGGCGATAGCAGCAGCCAGCCTGCGATCGCCTCTAGCGCTCCCGCTCCGGCAGCTAAAGCCGAACCTGCGGCAGCGGCCAAGCCTCCTGCTAAGGCAGAGACCAAAGCCTCTGCTAAGACTCAGACTAAACCCCCTGCCAAAAAGGAAACCAAAGCTCCAGCCCCAGCATTGGCAGCGGCCCCGGCCGAGCCTGTGCCCACTGGCTTTGCCTCCAACTACCTGACCAGCGTAGGTACAGCTCTACCCCGCCGCCGCCGCCCCGGCCCCAGCCTATCTCCCTTTATGGACATGGCTAAGCAGGTGAGAACACGCTAGAGCTGAGTTTAGGCTTAGCCATTCATCACTTGAGTAAACCAGAGCTGCCGTTGGTAGCTCTGGTTTTGCTTTGGGGCGTCTGCTTAGGGCGCAGCAGCCAAAAATCGCAGGCTGCTGTAGAGGTGAAAAGCTCCATCCCAGGAGGAGGGCAGCGATCGCGCTAAATCTACATGGGTCTTAAACGGAGGCAGCAACTCAATCAAGTCAAGGGAGCTTTCGCCGAAGCCGCTAAAGTCGGTAATGGGGCCGGGGGTAATACAGTCTCCAAAGTAGGCCTTCATGGCCTTCCAGGCCGTGGCGGCAATCAGCGGCGAGGGAAACGCCGTGGCCGGAGGCAAAGTAACGGCATCGCGGTATTTGTAGGTGCGATCGCAAAACCGCAGCACACACCCCCGCTGGTGCAGGTGCCAGTCAATCACCTCACTGTAGTCTTGGGTAGCCTCTTTGCGCTTCAGCCTGCCTCGGGCATCCAGATCGACTACAGATTCGTAGATGGGCAGCTGACCCACCACCCACTGGGTGATATCGCTCCAGGCCAGCTGAATGGTGCCCTGCTGACCCGCATCGTTTTGGCAGATTACCGTTAGCTGCGGCTCTACTGCCTGAATAGACTGCACCCGAAAGGTAGCCAACCCTTTGATCTGATCGGCTGTGGCCCAGCAGGCTGGGGTGCCCTCAGCCTGCAGCCGTTCGCAAAAATACTGAAGTTCTCCCGCTGGCCCTACCCGCAGCAGTCGCCAGTGCTTGCTGGGCAGCCGGGTGCGAGCGGTATAAGCGTCGATATGCATCACTCGGGCCAGGCCCTGGGCCGATGCTTCTCGGCGGTCGCCCATGACTGACTCTAGCACCAGCACCGCCGCCCCCATCGCCCCTGGTTTTTGCTTAGCCGCACTGAGGTCGTGCTCTCGGTGCTGAGCCAGGCGATCGCGCACCCGCTGCACCCCCTCGCGCGCGTTGAATAGTACTTTTGTATTGGCGGTACTTTGCAGCAGCCGAGTATAGGTAATCTGGGCTTTTTCCAGCTCGCCCTTGGCTTCCCAATATTGCCCCATCGCCAGCTTTAGCCAGGGGTCTTGGGGAGTCTTTTGCTGCCACTGCTTAATCAGCTGGGCGGCCTGGGCCAGCTGCTGAGCCCCCAAGGCGGCAGAAACGAGGTCGTACATGGGTAAAGCGATAGAAAGCTGCCTGCTACGACTCTAACACCCGTCCCCAACTAGCGGGAGCTAGTGTGGGAGAGATCGACGCTGCCAAAGTTGAGGCTCAGAGCAATATTGATGTTTTCAAACATGTTGACTAGCCAGGCTACCGTTTCGCTAGAGGCGGTTTCGTAGTGGTTAAACAAAAGCGAGAAGCGCCGCTCTAGAAAGGGTCTTACCTTTTGGCAAATCAGCAAAATTCGCAGCAGTAGCCCCGTCGTCTGCAACGGCCCCAGGTTGTTAATCAGGTCGAGGAAGACGTAGTGCTGACGGCCAGCGGAGGGGTCAACCACTAAAAGGTTGAACAGGTTGCTGCAGGTGCGCACCCTGAGAAAGTCGTCTACAGGTCTGCCGTCACTGTCGGTAACCGTAGACAGTAGGTGGTCTTGCAGCATCGCTTTGAACTGGCGCTGGCTATAGCCAACATTCACATCGGCAATGATGTAATCGAGCAGGTCTTCTTTAAACTCGCGAAACGAGGCCCCCTGGTTGTGGGACAGCAAAAAGCGCTGGGCTCCATCGCGGTAGCTCTGCCCGTGGTCGCGACGACGCCCAAAGTGCTTCAGCGACGAGACCAGATCCTTGTCGTTGAGCAGGGTTGGGTTATGTACAATCCGCAGCTTGTCGAGGCAGTCTACCTGGCCCTGCTGGTGTAGCCGCCGCTGGCGCACGCGATAGGTCACGTAGTGGGTCAGGTCGACCTCGAACTTGTGCTGGGCATCAACCTGCATACTGCGCACGTACCGCTGGTGCTGCTGGTCACTGTCTTCGGTCACCAGGCAGTGCTCGTAGAGGTAGGGGTAGCGGTTGATTAGCGACCCTAAGGGCACGACTTCGGCCTGGCTGTTGCGGGGTAGCGCCGAGTGGCGCGCCTCAATAATGCAGGCTAGGCGCTTCAGAGCCAGGTACTGCTCGGTATCACGAAAGCCTTCAGTAACCTGGCGCAGTCGGCGAACCAACCGCGATCGCGACAATTCTGAGACCCGACTGTTAGGAACAGTCTCTAGCAGCTCCACCAGAATAGGAATCGCGGGCTGCAGCTGAGTATTGGTTTGCCAGCGATTGATCAAAATGTGGCAGCAGCGGTTGAGGATGAAGCGAAAGTAGTCCTCAATTTCCTGGTTGGCCAGCAGGCGATCGAGCGCAGCGACTATATCGCGATCGGGATAGCCACACCCATCCAAGAACAGCGCCTGGAACCGATCGAGCATGGCCTCGGGAGACTCTACCACTACACAGTCAAGCAGATGGCTGTACAGGCGCTGCTCGTCGGCAGTCGTAATTCGATTATTGTGAGTCGCTTTTGTCTTCACGGATTCACCGCCCTTGCCCCACCTACAGGTAGGCTTATGCGCTTAAGCCTCCACTGACTATAGTGAGAAAAATTTTGAAATAAACCAACATTTGGAGTACGCAGCTGGAAGATGCACGGTTTAGATGGTAGTAACAGTCCCTATATTTAATTAAAAGCCTATGGCAGCTGATCCGCGTCAGTTTTTACACTGGAATGCCGTTTGAATACCTTCAGACTACTGCGTGAATTTTCTAGTTTCTGAGATTATGTTAGGAGTGTTAACAAAATTCCGGCAAAGTTTGTTACCAGACTATAAAGTAACCATAAACTCCAGCCCAATCCTTCCCGTCCAGCCGACAAAACACCTCACCTACAAGTTCAGCGCTTTAAAACCTTAGACTAAGGTCGTACAGCTGGGAAGAGGGTTCAGGATCATCACCAACCTCCAGAACTCATGGCAAATCGCTGCTCAGCCTAAATCAAGGCTTAGAACGCCTAATTTTGGGGCAGTTGTCCAAATTTCCTCCACCCGAATACCCTTACAATCAAATTACTTTAAGCCAGATTTTGGTAAAGAATCGATACGGTGCCATCTTTGCTACAGCACATTAGATAGAAGCTATGGGTTTTTCGTCGCTAGCTACCCTCGCAGCGGTCATTGCGGCTCCTGTAGACCATGTCTCGCTATTATTGCAGGACAAAGGAGTATCAAATATCACCACGGATACCCGCGATCGCCAAGCAGAAGCGCTGTTTGTAGCGCTGGTGGGCGATCGCTTTGACGGCCACAGGTTTGTGGAGCAGGCGATCGCCAATGGTGCGATCGCCGCTGTGGTAGAGCAGGGCAAGCAAATTCCTCATCTGCCTTGTTTGCCGGTAGCCGATACCCTGATGGCCTATCAGGCCTTAGGCCACTGGTGGCGCACCCAGCAGGCGGCTAGCATTGTGGCCGTTACCGGGTCGGTGGGCAAGACGACCACCAAAGAGCTGATTGCCGCTGCTCTGGCTACCCAGGGGCGGGTGCACAAAACCCAGGCCAACTACAACAACGACATTGGCGTACCCAAAACCCTGCTACAGCTGCAGCCTGACCACAACTTTGCGGTAGTTGAAATGGGCATGCGAGGGCCGGGAGAAATTGCTCGCTTAGCCCGCATTGCCGCACCCGATGTAGCAGTCATCACCAACGTGGGCACCGCCCACATTGGCCGTTTGGGATCAGAGCAGGCCATTGCCAATGCCAAGTGTGAACTCCTGGCCGAGCTGCCCGCTCAGGGTATAGCGGTGCTTAACCACGACAATGCCCGGTTGATAGCTACCGCCAGTGGAGTATGGGCCGGACGCACGATCACCTTTGGGCTGGAGGGGGGAGACGTGCAGGGCCACCTAGACGGTGCAACCCTGGAGGTGCAGGGGGTCAAACTGCCCCTACCCCTGCCCGGTCGCCACAACGCTCTCAACTTACTGGCCGCGATCGCCGTTATGCAGGCCCTCGACCTCGACTGGCACGGGCTCAGCGCCGGCCTGACGGTCGATTTGCCCAGCGGTCGCGCCCGTCAGGTAGTGCTGCCTAACGACGTAGTGCTGCTCGATGAAACCTACAACGCCGGGGTCGAGTCGATGACCGCCGCCCTTCACCTGCTGGCCGAAACTCCAGGCCAGCGACGCATTGCCGTACTGGGCACGATGAAAGAGCTGGGGGAGCAATCTGTAGCGCTGCACCGCCAGGTGGGCCAGGTAGTTTGCCAGCTGGAGCTAGATCGCCTGCTGATCTTGGCCGATCCTGACGAGGCGGTAGCTTTAGCCGAAGCGGCTAACGGGGTTGAAGCGACTGCCTTTGACAACCACAACAGCCTATCCCAGCACCTGCTAGAGATACTGGAGCCGGGCGATCGCGTGCTGCTGAAGGCGTCGCGATCGGTTGCCTTAGACCAGGTTGTCGATCAGCTGATCACGGCTCTTGGGGCCTCAGCGCCATAGCCTTACGGGCCTAATCATCTACCTGGCGATCGCTGGGCTTGGTACCAGGTATCGAGCCGCATTACCGGCATTAGTAGTAGTCATACTCAGCCGCAGGATTCATGGGGTCGGGAGCAAAGGCCAGCCACAGCGGAAACTGCAGCAGCGCCAGGCTAATCACTGACTCGGCCTCGTCGACAACAATGAAGGGCAAGCCATTGTCGGCGGTAATGCGATCGGCCCGCTGAGCCAGGGGCTCTGGCGCGTCGAATAGCATTACCCCCTGGCCGGTGCCAAAGTCGGCCCGAGAGATGCCCAGACAGTCTTGCAAGCCCCGTCGCCATTCGCCCAGGCGCTCGGGGCTGTTGGAGAGCACCAGCGTGCGCAGGCGATTGCCGTAGAGAGCATGCAGAATAGACAGGGCCGCCGAGGCCACCAGCACATTTTGCAGACGACTACCCATACTTTTAACGGCCCCACGACCACCCTGGGCAAAAAACCAGTTTGAAACCCGCTCGGCGTGAATCGGCTCAAAGGTGCGGCGCAGCTGCCACAGAGTGCCGTAGTAGTCGGGTCGCATTCGGTACTGGTCGAGCAGGCTGCGAATGCGTTCAGTCTGATCTTGAAAGGCATTGGAGGCGAAGGCAGGCTGAGCCATATCAGACTCGGCAACACCCCGGCGAGAGGAAGGAGTACGCGTTGCGGAGCGAGTATCCGTTCCGGCATTGCCTCTATCTTCACGCTCAGCTACCACTCTAGGGCGTGCTGCCGGAGCCAGATCGAGCTGCTCTGCGGCCACGGCCAGATCTTGCAGGCTGCCCACCAAGTAGTCTTTAAACCCCTGTACCCGCACGGCCAAGTCTTGAGAGGAGCCAGCAAATGTGGTGCGCATTTCAGTCTGAATTCGCTCTTGACGGCGCTCTAGAGCTTCAATTTCTTTTTGCAGGGAGCGTTTGCGCTGCTCTAGATCGGCTGCGCCCTGCTGCACCATACGGCCAATATCGGTCTGAATTTTTTGAAACTGGTCTTGGGTGAGCCGGTTGTAGGCCGATTGCAGATCGGCAATGCTGCGCTTCAGATCAGTTTCCTGCTGGCGCAGGGCGTCAATCCGCGTGCTCCAGTCTGACTTGAGACCGGCTGAGTCAGAAGCCCCTAACGTAGAACCAGCACCGGGGCTGCCGCTGCCAGCGCTGCTCCCTGATCCCATGTCTGAGCCCATGCTCGATTTTGATAGCTCCTCTGCAGCCATGACGGTTCCCATAGACCTTGATGTCAGCCTATCAGATGAACGCCAGGTTCGCTTTTAGCGGCCCACTACGCTGACTCTTTAGCCGCTGCACAGTGGTTCTCCAGACAGCTTCGCAGTTCGCTGGGGCTAAACAGCATCGGCAAAAAGTGAATACTGTTGACCTCGCGAAAGTAAAACAGCACCGGCACCGGATGCCAAAAAATCTCCCAGTGCTGCCAATCGGCGTAGGGAAAATGGCGAATGACGGTATCGCGCCGATAGACATCGAGGGCACTGTCGGTAAACCGCAGCGTCAGGGTGAGCGTCTGCACCAGCAAAAACAGGCCAAACAGGCCAACTATACCCCCCAGCCAGCGATTGAATAGCGCCAGCGGTATCGCCAACCCAATGACAGCCAGAGGAATACGATAGCTGCGGGGCAGTTCGGTGTAGGTCGTCGCTGAGGTAGAAGTCACGGCTAACAAAAACGATGGGACTACCTGAAAGTATAGAAGGCTCAGCGGCTAGAGCCAGACCAAGCTATATCTAAGCTCTTGGAGCGGCTGCGATCGCTAAAAGCTGCTGACAACCGAGCTGCCTGTGCCCTGAAACATCAGCCAGGACAGGAAAAAGTTGCTGATAAAGATAGCCAGTAAAGCGGTGACTACAGCCGTGGTCGTCGATTGCCCTACCCCCTTAGCACCACCGGTCGTGGTTAACCCCCAGCTAGTGCCGATGACAGCAATTAAAATGCCGAAGAAAAATGCTTTAATCAGCGAACTAACCAAATCCCAAATGGATAAAAAATTCTTAGCAGAATCTAAAAAGACCGAGTAGGGAATGTCGTACTGGTTGGTGGCAATCAGCAGCCCGCCGGTCATGCCGGTAATGAACGACAGGATGTTGAGCAGTGGCAGCATGAGCGCACAGGCGATCACCCGTGGAATAACCAGATAATCGATCGGGTCGGTTTTGAGAATTTGCAGGGCATCGATTTGCTCGGTAACACGCATGGTGCCAATTTCGGCGGCAAAGGCTGACCCCACCCGCCCGGCAATAATAACCGCCGTTAGCACTGGTCCCAGTTCGCGCGCTAGGGTGAGGGCAAGGACACCACCTACCGCAGTCCCGGCCCCAAAACTGAGAAATTCTCGCGTCACCTGGATCGTAAATACCATGCCCACAAAGGCAGCGGTAATCAGGGCAATCAGCAAGGACTCTGGCCCCACGGCCGCCATCTGCTCTAGGGTATTGCGACGATGTAAGGGGCGAGAAATCAGGTGAATAACCACCTGGCCCGATAAAAAGGTTGCGGCTAGGGCTCGTCGGCCCCACTGCCTCAAATTTGAGCCATCCACCGCCTGTGTCAAAGCCTGCCCCCTTATGTATACCTGAGTAAGTCGCGTAACTGAGCAATGCCAAGTTGATGGTGGCTGGCAGACCGGGCCAGACCGGCCCTAACCTGCATCCTTTGAAAGTGTGTTGTAGCGGTTAGGAGCATGGAAAGCGCGATCGCCCCAATTCGATCGCCCCAATTCGCTCGATGTGTTTCTCTTGCAGGTTTATAGACGAATCTCTAAGGGAACTCTACCCAGGATTTGAGGCTTTGACAACTGTGCTGAGCGTAGTCAGGGCTTACTGCTCAGCACCATGAGTCCAGTGGTCATTGTTGATAGGACTCAATTATCCTGAAGGTCGGAGTCTAATCCATCTGGTCTAACCCATTTGTTTAAGTGCAGCTTATGAATGCAAAACCGCCGACGGTTCGAGGTGTTTGGGCGGGGTCAGGTCGCCTGCGCCCGGCCTTAGTAGGCCTGGTGGCTCTGGTGGGTCTCTGGCTGTGGTGGCCGGTTGCCCCGGCAGCAGCGCGTGAGCCGATCCAAACCGCTCAGTCCATTCAGCCCTATTTAGATCGGGTGGCTGAAGCCGTAACTGAGTTTACTCTCGACAACGGCATGAAGTTCATTGTGCTGGAGCGACACCAGGCTCCAGTGGTGTCGTTCATGATTCACGCCAATGTGGGCGCGGTAGATGAAGCTGACGGCAAGACTGGGGTAGCCCATTACCTTGAGCACTTGGCCTTTAAGGGCACTAGCCGTATCGGCACCCAAGACTTTGCCGCCGAACAAGCTGTGTTTACCCAGCTCGACGCGTTGTTTGAGGACTTTTTAGCGGCTCAAGCGGCAGGCGACACGGCACAGGCCGCTGAACTGCAGGCGAAGATGGCTACCCTACAGAAGGAGGCGGCCAGCTTTGTTGAGCAAAACCAGTATGGTCAGATTGTGCAGCAGGCTGGGGGCGTGGGCCTCAACGCCACCACCTCCGCCGATGAAACCCGCTATTTCTACAGCCTGCCCGCCAACAAGCTAGAGCTGTGGATGTCGCTAGAGTCGGAGCGATTTTTAGACCCAGTGTTCCGTGAATTTTACGAAGAAAAGAACGTAATTCTAGAAGAACGCCGCATGCGGGTCGACAATTCGCCCATTGGCACCATGATTGAGCGGTTTTTAGAAGAGGCCTTTGTTAATCACCCCTACCGTCGCCCGGTGATTGGCTACCAGGATGACCTGTTTGTGGCCACCCGCGACGATGTTCAAACCTTTTACGATACCTACTACGGCCCTGCCAACCTAACCGTCGCAGTGGTAGGCGATGTTGACCCAGCCGAGGTGCAGCGGCTCGCCGAGGTTTACTTTGGCCGCTACACGGCTCGCGCGGTGCCGCCTGAGCCCACCATTGATGAGCCGCCTCAGACCGTTGCCCAGGAGTTTTCTTTGGCGCTGCCCTCTGAGCCCTGGTATTTAGAAGGGTACCACCGCCCCAGCCTCAGTCACCCTGACCATGTGATCTACGGCATGATTGAGAGCCTGCTGGTGGGGGGGCGCACCTCGAGAATTTATGAGACCGTAGTGGACGACGCTCAAGTGGCCCTGGATATTGGCAGCTTGAATGGGTTTCCGGGCGATCGCTACGACAATATCTTTTTGATTTATGGCCTTACCGCCCCTGGCCACACCCCCGAGGACATTGGGGCGCTATTTGCTCAGGAGCTAGAGCGGCTGAAGCAGGAGCCCGTTAGCCCCGAGGAACTGGCTCGGGTCAAAACCCAGGCCCGCGCTGGGCTATTGCAAAGTCTCGACTCTAACGGAGGGATGGCCTCACTGCTGGCCGAGTACCAGGCCAAAACCGGCGACTGGCGCAATATATTCAACAACCTTGAGACCATTGAGGCAGTTTCGGCAGCGGATATTCAGCGCGTGGCGCAGAGTCTGTTTCGCCCCGAGAACCGCACCGTGGGCAAGCTGGTGCAGGCCCCCGCTGAGTAGAAAAGGAGGCCGCCGACCTGACACTCGCAATCAACCGCCAGAGTAGATGAGTTGTTAGAACAGGCACCCCAGAGTATTCACTTTTCAGACCTACGGTATTGGAACGCATGTGATGAACGCGATGAGCTGGTTTATGGGTACCCGTCGAAGCCTACGGCGCAGACTGATGCCGCTGTTGACCCTAGTCGGGTTGTTGGGGGTGCTGCTGCTGGCCTGGCAGCCGTCAGCTAGCGCCCTCACGCCGCGCCACTACGACGAGCTGAAGTTTTCGCCCCTGCGCGATATTGAGATTCCAGCCTACGAGCGCTACGAGTTGCCCAACGGCATGGTGGTATACCTGCTCGAAGACCACGAGCTGCCCCTGATTAGCGGTAGCGCTACCTTTCGTACTGGTGGCCGGTTTGAGCCTGCCGATAAAGTTGGGTTGGCCAGCCTGACTGGCGAGGCCATCCGATTGGGAGGCACCACCAGCCTGGATGCCGATGCCCTTAACCAAGCCCTGGAGCAGCGGGCTGCATCAATTGAAACCAGCATTGGCACCAGCGATGGCAGCGCCAGCTTTAGCACCCTGAGCGAAGATACCGCCGATGTGTTTGCTCTGTTTGCCGATGTGGTGCAGCGGCCTGCCTTTGCAGAGGACAAAATCGATTTTCTCAAAAGCCAGTACAGCGGCAGCATTGCCCGCCGCAACGACAGCCCCGACAGCATTACCAGTCGGGAGTTTCGCAAGCTAGTGTACGGATCCGACAGTCCCTACGCCCGCACCGTAGAGTATGCCACCCTGGCCGCCATTGACAGGCAGGATATTGAGCAGTTTTACCAGGCCTCGATTCGTCCAGAGCGAACTATTTTAGGCATTGTGGGCGACTTTGACAGCGCCCAAATGAAGCAGTGGATTGCCGAGTACTTTGGCGATTGGCAGGGAACTGGAGCGGCTCTCGATACTACGTTGCCAACGGTAGAGCAGGCCAGAGCCGGTGTGTTTAGGGTGGCGCAACCTCAGCTAACCCAGAGCTACATTCAGCTGGGCCACCTGGGGGGACAGCTCAACTACCCCGACCACGCCGCCCTGGCGGTCATGAACGAGGTGCTTAACGGCTTTAGCGGGCGGTTGTTTAATGAGGTGCGATCGCGCCAGGGGTTGGCCTACTCGGTCTACGCCTTCTGGGCACCTCGCTACGACCATCCGGGGCTGTTTATTGGTGGCGGTCAGACCCGTTCTGAGGCCACTGTGCCCTTTATTCAGTCAACTATGGCTGAAATCAACCGCATTCGCACCGCACCCATCCGTGCAGAAGAGCTAGCACAGGCCAAGGATGCCGTACTAAACAGCTTTGTGTTCAACTTCCAAAGCCCCGATCAAACCCTGGCGCGGCTGATTCGCTACGAGTACTACGACTACCCGCAAGATTTTGTGTTTCAGTTCCAGGATCAGGTGCGGGAGACCACCGTGGCCCAGGTGCAGGAAGCGGCCCAGGCGCACCTTGCCCCAGAGCAGCTGGTGATTTTGGTGGTCGGGAATCCGTCGGACATGCAGCCCGGTCTCGAGGCCTTGGCCCCCAATACCGCCGTTACGCCTATTGATATCACCATCCCTCAGCCCGAAGCTTAGGGATGGCTCAGGAGTTGGCCGCATCGCTGCTGTTATCCGCATCGCTAGAGGAGGTTTCTCCAGCAGTGGCAAACCAGTCGCCGGGCAGCATGCAAGTGGGGTCGTCGGTTGCCTCGGGGTCGTCCATATTGTCGGTGGCAACGCTGTCGATGCGCACGCCGTAGTGGGGAGCGCCATGCTCGGCACCGCTACTGGGGGTCAAGCCCTCGGGTTGGGGTTGCGATCGCACCACCGCCTCAATCCGAGTCAAATCGGCCAGCACCTCCTCGGCCCGCTGATAGCGATCGGTAAAGTCATACAGCACTAGGCGGCTGACAATATCGCCAAGTTCGGGGTCGAGGTTAGGTGCCTCGTGCCGCCAGATCAGCTCGCCATTGACGTCGCGGCGCAGCGCATAGGCCGGAATGCCGGTCAGCGCCTCAATGGCGGTGATGCCTAAGGCGTAGAGATCGCTGCCAAACTTGGGCAGCCCCGCCGACTGTTCGCTGGACATGTAGCCCTGGGTACCTACCCCAACCGTAGAGGTGGAGGTGAGGTTGACCCCGGTATCGGCCAGTTTGTTAGAAATGAGTTTTACGGCCCCAAAGTCGATCAGCACCAGCTGCCCATCAGACTCTCGTCGAATGATGTTGGAGGGTTTGACGTCGCGGTGAATAACGCCTTGGTCGTGCACAAAGGCAATCACCGGCAGCAGCCCCAGCAGCAGATCGAGCACGTAGGCCTGAGGCATCGGGCGGCGGGAGGCCAGTTCTTCCTTGAGCAAGCGGCCCTCGATCATTTCTTCTACCAGATAGAACGAGTTCTGAGCCTCAAAATAGGCCAAAAGCCTCGGAATTTGAGAATGGTGGCCCAAATTTTCCAGGCTTTCGGCCTCACCCTGAAAAAAGCGCCGACCTAGGCGATGCGCCCTCGGGTCATTGCTGATAATGCGCAGCTGCTTGACGACGCAAATCGGCGACCCAGGCCGCTGAGTGTCTTCGGCTACGTAGGTTTCACCAAAGCCCCCTGACCCCAGCAGTCGCACAATCCGGTACCGGTTGGCCAACAGTAGGCCAATTACCTCGGCCTCCCGCAGCTTCAGCAAATCTTGCAGGTCGTCCTGCTGACTAATAATTTCCTGCACAATTGGCGAGGTAACGTACTGCTCTAGGGTTTGGCGCAGCCGCTGCTTGCGCAACTGTTCAGTGATGATGTCGGCCACAATATACGTGCTGCCCAGCACCATTAACCCAGCCATCGGTGCCCCGGTCGGCAGCAGCAGCCCAGCCCCGGCAAACGCGCCATAGCTGAGCCAAAACCAGCCGCCAATGGCCGCTGCTGTCCAGCCCAGACGGGCGATCGGGCGGTTAAATCGGCGCAGCAGCAGCACAAACCCAGTCCCCCCGACCAGCACCAACAGCCCCCGCAGCCAGGGATTGGGAAGACCTAAGCCCAGAGTTTGACCGCTGCGCAGGTTGGCAATATCGGTGGCTAAAATTTCGACCCCGGCCATCGCCTCGGGGTGCATCAGCGTTTCTGAAAAAGGGGCTTGATGAAAGTCTTGCAGAAACTTAGCGGTGGCCCCAATCAGCACAATTTTGTCTTTAAAGTAGCGCCCATTGTTGAGGTATTCGGTCCAGGGGTCGGGGTCGAGCACGTACCAAAAGGGCACGTGGCTAAAGCTGCGGGTTGGCCCATAGAAGTTGATGAAGTCGCCCCGGTATGGAGAGTAGTCGACGCCAGCGGCATCGAGGCTGGCCTCAGCAAAGGAGCGGGTATCGTCGACATCGCTTTCCAGACTGCTGGCCGCATCAATTTCAGCCAGACTGGCTTCTAAACCGTTGAGGTAAGTACGTCCGTGGCGGTGAATACGCCCATCGGGCTCGATGGGAAAGTTGATGTTGCCCGTGTGAACAGGGGTATTGAGCAGTTTAGGCAGGGGCTGGGTTGGGCGAATTAAGGCCCCCTGGCGCAGCTGGGCATCGTCGACGGAGGTGGCCAGCACGACGCGATCGCCGTAGCGGTTCAGCACGTCGGTTAGGGCCTGGTCATCGGCAGGGCCGTAGCTGCTGTCAGAAAACATCAGGATATCTAGAACTACCGCTTTGGCTCCGGCATCCAGCAGCCGCTCGATCGCGATCGCATAGGCCTGGCGCTGCCACGGACTGCCCGCAATCGGGGCTAAATAGCTGTACTGATCAGGGTCGGTGCGGTAGTATTCGGCTTGCCCAAACGATTCATCATCCATCGCCAGAATGACAATGTCATTGGGGGTGACAACCGGGCCGCGAATTTCAAAAAAGAGGGTTTGCAGCCGTCGCTCTAGCAGCTGCGTCGGCAACGAGTCGGTGGCCACGTGGGCCGCTACAAAGCTCAGCCACAGACCAGCCAGCGAGAGCTTGACCCAGTCTCGCTTGATTTGCCGCTGCACCCAGCCCTTTAATCGATAGGTGGTGGAGATGACAGCAGTTTTAGTTTTAGAAGACGAGGGCATGGTAGGGCGCAGCGGGGGGCAACCCCTAGCTTAGTCACCAAATAGCCCTACCGAGAGATGAGTTTACGGAATCTTAGCTACAGGATGCGATCGCCTGCGCTACTAGCCACCGTCGAATGCTGCCTATTCTCCCAAGCAAGCCCTAACCTCGGGGCTCAACAATTTGGTTGTTCTGTACTTTAGTTAAGGCAATAAAATTAAACTAAACGGTTTGGTAACATCAGTCGACACGCCATTAAAATGAAGGTATAGCGCTATACACTACTGTGGCGTTTAGTAGTCGAGTGCTATACATGGGTCAATTAGGTTAGGAAGGTATCAACGCGTGGTTCAAAGTCCATCAGTGCTCAATGACAAAGCTGTGCAAATTTTGCAGGGGGCGATGCAAGAGTTCCTGCAAAATGGCTATGCAGGCACCAGCATGGACAAAGTAGCCGCTACCGCCGGGGTCTCTAAACCCACGGTCTACAACTATTTCAAAGATAAAGAGGGGCTGTTTAAAGCGCTAATTCAGTATGTGGCCGAGTCGCGCTGTCAGCAGGTGATGGGGAACGGCAACCTGGAAGGCCGCCCTGAGGTAGTTATTCGACGTTTGGTTACCAACGCCATTGAGAGCGAGCTGCACGACCTGGATTACCAAAACTTTGTCCGCCTAGTAGCGGGCGAGTCGGGGCGGTTTCCGCAGCTGGCCCAGGCCTTTGTGGAGTACCTGACCAAGCCAGCCACCGATCAGCTGACCGCCTACCTCAAGGGCTGCTCCGAACTCGACCTGCCAGACCCGGAAGCTACGGCGCGGGTGATACTGGGGGCAACGGTTTTCTTTATCATCACCCAGTGCGTGATGCATGGCGAGCACATCATGCCGATGGAACCGCAGCGCCTGGTCGATAGCCTGGTGGATCTGGTGATGCGATCGCAAGCGGTTTAGGGGCGCTGCAAACCCCATTTTCAGAGGTGCTGGATCAACCCGCAGATTTGACTAGATCATCCCATAAATTTACCTGGTGGGCCTTGCCCACCCTACGGGACTTCGGGCAGCTCCATTGTTTCACCGTCAGGGCCTTCGAGCATAAATCCGGCGTCGCGAATCATGGCGTAGTCGGCCTGGGCCGCCTGACCGGGGGTGGTGAGGTAGTCGCCCACAAAAATCGAGTTGGCGGCGTATAGCCCCAGCGGCTGTAGCTGCCGCAGCTGTACCTCTCGCCCCCCGGCAATGCGAATTTCCTGGGCGGGCAGCAGCAGTCGATACAGGCACAAAATACGCAGACACTGGCGCGGGTTAAGATCCTGCCGCCCCTCCAAAGGCGTTCCCGGAATTGGGATCAAGAAATTCAGCGGCACGCTGGTTACCCCTAGCCGCCGCAGGGCCAGGGCCATATCGATAATGTCGTCGTCAGCTTCGCCCAAGCCAAAGATGCCGCCCGAGCAGGTGGTCATACCCGCCGACTGTACGGCCTCAAGGGTGGCGATGCGATCGTCAAAGGTGTGAGTGGTGCAGATCTCGCCGTAGTTGTTTTCGCCCGTGTTGAGGTTGTGGTTGACCCGGTCTACCCCTGCCGCCGCCAGCTGCTGAGTTTGGGCTTCGTCGAGCAGGCCCAGGCAGGCGCAAATTTTCATGGGGTAGCGGGCTTTGACCTGGCGTACCGCATCGAGCACGTCGCCAAAGACGCGATCGGAGGGCGATCGCCCCGAAATCACCATGCAAAAGGTGCCCGCCTTGAGGCTGTTGGCCCGTTCGGCTGCCGCCAAGATTTTCTCCTGGGCCATGAACGGATACTTTTCGATTTCCGCCGTAGAAATCTTCGACTGCGAGCAGTAGTGGCAGTCTTCGGGGCATAGCCCACTCTGGGCATTGAGCAAAAAGTGCAGCCGCACCCGGTTGCCCCAGTAGTGCCGCCGCACCCGGTAGGCCGCCGCCAGCTGATCGAGCAGTTCGGTATCGGGGGCCGCCAGCACAGCCTGGGCCTGCGATCGGCTCAGCACCTCACCCGCTAAAGCCTGATCTGCCAAAGCTTGCCAATCGACGCGGGACGGAGCAATAGAGGTGGCAGTCATAGCAACGAGGTGAGTAGGTTCAGATTAGTGAGGTTTCCATTGTCTCAGATTAGATCCCTCGGAAAAGCGGGCTGGAGAACTGGTTTTAGAGGCTCACTCCATTCACTCTGGGTCAACTATCCTCTAGCACACGCACGTCAACAGTGCTGGTGTTGAAATTGTAGAGGTCACCGTCTAGCTCAATTTGAGTTCCTACTTTTACCTTGCTATTGCCAAACACTGGCCCGGTATCGGTAATTTGGGCATCATCCTCAAGGGTAATCAGCATATCGAGGGTGTAGTTAAGCTCTGGGCGCGGGTCGGGCAGCGCTTTAACACTGCCATCGGGCTGGGGTACCGCCGTACTGCGGGGTAGCAGCTGAACATTTTTGATTTTGACCTGGCCGTAGGGCTGATTACGAATAATGATGTTGGTAGTTTCTGCATTTTTAATGGACTCAAACAGACGTTCGGGGTCAGAGGAGGTTAGCCCCCGCACCATAACGTCTACTTCAACCGGCTTGGTGGTCGACCCTACCTGCGCCACCGACCCTGAGGTGCCGGGGTACAGAAAAATACCGAACAGCACCATTAGGATAATCAGCGCCGCTGCTACATCTAAAATGCTGACTTTGCCAAACAGGCGACCTTTAGAGTCAAGTAGGGTCATAGCTGAGGTGCCCTCAACAGAGGGAGGAGGTGAGTGTTTTTAAGACAGCGGAATGATCGATACCATTGAAGCACAGGCAGGCTGCTTTGCGGCATCTGTTGTCTGTTAGCCCCAAGCCATGGAGTCGTGAGCTTGCGTATAATCACTACTGTGCAAGGGAGCCAAATTTATTACTGACCACTAGTTGTAGCTGCGCAAGGTCAGGCCGGGCAAGATGGGAATAGTCATGACCCTCAGCAGCACATGAGGCGCTTCTATGCTTTCTCCTCTCGTCTATCT
The DNA here is from genome assembly GCA_049646445.1 of Nodosilinea sp. Classification (GTDB taxonomy): domain Bacteria; phylum Cyanobacteriota; class Cyanobacteriia; order Phormidesmidales; family Phormidesmidaceae; genus Nodosilinea. Next base: position 11,962 of record JBARVV010000088.1, on the reverse strand, counting down.
CAAAACAAATTCTTTCCTGCGCCGTGGTGTATACGGCTTGATGGCGACCCTGATGGCGATCACCATTGGGTTAGCCACGCCTACCCCCTCCCACGCGGGCCTGTTCGACCTGATTTTTCAGGGCATTCGCTATGTACAACTGGGCAACATGTCTGAGCAGGATGAAGTTAACCTGGGCACCCAGATTGACCGACAGCTCAAGGCCCAGAGAGTGCAGATGTATAACCGCAACTCCAGCATTAATGCCTATGTCAATGAAATTGGCCAGCGCCTAGCAGTTAGCAGCGATCGCCCCAATCTGCCCTACACCTTTCAGGTTGTAGACGATGACAGCGTTAACGCCTTTGCCACTACTGGCGGCTTTGTCTATATACACACTGGGCTGATTAAGGAGGCCACTAACGAAGCCGAGCTGGCTGGGGTGATGGCTCACGAAATTGGCCATATTACCGGACGGCACGCTATCAACCAAATGCGGCAACAAGCTCTGGCCAGCGGCGTTGCGGGTGCCCTAGAGGTGCGGCAAGATGCCCTGGTAAATATTGGTGTACAGCTAGCGTTGCAGCTGCCCAACAGCCGCGAGGCCGAGTACGACGCCGATCGCCGTGGGTTTAACAACCTGGGCCGGTCGGGCTACGACACCAGGGGTTTTATCAGCTTTATGCAGAAGCTTGAAGGTGGGTCTTCGGCTGAGTTTTTGAGCACCCACCCCAACCCCGGCAACCGGGTCAGTAACTTGCAGAGTATGAACAGCGCTGGCACCTACGCCAACAATGGTGTTGGCACCGATGCCAACGCCTACAAGAACCGGATTAGAGGGCTATAGAGATCTAGCTACAGAGCCCTTAATGACTGCTGACGACAGACCCTCAGGCCCCAAAAACCCAGATCTGGATCGAGGTTGATCTGCTGGGCCAGGGCCGGGGTCTGTTTTGTTATGGCCTGATAGATGGTTGCACTGTCGCCCCCGGTCAGCACGATAGCCCCACCGGGCCAGGCAGCTTCCCAGTCGGCGATAAAGTCGCGAATGCTCGCTAGCTGGGTATGCAGAATGCCACTGGCGATCGCCCCGTCGGTATCGGTTGCCCAGCGCTGGGGCCACTGGTTTAGGTCTAGATCGAGATCTGGCAGCTGATCGGCGTGGGCGTGAAGGGCACGAAACTGCGATCGCAGCCCCGGCAAAATTGCGCCGCCAATCAGGCGCTGATCAACGCCAGCGGTAAAGGTCATAGCCGTGCCGCAGTCAATCACTAGCACCGGCCAGCACCAGCGATCGCCGGCCCCAACCAAGGCCAGGGCGCGATCGACCCCTAGGGTGGCGTAGGTATTGTGCAGCGGCACCTCAGCAAGGGTAACCCGACATAGGGCCGAATAGGCTGCCAGCCAGACCACCGGAGCCCTTACCACTGAAGCCAGCCATAGCTCGGGAGAATTTGGCCAGGCGATCGCCCCATCAACTAAAGCAGGTGGTAGGGTAACCAGGCTATCAATCTGCTGCCAGGCAGCAGGAGTAAAGTTCTGCCGCTGCAGCGTTTGAACCTGTGCCTCAGACAGATGCTCCGTGTGCCAGCTCCCCAGCCAGCGATCGCCTGCAAAAGCGCCCCAGTGCCAGCGGCTGTTGCCAATTATTAACGCCAGCCACAGCGTTTGATGCCCCAAACTCATAAACGCATTTTTAATCGAGAGATAAGAGAATTTTTAATTAAATTTCAGGCAAACGCTCTTGAGTTCAGCGCTTTCTATAGGATAGAAGATTTTAGTAGAGGCTGGGCGATCACAAATCGGCCCTTTAAACAACTGAAGAGTGACCATCTTGGCCACTCTTCGTTAAGTCTTTCACAGTGTATGTGCCAGACAAAGTCAGGCTTGTCGTAGCTAGAATAGGCTGCTTAACCGAGTTAAACACCTTTCGAATTAACAAAGAATTCAACAGAAGGGACGAACTATCTAAACTACAGACGCTTTGAAAAACCCGCTGTCTGACCGACATTTAAGATAGGAAAAACCAAAAATGGTCGCCTCTAGGTGGGTTTTTTGCAAAGCAATTTTTGGGTTTGTTGTTAACTAGAGTGCCAGCTGACTAAGGCGATAAAGCTGAGTTGGACTGGCGATTTATTCAGTTGTTCTCGATATATTTAGATTATCACAGCTAAGCCGTAGTGGGAAGACTGTTGACCTATTGTTAGCAGCTGTTACAGGGGTTAGCAATGCTAACAATGTTTCCCGCAAAAAATAGTCGACCGGATCCCGCAAGTACTTGGTTTAGGCCAGATTGAGCGGATCGACATCAATGGTGAGGCTCACTGAGACTGGGCAATACAGCTTTAGGTCTTGCAAGTTCGGCAGAGGATGCTCTAGCGGTCCTTTAACCAGCAGATGCCAGCGATACCGACGTGCCACTCGGGGGATGGGGGCCGGAGCCGGGCCGAGCAGTTGATAGGGTGAGTCCTTCAAGCGCTGGGTCACATGCCGGGTCAGGGATTCAGCCGTTTCTTGTACGGCCTGGGGGTCGGTGCTGCTCAGCCGCAGCAAAATCATCTGCCCGGCTGGGGGATACTGCAGTAGCTGCCGCTGCGCCCATTCTGTCGCGATAAACCCCTCGTAGGCGTGCCGAATCACCGATTCTATGACCGGGTGGTCGGGAGTGTAGGTCTGCAAAATGACCTGGCCCGGTTGGCTGCCTCGCCCGGCCCGGCCCGCCACCTGAATCAGCATTTGCAGGGCGCGCTCGCTGGCCCAGTAGTCATTCATGTATAAGAGGCCATCGGCGGCAATAATGCCGACCACGGTGACCTGGGGTAAATCGATGCCTTTGGTCAGCATTTGGGTGCCTACCAGCAGATCGGCCTCGCCTGCGGCGAAGCGAGTCAGCAGGGCGCGGTGAGCCCCTTTAGTCCGGGTGGTGTCGCTGTCGAACCGAATGCAGCTCAGCTCTGGAAAGGTTTCGGTCAGGGCATTGACTACCCGCTGGGTGCCGCTGCCAAAATGCTTCAGGTAGGGCGAACGACAGGCGGGGCATTGCTTGGGGTGGCCCTGGCTGAAGCCGCAGTAGTGGCAGCGCAGCGTCATGGCGCTGTTGACCGCAGGCTGGTGATACGACAGCGACACATCGCAGTGGGGGCACATCATCACGTGGCCACAGCTGCGGCACGACACAAAACTGCTGTGGCCTCGCCGATGAATGAACAGCAACCCCTGGTTGCCCTCGGCTTTCATGGTGGTCAGAGCCGTTTGCAGCGATCGGCTGAGAATACTGCGGTTGCCTTCCTGTAGTTCGTCGCGCATATCGACCACGTTCACTGTCGGCAGCGGCTGGGCCTGCACCCGTTCGGGCAGCGAGAGGTAGGTCCAGGGGAGAGATGGGGAGTGGATGGGTGGATGGGTGGGTGGGTGGGTGGGTGATGGAGGGGCCAAATTCTCTGAGTTGGGGGAACTTAGGTGATCGGCGTGGCGAGGGGAAATGGTGGGCGGTGCCCACCCTACGTTATTTAGGAATGATGCCTCGTTTAGGGGGGATATATCTCCGAGGCCCCGGCACTGCACCCAGGTGTCGAGGGAGGGGGTGGCGGAACCCAGCACTAGCGGGCAGTTTTCTAACTCAGCTCGCCAGCGGGCCACGGTGCGGGCGTGGTAGCAGGGAGGCACGTCTTGCTTGTAGCTACTGTCGTGTTCTTCGTCGAGAATAATTAGACCCAGCTTGGGCAGGGGCATAAAAATGGCGGAACGAGTACCCACAATCACCAGCGGCTTGGGGGGCCTGAGGCTCTGCCGCCAGGTGTCGTAGCGTTCGCCAGCGGCCAGGCCGCTGTGGTAGACCAAAACCTGAGCCCCAAAGCGGCAGCGAAAGCGATCGGTGAGCTGAGGCGTGAGGCCGATTTCGGGCACCAGCACCAGGGCCGACTGCCCGGCGGCCAGGCGAGGGGCGATCGCCTGCAAATACACCTCCGTTTTGCCCGACCCGGTAACCCCGTGCAGCAAAAATTGCCTGCCCTGCTGACACTTATTAATAGGATCAAGCGCCTGACTCTGGAGGGGAGTTAGGGGCTTGGGCTGGTCGGGCGCGAGCGCTGGCCCCACTTCGGCCCGCAGCTGCTCGCGCGGCTCAATCACCAGGCAGCCCGCCAGAACCAGCCGCTTGAGAGTAGGGCTGGTGGTTTGGCACAGCTGTAGGGCATCGCTGAGCCACAGATCGCCGCCCTGACGACGCAGAGTGGTCACGATCTCTTGCTGGCGGGAGGTCAGATCGGGGGGTAGAATATCGCCACACACCAGGGTTACCGCCTGGCGCTGTTTGGCCTGGGGCGGCTGAGGTGGGGCTAGGTACGACTCGGCCCAGCCGAGCTGAATCAGCTGCTGCATGGCGCGATAGCTGTGGCCGCGCCGCTGCAGGTAAGGCCAGGTGTAATCGCCCGTGGGCGATCGCTGAAGATCTTCTAATAGATGTTTCAGCCCTGCGGCCAGGGAATTGAGCTGGGGCGGGGTGGGGCGATCGCGCCTTAACCGCAGCCTGCGCTGCGACTTGGCCAGCAGCCCCGGCGGCAGCGCCGTCTTTAGCACCTGCATGAGCGGCACCTGGTAGTGGTCGGCCACCCGCTGCAGCAGCGTCCAGTAGGCAGGGGCAAAAAACCGCTGTTCGACCACGCCTTCTACCGGGCGAATTTGAGCAGGCACCAGGTTGGCGGGCGGAGTTGTGGAAAGGGAAAGCGCGATCGCTCCAATGCTTTGGTGGCGAAAAGGCACCGTTAAAATGTCGCCCACCTGTACCGCTAGGTGAATAGGCACAGCATAGGTATACTCAGCGGGCTGGCCGCCATAGTCCACCAAAACATTGACCCACTGGGGCTGGGTACTACTTTCACCAAGGCCCACGCTTGTTACACCATCTATGTCACCTATGCCAGTGTAAGAGCCAGCGTGAGAGGTTGACGGCTTGAAAACCCCAAGCAATCAGGTTTTCCACAGCATATTTTCTGTGGAAAACTTTTCCACCCTGTGGAAAACTGCCCCTCAGACGTAACAGATAACGTAGAGAGATCTTGTCCTAGACCAACAGCAATCGGTTCTACCGAAAGGAATAAGTGATTATCCCTAGACTGTAATCAATGCCTGGGCAAAGTATCTGAGGATAGCAAAAGATTCTTTAGAATTGCGCTTATGTTTTCGGTCCGTTTTTTAATTTGACTGCTACACTACGCAAGTTGCCTAAGAAATGTTACATTGCCTGGGAATTCACAAAATTATCCGTATTGTAGACTCACAAAATAAGTCTCAGGTTCAACTCCGGGATCAGTCATTTTGTAAGGGGTTGCCGTCGACAGGGCAACCCGAATATACATGCCCTAAATCTGCATGCTTCGACCTGTAGGTATACAGTTCTATTTACCCCATGACTACTACGTATAACTCTGACAGAGACAGTTCTATTGCTTGGCCCGACGAATCCATAGATGGGTTCGACACCGACCTAAATCGGATGGCTGAAAAAGTCTCCGCTGCGGATAGCCAAATCGCCCCTGACCTCACCGCCTGGGACGAAGATCGGGAGGTGCTGGCTAAGTTTTCTCAGTCAGAGGCGATGTCAGAAATGGGGCTGTCGGGCTACAGCAAGACCATCACTGATGATGCCGTCGGCGCTTTCTTTAAAGAGATGGCCCGCTACCCGTTGCTAAAACCTAGCGAAGAAATTGAGCTGGCTCGGCAGGTGCGGTTCTTATCTAAGGTCGAAACTGCTAGCGAAAAACTTCAGAAAGAGTTGGGTCGTAAACCCAGCCGGCAAGAGCTGGTCGAAAAATTGAAGATCGGCGAGGCTGAGTTTACCCAAAAGCTGCACGAGGGACGTACCGCTAAGCGCAGAATGATTCGCTCTAATCTGCGGCTAGTGGTGTCGATCGCCAAGCGTTATTTAAACCGTGGGGTGCCTTTTCTAGATTTAATTCAGGAGGGCGCGCTAGGTCTGAACCGCGCCACCGAAAAATTTGATCCCGATAAAGGCTACAAATTTTCGACCTACGCCTACTGGTGGATTCGTCAGGGCATTACCCGCACCATCGCCAACGATGCCCGCACCATTCGCCTGCCGATCCACATCGTGGAAAAGCTGAACAAGCTCAAAAAAGCCCACCGCGATCTGCGCCGCGATTTGCAGCGCAACCCCAACGAGCAAGAATTGGCCGATGCCCTAGATGTAACGGTCGAGCAGCTCAGAAGTTTGCAGCAGGTGCGCAGGCGATCGCTCTCTCTAAACCATCGCGTCGGCAAAGGCGAAGATACCGAGCTAATGGAGCTGCTCGAAGACAGCAGCACCCAAACGCCGGAGTCTAAAATCAGCGAAAACATGATGCGCCAGGAAATTACCAGCGTGCTGGGCGAGGTGCTGACCGAACGCGAAAAAGACATCATTACCCTGCGCTACGGCCTCACCACGGGCGAAACCCACACCCTCGAAGAGGTGGGCGGCATCTTCAACCTCTCGCGAGAGCGGGTGCGCCAAATTCAAACCAAGGCCATGCGTAAGCTCAGGCGACCCCAGGTAGCGGCTCGCCTCAAAGGCTGGCTCACCAAGTAGGGGCAAACGGTTGTTTGCCCTCTGGTCGTTACCCTTTGGTTGTTTGCCCTCTGGTAGCAGATTGTCTCACCACAAAGTTTCCCTCTAGGATCCCCCCTGCCCCCCTTAATAAGGGGGGTTTTAGTTGAAACCTGCACAGCAACGTTCTGGGGATTAGGCTGCCGCAATCCGATACCTGCCCTGATCGAGAAGTCCCCTAGTTATGGATGCCATTCACCTGACGAATATTCGCGCCTACGGCTATACCGGGGCGTTGCGCGAAGAAAACGTGCTGGGCCAGTGGTTTCAGGCCGATATTGTTCTGTATTTAGATTTAGCTGAGGCAACCCAGAGCGATCGCCTCAGCGACACCCACGACTACCGCACCGTGATCAACAGCACCCAGCAGATTATTCGCGAAGCCAAGTTTGCGCTAATTGAGCGGCTGGCGGGGGCGATCGCGACCTCAGCCCTAGACAGCGATCCGCGCCTACAGCGAGTTACCGTCAGGGTGACCAAACTCACCCCACCTATCCCCGACTACACAGGTCAGGTCGCAGTCGAGATTAGCCGCGATAGAATCCAGTAGGGGCAAACGGTCGTTTGCCCTGAGTTTGTGGGGTAGTTTATCCTGCTGGCGGCAAAGCATTTGGTGGGCAGTGCCCACCCTACGGTGGCTCATGACTTCTACAACGAATTCGCGTCAGCAGCTTAGGGCGGAACTTGAGCGCATGCCCGACTGGCTGCGCCGCCCAATTGGCAACGCCAGCGAGATTTCAGCGGTGCAGCGCATTGTCAAAGAGCGGCAGATTCACACCATTTGCGAAGAGGGCCGCTGCCCCAACCGGGGCGAATGCTACGCCAACCGCACCGCCACCTTTTTGCTGATGGGGTCGGTGTGCACTCGCGCCTGCGCCTTTTGTCAGGTTGATAAGGGCCATGCGCCCATGACCCTAGACCCCCACGAACCCGAGAAAGTAGCCGAATCGGTGCGGCTGCTGGGCCTGCGCTACGTGGTGCTAACGTCGGTGGCGCGGGACGATTTGCCCGACCACGGTGCCAGCTGGTTCGTTCGAGTGATGGACACGATCCGAGTCAGCAGTCCTAATACTGAGATAGAACTGCTGACCCCAGACTTTTGGGGTGGGCCGACCCGTGAGGCCGGACAAGCGGAGCGGGTGCAAACGGTTGTAGCGGCCAAACCCGCCTGCTACAACCACAACTTAGAAACCGTGCGACGACTACAAGACCCGGTGCGGCGGGGAGCAAAGTACGATCGCTCCCTACGAGTGCTCTCTTTGGTAAAGGAATTCGACCCCAGCATCCCCACTAAATCCGGGCTGATGGTGGGTCACGGCGAAACCGAGGCCGAGCTGATCGAGGCGATGCAGGATTTGCGGGCGGTGGGGTGCGATCGCATTACCCTGGGCCAGTACATGCGCCCCTCGCTCGATCACCGCCCGGTCGATCGCTACTGGACACCCGAAGAATTTGACCGCTTGGGCAACATTGCCCGCGAACTTGGCTTTGAGCACGTGCGCTCTGGCCCGCTGGTACGCAGCTCGTACCATGCCGGAGAAGCACCGTGAGCCAGCCAATCTGGCGGCTGATTCCACTGTTAGAAGCGCCCGGTGCCATGCAGATGGCGATCGACGCCTGGCTGCTCGACCAGCACCAGCACCACGGCCACCCGCCCACCCTGCGGTTCTACACCTGGAATCCGGCGGCGATTTCGCTGGGCGCAAGCCAGCGGCGACAGATGCCGGAACACTGGCGAAACCTGAGCTGGCAGGGGCAGCGGGTAGATCTGGTGCAGCGACCAACTGGCGGACGCGGGGTGCTGCACCAGGGCGATTTGACCTATGCCGTGGTTACCTCTCACATTGAAGGCGATCGCCACCAAGCCTACCGCACCCTCTGCCAGTTCTTGATTCAGGGCTGGGGAAATGTGGAGGTGCCCCTAGACTTTGGCCAGCCCGGTCGAGACTACAGGCGATCGCATAACTGCTTTGCCCTAGCTACCAGCGCCGACCTGGTCGATTCGCAAGGCCATAAAGTGATTGGCAGCGCCCAGCTGCGGCGCGGTTCTTACCTGTTGCAGCATGGGTCTATGGGTCTGGATCCAAACTCAGAGCTGTGGCAGCAGGTGTTTCAATCTCCAGGGCCACCACCGAACCAGGCCCAGGCAGCCCTGCACAATGGATTAACCCGATCCCAAATAATTGCATCGCTAACCCAGGCCGCCCAAGACTGCTTTGAGGTTCAACTCATTTCCCAGCCGCTGACGCAGCAAGAGTGGGGCGAAATCTACGCCCTGGTGCCAAAAAATGGCCCGGCGTGTCAGTTCACCGGGCCATCTGCCATATCGTCTCGACCTTAGCTCATAGCGGCTGAGCCGCGATCGTATCCAGAGAAATCGTGGGGCATTTTGCCCTGAATGTGGCTTTCGTAGTGGGCCGCGTCTGCTATGGGAATACCGACTTCAGCAGCGAGCCGCACCATCATGCCCTGTTCGCGCCGACGGCTGCGCTGGTGACGACGAATAAACAGGTTTCTGGCCAAATCAGAAATACTGGTGGGCGAGGGAGTTCGAGTAGTCGTGGGAAGGTCGGTAGTCATAGGTGAGCTAGTAGTTGTGGAGGAGTCAGCAGTCATGGGGGAGCTGGTGGACACAGTTTCAGCCGCTACCGCCGATGTTGCCAGGCTAGCCGCAACAGCAGGAATTTCTATGGGAGCAGCCGCGACAGGGGCTGTGATGCCAGCACGGTAGGGCACACCGCGCCAGGCCAAGTTTACGGCGGGTTGGGCAGGCAGTTCGGCCAGGTTTTTCAGCACCACGGGCACACCGCGATAGTGGCCCATATTGCCAGTTTGGCTCAGCTTAGGAGCGGGGTGAGGCGTAGCGTCGTAGCTAATACCGCGATAGATGAGTTTCATAATGTCGCCTCCTAGAAGCGATGCGTAGTGAGGCGCGTTCCTTCGGGAGTGTCCCTACTTCCGTCTCGTTACCAGGGTGCCTGAGGGGCGTGCACCAAATTAGAGGGCATCAAGATGAACGATTTATCTTATATCTGTATAATACGCTACGTTTTTATAGAGATATCGGCTTTTGACAATTCTACACAGCAGGTAAATCCCAGCCACAGCCCATGAAAGTTGTTCATGCCAGCCATAACCAAAAGTTTTTGTAGTTTTTGCTACAGAAAACTACTCTGGTGTTGTGGGTGAAAAACCCCTAAACGCAACCGGAGATCTAGTTATGAATTCCAGCTATTGGCCGATCCACAATTCTAGCCATACGCCCAACCTGGTCGCCCAACTCGGCGGTTTCTGGACCAACGTACTGGCCCGCCTAGACGCCACCACAGAACCTCGGGTTTGGCCAACGACCAATGTCTCTGGCACAACCCTGTGGAATGCCTACGATCCGATTACTCAACTCGCCATTGATCACGCCTCGGCTGAAGAACTGCGCACCTGGCTCGAAGAGCTGCACTACCGCAGCTAAACCAATTCAGGTCGAGAAGGGAATCTCTATTGCAAATGTCTACTGTATTAGGACAGGTTCGGCGTAGGGGCATTGCAGTGCAATGCCCCTATCAGAGGATTCTGCCTATCAAAGTGTCCTCACTAAATCGACTGCTGCAATATCCCGTGAGAATTATGGATCCTTAGCCGGGCCGGGTATAGCTGCACATTTATTTAATGGGCAAGCGCTAGGTCTCTAACTATAGTCATAGCAACGTTGCGCTCCCCTTGAATGGGTGCCGCAGCCCGGCCAACTTGGCCAGCCGTTTCGCTCAGCCATTTCGATTCTGGGGGCTTGTTATGACTTCGGTACTCATTCAGGGTGGTCGCATTGTCACCGCCGTAGACGATTACGTGGGCGACATTCTTGTGCAGGATGGCCGGATTGAGGCGATTGGCCGCCAGCTGACGGTAGAGAATGCCGAGCGCCACGATGCCACCGGGCTGATCGTATTGCCTGGCGGCATTGACGCCCATGTGCACATGGAAACCCCCATGGGCAATGATGTCTACACCTGCGACACGTTTGAAACAGGTACCCGGTCGGCAGCCTTTGGTGGCACCACCACCATCATCGACTTTGCCCAGCAGTTCCACAACGACAGCCCCAAGGCAGCGCTGGATAGGCGGCTGGCAGCGGCAGAGCCGCAGTGCTGCGTCGACTACGCCTTTCACGTCATTCTCACTGACGTTAACCCTGGCTCTTTGGCAGAGCTGCCCGATTTAATCAACCACGACGGGGTTTCTAGCTTTAAGCTCTACATGGCCTACCCCGGCGTGCTGATGGTCGATGATGCCGATATTTTTAGAACCATGCGGCGCACGGGCGATCACGGCGGTATGGTCAACCTTCACGCCGAGAATGGAGTGGTGATTCAGGCGCTGATCGAAGAAGCGCTAGAGCAGGGCAACACCTCGCCCAAGTACCACCAGCTCACCCGGCCCAGCCTGATGGAAGGGGAAGCAGCCCACCGGGTAATTCGGATTGCGGAGCTGGCGGAGGTGCCAGTGTACATTGTCCACCTGTCGGCTAAAGAAGCCTTGGAGGCGGTGGTGGAAGCGCGCGATCGCGGCATCCATGCCTTTGCCGAAACCTGCCCCCACTACCTATTTTTGGATGAGTCGGAGTACGACGCCCCCGGATTTGAGGCCGCTAAGGTTGTAATGACGCCGCCCCTGAGAGATCACAACTGTCAACATGCTCTATGGCGCGGCCTGCAATTCGATGACCTGCAACTGGTCGCCACTGACCACTGCCCCTTCTGCATGAATGAGAACCCGCTGGGGATTCTCAAGTCAAAACAATTCGGTCGGGATAACTTTAACCGCATTCCCAACGGTGCGCCGGGGGTGGAACTGCGGCTGACTCTGCTCTACGACGGCGGGGTAAGGGCGGGGCGGATCAACCTGAATCGGTTTGTGCAGCTGACCGCTACCGCCCCGGCCAAAATGTTTGGCCTGTTTCCGCGCAAGGGCACGATCGCGGTCGGCAGCGACGCCGACCTGGTGCTGTTTGACCCCAATGAAACCCACACCCTCAGCGCCAGTACTCACCACTCGCTGGTGGACTACTCACTGTTTGAGGGGCGCGAGGTGACGGGCAAGGTGAAGAAGGTGTTTTTGCGCGGTCAGTGCATTGTCGATGGGGATGAGTGGCTGGGGCGATCGGGCATGGGTGAATATCTGCCACGGGGGGCGTCGGGGCGGGTGTTGTAGGCGCGGATTTGGTTCTAATACCGAATCCTGTCTGTATACCCCCCGGTTTGTAGGGGCATTGCAGTGTGTCACGCGCTGTAAGGTTGTACCCTCCCCCAGCGACACAAGGTTATGCCCCCTGATTCATTCAGGGGGTTCTTTTTTTGGGGTGGGTGAGTTGCAGGGTTTGCACGG